>DATFHF010000027.1:0-293709 GCA_035248685.1 Jatrophihabitans sp.
GTTGACCGAGTAGCCGGTGAACAGGGCGTTGTTGCCGTCAACCTCGACCCAGCCACGGGAATCCCAATGCCAACCCGGGCCGGAGGAAACCTGCGACGGCACGCTCTTGAGCACCACCGACGCCGGCACCCCGGTATTCGAGGAATCCGGATACCCACACACCGACGGCGACACCACACAATTGTGGACCGACGATCCGGCGGTGCCGCCGGCGGTAGCGGCCGCAGCGGTATCGACCGCCGGTTCAGCCGGCCGGCGACGGTCACCGCCAACAGACCGCCGACCAGCAGAAGGACGATCAGCCCGGCAATCAGCAGGTGACGACGCCCGGACGGCCCCGGATCAGCGGCGGCCGGCCGAGTGGCGTCGATGGCCGGCTCTACCAACACGTCGTTCCCCTCGTCCTGACCTGATCAGCGTGCCACACCGATAGCTACCGCCGTGCGAGGATTGGCCGGTGTTCGAAGCCAATCGTGACCTGACGGCAAGCGGGCGACCGACCGCCAGCGTGGTGATCCCGGCCCACAACGAGGAAACCGGCATCGGCCGGTTGCTTACCGGACTGCTCGACGGCATGTCACCGGGCGAGTTCGAGATCCTGGTGGTGTGCAACGGCTGCACCGACCGGACCGCCGAGATCGCGGGCGGCTTCGGCCCGGCCGTCACGGTGATCGAGATCGACCAGCCGTCCAAGCAGGTCGCGCTGGCTGCCGGCGACGATCGGGCCGGCTGGCTGCCTCGGGTATACCTGGACGCCGACCTGGAACTGGGCAGCGCCGATCTCCGCGCGTTGGTCGCGGCGGTGTCCGAACCCGACGTACTCGCCGCCGGCCCGGCCCGGGTGCTTCCCCGAACCGGGGTGAGTTGGCCGGTGCGGGTCTACTACCAAATCTGGGAACAGTTGCCGCAGGTGCAATCCGGCCTGTTCGGCCGCGGCGTAATCGCCTTGTCAGCAGCGGGACATCAGCGGGTACGGCAGCTTCCGCCGTCGATGTCGGATGATCTGGCGATTTCCGAAGCGTTCCGGCCGGCCGAGCGGCGAGTGGTCGAATCGGCATCGGTGCTGATCCACCCGCCGCGCACGCTACGGGATCTGCTGCGCCGCCGGATCCGGGTCGTCACCGGCAACTCGCAATTGGACGAGCGTGGCGGCCGGGGTAGCGACGCCCGGACCTCGCCGGCCGTCCTGCTGGGCCTGCTGCGCCGGCAGCCGGCCAGCCTGCCCGGTGTGGTGATCTTCATCTCGGTGGCGGTGGTCGCCAAGCTGGCGGCCCGCCGCCGGATCCGGACCGGTGATTACCAGACCTGGCTGCGTGACGAGAGCAGCAGGCAGCATGGCTGACCGGTCGGACGGCCCGGGTGTCATACCCTGATGGGCATGGCATTACGGCGAGAACCGGTTTCGATCATCTGCGTCTTCAACGATCCCGAAGTACGCCGGCACTGCCTGGATCGCTCCATCGAACAACTGCGCGCCGACGCTACCGACATCGACTATGTTCCGGTCGACAACGTGGATTCGGCATTCGACAGCGCCGGTGCGGCGCTGAACCACGGGGCGTCGCTGGCCCGTAACGACTACTTCGTCTTCGTCCACCAGGATGTCTACCTGCATTCCATCCGCGCCCTGGAGCAGGCCGCCGGATGGTTGGCTGATGACGGATCGCTAGGCCTGATCGGGGCAATCGGCATCGCCGCCGATGGACGGCTACACGGTCGAATCCGGGATCGGGTGGTATTGCTGGGGGAACCCGCACCCGAGCCGGTCGAGGTGGACAGTGTGGACGAGGTGCTGTTCATGACCAGCCGGGCAAACCTCAAAGCCGAGCCGCTCACCGAACTACCTGAGCTGGCCTGGCACGCCTATGCGGTGGAGTACGGCCTGCGGATGCGCGCGCGGGGCCAACGAGTGGTCGCAACCAATCTGGCGATCAGCCACAACAGCCTGACCGTCAACCTGGCCAGGTTGGATGCCGCGCACACCAGGGTCGGTTCGGCCTATCCGACAGCACTGCCGGTGCGCACCACCTGCGGCACCATCACGTCGGCGACCAGCGGATCGAGCAAGCCGACCTTGCTGCGAGCACACCGCTGGCGTTACCCGTGGCTGAAGGAATCGCTGCTGGCGCATCGCGGCCGGCACGCCGCGCGCGGTGGCAACTTCGTACTCTCCGACATTCGCCGGGACATCGACGATGCCATTGCCGGCCGGCCGGAGCCGCTGCTGGTGATCAACCTGGTGGACGGCTACGACGCCTTCCCGGATGACGGCCGGTCGTTGCAATTACTGCGCCGCGGCCAGCCGGTCGAGCCGAGCACGCTGCCTCGACCCGAACTGGCCGGCCTGCTGGCGAACTGGCAGCCCGACACCTCGATGCTGGTGACCAACCTGTCCGATCGCGACCTGGCCGCCGTTGCCGGCACAGTAGCCTCGGACCGTCGGCTGGTCGGCTACCACGACGGCATCGGTTATTGGCTGCTGCTCGGTCCGGTGCTGAATACCCCCGCCAGGCAGTGGTATTCGGTGCGGGCCACGCCGGTCGGAATGCGCCGGTTGGCAAGCTGAGTTAGCCGGACGGGTGCCGGCGGAGCAGCCGGGACGCCACTGGCAGGCTCCACTCCGGCGCCAGCGATCGCAATGGTGGACGCTGCCCATCCCGGAACAATCGAAGCCAGCACCGGAGCCGTTCGCCGGGCGGTAGCAGGCCCAGCTGCTCCCGTTCGGCGCCCGTCCGACCGGCACTGTGCCCGGTGCGGGCCTGCACTTCGTCGACCAGTTCGTCCAGCTCGGTGGCCGCGTGGGGCACCGGTCCCGGGGACGGTGCCACCGGCAACCGGCCGGCCAGCGCGTACAGCTCGTCCACCCCGGCCCGCCAGCCGGCACCGAGGTGGCTGGCCTCGATCGCCGCCCGAGTCTGCCGACCCCGCTCAGCGCGCCAGTCCGCGTCGCGAATCATCAGGTGCAGGTCGGCAACCAGCTCCGCCGGGTTGGTCGGGCGCAGCAGGTACTCGTCCAAGCCTCGGGTGTCCGCGCCGAGCACCTCGCAGCCGGCCGGATGGCCGCGGTAGGTGAGCAGCGGGGTGGAGTAGCTGCCGGCCTCGATCATCGAGGTCAGCGAGGCGAACGGGAATGAGTCCAGGTAACCGTCGGCCGCCTGGTGCAGTTCGGTGACGTCGGCCAGCCGGCCGAGCGCCCGAATCCGGCCGTCGGTGGCCTGCGCCGCATCGGCCCAGCGACCGGTGGGCGTCGGCCCGGCCGCCAGCAGCACGGCGGATTGATTCTCCTTAAAAACCGGGGTGATCAGCTCCAGCAGACCGGGCGGGCGCAGCGGCTCGTACTTCGAGCCGGCCGCCGCGGTCACGATCAGCACCTGGTCGGGGGCTAGCCCGAACCGTCGCTTCGCGTCGTCCCGGCTGAGCGTCCGCTCGGTGAGCACGCCGAGCGGGCGGCCCAACAGGGCAGCCCGCGCGGGCTCGATTCCCCTTCGCGACACGGCCAGATCTCGTCCGCTGTCCCGCAGGTTCAGCAGCACGCTGGTGATCGCGGTGCCGATCCAGAACGCGTGGTCACTGTGATTGATGGTGATCACCGGGGGCAGTCCGTCCGGAACTCCGAAGGCCAGAACGGGCACTACGTCGTAAGGATGGATGTGCAGCAGCACCAGGTCGGCGGTCAGCGCCGCGGCACGCAATCGGGCGGCGCGTTCGAGCAGTCCGCCGCGACCCCGGTCCAGGGCGGCCAGCTCGTCCGGTACTCGCAGCCGATCGGTGAGCTTGGCCGGAAACGGCGTCGAACCCTGCCGGGTCAGCACCACCCGGTGTCGGCGCTGCTGGTCCTGGGCGATCCACCGGGACAGCATCTGGGTGTGGCCGCCGACCGAGTAGGCCTGGGTGGCCACGTGCAGCACCTCGCGCGGCGGCTCCGATCGGGCGCGGGTGGTGGCAGCCGGGTTCACGCCTGGGACGCGGCGGGCGATTTCCATTAGCAGCTGCTCCAGCTCCGGGCTGGCGAAGAGGCCGGTGTGGTTCAACCAGGCGTACTGCGCAGCGATCTGCGCCCAGGCCGCCGCCGAGGCCAGCTGGCCCCGGGCCAGCCGGAGCTGGGCCTGCTCGACGAGTCGGCAGAATTCGGAATGGTGCTCGGCCAGCCGCTGCTTGCCACGCGCCTCGTCCATGCCCAGCCGGATCCGCCGGGCTAGCGGGCGGAGGATACGGCCGGAGCGGCGCTGTTGCGGGTCCGCGCCTTGGCCAGTAGCCGGCGGCGCAACGGCGGCGGCACGACCAGCACGAGGTAGCAGAGCGAGGCGCCCCCGCCGACCACGACCAGGGTGACCAGTGGAGTGGAGAACCGGTCTCGACCGAGCGCGAGCAGCGCGAGCAGTACCGTCCCGGCCAGTGCCGGCCGGCTGACCGCCCGGGCCAGCGGCCGCAGCCGGACGCCGCCGCGGTGCATCATGAACAGGTAGGACACCCCGGCCACCCCGAAGGTGATCACCACGTGCCCGAGCGCGGTGCCTCGGATCCCACCCGCCTCGGTGCCGATGGTGAGCGCCGGTATCAAGGTCAGCAGCCACAGCACCTGCAAGCCGAACAGCGCGATCGGACGGTCGGCGCCGACCAGGGCGTCGTAACACAGGTCGAGCAGTACCCGGGCGCTGCCGACCAGGGCCAGCCAGCTGAGCGCGGCGGCGGCCGGCAACCACTCACGCCCGTACAGGAACAGCACCAACGGCTTGGCCAGCATGGTCAGCAGCAAACAGGGCAGCAGGATCAGGCTGACCAGCGCGCCCATTGAGGTGGCGAACGCGCTGCTGAACGCATCGCGATCGCCTTGCAATCGTGCGAAGCCGGGAATCGCCACCCGGCGGATGGCGAAGGTCAGCAGGTTGGACGGCCAGCTCGCCACGTTGAACGCGAGCATGTACAGCCCCAGCTGGGTGGAATTGCTCAGGTGCCCGACCACGATGTAGTCGACGTTCTGGATGGCGAACCAGAGCAGGCTGGTGGCGGCCAACGGCAACCCGAACCGCAACAGCTCGCGGGCATCGCCTGCCTGCCAACCGGGCAGCGGCCGGGACGGTGCCATGACCAGGATCAGCACGGTGGCAGTCAGGTTGGACGACAGAATGCCCAATGCCAGGCTGGTCGCGCCGTGCCCGGTAGCAGCCAACGTCACGGTAATGACGGCGCTGACCACGAAGCCGGCCAGGTCCGCGATCAACCGCTTGCCTTGGAGGAAGTTGCGGGTGAGTAGAGCATTCGGAATGGACGAGCAGCCGTCGATCACCACGCCGAGTGCCATCAGCCGAAGCAGGCCGGTGGCCGACGGAGCGTTCAAGGTGGCGGCCAATGCCGGCGCCAGCAGGAAGCAGCCGAGGTAAAGCACCACGCTGGTCCCCACGCTGAGGGTGACCGCGGTCCGGGCCGCCCGCTCGACATCCCCACGCCAGCGCACGATGGCGACGCTGGTGCCCAGTTCGTTCATGCTGCCGAGGCCGACCATGAATACCAGGCCGACCGCGAACACCCCGTAGTCGTGCGGCACCAGCAACCGGGCCAACAGGATGCCCAGGGCGACATTGGCCACCCGGGAGATCACGCTGTTGAGCAGGCTCCAACCGAGACCCGAGCGCACCTGACTGGACAACTCGCCTTCGATCTGGGGCGACCGAAGGCCTGAGCCGGCCACCAGTTCAGTCATCGCGACCCATCCCTGCTCCCCGTGCTGGGATGTCCGCCAGCGCGTGAGGGTCAGAGCATAGTCGCATGGTTACGCTTCGTTTCTCCATCGCCGATGTGTGATGCTTGCCCGCCGTCCGGTATAACGACGGTGTTAAGTATCGCACAACTTGCCGAGTATGGCAGGCCAAAATCAGCCGACGACGGTTGGTTCTCAGACTGAGTAGTTCAGCGTCACCGACCGGATGGACGGCGTCACGTACCGGGTTCCGGTCGAGGTCAGCGTCAGTTGGTACTGCACGTAGCGGGCGGTGGCACCGATGGAACCGCCCGAGGACGCGATGGTGGAAAAGGCGGACCAGCTGGCATCGGGTGTTGCGGTGTTGCCGGTCCGGACCTTGACCACCAGGGTGGTGCCGGTCGGCACGGTCGCGTCCCAGCTCAGGCCGGTCCAACCCACTGCGGCGCTGGCGTCGAAGACCCGCGAGGTGAAGGTGCCCGAGGCGGTGTACGGCCCGATCCGCGCCCAGTCCACGCTCAGCGCGGTGTCGTTGGTAGCCGCGTCGGAGAAGAACGCCCGCATATTGCTGAAGTTGCTGGTGAACGCGTGGGTGTACACCTGCACGTCGTCGAGGTAGTAGAAGAGCGAAGTCGAGTTCCACTCGATCCGGAACTTGTGTGGCGCGGCCACCCAGTTGCTCGCCACCGTGCTGGAGACCGTGCCGTTGGTGCCGTCGTTCTCGCTGGCGATCAGCTGGTTGGACGTGTTCACCGCGAACTGCATCTTGGCGTTGGCGTTGGAGGTGGTGTACCAACCGAGCTGCTGGTTCGGGCCCATGGTCACCAGCGCCTCCAGCGACTTGCCGCTGGCGTACGCGCTGCTGGTCCGCAGGAACTCTCCGCTCAGCCGTACCGAGCCGTTGGCCACCGTGGCGGTGCCGCCGCTGACGTTGGTCTGGGCAACCCAGGTCGCCGGCACCGTGGTGCCACTGAACTCGGTGGCCTGGGTCGGATTCAGCACTACCTCGCCGTCACCGTTGCTGGCCACGTAACTGGACGACACGGTGCCGGCGGTGAAGTCCGCGGTAGTGGTGTCGGTCATCGGCGTGACGGTCGGGATGTAGGTTGCCGCGGCGTCGGGCGGTGCCGGCGACGTCACCGAGCGGTTCAGACCGTCGACCGAGGTGACCCGGTAGTAGTACCGGGTGTTCGGAGTCAGCCCGGTCAGCGACAGCGAGTGGCTGGTCACCGCCGCCGCCGAGCTGACGTTCAGGTTGAGCGTGCTGGCCGAGGTGCCGTAGTCGACCCGGCTGTTGGTGTTGACGTTGGTCGTCCAGGTCACCGTCGCGGTGCTACCGGATCCGGACGCGGCCACCGAGCTGATCACCGGCGCCGGCGGCGCGGTGGCGCTCAGCACCGGGTCGACCCAGTAGTTGGCGTCCGAGTTGCCGGCCGGGAAGCCCTGGCCGTACACGTACGAGCCACCGTGCACCGGCACGTGCAACGGGACGTTGTCTACCCCGACAGTGGCGAATGCTCCGTTGTCGTAGGAGTAATTGCCGGTGTTCGTGTGGTACGACACGATGTAGGTGGTACCGGCGGTGATCGCTACCGGGCTGGCGAACGACACGGTCTGCCAGCCGCTGATCGTCTCACCGGTGGCGGTCGCGGTGGCCAGCTGAGTGCCGGCGGTGTCCCACAGCGACACCACGTGCTGACCGGTGTTGGCCGCCGCCTTGTAGTAGCGCACGCCGGTGATGGTGCCGTTCCAGTCCGAGCTGAACTTGGTTCCGACCTCAACCGACGAGGTGTCCCCGGAGGCCGCGACGGTCGGCACCGAGCTGTCCTTCCACACCGAGCACGGGCAGACGTACTGGGTGGGGTCGGGCTGCACGGTGGTGAACGTCCAGGTGAACGGCGCCGGCATCGCGTTGCCCAGGGTGTCGCTGGCCGAAATGCTGGCGGTATAGGTGACACCTCGGGCGAGCGCCGCGGTCGGCGTGAAGGTGGCGATCTTGCCGGTGCCGTCCAGCGTGGCGTTGCCGGCCACCGGGCTGCCACCGGACGGCGTGACGGTGAAGGCCAGCGAGCCGGCGCTGATCGGCTTGGAGAAGGTCACCGTGGCCACCGTCGAGGTGGGCAGGCTGGACGCGGTGTTGGCCGGCGTGTAGGACTCGATGGCCGGCGGCGTGGTGTCCGGCACCGTGCCGAGGTTGAAGATCGGGTCCACCCAGTAGTTGGTGTTGTTGTAGCTGCTGTTCGGGAATATGTCGCCGGCGTAGGAGTAAACACCGTTGTTGCCGCCGACGCCGGTGAGCGGGTCGACCGCGAGCGCGGTGTCGAAGTAATGCCCGTCAGCCGCGTAGTGCCCGTTCGGCGCGTAGTAGCTGACCACATAGGTGCTGCCGGTGGTCAATGGCACCGGCGCGCTGAACGTGAGCGTCTGCCAGCCGGTCGCGGTCTCGTTGGTGAAGGTGCCGGTAGCCAGCTGAGCACCGCCGGCGCTCCACAGGCTGCCGGTGTGGGTACCGGTGTTCAGGGCGCTCTTGTAGAAGCGCAGGCCGGTGACGTAACCGGTCGCGTTCGGGATGAACTTGACGCCGAGCGCGACGCTGCTGCCGTCACCGGCATCCGGTGCGGACGGTGCGGCGTTGGCGGCGAACAGTCCGCACGGGCAATTCACCACACCGCGCGCGGTGAAGCTGAAGGTGTACGGCGCGGACATCGCGGTGCCGGCCAGGCTGCGACCGCCGCTGATGGTCACCGTGTACTGGCCGTTGGCGGTCAGCGGCGCGGACGGCGTGAAGGTGTACACCTTCTGCGCGGTGTCCACGGTGGTGGTGCCGGCCACCGTCGCGTTGTTGGCATCGGTCACCGAGACCGTCGCGGTGCCGGCGATCAAAGTGGTGTTGAAGTTTGCCGTGATGACCGAGCCGACCGAAACGTTTGTGGCATTGGCGGCCGGCGTGGTCGAGGTCACCGTCGGCACCACGTCGGACGGCACGGTGAACACCACGTCGACGCCGTAGTCGGCATCGGATGCCGACCGCGGGAAGCCGGTGGTGTAGTCGTAGTACGAGGCATGCACCGGCACGTGCAGCGGGAAGTTGTCCACCCCGGTGCTCGCGTACGCGCCGGAGGTGGCTTGGTAGTGCCCGTTCGGAGCGTGGTAGGACGCGATGTAGGTGGTGCCCGCGGTGATCGCCACCGGGCTGGAGAACATCACGGTCTGCCAGCCACTGGACGACTCGTTGCTGAAGGTGGCGGTCGCCAGCAGCGCCCCGCTGGTCGTCCAGAGCGAGCCGGTGTGGATGCCGGTGTTGTCGGCGTTCTTGTAGAACCGGACTCCGGTGATGATGCCGTCGGCGTCGGAGTAGAACTTGACGCCGAGTTCCACCGAGCCGGTGTCCGGAATCTCGGCCGCCGGCGAGCTCAGGTCACTGAAGATGCTGCACGGGCAGGCTCCGCCGATCTGGCCGGCGTAGGCGGTCCGGAAGTTCCAGGTGACCGGGGCCGGCAACGGGTTGCCGTTCAGATCGGAGCCGTTGACGGTCGCGGTGTACAGCGTGCCGTTGGCCAGCGGGGCGTTCGGAGTCAGCGTCGCGGTCTTGGTGGTGCTGTTGTAGCTGACGGTGGCCGGCACGAATGCGTTGTTCGGGTCGGTCAGCGTGAAGGAGATGGTGGTCGAGTCCATTGCCTTGGAGAAGGTGGCCGTCGGCTGGGCGGTGGTGGGCACGCTGGACGAGCTCGGCGAGGGGTTCTCGCCGGTCACCGACGGCGGCACCGAGGTGCTACCGGTGAACATCACGTCCACGTAGTAGTTGGTCGCCCGGAACGAGCTGGTCGGGAAACCGTGTCCGACGCTGTAGACGCCGTTGACCTGCGTCCCGTCGCCGGAAGTCAGCTGGGCGCTGAGCGGGGTGGCCGAGTAGTTCACGTAGTAGAAGCTGTTCAGGTCGGCCGAGTAGTGCCCGTTGGGCGCCAAGTAGCTGGCCACATAGGTGGTGTCCGCGGTGATCGCGACCGGTGAGCTGAAGACCATGCTCTGCCAGCCGCTGGCGGACTCGTTGGTGAAGGTTCCGGTGGCCAGCAGCGAACCGGAGCTGGTCCACAGCGAGCCGGTGTGGGTGCCGGTGTTGGCGGTCGCCTTGTAGAACCGGATGCCGGAGATGTAGCCGTCGGTCGAGCTCGAGAACCGAACGCCCAGCTCCACCGCCGAAGTGTCACCGCCATCGGCCTGCTTCGGAGTGGCGTTGCCGAACAGCGTGCACGGGCAACTGGTGTTGACCGCCACCTTGGTCGGCGCGGCCAGGTTGCCGCTGTCGTCGGTGGCTCGGGCTTCGACGTTCCAGGTGCCGGCGCCGTGCGCGACACCGGTGTAGGTCCAGGAGCTGGTGCCGGTGGCCGGGTGCCAGGTGACGCCGCCGTCGAGTGAGACCTCGACGCCGCCGACCACGCCGCCGCCGTTGTCGGTGGAGGTGCCGGTCACCGTGATGGTGGTGCTGTTGCCGATCGTGCTGCCGGCCGTCGGGCTGTTGATGACGGTGGTCGGCGCCTGGGTATCGGTGGACTGGCTGGCGGGCGACAGGCCGGCCATCAGGGTGCTCGGCTGGGCACCCATGTCGGCGAACAGGTTGATGGTCGCCTGCTGGATCCGGGAGTCCGGCGGCGATTGGATGCCGTCGTGGTCACTGTCCAGGCCCCAGGCCCACTGGATGGTGCCGGCGCCGAAGACCAGCGCGCCGCTGGCAGCCCGGTAGAGCGTGATGTGGTGAGTGCTGGTACCGGGCGCCACCACGGTGCCGAAGTCCTGGAGGTAGGAGTCGGTCTGGAAGGTGGTGGTCGACATGTCGATCAGGCCGGCCGGCCGGAAGCCGTTGTCGACGTCCTCGTCGGACTCGTAGCCAACTGTGTTCGGCGCGAGCGCGGTGGATGCGCCGGACATCGAGGCCAGGCCGGTGTTACGCCAGATCCGCAGCTTGCCCTGGGCCTGGGTGACGGTGATCGGCGAGGCAGCGGTGTTGACCATGTACATGTTGCCGGTCAGGCCGTTCTCGGGATTGCTGCCGCCGGGCGCCGCCGCGAAGCGCGGGTCACGGAAGGTCGCGGTCTGTTCCGAGGACGGATCGATCGGCGAGTTCTCCCAGGTGTCCTTGTAGTCGACGATGGTCCGGTACGGCGTGTTCGAGCCGTCGATGCTGGGTTCGTAGCGGACGTGCCAGTACACCTCGTTGCCGGACAGGAACATCAGGTTGACGCCGGCGTCCCGGGCGGCCTGGACGTTCAATCGCTGCGGCAGCGACCAGTACTCGTCGTGGCCGATGGACAGGAACACCTTGTGGTTCTTCAGCAACGGGCCGTACCGGTCGGTGTCCACCCCGGACTGGTAGCTGACGTCGTAGCCGTTCTGCTCCATGAACCGGATCATCGGGTACTCGTTGCTGAACAAGAAGTCCCGGCCGTTGGCGGTGCCGCGGGTGATGTAGGGCCGGTTGAAGCTGATCTTGAAAGCCCGTGCCTGGGTCTCGGTCAGCTGCTGGTTGCCCTGGTAGAAGTCTGAACCGCCGTAGAGGTTGTAGGCCTGCCAGGTGGTGTCCGAAGTCTGGTAGATGACGTCGGAGTGGCTGCTGTCATCGCGCACCACAAACGGGATGTGGCTCTGACCGCCGTTGTCCAGCCGGGTCAACACGGCCAGGTACACGCCGGACACCGAGGTGCTGGGTACGGTCCAGCTGGCCGACACCGACCAGTTACCGCAGTCGAAGTTCTGGGTGGAGGCATCGGACAGGCAGGTCGGCTGGCTGGCCGGGCTGTTCACCGTGATCGAGGTGCTGTTCTGCTTGCGTGCACCGTTGCCCTGGTAGTACCCGAGCCGGTAGAAGTCGATCTTGTAGGCCTCTAACGCCTTGATCTTGAAGCTGATGGTGCCGCCGATGTTGACGCTGGTGTCGGTGCTGAAGCCCTGCAGCGTGGCATCTCCGGCGTCGTCGATCTGCCATTCGTTCTCGGAGTTGCCAGGCTTGGAGTTCTCACACACCACCGGGTTGATGGTCGCTCCGCAGGACGAGCCGGAGCTGGCGTGCGCGGGTGCCGTCCAGACGACCGCGAGCAGCGCGGCGAGCAATCCGCCGACCACCAACTGCGCCAGCCAACTCCTGCCTCGGCCGGCGGTGCGGGCATTGGCCGAGCTGCCGCCGAGAACCAGGTCAGACATTAAATTCCCCCGTCAGGTGGACGCCCCGATTCGCGACGCCGAAAGACCAACCTTAACAAGTTCTGTACACGGCGCAAGCCGGTTTGATACCTCGGTCGTTTAAGTTTTCACTGTGCCAACAAGCGAATCGCGATTCTGGTGGTAAATCGCCCAATGCCGCAACGCTGTTATGACTGCGGGTAATTACTCGGTAATTAACAGTTACTAAATTAGTAAGCGCCGGTGCCGCGCATCACGGCGAACATGGTCTTCCAGAGGATTTGCAGGTCACCGGCGATGGACCAGTTCTCCACGTAGCGCAGGTCCAGGCGGACCGTGTCGTCCCAGGCCAGGTTGCTGCGGCCGCTGACCTGCCACAGCCCGGTCACACCCGGCTTGACCAGGAACCGGCGGTGCACGTGCGCCTCGTAGCGGGCCACCTCGCTGGGCAGCGGTGGCCGGGGACCGACCAGCGACATCGAGCCGTTCACCACGTTGATCAGCTGCGGCAGCTCGTCCAATGAGAACTTGCGTAGCCAGCGGCCCACGGTGGTGACCCGTGGGTCGTTGCGCATCTTGAACAGCACCCCATCGCCGTGGTCGTTCTGCTCGCGGATGGCGGTCAGTCGCTGCTCGGCGTCGGTGTACATCGAACGGAACTTCAGCATGGTGAAGGTGCGCCCGTCCCGGCCGACTCGGACCTGACGGAACAGCGCCGGGCCCGAACTGCTCAGCCGTACCGCCAGCAGGATGCTGATGAATAGCGGCGACAGCGCCAGCAGCGCGGAGACTGCCACCGTGCGGTCGAAGCCGCTCTTGAGCACCCGGCGGAAGCCGGTGAGCTCCGGCTCCTCCACGTGCAGCAGCGGCAGGCCGGCCACCGGCTGGATGTGCAGCCGCGGCCCAGCGACCTCGATCAGGCCGGGCGAGACGACCAATTCGGTCTCGCTGCCTTCCAGCTGCCAGGAGATCCAGCGCAGCTTCTCCGGACCGATCCGACCGGACGACACCACCGCCACTGTGTCCGCGCTGCTGGCCTTGACCGCGCTGATCACCGAGTCGACGTCACCCAGCAGCGGCACCTGCATGCTGCTCAGCGTCTCGATGGTGTGCGTCTCGGCCACCACCTCGGACGGCACGCAGGCACCGACCACCTGCATTCCGGCGTACCGGTCGCGCAGTAGCACGGTGGTGAAGGTCTTGATGGCATCGGGATCGCCGACGATGAGCACCGACTTCATCGCCCGACCGGCGGCGCGCTGGGCGTGCAACCACTTGCGCGCGGCGTAGCGGCCGAGCACATCCAGGCACAGCGCCAACGGCAGCGCGAACAGCACGAAGCCGCGGGCCAGGTCGGCTCGGGTGACGAACGAGGCGAAGGCCACCAGTGCGGTGAGGTGCAAGAAGGAGTGCGAAATGCGCTGGAACTCGGCTGCCCCGACACCGACGAAGCGGGCCTCGTAGCCGTGGTTCAGGGCGATCACCGCGACCCAGGCCAGCGGCAGCAAGCCGATCAGTGCGACATCGAATCGATTGCCGGCCTCAGCCGGGCCGAACCGGACCAGGTAGGCGATCAATAACGCGACGGCGGCCGTGCTCAGGTCGATCGCGACCAGGGTTCGTCGGTAGCGCAGCAACCAACTCGAGCGTTGGCCGGGTTGCGCCACTTCATTGACCGAGTATCCGACGGTACGAAGGCCGATGGTACCGGCTACTGCCGTCGCCTTGAACCGGACGGCCGGGCCGGGCACTCGTCGCGGGGGTGCACCCGGGACGACCGGTGACTCGGTGACCTGAGTGTCCAAGGTGTTAGCCACCTGAACACTCCCTTCCGCTGCGGATCCGGCGGCGATGCCGCCGACGAGTCCTAGCCCACCTGTGAACATCTCTTTCCCCCGTTGGAGTCATCGACCGCAGCTATGCGGAGCTGACCCGTTCCTACCGTTCACACCAGGCCGAGAGTTGGACGCAGCCTGAACAAAGCTCCCCTCATTGGCGCAACTCATCTCTGCTTCGAGACGGTTGACCGAGCATCGCCGTAGTGCGGACGGTTCGGCGATCTCATGTTTATAGCTCGTGAGGTAGGCGTTTGGGAAGCGCTAAATTGCCTTTAGTTTCGAGTATCTTTTCGGCTGCTGGCGCCTGTGCATCGCATAGTGATCGGCCAGCTTCGGACAGTGACGAAACTGGTACTCCAAAGCCCGTTTCGGCAACCCTAACGACCAGTTCCGGCTTTCCGTGCGGAAGGATTGCCGGGTGATGCTGCGCACGTTTACCGACGACCCGCTCGCCGACCAAGCCGGCGGTGACGACACCGCGCTGCGCCGAGACGTCCGCCGGGTCGGTCGACTGCTCGGCGAATCGCTGGTACGCCAGCATGGCCAGCACCTGCTCGACCTGGTGGAACAGGTACGTGCGCTGACCAAACAGAGCAAGGAGGCGCCGCGGGCCGAGGACCGACATGCCGCTCGCGACACCGTTCGCGCGCTGCTAGCCGAGTTGCCGACCGACCAGGAAGCCGCCCTGGTTCGCGCCTTTTCGGCTTACTTTCACCTGGCCAACGTTGCCGAGCAGGTACACCGGGTACGTAGCCTGCGCCAGCGGCCGGCCGACGAGGGCTGGCTTGCCAGTTCGGTTGCCGCGGTGTCGCAGCATGCCGGCCCGGACGGTCTCGGCGAAGCGGTACGGGCGTTGGCGGTTCGTCCGGTGTTCACCGCGCATCCCACCGAGGCCAGCCGCCGGTCCATCCTGACCAAGCTACGTCGGCTGGCGGACCTGCTCGCGGCGCCGACCGAATCCGGCTCGGTGGCGCGCATCCGGCAGGATCGCGAATTGGCCGAAATCATCGACCTGATCTGGCAGACCGACGAGCTGCGCAAGCACCGCCCGACGCCGGTGGACGAGGCGCGCAACGCGGTCTACTACCTCCAGGAGCTCATCGATGAGGCGTTGCCGGAGCTGGCCGCGGACCTCGCCGCCGAGTTGACCGAGCACGGTGCTCGGCTAGCTCCGGACGCCCGGCCGCTGAGCTTCGGCTCGTGGATCGGCGGCGACCGGGACGGCAACCCGAGCGTGACCGCCGCGGTTACCCGCGAGGTACTGCGGTTGCAGCATCAGGTGGCAGCTCGGGCGGTGTTGCAGAACATCGACGCGCTGATCGCCGAACTGTCCTCGTCCAGCACCATCGTCGGCGTCTCGGCCGAACTGTCCGACTCGATAGAGACGGATCTGGCCAACCTGCCGGAGCTGGACCCGAGGCTCCGCACGATCAACGAAAGCGAGCCGTACCGGCTGAAGCTGTCCTGCATCCGGCAGAAGGTGCTCAACACCCGCGACCGAATCGCCCGTGACCTGCCGCACGTCGCCGGCCGGGACTACCTCGGTGGCACCGAGCTGTTGGCCGAGCTGGACCTGCTCGCCGAGTCGCTGCGAGCGCATGCCGGTGAGCTGATCGCCGACGGCCTGCTCGCTCGCGTACAACGCACCATTGCGGTCTTCGGCTTGCATCTGGCAACGCTGGACATTCGAGAGCATGCCGAAGCGCATCACCATGCGGTCGGGCAGCTCATCGATCGGCTGCGGGAGGAGCACTGGCTCTACGCCGACCTGCCGCGCGACTACCGGACCCGGCTGCTGTCGAAGGAACTGTCCTCCCGCCGGCCGCTCACCCAGACCCCGCCGCCGCTGGACGAGGCGGGAGGGCGGACCTTCGCGGTTTTCAGCGAGATCCGCCGGGCGCTGGACAGCTACGGCGACGAGGTGATCGAAAGCTACATCGTGTCGATGACGATGGGCGCCGACGACGTGCTGGCCGCCGTGGTGCTGGCCCGTGAGGCCGGTCTGGTGGATGTGCACGCGGGTGGCCGCACCGGCCCGGTGGCCAGGATCGGTTTCGTCCCGCTGCTGGAGACGGTCGACGAACTGCGACGCAGCGGTGAGGTGTTGGACGACCTACTGTCCGATCCGACCTATCGGCTGATCGTGCGGCTGCGCGGAGACGTCCAGGAGGTGATGCTCGGTTACTCCGACTCGAACAAGGACGCCGGCATCACCACGTCGCAGTGGGAGATCCACAAGACCCAACGCACGCTGCGCGACGTCGCGGCCAGGCACGGCGTCCGGCTGCGATTGTTCCACGGCCGAGGTGGCACGGTGGGCCGTGGTGGTGGCCCGACCTATGACTCGATCCTCGCCCAGCCCTGGGGGGTGTTGGCCGGTGAGATCAAGTTCACCGAACAGGGCGAGGTAATCAGCGACAAGTACGCATTGCCAGAGTTAGCAAGGGAAAACCTGGAACTGACGGTGGCGGCGGTGCTGCGCGCCTCGACCCTGCACCTGGCACCTCGGCAGCGAGCTGAGCAGCTGCGGACCTGGGACCACAGCATGGAGCTGATCAGCGGCGCGGCATTTGCCGCCTACCGACGCTTCGTCGACGATCCGGGGCTGCCGGCGTACTTCCTCGCATCCACGCCGGTGGAGCAACTGGGTTCACTCAACATCGGCTCGCGGCCGAGCAGGCGACCGGACTCCGGTGGCGGCATCGGCGGATTGCGGGCAATTCCCTGGGTATTCGGCTGGACGCAGTCTCGCCAGATCGTCCCTGGCTGGTTCGGCGTGGGAACCGGTCTGAAGGCGGCACGCGACGCCGGCCTGGCGGATGCGCTGGCCGAGATGCACGCGGAATGGCACTTTTTCCGGACGTTCATCTCCAACGTCGAGATGACGTTGGCCAAAACCGACCTGGACATCGCCGCGCACTACGTATCCAGCCTGGTGTCGGCGGAGCTGCATCGGCTGTTCGAGTCGGTTCGGGCCGAGCATGAGCTGACCGTGCACGAGGTCTTGCAAATCACCGGCGAGCAGTACCTGCTGGATAATCAGCCTTTGTTGCAAAGGACATTGAGCGTGCGGGATGCCTACCTGGATCCGATCTCCTATGCCCAGGTGGATTTGCTGTCCCGGGTCCGCGCGCTGGAATCGTCGGAAGAGGACGGGCCGGACGAGCGAGCCGACCTGCGCCGGGCGCTGCTATTGACCATGAACGGGGTGGCCGCCGGCCTGCGCAACACCGGCTGACCGGGCTTCCAGCATCCTGTCCGAAAACCGCCAGTCGATCGGGCCCGGAAGGGGCAGACTGGTGAGCATGGTGATCGACCCGGACGCTGCTTACCGCGCGGTGCGTAGTCGGGATTCCCGCTTCGACGGCATGTTCTACACCGGCGTGCGGACCACCGGCATCTACTGCCGGCCGTCCTGTTCGGCGCGCACCCCACACCGCAAGAATGTCGACTTCTACCCGAGTTCGGCGGCAGCTCAGCGGGCCGGTTTCCGAGCCTGCAAGATGTGCCGGCCGGATGCCACGCCTGGTTCGTCGGACTGGAATGTCCGGGCCGATCTGGCCGGCCGGGCGATCCGGCTGATCGCCGACGGGGTCATCGACCGCGAAGGGGTGGGCGGCCTGGCCCGCCAGCTCGGCTACTCCGAACGCCAGGTCACCCGAGCGCTGGTCGCCGAAATGGGCGCACCGCCGGTGGCGTTGGCCCGTGCGCAGCGGGCGCAGACCGCGCGGATCCTGCTGGAAACCACCACGCTGCCCGCCGCCGACATCGCGTTCGCCGCGGGTTTCGCCAGCATCCGTCAGTTCAACGACACCATTCGCGAGGTGTTTGCCAGCACCCCGACCGGACTGCGCCGGCCGGCCGAGACCGGCGGCGGCGAGCCCGGCTCGATCACGCTCCGACTGGCCTACCGACCGCCGATGGAGCTGGGCCGCACAGTGGACTTTCTGGCCCGGCGCACCATCGCCGGTGTCGAGAGCTATGACGGGACGTCCTACCGCAGGACGTTGCGGTTGCCGCACGGCGCCGGCCTGGTGACGCTCAGCCCGGCCGACGGGCACGTGCGTGCCCAGTTGCGGCTGGCCGACCACCGGGACCTGGCGGCGGCGGTGGCTCGGCTACGCCGGCTGCTGGATCTGGACGCCGACCCGATGGCGGTGGACGAGGTGCTGGCCGGCCTGCCGCTGATCGCCGGCCTGGTCCGCCAACGGCCTGGCCTGCGCTCGCCGGGCACTGTGGACGGCTTCGAGATGGCGGTACGAGCCCTGGTCGGCCAGCAGATCTCGGTGGCCGCCGCGCACCGCCTGCTGGCCAGAATCGTCCGGGCGTATGGCAGCCCGGCCTTCGAGACCGAGCCGGATTGGCTGCTGTTCCCGGAGCCGTCGACGATCGCCGGCCTGGAGCCGGCCGACCTGCCGATGCCACGCGCCCGAGCCCGCAGCCTGATCGGACTGGCGGCGGCGATGGCCGGTGGCGAGTTGGTGCTCAGCGCCGGCTCGGACCGGCTCGAAGCGCGTCAACGGCTGCTGGCACTGCCGGGTATCGGACCATGGACGGCCGACTACCTGCTGATGCGAGCCGTCGGCGACCCGGATGTCTACCTCGGCACCGACCTGGGGATCCAGCGCGCGGTCGCAGCGCTGCCATCGGTCGACCGCACCAGCTTCGAGCCGGCCGTTGCCGCACCGTGGCGCAGCTACCTGAGCCATCAGCTATGGGCGAGCTTGCCGACCACCCGACCTAACCCAACCAACCAACCAGAGGATGAATCATGATTCACAGCTACCTGCCCTCACCGATCGGCGACCTGTTGTTGACCGGCGACGGGCAACACCTGACCGGGCTGTACACCCCGGAGCACGTCCGGATGCCGGTCGAATTGGGCGAGCGCAGCGATCGCGAGTTCGCCGAGGTGCATCGGCAACTGACCGAATACTTCGCCGGCCAGCGATCGGTGTTCCAGCTGCCGCTGGCCCCGATCGGCACTCCGTTCCAGCAGCGGGTTTGGTTGCAGTTGCAGCAGATCCCGCTCGGCCAGACCTGCAGCTACGGCCAGCTCGCGCTGGCAATCGGGCAGCCCACGGCGGTGCGCGCGGTCGGAATGGCCAATGGCCGCAACCCGATCTCGATCATCGTGCCTTGTCATCGGGTGGTCGGCAGCACCGGTGAGCTGACCGGCTACGCCGGTGGGTTGGCCGCCAAGCGCTGGCTGCTTGCGCACGAACAGGCCAGCGCGGATCGGCTCGATCAGGTGGCGGCGCTGGCCCGCTAAGCCCGGCTAACTGACCGTGCGGACCAAGCAACCCAGCAACGGATTGGCCGTCCCCAACCGGATGTTGATGGCGTACACGCAGATCGTCCTGATGCCGGCCGCCACCGTGCCGAAGCTGATGCTGAAGCCCTGGTTCGGCCCGGCGTGCAGCGCGGTCGCAACGTCCGGTCGGGGGATGCCGGTGCTGAACCGGCCGCGGAACTGGTGATCGAAGTACACGCTCACCTGCAGCGGGCTGGCCGGTGAGTCCGGGTCGACAGCCCAGCCCACCAGCTTGGCCGTGGCATGGCCGGTGGTCACCGAGTCCAGGTGGCCGCGCGGGTTGTGCGCCGCAGCCGCATTGTCGGCGTCGGTGATCAGCTTGGTGGCCTGGGCGCCCACCCCGATCGAGATCGCCGGATGCCGGGCCGGATCCAGCCAGTGCATCACCACATTCAGCGCGTACGCCGAGATCGCGACGCAGCCGGCGGTCGGCTGGCCGTTGGTGACGTGCAGGAAGAATGCCGAACCGGCACCGGCCACCACCGGGAACCGGTTGTAGTCGATCACCACCGCGTGCGCGTACACCGCGCCCGCGTAGTACAGGTTCTCACTCGCCGGACCGGGCGACGCGCTCTGGTGCACGTGGGTGTTGTAGGCCGGCGTGCCGGACTCGCCGTCCCACCAGTCGTTCGGGCCGGCTTGGAAGTACGGCAGCTTGGTGCCGTTGTAGGGCTGGTTGCCGAAGGCCTGGGTCAACCCGAAGACACCCACCGGAGTGCGCGGGATTCCCTCGTGCGCAACGCCCATTCCGAGCTCGCCGACGTAGGCCCCGATCGGCCCGGCAACGTGGGTGTAGCCACCGGTCGGCGCCAGCTGCCACAGATCTAGTTGCGCGGTGGTGGACGTTGCCGAGGCTGCCCGCACGGTGACCACCTGGTAGTGGATGATCGAGGTCGCGGCCGCTACCGGACCGGACGGGGTCAGCACCGCCAGGCCGAGCGCGGCGACGGGCAGTCCGAGCAGGGCGGTCAGCACGGCCGAAACCGTCCTGGTCGAGACGCGCATCTGGCTCCTTCAGGCGGGTCGTACGGGATTCGGGTTCAAATTGTGCACCGGCTGGCTGGTCGATGCCCGCCGGCACGACCGGCCTCAGCCGTTGAACTCGTTCTGAGCTGCCTCCAGACCGTTGCCCAGGATCGCCTGGGTGGCATCGGCAGCCCGGTCGATCAGGTACTCGAGCTCCTTGCGCTCGACCGGCGCGAACTCGCGCAGCACATATTCGGCCGGGTCTTGCTGGCCCGGCGGCCGGCCGATGCCGAATCGGACCCGGGCGTAGTCCTTCGAACCGAGCGCCGCGCTGGTGGATTTCAGGCCGTTGTGGCCGCCCTCGCCGCCGCCGCGTTTGAGCCGCAGGATGCCGAACGGCAGGTCGAGTTCGTCGTGCACCAGCACGATGCGCTCGATCGGCACCTTGTAGAACCGGCAGACCGCAAGCACCGGGCCGCCGGATTCGTTCATGTACGAGCGCGGTTTGGCCAGCACCACCGGCTGACCGGCCAACCGGCCCTCGATCACATCCGCCCGGCTGCCGCTGGCCTTGTGCACCCGAAACGAGCCGCCGACCCGGTCGGCAAGTTCGTCCAGCACGAAGAAGCCGGCGTTGTGCCGGGTGGTGGCATAGCGCGGGCCCGGGTTGCCCAGGCCGACGACCAGGAAACGCTCGTCAACCATTGCCAACTCCGGGCCCGTCTGCCACCTGCTGGTGGCGGGTCGTTTACTCCTGCTCGGCGGGCGGCTCGGCGGCCGCGGACTCTTCGGCCTCCTCGGCCGGCTTGTCCTGGACGATGCCCAGCTCCTCGACGGCTTCGGCCGTCTCGGCCTCCAGGTCAGCCTCGGTCGGAGCGGTGCTGACCGCGATCAGCAGGGTCTCCGGGTCGTTGATCAGCGTGCTGCCGGCGGGCAGCTTGAGGTCGCCGGCGGTGATGTGCGAACCGATCTGCATGTCCTCGATGGACACCTCGATCTCGGTCGGCAGGTGAGTCGCCTCGGCCTCCACGGTGACCGTGGTGTGCTCCTGGGCCAGCAGGCCACCGGGCGCGATGTGGCCGACCAGCACCAGCGGAACGTCGACGGTGACCTTCTCACCGCGCCGCACCGCGAGCAGGTCGACGTGCTCGTACTCGCCGCGGATCGGGTGCCGCTGGATCGCCTTCGGGATCGTCAGCTGGTCCGAGCCGTTCACATTGAGGGTGAGCAGCACATTCGCGCCACCGTGCTTGATGGCGTGGCTGAACTCACGCGCCGGCAGCGACACGTGCACCGGAGCGGCGCCGTGGCCGTAGATCACGGCCGGGATCTTGCCGGCGCGGCGGGTACGCCGAGCACCACCCTTGCCGAAATCGGTGCGTGCTTCGGCGGCGAGACGGACTTCGGCCACGGGGTACTCCTTGGATGCCGGTGAACGCCGCGTGCGGGTGATCGGCGCGCGTGTTCGCGATGTACAGCGGTGGTATGCGGTTGTGCCTGCGGTGTTGCCGCTCGGTCGAGTCGCCGGCCTGAGGCCGAGGTAGCGACACCGCGCTGGCGCAGCACCGCGTCGATAACGAGTCCCGTGCGGGCTCCTCGCCGAGGCAACCCCGCAATCCTACAAGGCCATTGGACGTGCTCGAAATCGGGTGGCGGCTCGGGCGGCCCGGCTTTCGGCAGCGACTAGCATCGCAGGGTGCCGTCCCCAGCCGCCGGTCCGCCGGACCAGGTCACCGTCTCGGCGCCGGCCAAGATCAACCTCGCGCTGTCGGTAGGCGAGCTGCGGCCGGACGGCTATCACGAGCTCCGGACGGTATTTCATGCCGTCGATCTGATGGATCTCGTCGTTGCCGAGCCGTCCCAGTCGATCGAGTTGGTGCTGGCCGGCGAGGAAGCGGGCGGGCTGGCGGCCGATCAGGACAACCTGGCCTGGCGGGCGGCGACCCTGTTGGCGAGCCGGGCCGGGATCGCTCCGGCGGTCCGGCTGCGGCTGACCAAGCGGATCCCGGTCGCGGCCGGGCTGGCCGGCGGCTCGGCGGATGCCGCCGCGACCCTGCTGGCCTGCAACCGGCTGTGGCGGTTGGACCTGTCGGCCGGCGAACTGTCGCAGTTGGCGGCCGCACTCGGCAGCGACGTGCCGTTCGCGCTGCACGGCGGTACCGCGGTCGGAGCCGGTCGCGGTGAGTTGCTCACCGAGGTGCCGGTCGGCAATCCGCTGCACTGGGTGCTGGCCGCCGCGACCGGCTCGCTGTCGACGCCGGCGGTATACGCCGAACTGGATCGGCAGCGGGCAGTTGTCGTCGAACCCGTGGACGATGACGCGCTCGATCAACTGCTGGCGGCCGCCCGGATCGGTGATCCGGCGGGCATCGCCCCACTATTGGCCAACGACCTGCAACCGGCAGCATTGGCGCTGGCCCCGTACCTGCACGACACGCTGAACGCCGGCGCGGAGTTCGGTGCGCTGGCCGGGCTGGTGAGCGGCTCCGGCCCGACCTGCGTGTTCCTGGCGGCCGATGCCGAGCACGCCCGGGCCCTCGCCGCCAAGCTGGCGGCCAGCCGGACTTGCCGCAATGCCTGGCCGGTGACCGGCGGCGTGCCTGGTGCTCGGGTGCTCAACCGGGCGGTGGCCTCCTGCTGATGGCCAACCTGGTCAACCTGGAGAACGTCGCCAAGAGCTACGGCACCATCACCGTGCTGGCCGGCGTGTCCTTGGGCATCGCCGACAGCGACCGGATCGGTGTGGTCGGTCGCAACGGTGGCGGCAAGTCCACCCTGCTGCGCATGATCACCGGCACCGAACCACCGGACTCCGGCCGGGTCACCCACACCGGCGGGCTGCGGATCGCCCAGGTGGACCAGCTCGACCGGCTGGCGCCGAGGCAGAGCGTGCGGGCAGCAGTGGTCGGCGACGCGGCCGAGCATGTCTGGGCGGGTGCGGCAGGCGTTCGTGAGGTGCTGACCGGTCTGGGACTGCCGGCGGTGGGCCTGGACACTCCGGTCGAGCGGCTTTCCGGCGGAGAGCGGCGGCGGGTTTCGCTGGCGGCCGCGCTGGTCACCGACGCCGACCTGCTCGTGCTGGACGAGCCGACCAACCATCTCGACATCGAGGGCGTGACCTGGCTGGCCGAGTACCTGAACCGGCGGCGAGGCGCGCTGCTGGCGGTGACCCACGACCGGTGGTTCCTCGACGCGGTGTGCAGCCGGACCTGGGAGGTTGCCGACGCCGGCGTGCGCAGCTTCGACGGTGGCTATGCGGCCTACGTCCTAGCCCGCGCTGAACGGGACCGGCAGGCCTCGGCCAGCGAGGCGCGCCGGCAGAACCTGCTGCGCAAGGAGCTGGCCTGGCTGCGACGCGGGCCGCCGGCGCGGACGTCCAAGCCGAAGTTTCGGATCGAGGCGGCCGAGGCGCTGATCGCCGACATCCCGCAGCCGCGCAGCAGTGTCGAGCTGCGGGCACTGTCGATGCAGCGGCTGGGCCGCACCGTCTTCGATGTCGAGCAGGTGTCGCTGTCGGTCGGTGAGCCACCACAGCAGCGGCAACTGCTCGACCGGGTCAGCTGGCAGGTCGGTCCGGGCGACCGGATCGGGGTGATCGGGGTCAACGGCTCGGGCAAGACCCACCTGCTCCGGCTGCTGACCGGTGAGCTGCAGCCGGACGCCGGCCGGGTGGTGAGAGGCCAGACCGTCCGGCTCGGATACCTGTCGCAGGAGGTCGGCGAGCTACCGGACGGGTTGCGGGTGATCGAGGCCGTCACCGAGGTACGGGGCAGCGCGCAACTGGACGGCGTGGAGCTGTCGGCCGGTCAGCTGGCCGAGCGGTTCGGTTTCGCCAATGCCCGGCAATGGACGCCGGTCGCCGAGCTGTCCGGTGGCGAGCGGCGCCGGTTGCAGCTGCTGCGGCTGCTGCTCGGGCAACCCAACGTGCTGCTGCTGGACGAGCCGACCAATGACCTGGACATCGACACCCTGGCCGAGCTGGAGGATCTGCTGGACTCCTGGCCGGGCAGCCTGGTGGTGGTGAGCCACGACCGGTACCTCATCGAGCGAATCTGCGACTCGACAGTGGCACTGATCGGCGACGGCAGGCTCGCGGCGTTGCCCGGTGGCGTCGAACAGTACCTGCGGCAGCGGGCCGAGGCGCGACAGGCTGACCGACCGACGCCGGCCCGCGCCGAGCGCAAGGGGCGACTCGCGGGCCGTGCGCAAGGAACTCGCCCGCCTCGAACGCGAGCTGGACAAGTTGGAGCGGCAGGAGCGCGACCTACACGACGCGCTGGCCGAACACGCCACCGACTACGTCCGGATCGGTGAGCTGAATGCCGAGCTGCGGTCGGTGCAAGAGCGCAAGCAGGCAACCGAAGAAAGCTGGTTGGAGCTTTCCGACTCCTAGTCAGGCGGTAACCGACAGCCGGCAGAAGGCGACCTGCGGGACAACCGGAGCCGTGCTGCGTGCCGACTGTTTGCCGGGCACGCTCAATCCGACGAACGACAGCACCTGAGATCCGGTCGGTGCGGTCAGCGGCAGCCGGTAGCGGTAGGTCATCCGGCCGGTGGCGTCGGTCTGCACCACGTCCGACCAGGCGTTGTCACCGAGCCGGCGTACCCGCAGCAGCTCGTGGGCGGCGAAGCCGGTGGCCTGCACCAGCACGCACTGCCCGGCGCGCACCCCATCAGAGCCGATCGGCTGCTCGGTACCGCAGCTGACCATCCGGGTGTCGAGCACCGAGGACGGTTGCAGCACGGCGGTAGATCCGAAGGTGCCGGTACCGAGCAGCAGCGCCAGTGGGATCGAGATGGACAACACGCCGGTCGCGCCGACGGCCAGCCCGGCTGACCATAGCGAGCGCAACGAGGAGCGGGGCACACCCACCTCCTCGGTCACCGTCACCGGCAATGACCTGTTACTGATCGGTCAGCCGAGCCGCTGCCTGACCAGTTACCCGCAGTTACACAGACTCAGCTCGCCATATCGGGCGAAACGGACACTGTTGCCTGGAGCTGGATCGGCACTGCCGACATCCGCCCCTGCTGACGCTAGGAATCCAGCGACGACAGCCGGGGCTTGGCCTCCAGGCCGCGCAGGCCGTTCCAGCCCAGGTTGACCAGGTGGGCAGCCACCTCCTCGCGCTTGGGCTTGCGCACCTCGAGCCACCATTGCCCGGTCAGCGCGACCATGCCCACCAGCATCTGGGCGTACATGCCGGCCAGCTTCGGATTCAGCTTCCGGGTGCTGAACTCCCGCTCCAGGATGTACTCCACCTGGCTGGCGATGTCGTTGAGCAACGAGGAGAAGGTGCCGGTGCTGGTAGCGACCGGTGAGTCCCGGACCAGGATCCGGAAACCGTCGGTCTCCTCCTCGATGTAGGTCAGCAGGGCCAGCGCGGCCTGCTCCACCAGCGCACGCGGCTTGTCGCCGGTGAGCGCCGAGGTGATGGCGTCCAGCAGGTTGCGCATTTCGCGGTCCACCACTACCGCGTACAGGCCCTCTTTGCCGCCGAAGTGCTCGTACACCACCGGCTTGCTCACCCCGGCCCGGGCGGCGACCTCCTCGATCGAGGTTGCCTGGAAGCCCTTCTCGGCGAACAGCGCCCGACCGACGTCCAGCAGCTGCTCACGCCGCTCCTTGCCGGTCATCCGGACCCGGGTCCGACCTTCGCTCTCAGTCACTTATTCATTGTCTCAGGCAAGGGCGCCGGGGCCCGGTTCAGCGCACCGGCTCGATGGGCTCTACCGGCTTCCAGGCCAGCGGGCTGGACAACACCATCGACGAGCTCGGTTTGCCGTATCGGCCTAGCCGGTCGATGAGCTGCTGGAAGCCGGCCATGTCGGCCACCGCTATTCGGACCACGGTGCAGGCGTCGCCGGTCACCCGGTGCACCTCAAGCACCTCGGGCCAGCTGTGCACGGTGCGGTCGTTGAGGATGCACTTGGGCCCGTAGCAATCGAGCTGGACGAAGGCCTGCACAGCACGGCCCAACGCGGCCGGGTCCACCCGCGCCGCGTAACCGCACAGCACGCCCGACTCGGCCAGTCGCCGGACCCGCTCGGCCACCGCCGGCGCGGAGAGGTTGACCCGCCGGGAGATTTCGTTCTGCGACAGCCTGGCATCACGTTGCAGCTCGGCCAGGATTCGCCAGTCGATGCTGTCCATCTATCGACCTTACAATCGTCAAGCCATTGCCGTCAGCGGCTTGCGCTCGTGATGTCTGCCGGCTTGAACGCCTGCCACATGCAATTGGCGATCGGCTGGCCGGTTGCGATTATGGAGGTATGACCCAGCCTGCCAGCGGTGCAACCGTGACCGCCCCGGTCCTGGACCGGGACGCGGAGTCCGACGCTCCGAAACTCGCCTTCGAGGGGCGCACGCCGTACGTCGCCTACACCGACGCCGATGTGCTGACCGGCCTGGTGCACCCGAAGACCGACGAGCCGCTCGAGGTCACCTTCATCGTCGCCACCCAGATCATGGAGATGCACTTCAACCTGCTCATCCATGAATGGCGATTGGCGATCCGGGCGTTCGCCGATGACGACCTGTCGGCCGCGCTGGCCGCGCTCGGCCGGTCGGTGGTGGTCCAGGACAGCCTTATCCGGTCGTGGGATCTGCTCTCGGTGATGTCGCCGGTCCAGTACAACCGGTTCCGCGAGTCGCTGGGCAAGGCATCCGGATTCCAGTCCTTCAGCTACCGCGAGGTCGAGTTCCTGATCGGCGCGAAGAATCCCCGGATGTTGACGCCGCATTCGGGCATGCCAGAGGTCCAGGCGCGGCTGCAGGCGGCGTTCGACCAGCCGTCGCTGTACGACGCGGCCCTTGCCTTCCTAGCGCGCCGCGGCCTGCCGGTGCCGGCCGACGTCACCAATCGGGACGTGCGCGAGCCCTGGGAGGAGGCTCGTCCCGAGGTGGTCGAGGTCTGGCGGACGGTGTACGGCGATGGCGAGTCGCCGCTGGCCGAGCTCGCCGAGCTGCTGACGGCGGTCGCCCAACGGCACACCAACTGGCGGTTCGTGCACTACACCGCGGTTCGCCGGATTCTCGGTGCCAAGCCAGGGACCGGCGGCTCGGCGGGACTGGTTTGGCTCAAGCGCACGGTGGATGCTCCGGTCTTCGTCGACCTGTGGGACGTCCGCAATGTCCTCTGAACCGTCCCGCGCCGATGCCGAACAGGCCGACGCTGCCGATGATCTGGCCGCGGTACGGGCCGATTTCCGATTGCCGGACGGGCTGATCTACCTGGACGGGAACTCGCTCGGCGCACTGCCCGGGTCGGTGCTGCCGGCGCTGCACGACGTCATCGAGCGGCAGTGGGGTGCCGACCTGATCACGTCCTGGAACGTCAACAACTGGTGGACGCTGCCCAGCCGGACCGGCGATCGGATCGGCGGGTTGGTGGGCGCCGCTGCCGGCCAGGTGATGTGTGGTGACTCCACCTCGGTGCAGCTGTTCCAAGCACTGGTCGCCGGCTGCCGGCTCCGGCCGGGCCGCTCGACACTCATCACCGACGGCGGCAACTTTCCCACCGACCAGTACCTCGCCGACTCGGTCGGACGGCTGCTGGGGCTGCGGGTGCTGCGGATCCACCCGTCGGAGCTGGCCGGCCAGTTGGCGCTGACCGGTTCGGACGTGGCGGTGGTGTCGTTGTCGCAGGTCGACTACCGGACCGGCGAGCTGTTCGACATCGCCGGCATCACCCAGGCGGTCCAGGACGCCGGCGCGATCATGCTGTGGGACGTGTGCCACTCGGCCGGGGCGCTGCCGGTCGAGTTAGACGCGGTCGGTGCCGACCTGGCGGTGGGCTGCACCTACAAGTACCTCAACGGTGGCCCCGGCTCGCCGGCGTTCATCTACGTCGCGCATCGCCATCAGCAGGCGGTGGAGTTGCCACTGACCGGCTGGCACGGACATCGGACGCCGTTCGAGCTGGAGCAGAGCTATGTCCCGGCCGATTCCATCGAGCAAGCCCGGATCGGCACCCCGCCGCTGCTGTCGATGGCCGCGCTCTATTCGGCGCTGTCGGTGTTCGAGACGGTGGATCTGAAAGCGGTCCGGGCCAAGTCGTTGGCGTTGACCGAGCTGGTAATCGACTATGCCGAGCACCGGCTGGCTGGGTTCGGGGTCGAGGTGGTGACACCGCGTGCCGCCGAACGGCGAGGCTCGCAGGTGTCGTTGCGGATGCCGCAGGCCTACCAGGTCTGCCAAGCACTGATCGAGCGCGGCGTGATCGGCGACTTCCGGGCGCCGGATCTGCTGCGGCTGGGTTTCACCCCGCTGTACCTGCGCTATGTCGATGTCTTCGACGCGATGAGCTTGCTGGAGCAAGTGCTAGCCGATGGCAGCTACCGCGACCCCCGGTTCGCCGACCGCAACGCGGTTACCTGACATTGCCGCTGAGCTTCTCAGTGGCGCGGCGAGCGGCCAGCTTGTCGAAGCGTTCCCGCTTCGGCCAGCGGACGTCGGTGGCCCAGCCCAGCCGCTCGAACAGCCAGATGGTGCGGGCCGAAATGTCGAGCTGACCGCGGTCCACGCCGTGCCGGGCGCAGGTGGGGTCGGCGTGGTGGCTGTTGTGCCAGGACTCCCCCATGCTCAGGATTGCCAGCGGCCAGAAGTTGGCCGACCGGTCTCGGGAGGCGTACGGCCGCTCACCGACCATGTGACAGATCGAGTTGATCGACCAGGTGACGTGGTGCAGCAGGCAGATGCGGACCAGCGTCGCCCAGAAGAACGCGGTGATCGCGCCGGCCCAGGACCAGGTCAGCAGGCCGCCGAGCACCGCCGGGCCGAGCAGCGAGAAGGCGACCCAGAATGGGAACTGCCGGTCCACCCGGACCAGATCCGGGTCGGCAAGCAGATCCGGGACGTACTTCTCCTGGTTGGTCTGCTCGGTATCGAACAGCCAGCCCACATGGGCGAACCAGAAACCTTTGGTCAGGCCGGCCACTGACTCGCCGAAGCGCCAGGGTGAGTGCGGATCCCCATCCCGGTCGGAGAACGCGTGGTGGCGGCGGTGATCGGCCACCCACCGCAGGATCGGGCCTTCTATCGCCAGCGAGCCGGCGATAGACAACGCGATCTTCAATCCGCGACTGGCCTTGAAGGCGCCGTGGGTGAAGTACCGGTGATAGCCCACGGTCACGCCGAGCGAGGAAACCAGGTAGAAGACCGCGCCGATGACCAGGTCGGTCCAGCCAATCCCCCATCCCCAGGCGACCGGGATCGCCGCCAGCAGCGCCAGGAACGGGACGGCCACGAAGATGAACAGCGCGGTTTGCTCGCCACGGGCCTTGCTGCCCAGGATCATCGGCTTGCCGGCCGGCTGGGCGGCGCGCAGCGCCTGCATCGTCTGGTTGTCCTCGAGCATCGTCATCGGCTGTTCCTCACTGTTGTTGTGGAGCTCCTGACGAGTCCCGTACCGACGGGCCCGACTCATGGCTACGCAAGCGTAACCTACGCAACCGTAACCATCAGCTCGCCACAGTGCCAACTTGGAGTGGCTAAGCTGGCGCGGTCGAGTGCTCGGTGACACGTTGTCCGGGTATCAGTGGGAGATGGGGTAATCGGCAGCCCGCCGGCCTTTGGAGCCGTGCAGTCTCGGTTCGAGTCCGAGTCTCCCAGCCAGGATTCAGCCCGCTTTCGCCTGCCTCATCCGGTCGGCGACAGCCAATAGCCACCCACGGTAGGTCCAACCGTCGGCCTCTATGTAGTAGCCGCAGCGGAGCTCCTCCAGGAGATGCTTCAAGTTCTCCTCTGACGGGTTCTCCTGCAGGATGCTGTTCACCTCGGCCGGCACGGCCGCAGCTAGTTGAGGTTCCTCCCGCACGAAATCGTTAACCACATCCCAGGGGTCAGAAAAATCATCCACCCAATCTTGATGGAAGTACATGTGCAGAAGCTCGCTGAGTCCCGGCAGGCTCATAGCTCAGGAAATGCGGTATGGATGCGGTACTTCGCAGGCATGAGTGGATCCCTTCTCAGTCGGACTAAAACTCCGATGACATTGATAGGTTGATCGTGGCCTCTCACAAGAGTAATGCCAATCGGCCGTGCTGCCTTTCCAGACAATGCGAGAGTCCCCTTTCCTCCGGTCAACCACGAGTCAATCTCGGTCCGATGTGATTCGAGCAAGTCCGAAATAGCGTTTTCAGCATGCTCCCGACTGTAGAAGCTAGACGAATACTTAAGGTGATCCTCACGTCGGAGTCGGTCTTCGAGAAAAGCTATGTCCTTGCCGACGTGTTTTTCCAGAGTGTGGCCACCGGCGGCTTCGTGTGCCGCCAGTCCGCCGCCGGGAACCAGCCGGCTGATTCCGTCCCGCTTCCCGATCGCCCGAGCAGCCCGGATCGCGGTAACACCCTGCTCGCCCTCGCGCACGAACCGGCCACCCGGTAGCGCCCCCAACGCGTCCAGGCCGAGCAGCCCGATACCGGCGCCGGGCTGGTGCTGGCCGGCCCGTACCGAGTCGGTTACCAGCTGCGCGGCAGACAGCACAGCCGCAGCGGTGAAGCAGGCGGCAGCCGCCGGCGGGCAGACCGCAAGCAGCACCAAGCCGGCTACCGCCAGCTCGCTGCCGAGGTTGCCCAGCGCCTGGGACAGGCCGGCCCACCCCGGATGCCTGATCAGCGGCGCCAGCGGCTCGGCCACGCTCAATACGTGGACGACGCCGTGGATCACGCCATGGGCCACGCTCGACCAGCCGTGCCGGTCCCGGTCGATGGTCGAGGCCCGGCGCAGCCCCCGGATGCACTGCCACAGCGCCCGGTCCCATTCTTGCCACGCGTCGTCGAACCGGCGGGCGAGCATGCGCAACCGATCGTCCGCAGCCGGATCCACCGGACCGGCGGCCGAACAGCCATCGGCCAGCTGCCGGCGCAGGCCGGTGAGCTCCGGCTGGGCGCGGTCCAGCACGGCGGCGTAGCTCAGCAGCGCGGTGCCGTAAGCCTCGTACCTGGCCGACGCCAGCCCCAGCTGAGGCAGCTTTGCCTCCACCGAATGGGCGAAACTGCGCTGACCGGCACCCGACCAGGTCGGCCCAGCCGAGCCGGGCACGACCTGCGCGGCATCGGTCAGCCGACCGGACACCCGCCGCAGCTCAGCTGCCAGGCCACCAGCGCGAGCGGCCATCGCGCGCACCCCGGCCGAATCTCCGGACGGCAGTGGCCGCAGCAAACAACCCTGTGCGGCGGCGCGTCCCAGGCCTGACATGACCCGGGACCCTAACCGGATTGGGTTCGGCGCCGACGAAAGTTATCCACAAGCTGGTGGCCGATAGCATCGCCGGTTGGCGCGGGCCGGTTCGGATAGGCTCGCGGCTGTGACCGCTCCTGTCGCGCCGGATGCGCGCAAGCCACTCACCGTCATCATCCTGGCCGCCGGAGAAGGTACCCGGATGAAGTCCGCGGCACTGCCGAAGGTGCTGCACGGCTTCGCCGGTCGGTCGCTGCTCGGGCACGCGTTGGCCGCCACCGCACAGCTGGCGGCGTCGCGCACCGCAGTGGTCATCGGGCATCGCCGGGACGAGGTCGCCCAGCACCTGACCGGCCTGGCGGCCGACGCTGTTCCGGTAGTGCAGGCCGAGCAGAACGGCACCGGGCATGCCGTGCGCATCGCGCTGGACGAGCTGGAGCGGCTGGACGGCTCCCCGATCTCCGGCACCGTGCTGGTGCTGCCGGCCGACGCCCCCGGGCTACGCCCCGGCACCCTCGACGAACTGCTGGCCGAGCACCTGGAATCCGGCGCGGCCGCCACCCTGCTGACCAGCATCGTCGAGGATCCGACCGATTACGGCAGGGTGATCCGCGCCGGCGACCCGACTCGGCCGGCGGCCGTTCGCAAGGTGGTGGAACACCGGGACGCCACCGCGGACGAACTGCTGGTCGCCGAAGTGTCGGCCCTGGTTTACGCCTTCGACGCTGTCCTACTGCGGGACGCGGTGCGCCGGCTGAGCACTGACAACGCCCAGGGCGAGGAGTACCTGCCCGACGTGATCGGCATCTTCGTCGATGCCGGCCGGGACGTTCGAGCCCGGCTGGCGCCGGCAACCGAGACCGCGGGCGTGAACGACCGGGTGCAGCTGGCGGCCGCGCACCGGGCCTACAACGACCGGTTGCTGGCACAGCACATGCGCAACGGGGTGACCGTGATCGACCCGGCAACCACCTGGGTGGACGCCGACGTGGTGCTACAGGCCGATGTGGTGCTCCGACCGAACGTCCAACTGCACGGCAGCACCCGGGTGGAGACCGGCGCGGTGATCGGCCCGGACAGCACCCTTACCGACACCGTCGTCGGCCCGAACAGCGTGCTGCATCGGACGGTCGCGGTCCAGGCGCAGATCGGGGCCGGCGTGACGGTGGGACCGTTCGCCTACCTGCGCCCGGGCACCGAGCTCGCCGACCAGGTACACATCGGAACCTACGTCGAGATCAAGGGATCCGATGTTGGCGTCGGCTCCAAGATTCCACACCTGAGCTATGTGGGTGACGCCAGCATCGGTGAGCACACCAACATCGGGGCCGCGTCGGTGTTTGTGAATTACGACGGCGTGCACAAGCACCGCTCGGTGATCGGCGACCATGCCCGCACCGGCGCGGACAACATGTTCGTCGCCCCGGTCAGCGTCGGCGACGGGGCCTACACCGCGGCCGGCTCGGTCATTGTGAGCGACGTGCCGCCCGGTGCGCTGGGGGTGGGACGCGCGAAGCAGCGCAACGTGGCAGGCTGGGTATTACGGAGGCGAGCTGGCACTGCCGCCGCCGAGGCAGCGCAAGCCGCGGCCACCAGAACCGAGCACAACGACGAGCGCGGGAGCAGCGAGGCATGAGCACCCTGAAGCTGGCCGGCCAGAAGAGCATGACGTTGTTCTCCGGCAGGGCCTTTCCAGAGCTGGCCGAGGAGATCGCCCAGCATCTGCACACCGCGGTCACCCCGATGGCCGCCTTCGACTTCGCCAACGGTGAGATCTTCGTCCGTCCGGAGGAATCGGTGCGCGGATCGGATGCGTTTGTGATCCAGTCGCACACCGCGCCGATCAACCACTGGGTGATGGAAACCCTGATCCTGGTCGACGCGCTGAAGCGGGCCTCGGCCAAGCGCATCACGGTGGTCGCCCCGTTCTACCCGTACTCCCGGCAGGACAAGAAGCATCGCGGCCGCGAGCCGATCTCGGCCCGGCTGATCGCCGACCTGTTGAAAACCGCCGGGGCCGACCGGATCATGTCGATCGACCTGCACACCGCCCAGATCCAGGGCTTCTTCGACGGCCCAGTGGATCACCTGTTCGCCTTGCCGTTGCTGGCCGAATACGTCGCCAAGACCTACGCCGGGGAGCCATTGACGGTGGTCTCACCGGACACCGGACGGGTGCGGGCCGCCGAGCAGTGGGCGGACCGGATCGGCGGCGCGCCGATTGCCTTCATCCACAAGACCCGGGATCCGAGCGTGCCCAATCAGGTGGTGGCGAACCGGGTGGTCGGTGACGTCGCCGGCCGGTTGTGCATTTTGGCCGATGACATGATCGACACCGCCAGCAGCGTGGTCAAGGCCGCCGACCTGCTCTACGAGTCCGGTGCTGCCGACGTGATCATCGCCGCCACCCACGCGATCTTCTCCGAGCCGGCCGCCGACCGGCTCAAGAACAGCCGGGTCCGCGAGGTAATCGTCACCAACACCCTGCCGATCCGGCCGGATCAGCAGTTCGACAAACTCACCGTTATCTCCATCGCGCCGATGATCGCCCGCGCGATCAAGGAAGTGTTCGAGGACGGCTCGGTCACCAGCCTGTTCGACGGACGCAGCTAACCCGGCTGCGGTTATCGAGCCCGCGCCGCGGCGATCCGGGCGAACGCGTCCACGTCCAGGGTTTCGCCCCGCGCGGTCGGCTCCACGCCGGCTGCGATGAGCAACTCCTCGGCCACTGCTGCCGAACCGGCCCAGCCGGCCAACGCGGTGCGCAGCATCTTGCGTCGTTGTGCGAAGGCCGCGTCGATCACCGCAAACACCTGATCGCGGTCGGCAGTCGGTGTCGGTGGGGCTGCCCGCTGGAATCGCACCAGTCCGGATTCCACATTAGGCACCGGCCAAAACACCGACCGAGGGACGAGGCCGACCCGGCGGGCCGGTCCGTACCAGGCCAGTTTGGCGCTCGGGACGCCGTAGCTCTTGGAGCCCGGAACGGCCGCCAACCGCTCGGCCACCTCCAGCTGCACCAGTATCAGGCCATGCCGGATGCTCTCGAAGGCGGCCAGCAGATTCAGCAGCACCGGAACCGCCACGTTGTACGGCAGGTTCGCCACTAGCGCGGTGGGCTGCGGGTTCGGCAGGTCACGCACCGCCAGCGCGTCCGCCTGGACGACGGTGAGCCGGTCGGCAGCGTCCGGTTGCAGCTGGGCCACCGTCCGCGGCAGCTGCTCGGCCAACCTGGCGTCGATCTCGATGGCGGTCAGCCGGCTACCGGTCGCCAGCAGGCCGAGGCTGAGCGAACCCAGGCCGGGACCGACCTCGAGGACATGCTCACCCGGTGCCAGTTCGGCCGTCCGAACGATCCGCCGGATCGTGTTGGGGTCGTGTACGAAGTTCTGGCCGAGCGTCTTGGTAGGACGGATCCCCAGCCGGCCGGCCAGCTCACGGACCTGTACCGGACCCAGCAGTTCGCTCACACCCGAGAGTGTGCCGTAGCGGCCAATGCCGGAAAACCCAAGCCTACGCGGATCCTGGTCGGCTCAGTACCAGTTGTAGTTTTGCGAGTGCGCCCAAGCCGAACACGGCGTGCCGTAGACGCCGGCGATGTAGCCGAGCCCCCAACTGATCTGGGTGGCCGCATCGGTCTGCCAGTCCGGCCCGGCGGATGACATCTTGCTACCCGGCAGCGCCTGCGGAATGCCATATGCGCCCGAGGGATTCGACGCGTCGGTGCGCCAACCGCTCTCCTTGCTCCACAGGCTTACCAGGCAGGAGAACTGGTCGCTGCCCCAACCCCGAGCAGCCACCATGCCGGCCGCGATCTGCTGTGCGGCACCGGCCGGAATGGTCGATCCGATCGGGGGATTCTTGGTGCCGATCTTGGTTTGCCGGTTGACCACCGGTCGAACCACCGTCGTCCAAACCGGAATCCGGCCGGCGAGCTTGCCGTCCAGGTAGACCAGCTGATAGGTGATCCGGCTGATGCCGTTTTGGCCCGCCGTGACAAGGGAACTGGTACCGGCATAGCTGTTCGGGTCAGTGCGTTGCACGGTCGAGAACGGCACCTGAACCTGCCGCACGCTGGTCCGGTAGCTGACCCGTTGGATCCGGACCACCTCGTTGTCGGTGATTCGACTGCTACCTGAAGGTAAAAGCCGATCGTCCGGGCTGAGCACGACCCCGGCGTCACTGGCCGCCTGGTACACCGTCGGACCGGCGCTCAGCACCACCGCCTTTCGGCCCGCCCGCAGGAAGGTCACCCGCTTGGGTGAGCTGATGGCCAGGTCGGTAACCCCGGAATCCAGCCGCTTGGATCGCGATACCGACACCAGATCGTGGCTGCCGTAACCGAGCTGGCTGAGCGCCTCGGCAACCGAGTCAGCATTGACCCAGACCTCGCGCACTTTTCCGTCGACGTTCAACCGCAGCAGATGTCCGCGGCTGATCACGATCCGGCTGCCGTCGTGCACCGGGGACTGCGGATCCGGTGCGACCAGATCATGCTCACCGACCGCGATGTGCGCGGCGGCGAGCACCCCCTGAACGTCGCCTGCCGACGTGTGGACGATCCGGTCCTGACCGTCGATCCGCAGATCGACAAACTTGCTGCCGCCGGCTGCCCAGGCGACGCTCCCGCCGAGAAGTCCGGCAAGAACGATTCCGTACAGGCCTAACTTGATTCCCCGTTGCAAAACAAATACCCCTCAGATCGGCTGCCGCGTGGGCTACGCGGTGCCCGTGCAAAACACACCGTTCTCCAGCGATCACGGTGGTAACCGCGCCGGATGAACTGGGTCGAACGAAATTCGAAGGCAGCTACAGACGCTGTCCGCATACTGGCCAGGGACTGGAACCGCGAGCGTTGTACAGCCGGGTCGCGATCGCGATCTGCTGCCCACGGGTGGCCAAGTCAGCGCGGGGCGCGTAGGCACCGCCGCCATTGGATAGCCAGGTGCCGTAATCGAACTGAAGTCCGCCGTAGAAACCGTTGCCGGTATTGATGTGCCAGTTGCCGCCGGACTCGCACTGGGCTACCGCATCCCAGTTCAGGCCGCTGGTGTTCGCCGGGGGCTGCGGCGTGGCAGCTACCGGCTGCTGCTTGCTGCCGACCTTCATCACCTGATTCACCGGCGCCCGGAGCACCGCAGTCGAACGCACCACCCGGCCGGCGAGCTTGCCGTCAACGTAGACCAGCGAGTAGATCACCCGCTGCGAGCCGGCCCGGCCGGCAGTCACGATGGTGTTCTGCCCGACGTACTGGGTCGAATCGGCGCTGCGGACGGTGCCGAACGGCATGGCCACGGTTGCCGAGGCGGTGCGATAGCGCACCCGCTGCACCCGGATCACCTGGTTGTCGTAAATGGCGCTGGTGGTCGGCACCGACACCCGGTCCGACGGGCCCAGGAAGACCATCGATGCGTACAGCGCGTCCCGGACGGTGGGGCCGGCGCTGGCCACCGGTAACCGCTTGCCGTCGACCAGCAGTGTCAGCCGCTTGGGCGAGGAGATCGACAGCTGCGTCGTGCCGCGGTCCAACCGCATCGAACGCGATACCGACACCAGGCTGTTCGAGCCGTAGCCCAACTGGTTCAGGGCCTCGTCGACCGAGTCGGCGTTGACCCAGACGTCGCGGCTGACGCCGTTGACGGTGAGGTGCAACAGGTGGCCGCGACGGACCACGATCGAACCGCCGTTGTGGACCGCCGAGTTCAGATCCGGCGCTACCAGGTCATGCGACCCGACGTGCAGCCCGGCCGCGGCCAGGGCGCCTCGGACGTTGCCGGCGGTGGTGTGGAGCTGACGGCTCTGTCCGTCGACCTTGAGGTCGACGGACTTGTCAGCGGGCTGGCTAACCCAAGCGGCGGTGCCGCCGAGTACACCCGCGATGACCAGGCCGTAAAGCCCGTACTGCACACTGCGACGCAAGAAACAAACTCCCAGATCGTTGCGGCTACAAAAGCCTGCGCGTTCTGCTCGGTCACAGCACCGTAACGGGCAGGTGCACGGATGACCAAACCCTCTGAACAAAATTCTGAGAATAAATGGGGCATTAGATGCCAAAAACCCTCTCCCCGGTTGCCCAAATCGTGTCGCAGACCACTGATTCTGGTAGCTGCTTGAGCTCAGCCAGCAGCCTCACCACATGCGGAATCAGGTAGGGCGCGTTCGGTCGGCCGCGGTAGGGGTGGGCGGTCAGGAACGGCGCGTCGGTCTCCACCAGCATCGACTCGCGCGGCGTCACCCGGGCCGCTTCCCGCAGCGCCGGAGCATTGCTAAAGGTGAGCACGCCGGAAAACGACAGCAGGTAGCCGGCGCGCACGCACTCTCCTGCCATCTCGGCATCGCCGGAGAACGCGTGGAACACCACGCCGGCCGGCGGCGCGCCCTGCTCCCGCAGGATGCGGAGCACGTCGGCATGGGCGTCCCGGTCGTGGATCACCAGCGGCTTGTCGACCCGTTTGGCCAGCTCGATGTGCCGGCGGAAGTGCTCCTGCTGTAGCGCCGGTTCGGTGCGGTCCCAGTAGTAATCCAGGCCGGTCTCGCCGACCGCTACCACCTTCGGATGGCCGAGCAGCCGCTCCAGCTCGGCATAGTGCTCGTCGGTGAGATCGGTCACCTCGGTGGGATGCACCGCCAACGCGCAGTAGACGGCCGGGTGCTCGGTGGAGTCGAGCGCCGACTGCCATTCGGCCACCTCACAGCCGACGTTGACCAGCCGGCTGACGCCGACCGCGCTCGCATCGGCCACCGCGGCCGCCACGAACTCAGGCCCGGCCGGCTCGCCGCGGGCGGTCCGGCCGGCCCTGGCCGACATCGCATCCAGGTGGCAGTGGCTGTCGAATACCGTGCCGGCCAGCGGCTCGGGCGGTGGCGGCAACGCCTGTTCAGGCACTGCTCTCCAGCCGAGCCAGCTCCTCATCAACCACGGACGGATCGAGTTTGGCGATGATCGGCGTGGGCGCGGACAGCGGCCGGCCCACCGGCAACGGCTGGGACTGCCAGCTGGCCCGGGTTCGGTAGTCACCGGTCAGCACCGAGTAGGACGGCGAGCCCACCGCGGTCGGCTCGTCCACCTGCACCAGTTCCGGCATCGCGGCCCAGACGCCCTCGCCGCCGAGGGCCGCATGCACCTTCGAGGCCGTGGTCGGCAGGAACGGCGTAATCAGCGTCTTGATGTCGTCGATGACTTGCAGCGCGGTGTGCAACACCGAGCCCATCCTGGCTGGGTCGGAGTTCTTCAGCTGCCACGGCGCGGTGTCGGACAGGTACTTGTTGGCATCGCCAACCAGCCGCATGACCTCGCCGAGGGCTGCCTTCTGCCGGTTCTTCTCAATCAGGCCGCCGATTGTGTCGAATGCGTCGGTCGCCGCGGTCAGCAGCTCCCGGTCCACGTCGAGCAGCTCACCGCTCGGCGGGATCGCCCCTAAATTCTTGGCCGTGATCGAGACGGTCCGGTTGACCAGGTTGCCCCAGCCGGCGACCAACTCGTCGTTGTTGCGCCGGACGAACTCGGCCCAGGTGAAATCGGTGTCCTGGTTCTCCGGACCGGCGCTGGTCAGGTAGTACCGCAAGGCGTCCGCGTCATATCGGCTCAGCATGTCCCCGACGTAGATGACCACATTGCGGGAGGAGGAGAACTTGCGTCCCTCCATGGTCAAGAACTCACTGGACACCACGTCGTAAGGACGGTTCAACGGTCCCAGCGGACCGGGCTTGCCACCCTGCGGTGACCGGTCGCCGATACCCGAGTAGCCGAACAGCATCGCCGGCCAGATTTCGGCGTGGAAGACGATGTTGTCCTTGCCCATGAAGTAATAGGACTTGGAGTCCGGGTTCTGCCACCACGCCCGCCAGGCGTCCGGGTCACCGGTCCGCGCCGCCCACTCGATCGAGGCCGACAGGTAGCCGATCACCGCGTCGAACCACACGTAGATCTTCTTGTCGTCCCGATCCCGCCAGCCATCCAGCGGCACCGGAATTCCCCAGTCCAGGTCGCGGGTGATTGCACGGGGTTTCAGGTCGTCCAGTAGGTTCAAGGCGAACTTCTGGACGTTGGACCGCCAGTGCCCCTGGCTGCGCAACCAGTTCGAGATCACCTCGGTGAATGCGGGCAGATCCAGAAAGAATTGTTCGGTCTGCACGAACTTCGGGGTCTCGCCGTTGATTCTGGACCTGGGCTCGATCAGGTCGATCGGGTCCAGCTGGTTGCCGCAGTTGTCGCACTGGTCGCCCCGGGCGCTGGGGTAGCCGCAGATCGGACAGGTGCCCTCGATGTAGCGGTCCGGCAGGGTCCGGCCGGTGGACGGGCTGATCGCGCCCAGCTCGGTACGGGCGAAGATGTAGCCGTTGTCCAGCAGCCCAAGGAACAGCTGCTGGGTCACCGCGTAGTGGTTGCGGGTGGTAGTGCGGGTGAACAGGTCGTAGGACAGCCCCAGCTGCTGTAGATCCTTGGCGATCACCAGGCTGTTGCGATCGGCCAGTTCGCGCGGTGACACACCTTCGCGCTCAGCCTGCACCTGGATCGGGGTGCCGTGCTCGTCAGTGCCCGACACCATCAGCACGTTGTTGCCGGCCAGTCGGTGATAGCGGCTGAAGACGTCGGACGGAACCCCGAAACCCGCGACGTGACCGATATGCCGTGGACCATTGGCATAAGGCCAGGCCACCGCGGTCAGCACGTTCACAGGTGTGTGCAAGGCAGTCATGCAAGTCAGCCTAGTGACTGCCTCCACCGAGTTCCGGCCGGGACGAGACGGACGATTTGCCCGCCACCACCGCATCGAATACCCGCCGTTTGGGCAGGCCCAGCTGCTCGGCCACCGCGGCGATGGCCTCCCGTCGACTGGCTCCGGCCGCTTCCCGGATCGCCACCTGCCCGGCCAGCTCGGCGCTGTCGGTGCGGTCGTCAGCGGGCTCAGTCGCACCGGCCACCACCAGGGTGATTTCGCCCCGCACCTCGGTGTCGGCCGCCCAGACCGCCAACTCGGCCAGGCCGGCCCGTACGACCTGCTCATAGGTCTTGGTCAGCTCCCGGCAGACCGCGGCCGGGCGGTCGGCGCCGAACGCCGAGGCAAGATCGGCCAGCGACCCGGCCAGCCGGTGCGGGGACTCGAAGAACACCAGGGTGCGCCGCTCGGTCGCCAGCTCGGTCAGCAGCCGGCGCCGGGCACCGGGCTTGCGCGGCAGGAAGCCTTCGAAGCAGAACCGGTCCACCGCTAACCCGGATACCGCCAACGCGGCGGTTACCGCGGACGGCCCCGGCAGGCAGGTCACCGGCACGCCGGCCTCGATCGCCGCGACCACCAGCCGGTAACCCGGATCGGACACCGAGGGCATGCCGGCGTCGGTCACCACCAGCACGTCCTGACCGGCGATCAGCAGCTCTACCAGTTGCGGTACCCGGCCCTGCTCGTTGCCCTCGAAGAAGGACAGCACCCGGCCGACCGGTCGAACGCCGAGTTCGGCCGCCAGCCGGTGCAGCTTGCGGGTGTCCTCGGCGGCAATCACCGGCATGCCGGCCAACGCTTCGGCCAGGCCGGTCGAGGCATCGCTCGGACGGCCCAGCGGCGTGCCGGCCAGGACCAACCGGCCGGGATCGGCACCGGCCGCGCGGTCGACACCGGTTGTCATAGCGCAAGACCCTACGATCAGCGCTGTGACGACCGCGACCCTGCTGCCCGCCCGCATGCGGTCAGCGGCGGCATCGGAGGTTCGGACGGTGCCACCGGCGCTGCGGCCATGGCAGCCGGACTCGGAGTTGCAAAGCTGGCTGTGGACCGGGCTGGTCACCCTGTTGGCCGCCGGCACCCGATTCTGGGCGCTGGGCTTTCCGTCGGCCAAGAGCTTCGATGAGGTCTACTACGCCACCGAAGCCCAGGAGATGCTGCGGTACGGCTACGAGGACAACCGCGACTACATGTTCATCGTGCACCCGCCGCTGGGCAAGTGGCTGATCGCGCTGAGCTCAGCGCTCTGGGGCAACGACTCGCTAGGGTGGCGGATCGCTCCGGCAGTGGCCGGCACCGTCAGCGTGCTGATCATGGTTCGGCTGGCCCGCCGGATGTTCCGCTCCACCATCCTGGGCGTGTTGGCCGGCACGCTGCTGGCCCTGGATGGCATCTCGCTGGTGATGTCCCGGGTCGCGCTGCTGGACATCTTCCTCCAGCTGTTCATACTGGCCGGCTTCGCCGCCCTCGTGCTGGACCGTGACCAGCTGCGGACCAGGCTCGGCCGGTTGTACGCCGCCGGGGTCGACCTGTCGGCGGAGATGCCCCGGCTCGGGCCGCGGCCATGGCGGCTGCTCGGCGGCGTCCTGCTCGGCCTGGCGCTGGCGGTGAAATGGAGCGCGCTGTCGTTCTGGCTGGGATTCGCACTGCTGTCGCTGTTGTGGGACCGGGGCGCGTTCAAGAGCGCGGGCGCCGAACAGCCCTGGCTGGCGACGGTCAAGCGCTCGCTGCCGGCCGGCGTCTTCTCGCTCGGGGCCTCGGCGGTGGCCGCCTACTTCCTGACCTGGACAGGCTGGTTCGTCGGAGAGAACTCCTGGAACCGGCACTGGGGCGACAGCCACCCCGGCACCGGGCTGTTCGCCTGGTTACCGTCCGGTTTCCGCAGCCTGCTCGACTATCACCACGCCGCCTACGAGTTCCACAGCCACCTCTACGATCCCCACCCGTACAAGGCGAATCCCTGGTCCTGGCTGGTGCTCGGACGACCCATCTCGTTCTATGCGCCATCCGGCGTGACCGGTTGCGGGGCGTCCAGCTGTACCCGCGAGATCCTGCTGATCGGCACCCCGATCATGTACTGGGCGTTCGTACCGGCGCTGCTCTGGCTGGCCTGGCACTGGGCAACCACCCGGGACTGGCGGGCCGGCGCGGTGTGGATGGCCTTCGTGGCCGGCTGGGTGGTGTGGTTGCAGAACACCCGGCGCACCGGCTTCCTCTTCTATATGACGCCGCTGATGCCGTTCCTGGTGCTGGGATTGACGCTGGCGGTCGGCACGCTGCTGAGCCCGACCGCCGCCGAACGGCTCCGAGTCGCGACCGGGGCGGCCACCGGCGCTGCGGCAGCCGGCGATCCGGCCGGTGAACCGATCCGGATGGTCGGCCTGCGCGAGTGGGTACAGATCCACGGGATCTCAGGTAACCGGCTGCTGCGCACCGGGCTGGTGGCGGTATGGCTGGCAGCGGTGGTGGCCGACTTCATCTGGATGTGGCCGATCTTCACCGGAGGCATGCTGACCAACCATGCCTGGCAGCTGCGGATGTGGTTCCCCGGCTGGATCTGAGCCCCGTCGGGACGGCCGATCCGTACTACCGTTGGCGGTGATGGCCGCTGCCGGCTGCGGAACCCGCGGCAGCCCATCGGTCGTTGTCGAGACAGTCAACCCGCCGGTAGCTGCTGGCGGCAACGAAAGCCGAGGTTCGTCATGGCAATCTCAGCCAATATCCCGCGGCCGGGCCTGGATCTGGAATATCCGCTGTCGCTCGGGGTCTATGACGGCTACGCCCAGGCCCAGCAGATCGTCGACTACCTGTCCGACCACGAATTCGAAGTCCAGCAGGTTGCCATCGTCGGCACCGAACTCAAGACCGTGGAGCGGGTCACCGGCCGGCTCACCCGCGGCAAGGTGGCCGCCGCCGGTGCGATGTCCGGGCTATGGATGGGGCTGTTCGTCGGAATCGCCTTTTCCATATTCGGCAACGGCAATCAGCTGGGGTTCCTGATCACCACCCCGATCATCGGCGCACTGTTCGGCCTGGTCTGGAGCCAATTGGGGTTCGCTGCGGTTACCCGCGGCGGCACCCGGGACTTCTCGTCGGTAAGCCAGGTGGTGGCGACCAAGTACGAGGTGCTGGTGGAGCACCGGTTCTTCGAACGCGCCCGCGAACTGCTTGCCGGCATGCCGCCGCTCGCCCCACGCTGACGCTCGGGGTTCTTCTCAGTTAGCTCAGTAAACGCGGCCCGATCTGTCGGGCAAGTACCGCGCGGTGCTAGCGTCCCCGGCCGTCCTGTTGCCTGTCCATCCGAGGTGAGTCATGACGGTCACCCCTGTCCAGCCCACAGCAGTTCCTGCTGTCGGAGACTTGGCATTCTCTCCAGGCGGCCTGGAATTCCTGTGGCTGGAGATCACCCAGCAATGCAATCTGCACTGTTTCCACTGCTATACGAACTCCTCGCCGCAGTGGCGGCATCCGGATCGAGATTGGCGGCAGACCCTGGATGAGGCCTACGCCCTCGGGTGTCGCAATGTCCAGTTCATCGGTGGTGAGCCGATGGCGCATCCGGAGCTGCCGGATTACCTGGCTCATGCGCATCGTCTCGGGTACGAGTTCATCGAGGTGTATTCCAACTTGACGATGGTGAAGGACTCGATGCTGGACGCCCTCGAGCACTGTCAAGCCAGCATCGCTACCTCGTTCTACAGTGCGGATCAGGGCAAACATGACGAGATCACCGGCGTCCGGGGCAGCTTCGTCAAGACGCTCAACGGTATCCGGGCAGTGGTCAACCGCGGATTGCCCATCCGGGTAGGCATGATCGCCGAGGATCCCGACAGTGCCGAGGTGACCGCCGCCGTCACGCTGCTCGGCAGCCTCGGTGTGCCGCCGAGTCAAATCCGGATCGACCACGTGCGGCCGGTCGGTCGCGGAACCGACACGACTCCCTTCGAATCGTTGGACGAAACGCTCTGCGGCCATTGTTGGGAGGGCAGGCTCACTGTTTCCTTCGATGGAAACTGCTATCCGTGCGTCTTCGCCCGGTCGGTGCCGGTCGGCAACGTGGACTCCCAGTCCATCGCCGACATCGTTGGGTCTCCGCAGTTGCAAGGCTTCCGCGAGTACAGCTACGCCGGCTATTCGAAAACGCCGGCCGACCAGTGCACCCCGCAGTGCAACCCCGCCGGACCCTGCGACCCCAACTGCACACCCAAGTGCTCGCCACCATGTGGTCCGAGGTGCAACCCCTGGGTCGGCTGCGTACCCAATCGCTAACCGAGCCCGGCCGCCAGCAGCGATGAGGCTATCGGCGGGCTAGTCGATGCAACCGGCGCTGGCGGCGTTGATGGTGCCGGCCGGTGGAGTGCTGCTGGCTGCGGGGGAGGCCGGCGTGCTCGACTTAGCCGGCATCAGCGACTTGACCTGAATGCCGTTGTTGCCCAGCAGCAGGGTTACCGTGCCGACATCGTTGCTCTGTACCATTTGCGCCCCGGGCACCGCCGCCTGCAGCGCCTTTGCCGCGCTCTCGGCACCCTTCGGGTACTTGATCGTGGTCTTGTCGAGCACGTCCGAGTTCGCCGGCGGCACCTTGGTCTTGAAGCCGAGCTTGGCCAGTGCGGCCGCGTTGGTGGTCTCCAGGCCGTTGGAGTTGGTGTCGTTGACCACCGACACCGTCACCGTCGTGGGGTCGGCGGGGGTGGCCTTCTTCAGCGCATCGGCCGACGGGTTGCCGATCAGGGAGTTGATGAAGTCCGGCATTGCGGCGGTGTCCACCAGTTCCACGTCGCCGACCGGCGAGTTCGGGTCTTCGCCGCGCAGCGGGATGGTGGTGAAGGTGACGTTGCCGGCGGTCAGGTTCTGCATCTGCTCGGCCAGCTTGGTCGGATCCAGCTTCTTATCCATCGTCAACGACGAGGTGATCGCCTTGAGCAGGTGCTGCAGCTTGATCGGATTCAGCAGCGTGCCGCCGGAGACCAGCTTGCGGAAGACCGCCGACAGGAAGTACTGCTGGCGCTTGATCCGGTCCAGGTCGCCGTGCGGCAAGCCATGCCGCTGTCGGACGAAGGCCAGCGCCTGCTTGCCGGAAATGCTGTTGTTGCCCTTCTTCAGGTTGATCCCGGAGTAATCGGGGACGAAGGTGCCATCCGGCTCGAAGCCGGAGTCGTGGCCGATGGCCACCTGCCCGTAATGGGTGGCCGGCCCCATCGCCTGGTTCAGACAGACGGTCACTCCACCGATCGCGTTGGAGATCCGGTAGAAGCCGAGCAGGTCGACCTGCACGAAGTGGTCGATGCTCAGGCCGGTCAGGTTGCTGATGGTGTCGGCCAGCAGCGAGGCACCGGCGTCCTTGCTGCCGTTGCTGTCTCGCACGCCGTCGGGATAGGCGGAGTTCAGCTTGTTCATGCCGTGCCCCGGGATCGCCACGTAGCTGTCCCGAGGGAACGAGATCACGGTGGCCTTGCTTCCGTCGGCGGGCACGTGCAGCAACATCATGGTGTCGGTGTTGTAGGAACCGCCATCCCGGGTCGTCCCCAGCTGAGCCAGCTCGGCATTGGTGGCAGTGTCCCGGTCGTCGTTGCCGACGATCAGGATGTTCTGGGCACTGCCATCGATGTTCTTGGCGGTTGCGGCCGAGTGGGTGGTCAGCTGCACCCGCTTGATGTTGGCGTTGAAGCTGCGGTAGGTCGCCCAGGCCCAACCACTGCCCACCAGCACGGCCAGCGACAGCGCGGCCGCGACGATCCGCAGGCCGAGCGAGGCACCGTGCCAGAGCGTGCTGTTCCGGCCACGGCGCGGCGCGGCACGCCGGGCGCCCCGACGTGGATCGAGTTCCGGTGGCAGGCCGGTGGAGCTGCGAGCTTCGGCAGGTTGCGATCGTCTGGCCGGACGTCCCCGGCGTGGATCCAGATGCGGAGGAAGTTCGCCGAACCCGGGGCCTGAGCTACCGCGTGAGTCGGAGTTCACCCAGGGATCCTATCGACCGAGCCAGCGGCCGGTTAGCAAGGTGCTAAGCGCGGCTTAAGTTCTGGTCCCGAGGATCCTTACAGCGACTCCAATGGCTGCGCCGGATCGGCCAACCGGTCCGGGTCCACCTCAGCGCCGGATCGGATCAGCGCCTTGATCGGATCGGTGACGTCCCAGACATTGACGTTCATGCCGGCCAGCACCCGACCGCCACGCAGCCAGAACGCGATGAACTCCCGGGAGCCGACATCGCCGCGGAACAGCACCCGGTCATACTCCCCCGGCTCGACGTAACCGAGATATTCCATGCCCAAGTCGTATTGGTCGGTGTAGAAGTACGGCAGCTCCTCGTAGCCGGCCTGGCCGCCGAGCATCGAGGCGGCCGCCACCGCCGGCTGCTTGAGCGCGTTGGCCCAGTGCTCAACCCGGATGTGCTTGGCATAGCGCGGGTGGAAGGCATTGGCGACGTCACCGGCAGCGAAGATGTTCAGGTCCTCGGTGCGCAACCCCTGATCCACCACGATGCCGTTGTTGGTGGCCAGCCCGGCCCGTTCGGCCAACCCGATGTTCGGCGCGACGCCGACCGCGACCAGCACCGCATCGGCGTCGAAGGTGGTGCCGTCCGCCAGCCGGACCCCGGTGGCTCGGCCGCCGTCGGTGGTGATCTCGGCGATCGAGGCGGACAGCCGCAGGTCCACCTCATGCTCGCGATGCAGCTGGGCGAACACCTGCGCCACCTCGGGGCCCAGCACCCGCAGCAGCGGCAACTCCGCCGACTCGATCACCGTGACCTGGACGCCGGCGCCCCGGGCCGCCGCGGTGACCTCCAGCCCGATCCAGCCGGCGCCGATCACCACCAGTCGGCTGATCCGGCCGAACAGGTCACGCAGCCGGTCGGACTCCTCCACCGATCGCAGGTAATACACGCCCTCGGCGTCGGAACCGGGCAGCGGCAGTGACCGCGGGCTGGCCCCGGTGGCGAGCAACAGCTTGTGGTAGGCCAGCTCGTCACCGTTGCCCAGGCTGAGCCGGCCGGCGGACCGGTCGATGGCGCTCACCTCGGTGCCCAGCACCAGCTCAACCTGCTGCTCGTCGTACCAGGCCTGATCGTGCACCAGCATCGAGTCTCGCTCGGCGTTGCCGGCGAGGTAGCCCTTGGACAGCGGCGGCCGCTCGTAGGGCAAGTGCGACTCGGCGCCGATCAGCACCAGCCGGCCGTCGAAGCCCTGCGCCCGCAATGCCTCGGCGGCCTTGCCACCGGCCAGCCCGCCGCCGACGATCGCGTAGGTATCCGAAGCAGCCATCTGCGTCCCCTCCATAAGCCCATAAGCGGTCGGCCGTTCTGAGCACCGATCGGATTACACCGTAGGGGATCGGCCGCGGTACCGGCATCCTGGCCGGTTGCCCGACAGCAACGGCGACTATTTCAGGACGGCGTCCACCGCCTTCTTCAACGCGCTCGGCTGCGCCGGACTGCGCGGCGCGGTCTTCTTCAACTCCAGCATCTGGGCACCCAGCGCGGCGAGTTGCTTACGGCCGAGACCCTGCCGCACCTTCGGGAACCACTCCTGCTCTTCCTCGGCGATGTGGTGGTTGACGTTCTCGATCAGCACCGTCGTCTTGGCATCGAAGCGCTCGGCGTCCGGGCTCATGGCCGACAGCTCCATGCACAGCACATCGGCGACGTGGTGTTCTTCGTAGGACTCCAGCACATCGTCCTCGAGATCGGGCAGCAACCGGCGGACCTCGGGGTAGATCAGCTCGTTCTCCAGGTAGGTATGGATGGTCAGCAATTCGATAATCTTGCCGACCAACTCCCCCTTCGCCTGAGTGGCGTCGTCGCCGGCGCGTTCGAACTTGCTGAACAGGCCCTTGATCTCTTTGTGGTCGGCTCGCAGTAACACGATTGCGTCGCTAGACATTTGAACTCCTCAGCGATACGGCCGCTGACTGTTCAACGATGTCGGTTAGGCTACCCCGCCTGCGCCAGCCATCCGGGCCGCTATCCGGCTACTTCGACCGGCCCGCAGGCAGCAGGCGGCAGCGATCGCGCACAACATGGCGGCCAGGTAGAAGGCCAGGTCGTAGGAACCCTCGACATCGCGGATCAGGCCCGCACCGGCGGCAGCCACCGCCGCGCCGAGCTGATGTGCCGCGAACACCCAACCGAACACGATCGGTGCCTGATCGGCGAAGTAGCGCCGACACAGCGCCACCGTGGGCGGCACGGTGGCCACCCAATCCAGGCCGTAGAACAGGATGAAGACCCAGGTGCTCGGGTTGGTGTTCGGGGCCAGCAGCGACGGCAGTGCCATCAGCGACAGCCCTCGGCCGAGGTAGTAGACCAGCAGCAGCACGGTGGGGTCGTAACGGTCGGTCAGCCAACCGGAGGCGATCGTGCCGGCGACGTCGAACACGCCGACCAGGGCCAGCAGGCTCGCGGCGGTGGTAACCGGCATGCCGTGGTCTTGCGCGGCCGGGATGAAATGGGTGCCGATCAGGCCGTTGGTGGTTGCGCCGCAGATCGCGAAGCTGGCCGCCAGCAACCAGAACACCCTGGTTCGGGCCGCGCCGAACAACGCTCGCAGGGCGAGGATGGCACTGTTGCCGGAGCGAGCCGCGCGGGCCGGCCCCGGATCGGATTCCGTTGCGCCATAAGCCTGAAGTCCGACATCCTGCGGATGGTCACGCATGCAGATCAGCACCAGCGGGACGACCGCCAGCGCCGCCAGGGTGACCGTAACCGCGGCCGGTCGCCAACCGTGGTGGGTGGTCAACGCGGCGATGACCGGCAAGAAAGTCAACTGCCCGGTGGCGTTAGCAGCGGTGAGGATGCCGCTGACCAGGCCGCGGCGGGCGACGAACCAGCGGACGCTGACGGTGGCGACGAAGGCCATCGACATCGAGCCGGTGCCGACGCCGACCAGCAGGCCCCAGCACAGCAGCAGCTGCCAGGCCGAGGTCATGAAGACGGTAAGCCCGCTGCCGGCCGCCACCAGCACCAGCGCGACACTGACCACGGCCCGGATGCCGAACCGGTCCATCAACGCGGCGGCGAACGGCGACATCAGCCCGAACAACGTCATGTTGATCGACATCGCCGAACCGATGGTGGCGTGCGACCAGCCGAACTCCATGTGCAGCGGATCCATCAGTACGCCCGGCACCGAGCGGAACGCCGCCGCGCCCAGCATGGTCACGAAGGTGACCGCCGCGATCACCCAGGCCCGATGAATTCGGTTGGGACGAAGCAGGGCGCTCCGATTCGGTTCCGCGCCGGACGAGGCGGTGTCGTCGATCAGGGTCACCGGTACATCGTTGCCGACCGAGCCGGCTGACGACAGTGGCAGGATTGCCAATCTGTGCAAGAATCCTGCCATGACTCATCGGGTGACCGTGCTGCTGCTCGAACCGGTGGTGGGCTTCGATGCCACCATTCCGTCCCAACTGCTCGGCGCCGCCATCGACGAGGACGGGACTCCTCAGTACCGGGTGACCATGGCCGGCCTGCGCGCCGGCGTGGTTCGCACCGAGGTCGACTATGACATCGGAGTACCGGCCGGCCCGGAGGCGCTGGCCACCGCCGACACCGTGATCGTGCCGGGCACCCGGATGCCCGGCCCACGATGGGACGGCACGTTGCCGGCCGAACTGGCCGCCGCCCTGGCCCGAATCCGGCCTGGCACCCGAATGGTCTCAATCTGCACCGGTTCCTTCGTGCTGGCCGCCGCCGGACTGTTGGACGGCCGGCCGGCCACCACGCACTGGGCACATGCCGCGGAGTTCCGGCGGCTCTACCCGGCGGTGGAGCTGGATGAGGGGCGGTTGTTCGTGGACGACGGCGACCTGCTCTCCTCGGCCGGGTTGGCTGCCGGAATCGACCTATGCCTGCACCTGATTCGTCGAGATCACGGCGCCGCGATGGCCAACCGGGTCGCCCGGCAGTGCGTGGTGCCGCCCTGGCGGGAGGGTGGTCAGGCCCAGTTCATCGAGCAGGCAATGCCGCTCGGGGACTCGCCGGCGACCACCCGAACTCGAGAGTGGGCGTTGGGCAATCTTGAACGCCGGCTGGATGTGGCCGCGCTGGCGGCGCATGCCCGGCTCAGCGTGCGCACCTTCAACCGGCGGTTCCGGGAAGAAACCGGTCAGGCCCCGGGCGCCTGGCTACTCGCACAACGCATCGCGCGGGCCAGGATGCTGTTGGAAACCACCGACCTGGCCGTCGACGCGGTCGCGGCCGCCGCCGGCCTGGGTACCGGCGCCTCGCTGCGCCAGCACCTGCGGGCATCCCTCGGCGTGTCGCCCAGCGATTACCGACGCACCTTCCGCGGCGCGGACCTGGTCGGGCAGCCAGGCTAAGACCGAGTTACTGCTTGCTGGTGGCCGAGTCGATGACCAGCGAGGAGCCGATCGCGGTCAGCCAGAGATCCTTGGCGAACCCGGCGCCGGCCAGCGTCGGCAGCATCCGCTCGTCATGCAGTCCGGGGGTGCGCACGTACATGCCGAGCAAGGTGGCCGAGTAGCCGGTCAACGCCAGGCCGGCGAACCGGGCGCCGATCAGCGGCAGCAACAGGATCGAGCCGACCGTCATCTCGATGACCGCTAAGGTCCGCAGCAATACCGCGGGTGGCACCGACTTGGCGGCCGGATAGGTATTGCAGAACACACCGTGCACGGCCTGGGCGAACATGTCGTCACCCTTGAACTTCGTCAAACCCGAATGGAAGATCAGCACTCCCGCGGCGATCCGGCCGGGTGCGCGGCGGGCTCTGGTGGCGAAGGACATAGCAGCTCCTGGGTCGGCGTCGGAATGTCCTTAGAGTGCCGGTATCGACGCTGGCGGCCCAACCTGCTCGTTGCCCAGCTGCTCGTTACTTGGCTTGCCAGCCCATCGTCCACAGGTCGTTTGGCCGCGGCTCGCCACCGGCGGCCGCGAATCGCTCGAAGGTGGCAGCCATCGCCTCGCGATCGGCAGCCGGGACGTTCGACAGGATCCGGGCGATGCTGTCCCGCCGTCGCCGGGTGACCGCTTCCACCAACTGCCGGCCGGCCTCGGTGAGGTAGAGCTGAAGATGCCGACGGTCGGCCGGGTCGTCTCGCCGGCCGAGCAGGCCGGCGCTGACCAACCGGTCACAGATCCGGGTGGCGCTGGAGGCATGCACGCCGAGCGCTTCGGCGAGCGTGGCCGAGTTCATGGTGCCGCGGCTGGCGACCGCGGTCAGTGCTCGCAGCTGCGGCAGGGTCACCGTTTCGTCAATCGCCGCGATCGAGGCGGCGCTTACCGCGACCAGTACCCGACTGGCCGCCAACACCGCGTCAACCTGGTCGTTGGTCGGACGGTCAACCGGCATCCGCTGACTCATCTCGCTCCCTTTTGAGCAGATCGACGACATGCGCTGGTCAGGCCACCCGCCACTGTGCGGCGGCCGTCTCATGCAGGCTCATGCCATGACCTGGTCGGTCTTGGCTCAGGTGCAGCGCACCGTCCCGGACCGGTGGAATGCCCTCGAAGAGTAACGGTTCTAGCCGCGCGTGATCGACGAACCACTCGACGTGCCGCAGGTTGGGGACGGCTGCCGCGACCGGCCCGTGCAGCGATGGCGCACAGTGCCCGGAGACCTGCCGGTTACGGGCCTGGGCCAGTGCGGCGCCGCGCAGCCAGCCGGTGTAGCCACCACACCGGGTCACGTCCAACTGCAGGCAGTCCAGCACCGGCAGCAACGCCTCGATCTCATAGACATCGGAGGCATATTCGCCGGCAGCCACGTCGCAGCGCAGCACCGATCGCAACTCGGCCAGGCCGGCAAGGTCGTCGCTGCTGACCGGCTCCTCGAACCAGCCAACTCCCAGTTCGTCCAACTGGTGGCCGACCCGACGCGCCTGCCCCAGCTGGTATCCCCCGTTGGCATCGACCATCAGCTCGGCCTGCCGACCGGCGAGCTTGGCCAGCGTCCGCACCCGGTCCAGGTCGCGCTCGACACGGCTCCCCCAGTCCTGGCCAATCTTGATCTTCATCGAAGTGCAGCCGACCGACTGCCACCACTGCACCTGCTCGGCCAGCTGCGCCTCGGACAAGGTGGTGAAGCCGCCGGAGCCGTAGATCGGCACTTCGGTGCGACAAGCGCCCATCAGCCTGGTCAACGGCAGATCCAGCAGCTTGGCCTTCAGATCCCACCAGGCCACGTCCACCGCGCTGATGGCCTGGAGCACCAAGCCTCGGGTGCCCAGGTTGCGGCAGGCCCGGTGCATCGCCTGCCAGCCGGCCGCGATATCGAAGGCGTCGCGGTCCCGTACGGCAGCCGCCAGCTTGTCCTGCACGACGGTGGCGGCCGCCGAGCCGGAATACGTCCAGCCGAGGCCGGTCCGGCCGCCGGCGTGCAGGGTGACCAACACGGCGGTAGTGGAGTCCCAGCTGAGCGTGCCGTCGGCCTCCGGCTGCTCAGTCGGCACTGTATAGACGGCGGTGTCGACCGAGCTGATGAGGATTGTCCCGTTACTCATGGGCCATCAGCCCTTCGTCCGAGCGGCTGACGCGCCAGCGCTCGCTCGGGCCGATCTTCATAAGATCCAGCCGCCATGGCGACCGAAACGTATGAAGATCGCGCCGTGACTGCCTCGTTGGCTGCCGGGGTGGGATGCGCGCTCATGGGCTGGCCGGAGTCAGTTGCGATTCGGTGAGCCCCCGCCGGCCCAGCGCGATCAGCCGGTCGGCGGCCCGGGCCGCCAGCGCCATGATCGTCAATGCCGGGTTGGCTGAACCCTGGGTGGGCAGCACGCTGCCGTCCACCACGTACAGGTTCGGGATACCGAAAACCCGATGAGCCCGGTCGACGACGCCGTCCTCGGCCCTGGTCGCCATTCGGGCGCCGCCGACCAGATGGGCGTAGCGGTCGATGGTGAGCACCTCGGTGGCACCGGCAGCCTTGAGGATGGTCTCCATCGACTCGGTCGCGGCCTTGTTGAGCTGCCGATCGTTGTCGCACTGGCTGTAGCTGAAATGCGCAACCGGCAGCCCGTGCCGGTCCTTCTCCTCGGCCAGCGTGATCCGGTTGTCGGCCTGGGGCAGGTACTCGCACAGCGAGCCCAGGGTGGCCCAGTGCACGAAGTCACGCAGATACTCGCGCAGCGGTTCGCCCCAATGCCCTTGCGCGACGATGTGTTCGGCCCAGGTGATCGGTAGCGGGCTGACGTTCTGGATGGACCACCCCCGCTTGTACGGCTTGCTGGGGTCGGTTTCGTAGAACTGCTCGGAGCTGACCTCAGGCGGCGGCGCCTTGTACATCCGGATCTCCTGCTCGAACCGCCCGGACGTCTGCGGCGCCCCCTGGACCATCAGGTAGCGCCCGAGGTTGTCATGCTGGTTGCCCAGGCCCTCGGGATGCCGGTCGGTGGCCGACAGCAGCAGCAACCTCGGCGTCTCGATCGAATAGCCGGCCACCGCAACCGCCCGGGCCCGCTGGTAGTGCTCGCGGCCGGCGCACAGGTAGGTGACGCCCGTGACGGCGCCGGTGTGTTCGTCCAGGACGACCCGATTGACCATGCTGTCCGGCCGAATCTCGGCGCCATGTGCAAGTGCATCCGGGATGTGGGTGATCAGCGGGCTGGCCTTGGCATTGACTTTGCAGCCTTGCAGGCAGAAACCCCGGTAGATGCAGTGCGGCCGATTGCCGAATCGCCCGTTCGGGATGGCCACCGGGCCGACCCGCGCCTGGATGCCGGCGGCCTTCGCGCCGCGCAGGAAGACCTCGCCGTTTCCACTTACCCGATGCGGATGATGCGGGTAGCTATGCGGATCCCCCCACGGCCAGTCCTGCCCGGCGACCGGCAGTTCCTGTTCGATCGCCTGGTAGTACGGCCGGAGCTCGGCATAGTCGATCGGCCAGTCCGCGCCGACCCCGTCCAGGCTGAAGGTGTGAAAGTCCGACGGGTGAAAGCGCGGGACGTAGCCGGCGAAGTGCACCATTGACCCGCCGACGCCGCGGCCGGAGTTGTTGGAGCCGAGCGGCACTGGATCACTACCGCCGACCTGGCGCGGTTCGGTCCAGTACAGGATGTGCGAGCCCCGTTCGTCGGAAACCCAGTCGGCGTCCGGGTCCCAGAACGGCCCGGCATCCAGGCACACCACCCGCCAACCGGCCCGAGCCAACCGCTGGGTCAGCACGCCACCCCCTGCACCGGCGCCGACCACTACCAGGTCTACCTCGTCGCCGTCGGCATAGCGACGCATGTCGGTGCGCAGCCGGTGGTCGGTTCGGCTGCCATCGTTGGGGATCAGCCAGGCTGACGAGTTGCGTGCCCGGATCTCCCGGTAGTTGCTCCTCATGCTGAGCCTTCCGTGTCGAGCAACTGGGCATGCTGGTGGCGGGACTGCTCCACCCGGGCAGCGAACGGCACCGGGTCGATATCGCTGTCCTCGGTGCCCCGGTCCGGCTTCTCCCAGTGCTCCAGGCCGCCGACGCCCAGGTTGAGGTAACCACGCGGATAGGCCGGTCCGGGAAAGCCGATCTCATTCCAGGCCCAGGGATGGGAGTAAAACGCCGTGCAGGCGTACCGGGTCCACAAGCTCCACACATGCTTTGCCGACCAGCCGTGCCATTCGGCACCGCCGGTGGCGGCGTCCTGCACGGCCTGGATCACCGCCGCCTGCTCGGTGTGGATCAGGTGCGCGAAACCACGACCGTGGTGCTGCTCGAGCGAGTCCTGGTCCAGAAAGCGCAATGTGTCACGCCAAGCCTGTCCGTCCTCGGGCATCTCGTCGTAGTGCCAGCCGTCGGTCTCCTCGACCGCCAGTCGCGCGTCGATCAGCTGCAACACCGGCACCTTCGGGTCCCGGTCCTGGGCAAGCAGTAGATCGAGCAACGGTCCGGCGATGCTCACCTCGAACGGGGTGAAAAAGGCCAGCTCACCGGTCGGGCCGAGCCGGGCGAGCACCACGCCGGCCGTCGTCGCATCCCAATCGTCGACGCTGTCCAGCACATCGAACCCGGGGAACCGGCCGCGATGCTGCGGTGTGACGGCATGCCGGCCCGGGCTGCGGTAGGGCATCAGGCGTCTCCCTGCGGCGGCCGGCCTTCCCGGCGCAGCACCGCGGCCAGCAAGCCCATTCCGCCAACCAGGGTGGCCAATAGCGGCGCGAAGACCGGTGGCCCGGCTTCCAGGTTGTACCTAGTGACGCCACCCGGTCGCTGGGCGACACCGCGCCAGTGCAGGTAGGTGCCCTGAAGCCCGTTGGCCACGATGGCTGCCGATGCCAGCGGCAGCACGGTGTGCGCGGCCCGGCGGGAAAACACCGCGGCGATGCCGGCCGGGATCGCGGTCGGCACCACCACCACCGGCCACCACATGGTCTTGTTGCCGAAGCTGGCTCCGTCGTGGGACAGGTAGATCTCGGCGGTGGTGATCACCGCACCGGCCGCGGTCAGCGCGGACAGGCTGCGTTCGAAGCGACCGGTCCGAACGTCGTACACGGCACGTTCGGCCGTGCCGACAAGGGTGTCGTCTACCGATCGGCGGCGAAACATCTCAGCCCTCGTCCTTCTGGCCTGGCAGGTACTCCTGGGCCTTCTGCTTGATGCCCTGCTTGACGAAGCCCCAGGCGTCCTCATCGCCGTGCAGGATCGCACTCGCGGTGGCCTTGGCCTGCTCGAACGTCGCGTGCGGCGGGATCGGCGGCACGTCCGGGTCACAACGAATGTCCAACACCGTCGGGCGATCCGCGTTCAGCGCCTGCTCCCACGCCGGCCCGATCGCGTCCGGGGTGTCGATGTTCAGGCCGGTCAGGCCGAGGCTACGAGCGAAGCCGGCGAAGTCCACGTCCGGCAACGTCTGCGACTCGGCGAACTTGGGTGCGCCCTCCATGGCCCGCATCTCCCAGGTGACCTGGTTGAGATCGTTGTTGTGCAGCACCGCCACGATCAGCCGCGGGTCGGTCCACTGCTGCCAGTAGCGCGCGACCGTGATCAGCTCGGCCATGCCGTTCATCTGCATCGCACCGTCACCGACCAGTGCGATCGCCGGACGATCCGGGTGTGCCCACTTTGCCCCTATCACATAAGGCACTCCGGGACCCATGGTGGCCAACGTCCCGGACAGCGAGCCGCGGATGTCACCGTGGAAGCGCAGGTGCCGGGCATACCAGTTGGCGGCGCTGCCGGAATCGGCAGCCACGATGGCGTTGGCGGGTAGTCGGGCGGACAGTTCGTGGAAGATCCGCATCGGATTCACCGGATCAGCGCCGGTCAAGGCTCGCCGCTCGACGACCTGCCACCAGTCGGCGACCTTGCTCTCGATCTGCTCCCGCCAGGCCCGGTCGGTCTTTCGTTCCAATAGCGGGATGAGCGCGCGCAAGGTGGCCTTGGCGTCGCCTACCAGGTTCAGCTCGTACGGGTACCGCATGCCGATCCACTTGCCGGACCGGTCGATCTGGATCGCTCGGGCCTGATCGAGCTGCGGCAGGAACTGGGTGTAGGGGAAGTTCGAGCCAATGGTGAGCAGCGTGTCGCAGCCCATCATCAATTCATACGACGCGGTGGTGCCCAGCAGTCCGATCGATCCGGTCACCCACGGCAGCTCATCGGACAGAACGTCCTTGCCCAGTAAGGCTTTTGCCGCCCCGGCGCCGAGCAATTCGGCGATCTGGCCGATCTCCTCGGCACATCCCCGGGCACCCTGGCCGACCAGCAGGGCAACCTTCTGGCCGGCGTTGAGAATCTCCGCTGCCTGGCGTACCGCCGTATCGTCGGCCTGGGTGACCGATGTCGTCATGCCGAGGCTGGACGGAACCTGCTTGAACGCGTGCTTGGGCGGCACGTACTCCAGTTCGAAGACGTCGGACGGGAAGATCAGGCAGGTCGGGGCGTGCTCGGTCGCCGCGATCCGGATGGCCCGGTCGATCAGGTTGGGCAGTTGCTCCGGCACGGTGCACATCTGGACGTAGTCGCTGCACACGTCCTTGTACAGGCTGAGCAGGTCGACTTCTTGCTGGTAGGAACCGCCCATCGCCGACCGCTCGGTCTGCCCCACGATCGCAACCACCGGGACGTGGTCAAGCTTGGCGTCGTACAGGCCGTTCAGCAGGTGGATGGCGCCCGGGCCGCTGGTGGCGGCGCAGACCGCGACCTGCCCAGAAAACTTGGCGTAGCCGACCGCTTCGAAGGCGGCCATTTCCTCGTGTCGGGCCTGGACGAACTGCGGTTCGTTGTCGGCCCGTCCCCAGGCGGCTAGCAGCCCGTTGATCCCATCGCCGGGATAACCGAACACCTGCTTGACGCCCCACTCCCGCAATCGTGCCAACAGCATGTCGGCGACGGTCTGAGCCATGACAGTTCTCCTTGATTCTCAAGGGTTTCTCAGCACCAGTGGAGATAGGCTTCATGAGGAACCGGGAGTGCAGACGGGTCACGGTTTGCCCGATCGGTGGACGTGCCACACACTTGCGCTGCTGCAATCTGGTCTACTCGCATTGGTTGCGTAAACGCAAGTACTGGGTGCAAACTCGAGTGATGGCCGTCCACCCAAGCTCTCAGCAGGACGACAGCCTGTTGGCTGAACAGGTGGACGCGATCCTGTTGGCTTCCCGAGCTCTGGTGGCACTCAGCGCCGAGTCGTTGGCCAGCATCGAAGATGTTGTGACGCTGACCCAGCTCCGGTTGTTGATGAATCTGTCCAGCCGGGGCGGCATGTCCATCACCGAGCTTAGCGAAGCAGCGCGGATAACCCCATCCGCGGCCAGCCGGGCCTGCGACAAGCTGGTCGGTTACGAACTGGTCACCCGACGGCAGAGCCGGCTGAACCGCCGGACCGTGACGGTCGAGCTGACCCCACGCGGCCACCGGCTGGTGGAGTCGATAGCGCGTCGGCGGCGAGCGGCGGCCGAAGAGATCCTGCACCGGATTCCGCTGCGGGAGCGGGCTTTGTTGGTGCCGCTGCTCCGGCGGTTCGCCGCGGCCGGCGGCGTGCGTCCCGGCAGCGTATCGGCCGGCGACGGCCTCTGGCCGCCGGCCTGACAGCCACCTCGCGGCGCGTGGTCGACCACGACCCATGCAGCGCCTGCGAAGAAGGAGAGAACTGTGACACGCATTGTTGTGGTGACCGGTGCCAGCGGCGGCATCGGCCGGGCCACCGCCGTTGCGGCCGCCCGCCGAGGTGACACGGTGGTGCTGATCGCGAGAGGTGAGACCGGCCTGGACGCGGCGGCCGCCGAGATCACCAACGCCGGCGGGACGGCCCTCGCGATCCCGACCGATGTCGCCGACGCCGACGCGGTGTTCGCTGCCGCGCAACGCGTCGAGGATGAGGTGGGGCCGATCGACGTCTGGATCAACGTCGCCTTCACCTCGGTGTTCGCACCGTTCGACCAGATCAAACCGGCCGAGTACCGGCGGGTCACCGAGGTCACCTACCTGGGGTATGTCTATGCCACCATGGCTGCGCTGAGCCATATGAAGCCGCGCGATCGGGGCACCATCGTGCAGGTGGGTTCAGCGCTTGCCTACCGCGGGATTCCGTTACAGACCGCGTATTGCGGCGCTAAGCATGCGATCCAGGGCTTTCACGAGGCATTGCGATGCGAACTACTGCACGAGCGCAGCAACGTGCACGTCACCATGGTCCAGATGCCGGCGGTGAACACCCCGCAGTTCTCCTGGGTGTTGTCTCGGTTGCCGCACCATGCCCAGCCGGTGCCACCGATCTACCAGCCCGAGTTCGCCGCCCGTGGTGTGCTCTACGCCGCCGACCACCCGCGCCGGCGGGAGTACTGGGTCGGTTCCAGCACGGCTGCGACGCTGGCGGCCAACGCCCTGATACCGGGCCTGCTAGACCGCTACCTCGGCCGTACCGGCTTCGGTTCCCAGCAGACCAGCCAGCCGCAGGATCCGGACGCGCCGGCCAACCTGTGGGAGCCGGCCGATGGCGTTGGTGGTAAGGACTTCGGCGCGCACGGCATCTTCGACAACAAGTCCAAGTCCGGTGACCCGCAACTGTGGGCCTCACATCACCACGGGGTGCTGGCTGCCGCCGCGGCCGGGGTGGCCGCGGTAGGTGGCTGGTTGTGGCGGCGTTCCTGATGCGCCGAGCCGGCTGGCTACGGGCGGCGGCGGCCGTCCAGGCAGTGCTCGGCGCCGTGCTGCTCGCCCAACCGGTCCGGATCGGGCAACTGGTCACCGGTCGCCGCGGCCAGGACCCGGCAGCTTGGCTGGTACGCATCCTGGGCTTGCGAATGCTGGCCCAGGGCACCGTCGAACTCGTCCGGCCGGGCCGGAAGCTGGTACTGGCCGGGGCGGCGGTCGACTTCCTCCATGCCCTCAGCATGGTCGGGGTCGGGCTGCTCTGGCCGCGGTTTCGCCGGGCCGCGCTGGTCAGCGCCAGTGCCGCCACCGCGACCGCCGCGGCCGGTGCCGCCACCGCGGCGGCACTGCCATGACCAACCGGTCGTGGGCTCAGCCCGCCGTCACCGGCTCGCAGCCACAGGTGCTGCGGGAGTACGCGTTGCTGGCCGACGGCGAGCGCGGTGCCCTGGTCGGGCCGCGTGGCGACATCGTCTGGCTGTGCGTGCCGCGCTGGGATAGCGACTCGGTGTTCAGCGCGCTGATCGGCGGTACCAGCGGCTATGACGTCACGCCCGCCGATCCCTTCACCTGGGGTGGTTCGTACGAGGAAGGCTCGATGATCTGGCGTAACCGCTGGGTCACCCGATCCGGCGTGGTGGAGTGCCGGGAGGCGCTGTGCTATCCGGCCGACCCGGATACCGCCGTGCTACTGCGCCGGATCGAGGCGTTCGATCAGGCCAGCCTGGTCATCTCGCTACGCCCACGGGCTGGTTATGACGACCAGCAACTGGTCGACTTGCGCCGGCGCGGCGAAATCTGGACCGCCCGCACCGGTGGGTTACACCTGAGGTGGACCGGCGCGGGCGCGGCGACGACTCGCGGGCACCGACAGGAATTGTGGTTGCAGCTTCAGCTAAAAGCCGGCGAGCAGCACGATCTGGTGCTGGAGATCTCCGACCATCCGCTCGACACCGAACCGGTCGATACCAGCCTGGCCTGGCGCACCACCGAAACCGCCTGGCGGGCGGCGGTGCCTTCGATACCCACGCTGGACCAGGGCGACCTGCGGCGCAGCTATGCGGTACTGCAAGGTCTGACCAGCACCGGTGGCGGCATGGTGGCCGCGGCCACCACCAGCCTGCCCGAGCGGGCTGAGGCCGGCCGGAACTACGACTACCGCTACGTCTGGATCCGCGACCAGTGCTACGCCGGACGGGCCGTGGCCACCACCGGGGCGCACCGATTAGTCGACGATGCCGTGGGATTCGTGGCCGACCGGCTGCTGGAGCACGGCGACAAGATGGCACCGGCCTACACCACCACCGGCGCACCGGTTCCCGATCAGCGGCACCTGGCTCTGCCCGGCTACCCGGGCGGCTATGACATCGTCGGTAATTGGGTCAACAAGCAGTTCCAGCTCGATGCCTTCGGCGAGGCGCTGCTGCTGTTCGCCACCGCGGCCGGTAAGGATCGGCTGGACAGCAGGCACTGGCGGGCGGCCGAAGCGGCGGCCGGCGCGATTACCCGGCGCTGGAACGAGCCGGACGCCGGTATCTGGGAGATTGACAATCGGGCCTGGACGCACAGCCGGTTGACCGCCGTGGCCGGGCTGCGCGCCATCGCCGCCGCCGGACCGACCGGGGCGCCGCGCGCCGAATGGCTGGTCCTTGCCGATCGGATCGAGGCGCACACCTCGGCAACGGCGCTGAACAAAGACGGGTTTTGGCAACGTTCTCCGGAGGATCCGGAGTTGGATGCGGCCCTGCTGCTGCCGGCGCTGCGCGGTGCGGTCCCGCCCGATGACCCACGCAGCATCGCCACCTTCCAGGCGTACCTGCGTGAGCTGACCCAGGACGGTTACGCCTACCGCTTTCGTCATGACCGGCGGCCGCTGCCTGAGGCGGAGGGTTCCTTCCTGCTCTGCGGCTTCCTGGTCGCCATGACCCATGACCAGCAGGGCAATAACGTGCAGGCTCGGCGTTGGTACGAGATCACCCGCGCGGCCTGCGGACCGCCCCAGCTGTTCAGCGAGGAGTACGACGCCCAACAGCACCAGATGCGCGGCAACCTGCCGCAGGCATTCGTGCACGCCCTGCACATCGAGGCAGCCATCCAGTTGGCGCGCAGCGAAAACACTCGTCAGCACGTCGCCACCGGTTAGAGAAGGAGCCCAGCAATGCAACCGATCAACCAGCCCCAGGTGCTTGATCCCGACCGGATGCTGACCGACGATCGCGATGAAATGAGCGCCGAGGAGCACCGCAGCCGTGCCGCCCGGCTGGACTCCGCGCTGCATGAGAGCTGCGGATATGCCCAGCAGCTTTGGGACAATCTCAACCGCGTACGCGGCTACCTACTGGATAGCCTGCCACCGGACCCGCGCTCTCCCGGTCCGAATCCCAGCGCCGGGGCGTCCCCGACCGGACCGGACGACGAGCAGGGCTGGCAGAACTGGATCGACGCGTACGCCACCGTCACCTCCACGCTGGCCGGCCCGCACGGAGATTCCGGGTATGGGTTGGGGGAAGCTCGCCGAGAGGCTGAGCTACGGCGCAACGCGCCCGTGCTTCAGTTGCACGCCCAACACCCGGAGCTGTCGTCCCCCAGCGACCGGCCGCCGCCGGCCGCGGCCGGATCTGGCGGCCGGGCCAAAATGGCGCGCACCGTCGCCACCGCCGCGGTGTTGTTGCTCGCATTACGCGGGTTGCGGCCACGTCGACGGTAGCGCGCGATCAGTCCTGCCCGGCGGCACGTCGGCTGCCGGCCCGGGTGCGAGCCGGATCCGGCGCACCATCACGCGGAAACCGGCGCAGGAACTCGCTTTCCATCGCAAGCATGCGCTCGGTGTGGGTATCCAGGGCATCCTCGCTGGCACCCAGCAGCGTGTCGTGCCGGGTCTGATGCAGGTGGGCGAGTTCCCGGCGCAGGTCCTCGTCGCTCAGGTCGGTCGGGGCGACGCCCCGGTGGCTGTCGGCAGCGGGTTGTTCGGTCATGGTCGGTCCTCACCCGGGATCGCAGGGCTTCGTCTCCGTTGGCCCGGTGCGGTTCTGGGCGGGACGTCCTGCGCATTTGCAGCGGCTGTTGCGGCGCGCTTGACTCAGAGTATGCCTTCGTCCCGATCGAAGCCGTCCGGATCTCAGTCGTCCGGATCGAAGTCGCGGGCCCGGGATCCACTGGCCGCCTATCGCGGCAAGCGAGACTTCTCCCGGACCCGGGAACCGGCGGGGCTGCCGGCGGCCGCCGATGGTTCCGGACCGGCTCGATTCGTGGTGCAGCGGCATCGGGCTCGCCGGCTGCACTACGACTTCCGGCTGGAGATCGGCGGCGTGCTGGCCAGCTGGGCGGTGCCCAAGGGACCCACCCTGGATCCAGGGGTACGCCGGGCGGCCTTTCACGTGGAGGACCACCCGCTGGAATACTTCGATTTCGAAGGTGTCATCCCGGCGGGCGAGTACGGCGGCGGTGACGTCATCGTCTGGGACGCCGGAACGTGGGAGCCGCACGAGGCTGGTGATCCACCGGATCCGGCGGGTGCCGTCAGCAACGGTGAACTGCATCTGGACCTGCACGGCCAGAAGCTGCGTGGCCGGTTCATCCTGGTGCGCACCAGGGTGAACGACGCCGGCAAGGAGGAGTGGCTGCTGCTGCACAAGCACGATGACGATGCGGTGAAAGGCTGGGATGCCGAGGATCATCCGCGCTCGGTGCTAAGCGGGCGGACCAACGACGAGGTGAAGGCCGATCCGGACCGGCTGTGGCGCTCGGACCTACCGGCGGCCCGGGCAGCGCTGAACCTCAAACCAGCCGCCGCCAGCCCACCGAATGCCGACGAACTTGCCGTGCTGGCCGGCCTAAAGTCCAACGGTCGGTGGACAATCTTCGGTCGCGAGCTTCGGGTGACGAACCTGGACAAGCCGCTGTTCGATGCTCGGCCCGGCGAAGATCCGGTAACCAAACGCGACCTGTTGCGCTACACCGCCGAGATCGCCCCGGTATTGCTGCCCTATCTGACCCGACGGGCGCTCAACCTGCACCGCTATCCGGGTGGAGCGCAAACCAAGGGGTTCTGGCAGAAGGAGCTGCCATCGCACGCGCCGGACTGGCTGCCGCGTTGGGACAACCCCAATGCCGACGCCGGGGAAAGCAGAACCTATCTGGTGGTGGACGAGCCGGCCGCGCTGGTGTGGGCGGCCAACTATGGCGCCTTGGAGTGGCATGCCTGGACCTCCCAGGTCGACCAACCACGGCAGCCGAGTTATGCCCTGCTGGATCTGGACCCCGGGCCGAAGACCAGCTGGGACGACCTGCTGGTGTTGGCGAGATTGCACCGCACCGCACTGGAACATCTCAATGTCCGGGCCTGCGCCAAGGTCACCGGCCGGCGTGGCATCCAGATCTGGATTCCGATCGCCCGCGGCCCGAGCTTCGACGAAACCCGGGCTTGGGTGGAGCGGCTGTCCAGGACGGTCGGCGCAGTGCTGCCCGAGTTGGTCAGCTGGAAGTGGCAGGTTTCCGACCGGCACGGTCTGGCCCGGTTGGACTACACGCAGAATGCGATCAACAAGACCCTGGTCGCCCCGTACAGCCCGCGACCGGCCGCTGGCGCGCCGGTTTCCACCCCGATCAGCTGGGACGAACTGGACGACCCGACGCTGTCACCGGACGGCTGGACGATCCGCTCGGTGCTGCCGCGGATCCGCGAGCGAGGCGACCTATTCGCCGATGTGCTACATCACGGCCAGCGACTGCCGGCCATCAGCTAGCCGGTTGCCGATCGACTATCCGCAGTGCCAGTAAGCGTGTTCCCCGCTGCTTGGCCAAGGCGAACCACAGCGGCAGCAGCGCGTCGACGGTGGCAGCGGCCTCGCCGTCGCCGACGTAGGCCGGGCGCAGCCCAACCGCGGTGATCAGCTCTTCGGTCCGCTGCCGGGCCGGTTCATCAGCGGCGTAGAACAGGTCCGCGTCGTCCGGCGGGGTTGCGAAGTTCTCCCAACCGAGGGTGTTGAACGCCCGGGCGTAGTGGGCGCCGGGAGCTGCGGCCCGGATCGCGGCCCGGCCGCTGAACTCGGCGCCGGCCAGGTGGTTGGTGGCGTCGATGATCACCTTGCCGTCGAGGGCGGCGGCATGCTCGTCAACCAGACCGGCGACCGCGTTGCCAGGTATTGCCAGCAGCACCGTGTCCGCCCCCGAGATGGCGCGCTCGATGCTGGCCATCGGCGCACCGTCCGGTCCCGGGCTGTCCTCGGTACGTGAACCGTAGATCACGTCCAACCCGTGCTCACCCCACCGCCGTCCGAGCGTCGAGCCGATATTGCCGTTACCGATCACCGCAATCGTCATGCCAGCGGCAACCGCCGGCCTCACCGATGCATTCCGTCCGACGCGGGCGGCTCGGTATCGAAACTTTCCACTAGCACGCGCCGCTGCCGTGGAGTATGTTGCCTCCGTCCGGATCCAGCGGTATGCGCTGGGCTGTCAAATCGGTGCCCAAAGAGCGGGCTTTCGGCAAATCTTTCCTTCCGATGCGTTGAGCTGGCCCGGGCTCCGTCCGGGTGCTTCGTTGCGCCCGAATCTCGCTTGCGCGGCGATTCCGCGTGCCCGTTTTTGGGAGGAACCCTGTGAGACGTCCTGTCTATCTCGCCGCGGCGGCCGCACTGGCCGTGGCGGCGCTGCCCCTCGCGGCCGGTGTGGGCAGCAGCCCCGCGCACGCCACCGGCATGTCCTACGACCAGCTGTCCAAAGTGCAGCAGCGGCTGCTCTCCGGCAGTTCTGCCCTCGCCCTGCAATCGGATGACGCATCGTCGTCGAACCCGTCGTTCGATCCCACGTACACGCCGCGCGGCAACGGTGACAAGGGTTGTCAGGATAACGTCGCGTCCAACATCAAGGTCAACGCCAACTGCCTGAACATCACCGACCCGGATCTCGCCGGGCGCGGCCAGGCCAATAACGAGACCTCGATCGCCTACGACCCGAACAACACCCAGGTGATGCTTGCCTCGGCCAACGACTACCGCCGTGGCGACGGCGGCTGCTACACCTCCTACTCCGGTGACGGCGGCCGGACCTGGCAGGACAGCACCCCGCCCACCAGCTTCACCCGCGGCCAGGTGGCCAACGTGGTGAACTTCGGCGCCAGCCGCGAATACTGGCAGGGCGGCGGTGACACCTCGGTAGCCTTCGACACCAAGGGCAACGCTTACCTCAGCTGCCAGCTGATCCAGCGGGGCCGGCCGACCACCAACAACCCTGACTCATCCAGCGCGCTAGTGGTGTACCGGTCCACCCAGAACGGCGGAGCCTCCTGGAACTTCCCGGGCCGCTACGTGCGGGCCAGCGCCGACGTGGCCGGCACCGGCGTCTCCCCGTTCCTGGACAAGCAGTTGATGACGGTGGACAACCACGTCGGCAGCCCGTACCAGGACCGGATCTACGTGTCCTGGAGCGAGTTCGCGGCCAACGGCTCGGTATTCATCTACGAGGCCTACTCAGCCGACTACGGTGAGCACTTCTCCCCGCCGCATCTGGTGAGTGTTAACAACCCCACGCTGTGCGTGCAGACCTTCGGTGTGGGCACCGTGGCGGCCACCGGTGAAAACTCGAACTGCAACGAGAACCAGTACTCCCAGCCGTTCACCGGACCGGACGGCAACCTCTACATCGTGTACTCAAACTTCAACAATGCGATAAGCGCCGGCATCAATGACAGCGGCGACGACGCCGGAGCAGCCGGTGCCAACGCTGCTGCCCCAGCGCCGGCGTCACCGGCCGACAACCGCAACCAGATGCTGCTGTCGAAGTCGGTCGACGGTGGCAACACCTTCCTGCCGCCGGTCAAGGTCAGCGACTACTACGACCTGCCCGACTGCGCCACCTACCAGAACGGTCAGGATCTCGGGCGCGCCTGCGTGCCGGAGAAGAACGCCACCAGCAACTCCGTCTTCCGGGCCGTCAACTACCCGTCCGGGGCGGTGGATCCGACCAACCCGAACAAGGTGGTGGTCACCTTCGGCTCCTACATCAACCAGCACTCCAACGAGGCGAACGGCTGCGTCCCGACCGGGTTCAGCCCGGTGACCGGCCAGGACCTCTACACCGGTGTGAAGGTGCCAGGAGCCTGTAACAACGACATCCTGGTCAGCGTTTCCTCCGACAAGGGCACCACCTTCACCGGTAGCACGCTCGACCCGCGGGTGATGCCGGTGGCGACCACCGATCCGGGACAAGCCACTACCGATCAATGGTGGCAGTGGATCGACTTCACCAAGAACGGGAAGCTGGCCACGTCCTACTACGACCGCCAGTACGGCACCGATGAGGCGACCGGGTTCTCCGACGTGAGCCTGTCCGGCAGCAACGACACCGTGAACTTCGGCGTCCTGCGGGTGACCTCGTCTTCGATGCCGCCGCCGACCCAGTTCGGTGGGGTGTTCCTCGGCGACTACACCGGCATGATCGCGCCGTCGAACGCCAACCCGCTGTGGATGGACACCAGGACTCCTGAGCTGTTCATCTGCCCCGGTACCGCTACCGCCGGCTCAGCACCGCAGCTGTGCACCGCCAGCGCGCCGAACGCCGCGGTGGCCAACGATCAGGAGCTGCGCACCGCCAACGTCGCAGTGCCTGGCAGTTAGCACTACCGGTGGGGCGCCGCTCGCCAAACGGGCGGCGCCCCACCGCTGAAATACCAATTCATGGCCCGCCGTCCGGGCGCATGTAGAGGTGGTGGTACCCGACCGGATGGTCTCGACCCTGGTCCATGAATGCCTCGTTGAGGGCCTGGGCGATCAGGACCGGGCGTTCCACCAAGCCGCGATGAGCATTGAAGCGATGATCTTCATGTCTGTCATCGTGTTACGGTGCTACCCCTAACAATGCGGGGTGACGCGGTGGCTTACTTACAGGTGATCGGCAGACAGCAGGCCGAAGGCGACCTCCTCGACGCGTATGTGGCGATGGCTGCCCGGCCGATGCCGGCGGCATATCGGCCCGCTCACGGTGACGCCCCCGGAATTATCCGGGCGCATTCGCTTGATCCGGAGTTGCTACGCCGCGCCTTTGCGGTGTCAGGTTCACTGAGCAACGATGTACTGCCCTGGAGCACCCGAGAGCTGGTCAATGCGGTGACCTCTCGAGAGAACGAGTGCTTCTATTGAACAACCGCTCACGCGGAGTTTCTGCGTGTCGCGAGCGGCGACGACACCGTTGGCCGCAACCTCGTCCTAGGGCAGGCTTTCGGTGAGCTGTCGACTAAGGATGCCTGCCTGGTCGACTTTGCTCGGTCCTTGACGGCTCGTCCGTGGACGATCGGGCCTGCCAGCATTCGGGAACTTGCCGCGGCAGGTTTTCCCCAGCCGGCGATAGCGCTCGTTATCGGTCTGGTGGCCATGTTCAATTACCTCACCCGGGTAGCGGACGGCACCGGAATCGAGGCCGATTACGGAAGCGAGCTCCCCCGGTTCGAGTATCGCGACATTACCGAGTCGGTCCCGAGGCCTGATCCGGCCCACTGGCCGGCCGTTGATGACTCGATCCAGCTCGTCTCGATGGTGCCCGGCGTATACGAGGCTTGGGGCCGCTGGCGCGAGTACGTCCTGGAAGGCCCCCCTCCGATATCTATGGCAACCCGGCACCAGCTGCGGACGATAGCGGCTCGAAATGCCTGCGATGCCGCCGTCGCCCAGGCCGAGCCAGAATCAGCGGGCCCGTTGTCGGACTTCGCCGAAAAGCTGAGCCTCACCCCATGGCTGGTAGCTTCGGCGGACGTCGAGTCATTACGTGCCACTGGCATGGACGACCTTTCCATCCTGCACGTGATCGCAGTTGTTGCGTATCAATCAGCGGAATCCCGACTACGGATTGGCCTTTCCGCCCTCGCCCGGAGCGGCGCCTAACCCGGTCACATCGAGCCGATCGCGAGCGTCCACGTCGTTCCGGCTGGGGTATCGACCCGGATTCGGATTGGGGTTGGCAGGGAGACGTAATCCCACACGTATTCGTGGCCGGCGAAGCAGGTTTTCGTCTGCAAGCCGCTGGCGTCGGGCGTCGTCAGGTTCGGCAGGTTGACGCCTGAGCCGTGGCAGACCAGCCGAAGCCGATACTTGGTGCCGGCCGGTGGCGCCGGGGTTTCACCGGGAAATGCGACGGTGCCCGGGCCTTGGCCACTCTGGCGCAGAGCGTTGTCCGGCCCGGTCATGTCTTGATCAACCGGACCTTGCACCGAGCCGTTGGTTTGTAGGTCCGGCGCGATCGTCAGCGTGATCTGCCAGCTCGTTGCGTTGGCTGCGGTGATGACGAGACGACCGTTCTCCACAGCACCACCGGTCCCGAAAGCGCCGCCGCCGTCACACGCCCCAAAAAGCGACTGCTGCGCTATGCGTAAGGTGCCGCCCCCGGTACAGGTTCCGTAAGCCTCGTATCCGAAGTGCGGCGGGATCACCCGAGGCGGAACGAGGAAACTCTGCGAGCCTCGTCCGGCATAGGTGTCAAGGACGGTGGTTCCGGGAAGCAACATGGACTGGATCGCGGCAGGAACCGGAGCGTTCAGCGCCGGGGTCGACGGCCGGCGCTCGGAGTGTTCCGGTGACAGAACGGAAAGGAAGAGCGCGAGCACCGCTGCCGCGCAGGCCGCTAACGCAACCGCGATCCCCAGCTCCATCCGCCGGCTCCGGCTTCGGCCGTGCGGGTCCGGCCAGTCCGTCGACAGCAGCATCGCCTCGGCATGATCGGGCGACAGTGGCGGCGTCGCGGGCGGCTGGCTGGCCAGCATCCGGTCAAGACGCTCCCGGAAGCGCGTGGCATCGATGTCGTCGGGAGCGAGCGACCGCAGCGCGTGCCGAAGATCCTGCTCGGTAGCCAACTGGTTGCCCATCAGAGGTCCTTTCCCGACACCCGGCGGACGGTTTGCTCGGTCACGCTGCTCTCTTCGACGCGCAAGGCCTTCAGGCCGCGCGAGACGTAACTGCGGACGGCGACCGGATCGCACACCATTACCCGAGCGATCTCGGTGTCGTCCAAATCCTCGAAGTAGCGCAGTATCACTGCGGTGCGCTGACGGGCCGGCAAGGAGTCCACGCGGCGAAGCAGTTCATCGCGCCCGGCAATGCGCTCGGCGTGATCCGGAGCAGCCTCACGTTCGATCTCGGCTCGCGGTATCTGCCGAATCAGCCGCCGCCGCCACGACAGATGCTCGTTCACCAGCATCTTGCGGACATAGCCGTACGGCGACTCGAGCACGCTGATCCGGCTCCACCGCGCGAAGGCGCGCAGCAGGACCTCCTGTAGCACATCCTCAGCAGCCGAGCGGCTGCCGCACAGCGCGATCGCTAACCGAAGCAGCGGCACTTGTCGTTCGTCGAGGAAGGCCGAAAATTCCACCGTGGACCTTTCGCGTCCGAGGAGTGTCACGGTATTGAAAGCCTCGAAACGCGCTGGTTGTGGCGCTCGACCTCCACTTTCTCCGGTCTTCGGCTACGGCTTGGTGAGCAGGCAGCCGGTCTTGTTCAGGTCGATTGCGTTGGTCGAGGTCAGGCAGGTGGTGAACCAGTAGGTCTCCTGGCCGTAGTTCTGTCCCTGGGTGTAGCTGAGGCTGCCGTCGGGGTTGACTTCGCATGGGTTGTTCAACGTGCAGGCTTGGCCCTGTTCGTTGGCGGTGTTGTTGATGCCGACGATCTGGAGGCTGGTGTTGTCGATGATCGGCGAGCCGGACGTGCCGTCGATGGTCTGGCAGGTGGAGTTCGGGTAGAGGTAGCGGATCGAGTCATGCCAGGTCCACTGGTCCTCGCGCAGGGTGCCGACGAAGCCCGTTGATTGCGCAGGAGTAGGTGGTCTTCCAGTAACCGGACGGAATTGACGTCGCGTCGCCGTCGACCGGGTGGGCCGATGCGATGGTCAGCGCGTTCAGGCCGGTGGACTTGCTGATCTGGGCGTAGGTCTGGGTGAGCCGGTACAGCGTGACGTCGGTGCCGGTCATGGTGGCGTAGAGCACCAGGTCGGCTCGAAGCGTGGCCACCGACCGGCCGCTGGCGTTGAGCAACTTGCCGCTGCGGGTGCTGGACTTGTTGATCAGCACCTGGCCGGGACTGAGAAAGCCGCCTTCGTAGCAGTGTCCGTTGGTGAGCATCATCGCCCGGTCGGTGGTCAGCGACGACGGGTAGCGGACCAGGCTCGCCGAGCAGTTGCTCAGCGCGATCGTGGAGGCGAGGCCGGCGGCTTGCAGCTGCGGCACGACCTTGTTGGGGCTCACCGAGGCAGCGGTAGCCTCCGGGGCCGGCGCCGCGGCCGCGGTCGAGACGGTCAGTGCGGTGGCCGCGATCGAGGTGGCGGCGACGACCAGCAGCTGGAACGGACGCCAGCCGGTGCTAGGGAAGAATGTCATGAGAAAACTCCCGGGGGGCTGGACGGGGAAGGGTGCGGCCAGCTAAGTGGGCAAATTACCCCCGGTCAAGGGCAGAACTGCTTTTAGGCCAGATGCTGCCGTTGCCGTTCATGTAGGGCGGGCAGGAAATCCTTGCCGTACGCCCGTGGGTCGAGCCGTGGGTCGTCAACGATATCGGCGCCACGCAATGCCTGTACGTACGCCCGATCCTCGGTGATCCGTGCGGATAACTGATCAGCTCCACCGACGGAACCATGGCCGGGAATGACGATATCGACGTCGCCGGTCACCTGCTCGAGCAGCTGGAGCGCAGCGAGGTAGTCCTGGATCGGGTCGGTGGCATTCAGGTTGAGCATCGGAATCAAAATGTCGGAGAGCATGTCGCCGGCGACCAGGACTCGGTGCTCCTCAATCAACAGCGCAGCATGGCCTGGAGCGTGCGCTTGATGTTCGATGATCCGGACCTGCGGGCCGTCCCAAGGTATCCGGGTTGTCTCAGCAGGTAGGCCGGTAACGAGGCCGAGCAGGTCGAGCGGTACCTGCTCGACGATGTCCGGAGGTATCAGCGTGGGGATGAAGTCCTTCCACTGCGGGTCCGATAGCCGAGCCTGGATAGCGGCGGCGCAGTGGGCCGTCCCGTATCGAGGCGGCTGCCCCAGGTCGGCGTGCCAGAGCAGGTGATCCCAATGCGGATGCGTCGAGAACGCAGCGATAATCGGCTGACCCAACTCGTGCAGGTCATTCGCGATGGCGACCATTTCGGAGTCGAATATCCCGGCGTCAATGAGCAACACGCCGGCTTGGCCTTGGACGACAACGGCATTGCTCATCATGAACTCGCTCTGGTGGATTAGCACACCGTCCGCGACCTGCTTCAGCAACGAGTGGCTCCTTTTAGCTCGAATCCACGCCCTCAGCACAAAAAAGAGCCCGATTGGGCTCTCGATTGTTTCGAACATGTGTTCTATTTGTGGAGCTGAGGGGATTTGAACCCCTGACCCCCTCGATGCGAACGAGGTGCGCTACCAGACTGCGCCACAGCCCCTTGACCGTGCCAAAGGCTACCAGCCGACCGGAACGCCCCAAGCACTCGGCCGGTGGTTGAGCACGCTGGGACAGCGCGCCGGCTCAGACCGCGCGACGCATCGCTCGCTCGTCGAACTCCTCCTCCAGATACAGCCCGGTCAGGTCAATGGTGTCGGCCAGGCCGCGCAGTTCTAGGTCCTCGTCGTCGATGCGCACCGCCAGATCACCGCCGGTTTGGAACGCATGTTCGGCCGTGGCGTCATAGCCGTGATTGCGGCGCAGGCCCGATCGCTGTTGCCGAGTCTCCCGCCGTTCCCGGTCTCGCAGCGCTTGATTTCGTAGGAACAGCAGGTACCCGCCGAGCGACGCCGTGAACAGCAGGGTGAACAGCCACGCCATCGTCGAGCTCGCGGCGAGCACCCACAGCAGCCCGAGCACCGTGCCGGCTGACAGTATGGTCAGCGATCGGCGGCGGCGGCTCATCATCTGACGCCGGGCGCGGGACAGGTCGGCCTTCGCGACCCGGTCTGGATACATAAGTGCCTCCATGGCAGCGGGCACCGGACGGCGCGCGGTGATGGCGCGGGCGGCGCCGCCGGGGACAAAGACTTGGGCATGCTTCGAGACCTGCGGTGTCACGCGGACATCCAGGTCAGGCGGTGGCGCCGGACGTACCAGCGAGCTCAGCGACCGGCCGGTCGACAACGCCCGCATGGCAGAACCGAATCGGGCGGCCGACCGCTCACCGGCTCGGTCGTCCTTGCGCTTGACAATCATGGGGACGACGACGATCAACCAGAGGACGGCGAGCACTAGCACCGTCATCATCGGCGAAATCATCAGCATCTCCAGTCACACCTGTCACATTGCTCTCGATACGCTAGGTGGCAATGCGGGCAGCGCGGTGCAGGCGCGCCGAGTATCAACATCAACTATGGCTTGAGGTGTTGCTCCGGAAAGGGGCCGGGCGCGCGGCTCGGCCGGGTGTCCGCTCCGCCGAGCGCTGATTCAGCCGGGTGGCACCGGCAATGCCGCAAGCCGCGACAGCACCGGGGCATTGAGGATTTCCTCGATAGTGATGGCGAAGGTCAGGTGATCGCGCCAACCGCCGTCGATATCGAGGAACCGTTCGTGATATCCCTCGCGTCGAAGGTTGAGCTTCTCCACCACCCGGATGCTGGCGTGGTTTTCCGGCCGGATGTTGACCTCCACCCGGTGCAGCCGTACCTGGGTCAGGCAATGATCGATCAGCAGCGCCAGCGCGGTAGGAGTGATCCCGCGACCGGCCACCGAAGAGTCGATCCAGTAGCCGATGCTGCACGAGCGCAACGCTCCCCTGATCACATTGGAGGCGCTCATCTGCCCGACCAGCCGGTCACCGTAGATCACCACGAACGGCAACATGGCACCGATCCGGGCAGCCGATTTCATCCGGGACAGGCCACGACGGAATTCACTGGGGGTATTGCGCTGACGCCAACTCTGGCTGGAGGTCGGTTCCCACGGAATCAGCCACTCGGCGTTGCGTAATCTGCTGCTGCTCCAGGCGCCGGCGTCCGAACGCTTCGGTGGTCGCAGGGTGACCGGCCCAGCGCTCAACACGGCCGGCCAACCCGGATGGAGGTCGGACATGTCAGCGCTGGGCGAGCATCAACGGCTGCACCGTCACCCGCGACCCCGGCACCACCTCGGTCACATCTTCCTCAATGATCACCAGGCAATTGGAAGCCGCCAGCGCTGCCACCAGGTGCGAGCCCCGGCCGCCGACCAACGACACCGAGTACCTGCCGTCCGGTTCCCGATGCAGCAAGCCGCGCCGGAATTCCCGGCTACCTTCGCGGCTTTCCATCCGCTCCAACGCAATGGCTTGGATGTTTTGCCGATGCACATTGCGCTTGCCGAGCAACTTGCGGATCGCCGGACGCACGAACACCTCGAAGGAAACCAGCGCCGCCACCGGGTTTCCGGACAGGCAGAAGATCGGCGTCCGATCCCGGCCGAGGGTGCCGAAGCCGTGGGTGGAGCCCGGTTGCATCGCGATCGAGGTGAATTCGACCGACCCGAGCTGCGTCAGCGTGTCCTTGACGATGTCGGATGCCCCGCTACCCAGACCGCCGGTCGTAACAATGAGATCGGACCGCGATAGCTGGGAGTCCAACAGATCCAACAGCCGGGCATGGTCATCAGGCACGATGCCTACCCGGTAGGCATCGGCGCCGGCGTCGCGAGCGGCCGCGGCCAGCAGGTAGGAGTTGCAGTCGGTCACCTCCCCGAAGCCCGGCCGCTTGCCGACCTCGACCAACTCGGAGCCGGTGGAGATGACGACCACCCTCGGCCGCGGTTGCGCCACGACCCGGTCGTGCCCGACAGCGGCCAGCAATGCCAGCTGCTGCGGTCCGAGCGTCGCACCGGCACCGAGTGCCAATGCCCCGGCGGCCAGATCCTCCCCGGCCCGGCGCAGGCAGTCGCCGGTGCGCGCCGAACGCCGGATTGCGACCCGGGCCAACCCACCGTCGGTTTCCTCCAGCGGAATCACCGCATCGGCACCTGGTGGAACCGGCGCTCCGGTCACGATCCGCATGCACAGCCCCGGGCCCATGCCCGCCGCCGACCGCTGGCCCGCCATGACATCCCCGACCACCGGCAGGACGATCGGATTGTCGGCGGATGCCTCCGTCAGATCGACGGCACGGACCGCATAACCATCCACGGCCGAGCTGTCGAAGCCCGGCAGCGGAGCGTCGGCAAACACCTGTTCGGCCAGCAGCAGGCCCTGCGCGTCCAGCAGTGCAAGCTCGATCGGATCGACCGAACCAATCGCCTCCAGGACCCGGCTGAGCTGCTCGGCTACCGTGCGCAGCGGTAGCTGTGGCCCGGCCGCTCCGCCGACATCAGGAACGACGTCGGTCGGCGAGTCGCTGTTGTCGGTCACAGGCCTGCGCTCCTAAATTCTGTCAACCGGACTTCTCGGTCACCCCAGCCGGCAGCTCGGCCACGAATTCCCTCAACCATCGGCTGAAATCCTGGCCCAACTCGGGATGTTCGCACGCCAGCCGCACCACCGCACGCAGGTAGTCCTGACGATCGCCTGTGTCGTAGCGGCGTCCGGCGAAGACCACACCATGGATCGGCACGCCGTCCTCACCGAGCGTGCGCATGCCATCGGTCAGCTCCAGCTCTCCCCGGTTGCCCGGCTTGGTCCGGCGCAGTGCATCGAAGATTCCGGCCGGCAGCACGTAGCGACCGATCACCGCCAGGTTGGACAGCGCCTCCTCCGGTTTCGGCTTCTCGATCAGGGTCTGCACCTCGATAACCCCATCGATCACCTCCCCGGCCGGTTTGATGCTTCCGTACATCGAGATCTGCGCTCCGGCCACCTCGATCAGGCCGACCACGATCCCTCCGGTATCGGCCTGCACATCGAGCATCCGATCCAGTAGGACGTCCCGCTCGTCGATCAGGTCGTCACCGAGCAGTACCGCGAACGGTTCGTCGCCGACGAAGGCTTCGGCATAGGAAACCGCATCGCCCAAACCCCGGGCCACCTCCTGGCGTACGAAGTGCACCCTGGCCAACTCGCTGGATCGTTGCACCCGGGCCAATCGTCCGTCGTCGCCCTTGTCCCTGAGCGCCTGCTCCACCGCCGGCGCGGCGTCGAAGTGGTCTTCGATGGCGCCTTTGCCCCGGCCGGTCACCACTAGCACGTCCGGCAGGCCGACCCGGGCCGCCTCGGCCACGATGTACTCCAGCGCCGGCGTATCAACCACCGGCAGCAACTCCTTCGGGACCGCCTTGGTTGCCGGCAGAAACCTGGTGCCGAGTCCAGCCGCCGGGATCACCGCCTTGCGGGCCCGTCGGCCGGTTGGCCGGCTTGCCGACTGGTTCGTGGGCGCGGCTGGGGGGTCGGCAGGCTCGACGAACGTCATAACGCGAGACTAGTCAGGTGACCGACAAGCCCGGCATGCGCTCGCGCATCCAAGCCGCGCGCACCGCCATGCCCAATGACGAGCGGGAGGCCGCCCGGCTGGCGATCCGTGACCATGTGCTGTCCTATTGCGCGAGCGAACTCGCTTCCGATGCTTGGGTAGCCGGCTACCAACCGACCCGCACCGAGCCTGGATCCGTCGAATTGCTGGCCGCCCTGGCCGATCGGGGCCATCGGGTGCTGGTGCCGCTGACCCTGCCCGACCGTGACCTGGATTGGACAGCCTGGGACGAACCGAGCAGCCGGTCCGCACAACCGGCCGCCCAACCATTGGGCATGGCTGCCATCGCCCGCGTCGCGCTGATCCTGGTGCCCGCCTATGCCGTGGACCGGTCGGGCCACCGGCTGGGACGCGGCGGCGGTTCGTACGACCGCGCACTGGCCAGGGTGCGACCTGGCACGCCGGTCGCCGCGCTGCTCTTCGCCGAGGAACTGGTCGAGACGGTGCCGGTCGACGAGTGGGATTTGCCGGTGACCGCGGCGGTTACCCCGGCCGGCTGGATCCAGCTCACTCCGACTGGACTCCGGAACAGTGGATGACGCACCATTGTTAGCAGTCGTACGGGTCGAGTGCTAATAGGCCCGGCTGAACTGCGCGAATCGAGGTCATGGATGCCCACCTATCAGTACGCCTGCACCAACGACGATTGCGGTCTGCGCTTCGAACGGGTCCAGGCGTTCACCGATGACCCGATCTCGTCCTGCCCGGACTGCACGCAACGGGTGCGCAAGGTGTACGGGTCGGTGGGCGTGGTGTTCAAGGGCTCCGGTTTCTATCGAAACGACAGCCGTAACACCAAAGCGGATTCGACCGCGCCGTCGGGTTCCTCGTCATCGGATGCCGCCTCGGATAGTTCGACCAAGCCGGCCGCAGCAAGCAACGGCAGTTCGGGCAGCGGCGCGCCGGACAAGCCCGTCTCGTCCGGTAGCAATGGCGCAGCCGTCGCGAAGTCGTCCGATCGTAAGGCGAGCGCGCCGGTCGCCGGCTGACCTCTTCATGAGCTGTGGATGACGCTCCAGTTATCGGTGATATGCGGGTTGACGGACCCACGGCCCCCGGGCTGACCGGCCGGACGTTGCCCAGCCGGTCAGCTCATCGGGCCGTTGATGCCTACCAGCTCCGTTGTCGGGTCACGTCGCGTAGCACCTCCTCAGCCTGCCCAGCGGCCACCAGCAGGACGGCGGCGAGCTGCCGGGCGGTGCCGGAGGCCATGAGGACGACAGACGTTCCGCTGACCATCCGGACCAGCAGCGGCGCGGCCAGGTTCGACCACGACACCGCGATGTCCACGGTGATGGGGACTGCCTTGCCGGGTTCGTCGTTGGCGACGGCTGCCCGTGCGACTGGACGGGACACGCAGAAGAGCCCGTGTCCGCGCTGGGCCGGGTCGATGGTGCACCACGGTGCGTGCTGACGGGGCATCACCGGCCCGTCTGCCGAACGTGCCGGGGCGGTCGCCAGCCGTCCCAGACATCGGCGGTCTGGCCGAGGTGGGCGGCGAGGTTGCGAATCGAGCTAGCGGCGATGCTGCACCGGAACGGGTCGGCGGTGCCAGCCTCGAAGGGGTAGAACTCCAACGCGAGCCGGACGTCCAGGTCGGCCAGATCGGCCACTGCGTAGCGCGGACGGCCAAACAGGAACGGCTTGGCGAGGTAGGCGCTGAGGTAGCCGGGCGGTCCGTTCAGCCCGGCCCGCGCGTCCTCGAACCAACCGGGCCACGCACCGCCGTAGGAGCGGCACTCAGTCCAGTGGTGGTCCGGGTTGGGGTAGTCGTCGTGCTGGAACTGCGGATGAAACTGACGGTCCCCGCACCAGGGCTGGCCTTCGTCGTGGACGTACAGCACGCTGTCCGGTCCGGCTGGTCGCCAAGGGCGTTCGTGGGACGGCCGCCAGTTGGCCGGTGTGTCGCCGGGCTCGGACGGTCCCGAGCCGTTGACACGGTTATCGTTCGACATTGGGTCGTGCTCCTATCGAGAGTAGGTGTGCGATCAAGGCTCTGGTCGGTGTTGACGCACCGGCCGGAGCCGCCTAGCTCTGGTTCCTCCTTCCTTCCATTGCTTGCGCGCGAGGCTAGACAGCCCGTACGACAGTTCCGGGCGGATGCCCTGGACATCTTCCGTAGAATGGTGGACCGGACGGGGATCGGACCCGCTAGGGACGCGTCCAACAGCATCTTGGCAACCATGCCCCGGCCCGTACGAAGACCGATCCGGCGAAGTGACAGCTTCATACCGGATCGGTCAACGCTTGGCCCCCGCCGCTCTCCTGTCAGAGCGCTGGCGGCGGGGGCTCAGCCCCTCCTCATGACGACACCGCCCCGTAGCCCTTGAGCTTGTCCACCAGGTCGATGACGAAGGTCCGGTCATCGGTGGTGAGGTCGAAGAGGTTGACGCTGACCGAGACGGTCACCTTGCCGCCCGAGGTCAGGTCCACCGTGTATTGGTCACCCGTGGTGTTCTGCTGCACGGGAGGTGTCTCCTGCTTCTCGCCGTTCGATCCGTCCGGTGTCGGCTTTCGGCGCGGGCCGCTGTTCCGCTTTGCTTTCGGCGCACCGGGTGCACCGGAGCCGCTTCGGGTCTGCGGAAAGTGGGGACTGACGTGCAACCCAGCCACCCGAAGGGCGTGCAGGAAGAACGTCACGCACTTCCGCCGGGTTTCGGCTGCCGTCAAGCCATAGTCGTCTTTGAAGACCTCGTTCAAGGCGTTCTCGGTGGCGTTGGCCTCGGACACCGCGACGGCGCGCGGGTAGAACTCCCGGACTATCTCAGCAAGGATCGGCTTACGGGTCTCTTCGTCAACCGCGACCAACTGCTTGAGTCGAGAGTCGTCCTGGACGTGGCCGCCGGGCTCCATCAGATTGAAGGTGATCAGCGCGGCGGTCAGGTTGGCCTGATCGGTACCGGACTTGCTGCCCATGATGGAACGGTCGATGTCGGGCGGTAACGGCTTGCTGGCAAGCTCAGCGATGTAATTCCAGAAGGTCTGGAACGACATGTACGGCGGCTTGAAACTGTCCTGCTTCGGCTCCATAGCCGATCTCCTTCCGGAACGGTGATCGTTCCTGCCATAGAGTCTGCCATAAGCTCTGCCACAAGATTTTTCTTCCGAATGACTGTGGCAAGTGTCAGGGTGGAGGTATGGCGATCGAGCGCGGGCACCGAGTACGAGCAACTACGGCGGGCGGCGACCAAGTGGTGATGGTGGCGCTCGGAGCACCACACCAAGGGGCGGACTTCCAGGTGGTATGGGTCGCCACCGAAGCCGAGTGGGAACGTGCGCAGCGCGACGGCGACGAACCGGACGGCCTGCCCTGGCCGGTCACCGCCATCGAAGAGGCCGCCCCCGCGTGACTCCCCAGGAACCGACCGACGACGACGCGATCGACCCCAAGGAGTTCCTGCGCGCCCTGCTGCGCATCTCACCCGAGGACGCGAAGACAGTCCGAGAGAGGTCGCCAGCACCAGGAAAGCCGGAGGGCCAGGAAGGGCCGTCACACGACTATGGCGAGGACGAAGCCGACCCGTCCTAACTCCGAAAACTGTCAGTGGTCAGGTAGAGAATCGTCCTATGAGCAAACAGGAATTCAGCGTTCCGAAGCTAGCGGCGCTGTTGCGTTCGGAGCTGGACGCCTACCTCATGTTGGAAGACTTGCTGTGGGGCGAGAACGGCCCGGAGTCCTGCCCGAAGTGCGGCGCGGTCGGTCGTCAGTATTTCCTAAACCCGGCCAACGGCGTATCGCGTAAGACCCGTACGGGTAAGGACACTGAGCGTCGGATTTGGAAGTGTGGGCACTGCCGGGGCAAGTACAGCGTGCTTGTAAATACCATTTTCCACGGCACGAAGATCAGCATTCGCACTTGGTTGCTGGTGATCTTCGAGTTCTGCGCGTCGAAGAACTCCATCTCTGCATGGAAATCTCGCGCAAGTACGAAATCACCAATGAAACGGCGTGGCACATGCTGCACCGGATTCGGGAGGCCATGCAGTTCGAGCCAGCGGCCGGCCTGTTCGGCGGCGCTGTCCAGGTTGACGAAACGTGGATCGGTGGCGACCCGCGCAACTGGCACGCTTCCGACCCGCGCCAGGTGGAGCGGCAGCGTGAGGGCCGGGGCAGTGGACCAACGGACAAGCAGCCGGTGGTGTCGCTGGTGCACTACGAGACTCGGACCGCTTACGCCAAGGTGGTTGCCGATGTGACCGGCAAGAGCTTGCTGCCAGCCATCGAAGAGATGATGGACACCAAGCGGACCCACCTCCACACCGATGGACACTCGGGTTACCGCAACATCGCAAGCCAGTTCGCCCGGCACGAGTCGGTGGATCACAGCGTCGGGGAGTACGCCCGGGGCAACGTGTCCACCAACCTCAACGAAGGTTTCCACTCGCAGCTCAAGCGGTCCATCGACGGCACGCACCACCATGTTTCGGTGGAGCACCTACAGCGCTACCTGAATCAGTTCTCGTGGCTGTACACGCACTGCAAGCGCACCGACTCAGAGCGGATGCGGACCCTGCTCGGCAACGTCCAGGGGCGACGGCTCACCTACAAGCCATTGGTCGCCAAGGTGGACTTCTAGCTAGTTTCCATAGACTCGTTTTGTCGGCCAGACATCGTGATCAGGGTCCCACCAGATGACGGAAAACTCGTTCTGGTTCTGTATGCCCCACAAACGTTTTGCTCCGGTGAGATGCAGGCTATGTATCCGGTCGTGATCGTCCGGGTAGCGCTCCTGGGCGCGCCGCTGGGCGTCCGGGTTAGGACTGCCTCCCGCCACGTCCTCCCTCTTGCCTATCCGGCCGTTAAGCACCTCCCGGACGGATAGGTTCTCCATCTCCCGCATGAAGTCGATCAACACGCGGTGATCGGTGGGGTTGATCTTGGTAAGGCACCACTGGCTATCGACGTCAACCTCGTTGAACCGAAATCGGAATGGTCGGTCCAGCGTTGGATCATCAGGGGGCGACGCTACGGGCCGCTTCCCGCCACGGGTTGGAGTGGAAGCGGCCCGCTTTTGGCGTTCTAGCCGGGCCTGCTGCCGGGGAGTCTTGTCGCCCACTAGCCGTCAGCAGAAGTGCCGAGCAGTCCTTCGTAATACTCGACCATTGCAGCAGGCGTGATCGTCGCCGTGCTCCGCGCACCGGGAGGTGTATCGCCCCGGGCATCCCGCCAAGGAGCCTCCCGGTGCGTCAACTCGCTCAGTTCGGCTCCACTCCGGTCGCCGTAGAACTGAAGAACTACGTCAACGGACTCGGCCTCAGCGGGGTCAAGAGCGTCCGGGTTGCCTCCATCGACGTGATCCACCATGTATTCCAGGCGGTGCCGCTGGTAGAGCTTGGGCGAAACCGGGCCGTTGGCCCACGCCTCGATCCGGTCCGCAAAGAGGGGGCGTTCCTCCCAGACCAAGTGCCAGGCCTGGGAGTAGTAGCAAAGTTTCTGGAGCTTCGTCGCCGTCATCGGCCCGTGCTGCCGGAGGATGTATTCCGCTACATCGAGGACCGTTGCCATCAGATGCCCCCTCCAAGCGGTCCACACGTCGCCCACAGGTTATCCACCTGATACGACACTCTCATCCACAGTCCGCCTGAGTGTGACATTACCCTCCGACGCGCGGTAGCGGTTTTGCGAAATCTCAGCAACATCGGACAAAAGGTACCGGCCGGCTGGGCTGGGTCCCTCAACCCGCATATCACCCAGTTATCCACAAATTCGGTGCGGGCACCGAGTTCGCCGGCAATACCGGCAAGGCTCGACGCATGTCACAGCTGCCCTCCACCTTTCGTGCTCTGCTCACCGTCCTCGCCGGCTGGCCTCGCCGGGTCGGGGCGCTGATTTGCCTAGTGCTCGCCATCCTCGGCGCGCTCGGTTTCGGCGGTCACGCCGCGCCCGCCGCCCTGGGTTCGGTTCTGGTCGCCAGCCGAACGCTCCAGCCAGGGGTTGTGCTGGCCGCCGCCGACCTGAGCGCCGTCCGCTGGCCGGCGACCGCGGTGCCCGCCGGCGCTTTGCATCGAAGCGCCGACGCGGTAGGCCGGCGGGTAGCCGGGGCGCTCGCGCGCGGCGAGCCCATTCAACTGGGCGATCTGTTGGAACCTGCGATCGCAACCGCCCTCGGATCCGGGCAGGTAGCCACCACGGTGACGCTGGCCGACCCACATCAGGTCGCGATCCTCGCCAGGGGTTCACGGATCGACCTGTACGGCACCCCGCCCAGCAGCCTCGGTCAGGGTTCGACCGACGGCACCGCAGTAGCGAGGAACGCCCTGGTTCTCGCGGTATTGCCGGCAGCTGAGTTGCACGGTGACCTCAGCCCGCCGGATACACCGGGCCTGATAATCGCCACCGATCCGACGACGGCGGGACGCATCGCGGCGCACATGTCTACGCCGTTTCTCGCTACCCTTGTTCCTCCTCCGTCGTAATCGCACGGCAAAGCCCGGCGCGCGCTTAAACAGAAAGGGCACGACTCATGGTCAAGGGCTTCAAGGACTTCCTCATGCGAGGCAACATCGTTGACCTTGCGATCGCAGTCGTCATAGGCACCGCCTTCGCCAAGGTGATCGATGCCTTTGTCTCGGCAATCGTGACCCCGATCCTGAACGCGTTCCCGGGTGCCTCCGTCAACGGCTTGGGCTTCCATCTCCGGGGCGGCGACCTGGAGGCGAAGACCTTCATCAACTTCTCGACCATCATCAACGCGATCATCGTGTTCGTGCTGACCGCCGCGGTTGTGTACTTCATCTTCGTTGTGCCGATGGTCAGGATGCAGGAGCGGCGGGCCAGGGGCTTGGAGCCTGAGCCGGAGGCAGTTCCGGAAGCTACCCTGCTGCTTCGTGAGATCCGGGATTCGCTCGGCGCCCGGCCGAACGGCACCGCGGCTTCGACTCCGCAGCATCCGCGGGTGTAATTGGTCCGGTAGCCGGCTATCGGTGTGTTCGCGGTAGTCGGCCCATCCAGAGCGATCCGCGCCGGAACTCTCGAACAGCCCGGCGCGGTGCCCGAAACCGGCTGTCGTCATTCGTGGTGCGGCGGTCGCTGCTCCAGGTACCACTCGTCGTCGTAGTCAGGCGCCTCGTCGCCCCAGCCGAGCTCGCGCTCGTCCGAGGAGCGACGAGGCAGCACCGGATCGCTGGACTGGCGATGCGCCGCCGGAGCGGGCGATGATGGTTCGTGGACGTTTTCGTCGCCGGAAGGATCCGTGGGAAGCTCGGTATCTCCAGTGATCGCCACATCGCCAGTGTGCCCGTTGGAGCGAGCTGACAACTAGGAGGAATCCATGTTCGACAAGCTGAAGAAGCTCGCCGATCAGGCGAAGGAGAAGGCGACACCGCTGGCCGGACAGGCCGCTCATAAGGCTGCCGAGCTCGCCGCCGAGGCGAAGGAGAAGGCGGGTCCGCTGGCCGAGCAGGCCAAGGAGCGGGCGACCGAGCTGGCCGCCAAGGCAGCGCCTGCGGTGTCACAGGGTGTCGGTAAGGCCGCCGGCAGCATCGATAAGGCGACCGGCGGGCGGTTCACCGACAAGATCGACAAGGTTCAGGACGTCGTGCAGGACACCGCCAGCAAGGTGGCCGACAGAGGAGCCGGCGACAAGTCGGGCGGTTCGACGGCAGCGGACGGTTCCGCGGCTGCCGCCGCGGCTGCGGATAGCCCGGTTGTTGCCACTCCGCCCGCTGCGCCCGAGGCGCCAGCGGCACCTGCCGCTCCGCCCGTCGACGGTGGCGCCGACCCCACGCAGGGCTCAGGCGACCAGCCCTAATGGCTGCCCTGGTCACCGTCCGGTACTGGGCTGGCGCCCGCCGGGCGGCTGGCCGGGAGTCCGAGCAGTTGTGCGCGGTCGACCTGACGGACCTGCTCGCCCAGCTGAGTTCACGAACCGCACTGGCGCCGGTGATCGCTGCGAGCGCAGTCCTGGTGGACGAGGTCACCGCCGATCCGGCGCAGCCCCTCCACGAGGGTGCCGTGGTGGATGTGCTGCCACCTTTCGCAGGCGGCTGACAGCGGCCGGCGTGAGCTCGCACCGACGCCGCCCACATGTCCTATGGCTACGGGCAGTTCACCCACTCATCGGTTCCGTCGGCGAACACCTGCCGCTTCCAGATCGGTAGCCGCGCCTTGGCCTCGTCCACCAGGCGCCGGCAGCTGTCGAAGGCCTGCCCGCGGTGGGCGGCGGAGACCGCGGCAACCAGCGCCACGTCGCCGATCCGCAGTGATCCGACCCGGTGGCTGACCGCCACCGCGATCACCGCAGGGTCAGTGGCCACCTCTTCGGCAACCTCGGTCAACACCTGCTCGGCAGTGGGATAGCCGCTGTACTCCAGCTCAGTCACCGTCCGGCCGTGGTCATGGTCGCGAACCACCCCGCAGAAGCTCACTTCGGCACCGCCGGCCGGATCACGCACCGCCCGGGTGTGGGCTTCGACGTCCAGCGGCTGATCGCTGATGGCGGCGATCCGGACCTTCATACCCCGCCGCCCGGACGGTGATCCCCGCCGGCCGCCTGATCGAGTACATGGCCGACCAGCGGTTCCAGCACGCCGAGCGCATCGCGCACGCCACCCGGCGATCCCGGCAGCGTCACCACCAGCGCGTTGCCTACCATTCCGGACACCCCGCGGGACAGCACGGCGGTCGGCACCCGATCCACGTTGACCGCCCGGATTCGCTCCGATATCCCGGGAATCGGTCGCTCCAGCAGCGGCGCCACCGCCTCGGGTGTCACATCGGTCGGGGTGACGCCGGTTCCGCCGGTGGTCAGCACCAATCTGGCCCCACCGGCCACCGCCTGCTCGACTGCCGTCCGGATGGCCGACACGTCATCCGGCACGACCTGGCGCACCAGCACCTGGTAACCCCAGGCGGCCACCGCATCGGCCAGCAACTGGCCGGAGTCGTCGGCCCGCTCACCGGCGGCCGACCGGTTCGAGCAGGTGATCACCGCGGCCGCAATCACCCGCGGCGCCATTCGCCACGCCGACCACCGGTCTTGTGTTCCAGCCGGATCTCACCGAGCACCGCACCCCGATCGACTGCTTTCACCATGTCGTACAAGGCCAAACCAGCCGTGACCACGCAGGTGAGCGCTTCCATCTCGACGCCGGTGCGGTCGGCGGTACGAACCACCGCGGTGATGCCGACGAAATCGTCGCCCAGCTCCAGGTCCAGCGTGACACCGTGAATGGCCACCGGGTGACACAGCGGAATCAGCTCAGGGGTGCGCTTGGCCGCAGCGATGCCGGCTATCCGGGCGATTGCGAGGGCGTCTCCCTTCGGCAGGCCGTCCGCCCTCAGCAGGGCAATCACCTCGGCAGTGGTATGGAAACGGCCCGACGCGACGGCCTCGCGGACGGTGACATCCTTGCCGGAAACGTCAACCATTCGGGCCGCGCCGGTGGCATCCACGTGAGTCAGCTCCACACCGCCAGCCTACGGCGTCCTGGGCGGCGTCCAGCGAAACGTGCGACCCGGTCGGCGGCGGCGGTTGAGTACGATGTCCGGGGCCCACCGGCGGCCCGGGATGGTGAGGGCATTGGCGATCGAGGACGGCCGCCGCACCGGCTCAGCCATCGATCCGGATCAGTTGCGGATCTGCCTGCAGGTGCTCGAGCAGTTGCGCGAGGTGGCGGAGGATCATCCCGACTACGTGCAGGTCCGCCGGGCGACGGCGAAGATGGTCAAGGCGGTGAAGAAGCAGCGTCGGCTGGAGAGCCGAGCCGATGTGTTGCAGGCGGATCGGGCTGTGGTCGCGGCGACCGCCACCGGCTCGCCGACTCGCATCGACGATGAGACCCAGGGCATTCCACTGGTGTCCACCGCGGCCGGCGCCTCGGCCGGAACGCTGATCGTGGCTCGGGCTTGCTATATCTGCAAGGAAAAGTACCGGCAGGTGGACGCGTTCTACCACCAGCTGTGCCCGGCCTGCGCGGCGCTGAACCATGCCCGCCGGCAGGCCCGGACCGACCTGACCGGCCGGCGCGCACTGCTGACCGGTGGCCGCGCCAAGATCGGCATGTACATCGCGCTCCGGCTGCTGCGCGACGGGGCCCACACCACAATCACTACCCGGTTTCCGAATGACGCGGTACGACGGTTCACCGCACTGGCCGACAGCGGCGATTGGTTGCACCGACTGCGGATCGTGGGCATCGACCTGCGCGATCCGGCTCAAGTGGTGGCGCTGGCCGATTCGGTGGCCGAGCAGGGCTCGCTCGACATCCTGATCAACAATGCCGCGCAAACCGTGCGACGCTCGCCGGGCGCGTATGGCCCGCTGGCCGAAGCCGAATCGGCCCCGCTGCCGGACGGCGAGCTACCCGACATCGTGACCTTCGACCACACCAGCGACGCCCACCCGGCCGCGTTGGCCGGCTCGCTCGCCCAGCATCCGAGGCCGCACCTGCTGGCGGCCGAGCTCACGGCGCTTGCCCTGACGGCCGGCTCAGCGGCGCCGGCGCGGCTGGCGGACCGGACCGCGATTGACGCCGGTGGTCTGGTGCCGGACCTGCACTCGGTGAACAGCTGGACCCAGAAGGTGGATGAAATCGATCCACTGGAGCTGCTCGAGGTGCAGCTGTGCAACATGACGGCACCGTTCATCCTGCTCAGCAGACTGCGGCCGGCGCTGGCTGCCTCGCCGGCTCGGCGCAAGTATGTGGTGAACGTGTCGGCCATGGAGGGTGTTTTCAGCCGTGGTTACAAGGGTGCTGGGCATCCGCACACCAATATGGCGAAGGCCGCGTTGAACATGCTGACCCGGACGTCGGCTGCCGAACTGCTGACCGACCGGATCCTGATGACCAGCGTCGATACCGGCTGGATCACCGACGAGCGCCCGCACCCGACCAAGCTGCGGCTCGCCGAAGCGGGATTTCACGCCCCGCTAGATCTGGTCGACGGCGCTGCCCGGGTGTACGACCCGATCGTTCGAGGCGAGCGGGGCGAGGACGTGTACGGCGTGTTCTTGAAGGACTATCACCCGTCGGGCTGGTGATCGCGCCCCGACGTCGTGTGGACGGACCCAGGGCGCGCCGGAGATTTGACCTACACTCGGTTGCGCGCAACAACGCTGTGGCCGGCTCCCCGCTGGTTCTACGGCACTGCCGCCCTCGTAGCTCAGGGGATAGAGCGCCGGACTCCTAAGCCGGGCGTCGCAGGTTCGAATCCTGCCGGGGGCACCATAGTGTTGTGTTGTCTCGGCTGATGCAGGACAGATCGTCGTCGGTTGATGCTGGACACGGTGTTCGGCTGATCCTTGACACTCCCTCGGCATGAGGGAGCTTCCGGTAGCCGCGCGAACTGAGTCAGCGCCGAGCTCGGCCTAGTCGCGTACTGCCCAAGATAAGGGTGATCAGAAATAGGATGGCGGCGATGATGGTGAGCCAGATCAGGCCCTTGATCACCGCGCCGATCACCGCGATCGCAACCCAGATCAGGATCAGCACCAGAATGAACCGGATCATGTGACTCTCCTTCGCCTGAAGGTCCAGCCTAGCCATCGCACGGCATCGCCACCGGCGCCCCCTGCCGATGATGCGATCAACGACGGCGACGCTTATTTCTCCGCTAAGGTCGACGCCTGATGGGAATCTCCCACGGGAAAGGCTGCGACGGTGACCCACGAACCGAGCATCGGCGATGTCCCGCAGCCGGTCGGGCTAGCTCCCGCTTCGACTGAGCTAGCAGGAACTTCCAAGCAGAGATGGAGCAACTTTTCGGCGACCTACGATGCGCACACGCTGAAAGTCGCCGGGTACGACGTCATGGAGGACTGGGAACGGCCGTACATGGAACGACTGGCCGACATCGCAACGTCTAGAGGCGGCACCGTGCTGGAGGTGGGCTACGGCATGGGTATCGCCGCGTCTGCCCTGCAAGGCCGCAACATTGACTCCCATGTCGTGATCGAGTGCCACCCAGATGTCATAGCGCGCTGCGTCAGCACGCACCGATCGGCCCTCGCATCCGGTTCGATGCACCTCATGACCGGGTACTGGCAGGATGTCACGCCGATGCTCGCCGCCGACTCGATTGACGGCATACTTTTCGACACCTATCCGGTATTTCAACATGAGGGCGACGGCACTCACACGTTCGCCTTCTTTGCGGAGGCCTACCGACTTCTCAAACCGGGCGGGGTCCTGACCTACTTCACCTCTGAACCGACCACACTAGGCGAGCCACACCTTGAACGGCTCGAGCAGGCAGGCTTCGAGCGAAGGAACATTCACTGTGAGGTGTGCCCCGTAAGCCCGCCGGACGACTGCACGTACTGGCAGTCATCCACGATTGTTGCTCCGACCATCCTCAAATAGCCCGGAAATGCCACGGTGTTCGGTGGCTGAATAACCACGGGAGGGCCGATGCCGAGCGCCGATGAAATCCGAGACGGTCAGCGAACGAGATGGGCCGGGCTGTCCGCCGGCTGGGACAAGTGGGACTCGGTCATCATGGATCAGCTGAGCCCGGTCGGGGCAGCGATGATCGACCGACTCGAGCTCGCCGAAGATCAGCAGCATCTCGACATTGCCTCAGGCACCGGTGAGCCAGGGCTGAGCATCGCGCGGCGGTCGCCCAAGGGACGGGTTGTGCTGACCGATCTAGTCCCGGAGATGCTGGAAATCGTCGAGCGCCGAGCCAGGGCACAAGGGATCACCAACATTGAAACCCAGGTGTGCAGCGCAGATAACTTGCCGTTCCACGACGCCAGCTTCGACAGCGTCTCGGCGCGTTTCGGTTACATGTTCTTCCCCGACCTGGCCAAGGCGACGGCCGAGTTTGCCCGGGTGCTCAAGTCGGGAGGACGTCTCTGCGCGTCGGTATGGGTCAAGCCCGAGGAAAACCCGTGGACGAACATCGCCCTGCAAGCAATCGCGACCGAGGTAATGCTGGCGCCCTCTGATCCAGACGGACCGAACATGTATCGGTGCTCGGCTCCCGGATATGTCAGCGCACTGTACGAGGGCGCGGGGTTGCATGACATCGCGGAGTGGGACGTCGAGGTCGAACTCGTGACGCGGTCGCCTGACGAGTACTGGCAGGTGATCAGCGAACATGTCTCGTCGGTAGTTGCGGCCGTCAAGCAGGTCGACGGACCAGCGCGGGAGCGGATTCGGGCAACTGCCGTCGCCAAGGCCAGCGCCTTCGAAAGGAACGGCGTGGTCCGCGTTCCCGGCCTGGCACGGTGCATCGTGGGAACGAAGTAAGACGCCAACGGCGGCGCGATCCTCCGCTGCGAACTAGGTGACCCGTCGTAAACTGAAGCGGATGGCAGCGCAGCAAATCCTCGCATGCTCGAACTGTGAGCAAGGAGCAGCCGACCGGTACTGGTGGCTGACGGCCGCGCTCTACCTTGCCGCGATTATCGCCGCGGCAACCCTGTTGGTCCGGCTCAGCCGGGGTGGCCTCCGGCTTCGGGTGTACGGCCTGCTTGCCATTGCCGTGCTCATGATCGGCGGCTGGTTGTCACTCAAAACCCTGGCGGCACGCATTCACGTCAGGGTCAACGGGGTCACCCAATACTGCGACAGCGCGCTGACCGCCGCCGAGACGACGGAACTATCGGACTCGGCTCCGCTGGACGACGGCCAACTGGCTTGCCGCCGAGCCGGACAACAGCGCCTACGTCACAACCTGCCGCCATCGGCGACGGTGGCAGCGATCGGCCTGGTGGCAACTGTCGCCGGCATCGGCGCCAGCCTCGGTCGATCCAGCGCCGTCAAAACGCCCACCGGAACATAAAGCCGTATCAGGGACGTGCGGTCTTATGCGTCGGGCCGGGACCGTTTAGCTGATCGGTTGGCTGCGTCCCTGGTTATGAGTTCGGCTTCGCAGATCGCTAATAAGTCGTCCAATGAATCACCGTCGCGCTGTTTGGCGGCCACTGCGACGCTGGCTACCAGACCCTTGTATTGCAGGGCAGTACGTAGCCGAGCAGCAAGGGCGTCAGCGTTCACTCCCGGGCAGTCGACTAGAAGCATCGCCAGACCGGATTGACCGGCGTAGCCGATTGCGTCGCAGCCGGCTTGCAATTGGGCGACCGCGGCGGCGGCTAGCGGTTCGGCGGTATTGACGCGCATGATCGAGACGACTGGCAGCGCGTCCACGATTTCGGTGGCCGCGATCAGCCACGATTCTTCGAGCATCGGCTTGATAGTGGTTTCGGCAACCGCCGAATGCAGGTCGGCCCTTACCGTACGGCGCTGTATACCCATCGTGACCGGCAGTGACAGCCAGAGCAGCGGAAAACGCAAATACTGCAATTCGACCTGCGATAGGGCGATGAGAGCACTCAAAAAATCGAGCCGATATGAACTGGGCCAGAGGTAGACGCTTAGCGTCCGAAATTGTCCGCTGGACGCTACCGCCAAAGCTATGACGGCCACGCAGGTGAAAGTGTAGGCAACGGCTGAGGTCAATAGACCCAGCTGTCTCGGCAGTCCTAGCTCCAAGCACAAGCGGGCTGTTACCGCAGAAAGGATAGTGCTGGCAGCGGTATAGACGAACCGATAGGGCTTCGCCTGGCCGGTGATATTGCGCGCCGGCCACTCGGCAATGGCAGCGACGACTAGCACCGCGGCCGCCAGCGATAGTGGTAGAAGGATCGCGGCCGCCATCCCCCATGCCGAAAGCAAATTAGGACAGACGGTCGGGTGAATGCCTCCGCGAAGCGCGAACCGGGCACGCTCCCACCGGCGAGTGAGCAGCGAATAAGCAATACTCAGCGAGGCGAGCAAGGTAGCCACGCCGAGATCGGATTGAGTAACGCTCGCGGTCAGGAGAAAAGGAGCAATTGCTGCTGCTATTTCGACGGTTAGCACCACAACCACTACAACGCGGGGCTGTCGCCACAGGGACCACTGCGTTACGGCAAGCCGAGCCACTCTCAGGTACTCCTTAATCCAAGCCACTGCGACACAGGAAGGAGGCGACCATAATGCGTGGTTGGGACTGGTTCTAATTCCCGCACATTGCACGCGCGTGACAGAGCGTACATACCTCTAATCCGTCTGTCACGCCATCCCGCAGGCTGCGGGCGTACAGGGTCTTTTCGAGACCTTGTACGCCCGCAGCGCTAGATTGCGGCAATGATCAACGGCACGCACGCCATCATCTACGCCTCCGATGCCGAGCAGGCGCGGGCGTTCTTTCGAGACACGCTCGGAATGCCGAACGTCGACGCGCACGACGGGTGGCTGATCTTCAAACTGCCACCGGCCGAGCTCGGCATCCATCCGACCGACAGCCAAGCCGGCCAACACGAGCTCTACCTGATGTGCGATGACCTGGCGGCGACGGTGGCCGAACTGACCGCCCAGGGCGTCGAGTTCACCGCCGGCATCGAGCAAACCGGCTTCGGTCTGCTGACCCGGCTACGGGTACCGGGTGCCGGGGAGATCGGTCTCTACCAACCCCGGCACCCGGTCGCCTACCACCTGGACGGCTGACGGCTCCACCCCAAAGCCTCAGCCCAGACCCGGTACCGCGCTAGATTTGCCCACATGTTTGCGCAGCGCCGGATTCCTAAACCGCGTGACCTGCGTCCGCTGCTGCGGTTCAAGCGCCCTGAGCTGAACGCAACCAAGCGCCGGCTGGCTGCCGCGTTGACCATCGAGGATCTGCGGCGAATTGCCAAGCGCCGAACCCCGAAGGCGGCCTTCGACTACACCGACGGGGCAGCTGAAGCGGAGCTGTCGCTGGCCCGTGCTCGCCAGGCATTCGCCGACATCGAGTTCCACCCCCAGGTGTTGCGGGATGTCTCATCCGTCGACACCAGCGTGCAGATCCTCGGCGGCAACTCCGCACTGCCGTTCGGAATCGCCCCGACCGGCTTCACCCGGATGATGCACACCGCCGGCGAGCGTGCCGGCGCCAGCGCCGCGGCAGCCGCCGGCATTCCGTTTGCGCTGTCCACCATGGGAACCACCTCGATCGAGGACGTGGCGGAGGTGAACCCGCACGGACGGAACTGGTTCCAGCTCTACATGTGGAAGGACCGGGACCGGTCGATCGCCCTGATGAACCGCGCCGCCGCCGCCGGATTCGACACCCTGCTGGTCACTGTCGACGTGCCGGTAGCCGGAGCCCGGCTACGCGATGTGCGCAACGGCATGACGATCCCCCCGACGCTTACCCCGGCCACCGTGCTCAACGCACTCCCCCGACCCGGCTGGTGGATCAACTTCCTGACCACCGAACCGCTGGCCTTCGCGTCGCTCGACCGCTGGTCGGGCACCGTCGCCGAACTGCTCGACACCATGTTCGACCCCACCGTCAGCTACGACGACCTCGCCTGGATCCAGCAGCAGTGGCCCGGCAAGCTGGTGGTCAAGGGCATCCAGTCGGTCGCCGACGCCCGCCGGGTCACCGAACTTGGGGTGGACGGGCTGATCCTGTCCAACCATGGCGGCCGGCAGCTGGACCGCGCCCCGGTGCCCTTTCACCTGCTGCCGGACGTCGTGCGTGCGGTCGGCGCCGACACCGAAGTGCTGCTCGACACCGGCATCATGAACGGCGCCGATATCGTCGCCGCCTGCGCGCTCGGCGCCCGGTTCACTCTGGTCGGCCGCGCCTACCTGTACGGCCTGATGGCCGGCGGCCGGCCCGGCGTCGATCGCGCGATTGCCATCCTCAGCAGCCAAATCCGGCGCACCATGCGACTGCTCGGCGCGCGCAGCATGGCCGAGCTGAACCCGGAGCACGTCACCCAACTCAAGCGGCTGGTCCCCCGCAGCACCGACTAACGGCCGACTACGCCCGTAGCATCGCCGGCAGCCACTGCTGGCTCAGCAGTTGCCGGTAGCGAACCGCGATCGGCTGATCGGCCGGTCGCCCGTTCAGCCAGCGCCCGACCAGCCGGCGACCCTCCACGTAGGTGGCGATATAGGCACGCCACAGCGGATCGAGCAGGAACCGCAGCATCTGCCCGGCCGCCCGGTCGTCGACGAGCAGCCATCGGCTGAGGAAGGCCATGACCTCGTCCGGATCGATGTGCCGGTCGTGCAACATGAGCGCCGCATCCTGCCGCAGTTCGGTCAACCGCCACATGATCCGGTCGACGCGTTCGGCTTCCGGCCCATTCAGCCGCAGGCCCAGCGGGTGCAGCACGGTGGCCAGCCAGGCACCCCAGCCTTCACCGAGCACCGCCAACGCCAACTCGGCGGCACCCTCGGAGACCAGGCATTGCGGCGTATTCACCAGTGCGATCGTATGCTCCTGCCAGCCCCGCTCGCGTACCAGTTCACGTTCCTTGAGGCACCGCTCGGCGTGATGGCCGGGATATGCCTCGTGCGCAACCACAATCGCCAGGCCGCTGAGCCAGTGACCGGCGTCGGCATTGACGGTCACCCGCGACCGGAAACCACCGAGGTAGGAGTTGAACGCGTTCCACGGCCGATCGTGGACGACGTGGTAATCGACCCGTTCCTGCTTCGGCAGGTCCAACTCGACGGCTAACCGCGCACGCAGCGCCTCCGACACGGTGTTGACGGCGCGGCCGAGCAGGTCACCGTCCAGCCGAGCCCGCTGTCGGTAATCGACCAGCCGCCGGCGCAACGTCCCGCTGCCCGGCAGCAACTCGGCCAGCTCGTCGTGCAGCGCCTGGTACTCGGCCAGCTCGCTAGGAACGATCGACACGTCGAAGTACTGCTCGACCTCAGCTCGGAAACCGATCGAGTCACCGGCGAGCTTGGCGGCCGTACAGCGCAGCGCCTGCACCTGCACAGCGAGGAATTGCCTTCTAGCTTCAGGCAATCCGCTCTCGGGCAGGGCAGCGAGCAGCACGGTGGCCTGTCGGACCAGCTCGGTCGGGACGGCTGCCGGCTCATCGGCCACCTGCCGGGCCAGCGCCGGGTCGCCGTACCAGCTGTCCAGGTAGCCGTCGATCAGCCGGCCCAGTCGCAAGCCGAGCAGTAGGTACTGTTCGACCACCGGTTCGCGCTGCCCGGCCACCGAGCTCTTTACCGCCGGCGCCGCTGGCAGCACGCGATCCATCCGACTATCCTAATCTCAAGTACTTGATCTAGTTCCGCGTATCGAGCGCCGGCTCAGACCGGCGCGGCCGAAGGCAGGTATCGCGATGGAAGAAGTCACCCAGGTCGACATGTTGCCGATGTGGCCGGTCGGCGCCAGCTCCGATTATGTGGATGCTCGAGTGGAGTTGGCCCGTGCCGAGCTGGCATTGCACGGCCAGATAGCCGAGCTCGCCGCGGCGCGCCGAAGGCTACCGGACGGGGTGCTGCTCGCCGATTACCTACTAGCTGAAGGGCCGGGAGATTTCGGCCTGCCAGGTCCGGCCGAACCACGCCGGCTGACCGAATTGTTCGGCGACCATGACGTGCTGGTGATCTACCACCTGATGTTTCACCCCGACGAGGACGAGGCATGCTCGATGTGCTCGATGTGGGTGGACGGTTTCCATGGTGTGGCACACCACCTGACCCAGCATGCCGCGTTCGCGGTGGTGGCGAAGGCGCCGCTGCCCAAGCTTCGGGCGTGGGCGCTGCGCCGCGGCTGGGACGGCCTGCGGGTGCTGTCCAGTTACGGCACCACGTTCAACGCCGACCTGCGCTCCGAGCACTCCGACGGCAGCCAGCGGCCGATGATCAGCGTGCTGCGCCGCGAAGGCGACCGGGCACGACACTTCTACTCGCTACCGGCCAACCACCTGGACGACAGCGAGGGCGGCATCGACCTGCTGTCGCCGGTCTGGAATGTGCTGGATCTGATGCCCGGCGGCCGAGGCGATTGGTATGCCGGCAACGGATACGCCGGCCGGACTCGCGGTTAGCGCCTTTTCGGACCAGTCAGTGCCGGCCGGCCGTCGTCCGGCCGGCAGTTGCGACACTGGCGACCGATTCCTGCTCGCGCAACCCCTCGTGCAGGCCGATCAGGCGCAAGCAGTCCGGCACCGCTGATGCCGATCCGGTGATCGTGACCGCACCGCTCAGCAGCGCCTCGATCGGATCCAGCCGGCGCATGCCGAGATCGAAGAAGGTTCGGGCATCGGTCCGGATGGCCACCGTCGGGTTGTCGGCCGGCCCAGGTCGGGTGTGCACCCGGCCGTCGGTGACCTCCAGGTGGAAGACCTCGCCGTCCACGTCGAACTGGTAGCTCACGTCGCCGTCCGGAGCCCGTTCCTCCGACGCCATCGCCTCGATGGCCAGCGCCGCCCAGGACGGACGGATCGCGCTACCCGGCCGCTCCGGCTGGTTCGAACCCACCTTCAGGCCGAACCGGGCCAACCCCAGGATCGGCTCGTGCAAGCTGCGGCCCAGCTCGGTCAACTCGTAACCGGCCGTCCGGCGGCCCGGATCGGTCTGCTGGATCAATCCCGCGTCGGCCAGAAAACTCAGCCGATCGGCAAGCAGGTTGGTACCGATGCCAGGTAACGCATCCAGTAGCTCGTTGTACCGCTTCGGCCGGGGCAGCAGCTCTCGAATGATCAGCAGCGTCCACCGTTCGCCGACCACGTCCAGGGCATATGCCAGCCCACATTCCTGGTCGTACGTCCGTCTTTCCCTGGCCACAACTACTCCCCGGTAATTATCTTGACTATTACATAGTACGCCTCCGCATCCACATATTCGGCTGGCAGCGCCACCGGCCGGCCATATGCTTGCCCGATGTTCAGCGATGCCGAACGATCACAGGTCGCCGCCGACCTGCTAGCCGCCGCCCGGGCCGATGCTGGAATAGTCGCGGCCGCCCGGGTCGGCTCGGCAGCCCTCGACCGTTCCGACCAATGGTCGGATCTCGACATCGCCCTGCGGTTGGCGACCGGCCTAGCGCCCGATGATGTGCTGGGCAGCTGGACCGATCGGGTGTATGCCCAGCACGGTGCGGTCACCCATTTCGATCTGTGGTCCGGGCCGACCCTGTTCCGGGTTTTCCTGCTTGCCAGTTCGCTGGAGATCGACCTTTCGTTCTGGCCGTACGAAGTCTTCGCACCGACCAGCGAGAGCTTCCGGCTGGTGTTCGGCCAGGCCAACGAACCAGCACCGAGAGCGTTGCGCGCACCGGAACCGGTGATCGGCATGGCGTGGCTCTACGCGCTGCACGTCCGATCCAGCATCGGCCGGGGCCGTGGTCTTCAGGCGCTTTCCATGCTCAACTGCATGCGAGAGCAGATTATCTGCCTTGCTTGCCTGCGCAACGGGCTGCCGGCCGAGCACTGCCGGGGCGTCGACGACCTTCCTGAGCAGCTCACCCAGCGGCTATCCGAGACGGTCGTTCGTGGTCTTGATCGGTCCGAACTCAATCGGTCCCTCGGCTGCCTGACCGACCTTCTGCTTGCCGAGGCCGCTGCGGTGGACGAGCAGCTCGCCGACCGGCTCCGGCCCGTCCTCGCCGAACTTGTCCGCACCGCGCAGGTCGGCGGCAGCTAGGGTTCAGCCGGCCGGCGCGAACCAGCGCAGTTGCGGGGCGGCGTCGGCCGCGGCGGCGCATGGGCCGCAGGCATGGGCAACCATCGGCACGATCGGCAGATCCGCCAACACCGCCCGCTCCAGTTGCTGCCACAGCTCCCGCGCTTGCTCCGGATCGGCTTCTTCGAGCGCCTCGCTCAGCAGCCGGTCGACAGCCGGGTTGTCATACCCGCCGTGGTTGCCGGCACCAGGCTCGGCTCCGCCGCGTAATAAGGGTTCCAGCGCAGTGCGGCCATTGTTGCCATACCAATCCGGAGTCCAGCCGGCCAGCGCGAAATCCCAGCCGGCGCTGCGCAGGGCGTCGAAGTAGCGGTGGGCAGGCAGCCGGCGGACCTGCACGGTGAGCCCGCACTCGGCCAGGTTTGTTGAGAGCACGGCGGCCACCTGGCGAGCCAACTCGGTGTCGGCAATCGCCAGGGTCAGGCTGTCAATCGGGACATCAGCCAGCAACTCCCGAGCCCGGGTCAGCTCGGCGGGCCGGCCCACCGATCCAGAATCTGCTTGCGGTACGTCGGTAAGCAACAGGCCGTGCTGGACAGCGGCACGGGTGGCGCAGCCGACTCCAGCCACCAGGTCGCGGACGGCGGCCTTGTCGACGGCGAACGCGACGGCCTGCCGGACCGCAAGCCGACCAGCCGCGCCGGCTCGCAGGTTGGCGACCAGATAGTGCCCGAACCGCCAACCCGGCGCCGGCACCTCGGCCGACGACGTCCAGGTCACGGTGCCGAACGACCAAGCAACGCCGGGCTGATCGGCATCGCCGACTGGGCCGCCGATCCGGATCTCGTTCACCGGCCGCTGGTGGACCGGGTCGGTATCCGGATCCCAGCGCGGGTTCGGTTCGAGGACCAGCTCGGATCCGCGCGACCGGGCGCGGGCGATCCGGTACGGGCCGGCGGACGGCGCGTTGCGCAGCAACTCGTGGCTATCCGGAACGTAGTAGTCGTACTCGCGCGGAGCCGCCGCGGCGACGCCGGTCGCCAACAGGTGCAGTAGGTCGTTAGCCGGTGCGATCAGGTCGATCTGCAAGGTATGCGGATCGACCGCGCGAATGCCCGCCACCTGATGTTGAGCCTGGAATTGTGCGAAGTCCGGAGCGTTGGCCTGCCAGCCGCCGAGTTCGGCGTCGTAGGCCTGGCAATACTCCCGCATGCCGACGATAGTGTCGGTGAAGTAGCGTCGCACCGCGGCCGCGTTGGGATGCGCGATTCGCTTGAACCCCCGGACGAAATCACCGGCAACCAGTTCCCGCGCACCCTGGGCATCCCAGTAGACGCCGCGCCGCAGGTTGAACCGGTAGCTGCGGCCGTCCGCGCTGACGCCGCCGTTGGCTACCGTCGGAATTGCCAGTGCCAGATCAGGAACCGGGGTCCGATCGTCGGAGGCTCGGTAGTCAAAGAGCCGCCGGCCCAACAAACCGAGCAGCTGGCCGGATCTGATCGTGTACGGGCTACGCGGGTCGAGATGATCCAGCTCACCCGGGCCAAAGAAGGCCAGCGCGGTCGAGGCGGGCGGCGCAACGACGGTCAGGGTCATCCCGATTACCTTTCACTCATGGGCTATACCGGCACGAACGTCCCGGACGGATGCACATCCGTCCGGGACGTCCGGCTCGACGGGGATCTGGCAGCGATTGCTGTCAGACGTTGACCGCCGCGTGGGCGCCGACCAGGGCATCACCCATGGCCAGCTGGACGCCGGTCAGCCGAGCGCCGAGAGTGCCGTCGCTGGTCAGCAGTGCGGCGTCGACGTGGTCGGCAGACAACTGGGTCCCGTTGGGCTCGATGTCCTTGAGCTGCCCGCGCAGGTGCACCGGGTTGGCTGCGTACAGCACGCCGTTCGGGGTGACAACCTCGAACTGGGCGTCGATGTGCAGCTCACCGGGGTAGCGAACCCGGCTCAGGCTCTCTTCGGTGCCTTCGCCCAGCGTTCCGCCGGAGACTGCGAAGAAGCTCGCCCGCAGCATGACCCGGCCGCCCAGCGCGGAGCTGGTGCCCATCATGGCTACCCGTGCGAGCTGGGCCTTGATGCCACTGCCACCGTGGTGCTTGTCCGGGCCGAACAGCAGAATCTCGGCGCCGGCCGCCTCCGGGTGCGCGCCGACCAGGTCGATCGTCTCGGTCCGGCCGTTGACGTCGATCTTGACAGCACCTTCCATCGAGGCCTGGATGATGATCGACGGGTCGACCAGCATCGACACGCACGGGCCCATGCTCGGCGCGAAGAAGACGGTCGGTTCCAGTCCGGTGGCCTCGTTCTGGTCGTTGGCCGGGTACCAAGCCTCGGGCAGGTTCTGTCCGCTGACGACGTTGAGGGCCGGCATGACCTCACCCGGGCCGTCGGTGCGCGGACGGCCGAGGTACGGCGGGGTCAGCGGCTGCTTGAACGGCGGGATGTTGTCGATGATGCCCTTGATGTCGATGACATCGCGGTGCGCGAGTCGCAGCGTGCTGGTCTCCAGGATGCCGAACCGGCGAATGTAGAACTCTGCCGGGAAGTTGCGGCCGGGCACAATCTGGCGTACGTGGCCGGTGTTGGGCAGGTACGGGTTCGACAGCACCTGGAGCCGGTCCTCGAGCATGTAGCTGTAGCCCTTGATGCCGACCTCGGGGGCGCTGATCAGTTCGAGGTCGAACTCGGCACGTCCCTTGTCATCGACGCGGTGGGCGAAGCCGGGCATCGGCCACTTGTTCAGCTGTACGAACCCAGACAGGCTGATCGTCTCGCGACGACCAGCGTAGTAGTCGTCGCCGAACACGACTGTCGCAGCGGCCAGGATATGTGGCCGCAGCGGCTTGGGCTCGATGTTCAGCGACTCGTAGGTCTCCTTGGCCGCACTGGCCATGAGCCACCTCCCGGATGTCTCATTGGGTCCCTGGCCCGGCACCCGGCGGGCGCTGTGTAGAGCTCTAGAGACCAGTAGCTACGCTAATATTTCATATAGTAACTGTCAAGGCCCTACGGCTGGAAGTCCATACCTTGACAGGTATTTCGACTAAACGGCCCGCTGCCTTGCTTGTGGACCAATTAGCAGCTGGCGGCGGTAGCTAGCGGGTCTGGGCTACCGACCCAGGCCGGCCTTGAGGTCCTCCACCAGGTCGTGCGGATCCTCGATCCCGGCGGATAGCCGGATCAACGATCGGGTTATCCCGCGCCGGGCCAGCACCTCGGCCGGCAGCCCGCGGTGGCTCATCAAGGCCGGGCACTCGATCAGCGACGCGACACCGCCCAAGCTCACCGAGCAGCCGAACAGCTCCAGCCGGTTCAGCAATCGTTCCGGGTCACCGAGGTATTCGAAGGAAACCATCGAGCCGGGCTGAGCCATCTGCCGAGCGGCCACCGCGTACTGCGGGTGGATCTTCAACCCCGGATAGCGGACCAGACCGACCGCGGCCGAGCTGGACAGCAGCTCGACCAGGGCAAGCGCATTCTCGTTCTGCCGGGCGGCGCGCAGCGACAGCGTCTTTAGCCCGCGATGGATCAGGAAGCAGTCCAACGCACCCGGCACATTGCCGGCAGCCGTCCGGTACTCGCGAATCCGGCCGTGCAGCTCAGAATCCTGATAAACCAGCGCCCCGCCCAGCACATCGCCATGCCCGGCGATCGACTTGGTGGTGCTGTACAGGCTGAGGTCCGTACCGAGCGCCAGCGGTTGCTGGAACACCGGGCCGGCAAAGGTGTTGTCGACGACCACCAACACCTCGCGGCCGACCAGCTGACGGCGTACCGCAGCGATGTCGACCACCTTCAGCAGCGGATTGGTCGGTGACTCGATCCAGACCAGGCTCAAATCCGGGGTGGTGGCCAGCGCGTCGGTGAGCTGATCGGGATCACTGAGATCGGCATACCGCAGCCGACTGCCCTGCCGGGTGAGCAAGGCCAGCAACGCATCGGTGCCGGGATAGACGTCGTCGGTGCAAAGCACACTGTGACCTGGCGGCACCAGCGAGCACACTGTGGCGGCCGCCGCCTGGCCGCTGGCGAAGGTGGTTGCGAACCGGGCATCCTCCAGCGCGGCCAAGCACCGTTCCAACCCTTCCCGGGTCGGGTTCTCGCCACGGCCGTAGAAGTACCGAGGCGGATCCTGCCAGCGCCGGTCGTAGCCGGTGGATAAGTGGATGGCCGGCACCAGGTCGCCGGTACCCGGCTCCGGCTCCTGCCCAGCCCGCACCAGCTTGGTATCGAAGCGCATATCAGGCCCGACTTAGGGTGTCACACCGCGCACGCAGAACGTCCGCGAGGTGAGCTGAACCCGACCGTCGGAGACGAAGTCGGCCGCCTTCGCCGCGATTTGCTGACGAACGGAGGAGACGTCGGTCGACCCCAGCCGCTCGTGCAGCAGTTGCCTGAGGCCGGGCGGCAGCACGTCCAGCGAGAAGTCGGCGTAATCCTCGGGACTGTCGAACCAGAACGGTGCCTCAACCGCTACCACGGACACCGGTCCGAATCCGGCGGCGGTCAGCTCGGTACGGCACTGTTGGGCATCGGCCATTGCGTACGGTCCCGGCTGGTCGGGCGCCGGCGGCCCGAGCTGGAGCAGCGGGCCCAGCACGGTGAAAGCCAGCGACATCATCGGCGCCTTGACCGCCGGCCCCCAGACCGCGGCAACCAGCACCCCGCCGGGAACGAGCAGGGCGCGCAATGCGCGCAGAGTGGCGTCACGTTCCGGCACCAGCATCAGGCACCACCGGCTGAGCACGGCGTCAAAGCGCCGATCGGTCTCGAACCGCAGTGGATCGGTGTCGAGGAACTCCAGGGTGGACGAGCCGGCCGCGCGCTGCCGGGCCAGTCCGATCATCGCCGGTGACACGTCGATGCCGACCACCGAGCCGGTCGGCCCAACCTCCTCGGCCACGGTGAGCGCCGGTTCGCCGAGTCCGGTACCGACGTCCAGCACCCGCTGGCCCGGACTCAGCTCGGCCAGCTCCATCAGCCGAGTGGTGACCGCGGCGCCGCCACGCTCGAAGATGTCCTGCCAGCGTAGCCAGGCCGAGCTCAGCCGATCCCACTGCTCGCGCGACTCCACCAAGGCTGCTTCGCGTGCCGGCGAGATGTGCATGACGCCTCCTCGGTTGGCGGTTCACCCGATCAGAACAGCGAATTGTGTTATGACGACGGTCATAGGAAGCGGGTTGTCGGATGCTCTCGGGTCCAGAACCCGGGCTGCACCGTGCGCAGCGCCTCGGCGACCCGCTCGAGTTCTTCCACCGTGTTGTAAACCGCGAACGACAGCCGGACGGTGCCGACCAGGCCGAGCCGATCCAGGAACGTGCTGGCACAGTGCACGCCGCTGCGCACCGCGATGCCGTGCTCGTTGAGATGGCCGCCCACGTCATAGGGATGCAAACCCGCCATCACGAACGACACAATCCCGCTCGGATCCGCCGCCGGATCGCCGATGATCCGAGCCTCCGGCACCTGGCTCAACGCCTGGACCGCGGCGCCGACCAGCGTCCGATCATGCTCGCCGATCGCGTCCCAGCCGATACCAGCGAGGTAATCCAGCGCGGCGGCCAGGCCGACGGCACCCGCGACGTCCGGGGTGCCGGCCTCCAGCCGGGCCGGCACCGGCACATAGCTGACCGGTTCGGTGTAGCTGACGCCCTTTACCGTGCCGCCACCGACCTGATACGGCGGCAGTTCGCTCAGCAGTTCTCGCCGGCCGTAGAGCGCGCCGGTGCCCATCGGGCCGTACACCTTGTGCCCGGAGAAGCAGTAGAAGTCGGCATCCAGCGACTGCACGTCGACCGGTCGGTGCGCCACCGCCTGCGCACCATCAATCACCACCAGGACGCCGCGGCGATGTGCCTCGGCCACGATGTCGGCGACCGGCAGCACCGTGCCCAGCACATTGGACACGTGCGCGACTGCGGCCAGCCGCACCCGAGGGTGAGCGTCCAGGGTGGCGATCACGTCGGCCACGGTGACCCGGCCGTGGTCGGCCGGTACCACCACCAGTTCGGCACCAACCTGCTCGCACAGCCGCCGCCAGGGCAGGAAGTTTGAGTTGTGCTCCAGGCCGGTGATGAGGATCTGATCGCCCGCTCCGACCATCCGCCGGCCGAGCAGGTCAGCCAGCAGGTTCATCGCGTCGGTGGTGCCTCGGGTGAAGACGATCTCGTCGTCGTGGCCGGCGTTGAGCCGGCGTCGTACCACCTGCCGGGCGCCCTCGTACCGATCGGTCGCCCGCATGCTGAGGTCGTAGTAGCCGCGTCCGACATTGCTGTTGCTGGTCGAGTAATACTCGGTCAACGCGTGCAGCACCGGCCAGGGTTTCTGGGTAGTGGCGGCGTTGTCCAGGTAGGCCAGCGGATAGCCGTGCATCGACTGGGCCAGGATCGGAAAGTCGGTGCGCAGCCCGGCGATTGCCGTGGATGTCAAGGTCATGCGGCCGCCTCCTCGAAACTTGCGGTGAACCGGTGCAGGAAGCTGGGCGGGCAGCTGAACACCTTCTGTTCGGGGTACGGCCGGCGCGCAGGTGGCAGCCAGCCCGGCTCGTCCCGGCCCGGCAACCGGCCGTCAGCGGTCCGCAGATGCGAGCCGCAGAAGAACCAGCAGACCTGGCTGAGCTGCTCGGCGAACACGACCGGACGCACCTGGTCCGGATACGTCAGCAGGTTGCAGTAGGCCGCGCGGAACTCTCCATCCAGGCTCATCCCGTTGTCGAACATGACATGCCCGAAGAAGTCGTGCACGGCACGGAGCAGGTCGTTGTACTCGAACTCGACGCCGTTGCGGACGACGCCCGAGCCGATCCGCAACGGATGGTCGACGGGGTAGCGCCCGCCGCCGGTGCCGACCGGGCCGTGCCCGACGCGGCTGAGGAAGACGTACAGGATGCCGGTATCACGCACGCCGACGCACAGTTGCTCCGCGTCGCGGTAGGGCTGGCCGGCATCAAGCCACGGCTCGACCTGGATCCCGGATCGCTCGATCACGTCGAACTGCCACCTGGTCTCGGCCCGCAGCAGCGCGTACCGCCGGTCGAGGTCGGCGCTCCAGCTACGTCGCGGCTGGTCGGCGAAGTGGTCGGCCACCTCGCGACAGAACGCCTCACCCAGCCGGCCCAGCCCGGCCGCCGGATCGGCGAGCCGACCGGGCAGCGCGCGGACCTCCGGCCGCCGCCGCTCCAGGTACCGCCGGGCCACCGCGACCGGGTCTGCCGCCACTGCCGTCGGGCTGGTCACAGCAAGCCTCCTCACCCGCCCAGGCTACTATTTATTAATCAAGTTATCGAGGCGACCGCCGCGAACAGGGCGCGGTTTAGCACTGGCCTGGCGATCACCTGGAAGTCGATGTCGGGATCAAGTTCGCGCACCGTCGGCTCGATGACCAGCAGCGAAAGCAACGGAAAGACCAGCTCCGGGGTAGCCACGATGCCGTGTCGGCGCTGGATATCGAACATCTCGGTGGCAAACCCGATCAGGCTGAATTCCTTGGCCGATAAGCCGAAATTGCGATCGACCAGCGCGGCCAGCTCGGTGCTGAACCACTCGACGTCGGCACCCGGCCGCAGCCCGAGCGAGCTTTCGATGACGATCCGGGCGCAGCGCCGGCCTCGTCCGATCGACATGTTCAAGAAGAACTCGGCGAACAACCGGCGCATGGTGTCCGACAGCTGGACGCTGAAGCCGGCATCCAGGACCACCACCTGCCCGGTCGGCAGGAAATACAGGTTGCCCGGATGCAGATCGCAGTGGACGAACCCATCGATGAACAGCATCTGGTACATGACGTTCAGCGTCGAAGCCGCGAACTCCCGGCGGGCGACCAGCGAACACCGGGCGCCGGTGCCGACATCCAGTCCGGGCAGGTAGTCCATCACGATGCAGGTCGGTCGGCTGAGCTCGACATGCACCCGTGGCACCAGCACCCGCGGCAGCGCCGACAACTCGGTACGCATCCGCCGCAGGCTGTCCGCCTCGCGGTCGAAGTCCAGTTGTCCGAGCACCGCGTCGCACAGGTTATCCATCAGCTCGCGTACCGGCACCCCGCGAAAGGCCGGCAGCCGGGCCACCATCGCCGCACCGCGCCGCACCAGGGCCAGGTCGGCGGCCATCAATCGGCTGATGCCGGGCCGTTGAAGCTTCAGCGCCACCTCGGTGCCGTCCAGCAGGCTGGCCCGATACACGCAGGCAACGCTGGCCGCCGCTACCGCCACGTAGTCGATCGCATCGAACGTACGGTCCAGATCCGCGCCGTACACCCCGACCAGCGCGGCGCGACTTTGTTCCGGGCTGAGCCCGGGAACCTCGTCGCGCAGTACCGACAGCTCGTCACACAGCACCGGCGGCACGATGTCGCGACGAGCGCCCAGGATCTGGCCGGCCTTGACGAAGGTCGGCCCGAGTCGGATCAGCAGCTGAGTCACCTGACGAGCCAGTTCCCGCTTTGCCTCGGGACGGCCGCGGCGGGCGGCCCCGGCCGCACTGCCCAGCGCGATCAACATACCGACCGCCACCCGGTAGCCGATGACCAATGATCGCAAGGCTAATGCTGCTCGGCCGGGTTCTTTCACAGCGACCGCACGATGCCGGGGACGTCGATCGCGCGCAGTCGGTTGGCGGAGTTGTCGCAGTACCAGATCCGGCCGCCGTCCCAGGTCAGCCCGGTCGGGCTGCCGTGCACGTTGATCGGCAGGATCTCTTGTTCGGAAGCCGGATCCGCAACGATGATCGACTCCGCCGCCCGGTCGGAGTAGACCACATAGCGGTCGGTCACGGTGGCTCCGGTTACCTTGCCGCGCACCCCGACGCTGGTAACCAGGCCGAAGTCCCTGGTATTGCGCAGTTCCAGGCTGTGCCGGTAACCGATCCACAGCCCCTGCCGGCCGCCCTCCAGCGCGGTAATCTCCTCACCGGCGCGCGGATTGCGGACCTCGGCAAGTAGGTCACCGCCATCCGGATCGACGATGCGCAGTCGATAGTCCGGCCCGGCGGCATAGACCAGATGCCCGTCGATGGTGGCCAACCCGCGTCGCAGCTCCGGGCAACCGATGACGGTCAGCACCTCGCCGTCGTACGGATCCACCGCCACCACACGTTCCCGGCCCGCATCGGCGAACCACAGCGACTCCCCCAACCAGGTCAGCCCGCAGAGGTGCTCGGCGTCGACGGAGATGTCGTGGACCGAGCCTGCCGCATAGAGCATCATCACTCCCCCTTCCGGCGCAGCCGGCAGTCGAGCAACCAGTCGGTGACGATCCGGCCACCGTCCGGTATCCGCAGCCGCAGCTGAAGCTCGTCGCCTGCCCCGACCGCGGTGTGTCGTACCGGCCAGACCCAGACCGCCCAGTTGCAACCCGGGTAGGACGGAAAGTTGGACAGGCAGACCCCGGGCACCAGGGTCGCCCGGAAGTACCCCAGCACCGCATGCAAGGTCGCCGGTCGGTCGATGGGCAAGCGCAGTGGCCGGCCGGCGCCGATCGCGCCGTTGCCGGCGGCGCTGTCGGCAAGCACCGCCGGCGGCCCGAGCAGGCCGGGGGGCCTGGTAAAGAAGTGCAAGTGCGCGCCTGGCTCGGCATGCTGCTGGATAACGTCCAGCCGCATGTCCAGGAAGCCGTCACGCCAGACGCCCCAGCCCTCGTCGTCGAACTGGGCAGCAGCCAGATAGCTCACCAACCGCTCCGGCACCACCACCCCGCCGGCTCGCAGGTGCCGGCGCCGGAAGACATGCAGGATCCTGCTCATATCCTCTTCCGGGCCGAGGTTGCCCATCAGCTCGGCGACGATCACGTCCACCTTGCCGGGCAGCGATACCGACCGGGCGTCGCCGTGGATCAGGGTGACCCGGTCAGCCCATCCGCTGGCCTCGATGATGCGCTCGCCGACCGTCGCCAGCTGCGGATCCGCCTCGATGGCATAGACCTGGCCGGCACCATGCCGCAGCGCGAGCGCGGTCAGTGCCAGCGTGCCGGCGCCCAGATCAGCCACCACCGCGCCCGGTCGAACGACCTGGGAGAGCGCCTTGTCATAGGCGTCGAGGCGGCTGCGATCACCAAGCATCGCCTGATGCATCAGCAGGTTCCGTTGGTCCATGGCTCGCCTCACGCTTCGCCGGTGGCCGGACAGGTGCGCTAGTGGAGCTCACGTCTACGCATAGCCACTGCGTCTGAGATGCTATGTATATTTCCAGTGATCGGCAAGGTGTCCGGATCCGGCTACTAGACCGCCGGGCTCACCGAGGACATGGTGAAGTCGGCCACCTGAAGCGGGGGCATGGCGCAGTGCGCGAACGCCTCGCCGGTCTCTCGGGCGCGCACCGGCACCGATGTACCCACCCGCTGCACCCGGCCGAGCAGGCCCACCGGGCTCTCGTTGAACCGGAAGTTGTTGACCGCACCGACCACTTCGCCACGCTCCACCAAGAACACCCCGTCTCGAGTCAGGCCGGTGAGCAGCAGGCTGGCCGGGTCGACCTCCCGGATGTACCAGACGGTGGTGAGCAGCAGTCCACGATCCAGGCCGGCGATCAGGTCATCCAGCGAGCCGGCGGCACCGGCGCCCTCCAGCACCAGGTTGTCGATGTGCGGGGTCAACGGCAGGCCGGTCAGCGCGGCCGAGTGCCGGGTCTGCACCAGCGCGCCGAGCACACCGCCGTCGATCCAATTGGTGCAGTGAAGCGGCAATCCGCTGTCGAAGTAGGACACCGGTGCCTCCGAGCCGGCGGTGACCAGTACGAACGGTGCACACTCCAGCCCGGGCTCGCCCGGATCGCCACGCAAGGTCAGCGGCACCGAGCTGAGCCGTTCGCCGAGCCGGGTACCGCCGTCCCGGGTGCTGTAGACGGTCTGCCCGTCTGCCGTCCGCCGGGCGTCGGCCGCCCAGTAGGCGTAGTTGATCAGGTCAGCCACCGCTACCGGCGGCAGTAGTACCGGGTAGCGACCCGGTGGCAATTCCAGCCGGCGGTCGGCCCAGCCGAGCCGGCGATCGACCTGTCGGTAAAGCTCCAGCACCGCTGCCTCGCTCAGATCACCGGCCACCCCTGCCCAGGCCGAACGCCGGCCGTCCACCGACCGCCCGGTGAGTTCGATATAGCTCGACTGCTGGTCGGTGCGAAGCCGCAGCCCGCTGGAGGTGGCGAGGAAGGTCGCCCGGACGCAGTCTTCGGCATATCCGTACAGCGCTCGACCGGCGGCAGCGGCCTCGGCAAAGGCAGCTCCGAGGGAAGGTGCGAAGGTGCCGAACGCGGCCATCGACGTCTCGGGAATGGGCGCCAGCCAGTCGGTGCCGGCACCGGCGCTCGTCAACAGCGGCTGGGCATCCTCGGCGGGATCGGCCGTCCGGGCCGCCTGCTCAGCGGTACTGACGAGATCCGCCAACATGCCGGCGACGTCACCGCTCGCCGACACCACGCCAGCGCTGGTGCCTTCAGCGCCGGCCACTGTCGCCACCACGGTGACCCGCCGGCTGCGCGCGGTCCCGTCGGTGGTGAGCGCGTTGCTGGCCCACCGCACGTTCGCCTCGCTCTGCTCGGTCACCATGACCAGACAACCGTCGGCCCGGCACAGCTGCACCGCGCGCTCGGCGATCTCCTGCGATGACCAGCTCATCGGCTTGCCGTGTTCAGCAACTCGACACCCTCGAACAGCGCCGCCGGGCAACCGTGGCTGACCGCTGCCAGCTGACCGGGCTGTGCTTTGCCGCACAGGGATGCGCCGGACAGCAGGTAGGTTTGCGGGCCACCCAGTGCTCGCAGCGAGTTCCAGAACTGAGGTGTGCAGCCCTGGTAAGCAACATCGCGCAGCTGGCCGGCAAGCCGGCCGTGCCGAATCCGGTAGAACCGCTGCCCGGTGAACTGGAAGTTGTACCGCTGCATGTCTATCGACCAGCTGTTGTCGCCGACCACATACACGCCGTCGGACACCGCGCTGATCAGCTCGCTGGTGTCCGGGCCGGCCGGCGCCGGGCGAAGCGACACGTTAGCCATTCGTGCCACCGGCGGATGCGCGAACGAGTCGGCATATCCGCAACCGTTGGAGCGAGCCAGGCCCACCGTGGCCGCGGTTTGCCGGTCGACCTGATAGCCCACCAGCACGCCGTCCCGGATCAGATCCCAGGACTGGGTGGCCACCCCCTCATCGTCATAGCCGATGGTGGCCAGTCCGGACTCGGTGGTGCGATCGGCGGTGACATTCATGATCGGCGAGCCGTACCGCAGGGTGCCGAGCTGATCGATGCCGGCGAACGAGGTGCCGGCATAGGCCGCCTCGTAACCGAGCACCCGATCCAGCTCGGTGGCATGCCCGATCGACTCGTGGATGGTGAGCCAAAGGTTGGTCGGATCGATCACCAGATCGAACGTGCCGGTCGGCCCCGAGGGCCCAGCGGCCTTGCCGGCAAGCCATTCCGGCAGGGCGGCGAGCTCACCGGCCCAGTCCCAACCGCTACCGGTCAGGTACTCCCAGCCGCGGGCCACCGGTGGCCCGACGGTACGCATCGTTTGAAAGCCAGCGCTGCCTCGCCCCAGCCGCACCGCGGTCACCATCGGGTGCAGCCAGATCCGTCGCTGGGTGGTACTGGTGCCGGCTGCATCGGCGTAGAACTTGTCCTCCCGGCAGACCACCAGCTTGGCCAGCACGTGGTCGACATCGGGTGATTTCAGCAGCAGATCGCTCCAGTCCTGCAAGGTGGCAACCCGCTCCGCGCTCGGCATCTCGAACGGGTCGATCTGATAGCTGGAGCTCCAGCAGCCGTCGTGATACACCGGCTCGGGGGCGAGTTCCACCGGCTTACCACGCAACGGGCGCAGCATCCGCGCGGTCGCACAGGCACGCTCGGCCGCGCGCACCGCGGCGGCCGCGGTCAACTCGGCTTCGGCGGCAAATCCCCAGACCCCGTCAACCAGCACCCGGATCCCGAGACCGAGCTCGGCGTTATCCTCGCCACCCTGCGGCCGGCGGTCGCGGACGAAGACCTCGAGCTTGCGCCGCCGGCTGAGCCGGAAGTCGGTGTGCTGGGCGCCGAGCCGAGCCGTCCGATCGAAGGTGGCGGCCGCCAGCGCCCGGGCGGTATCGGTCGGGAACTCGGTGCTGGTGGGAGCAGCGGCGGCGGTCAAGGGCATCGTCCCACCTCGCGGTCATAGCTATCTGGTTAGCAAGTCAGCTGCACCACCACGGAGCAGAGTGCCCTGAATTTACAAGATCATCCATGCTTCCAGCGCGGCTGGTAGCTTTATTATTATATGGTAGCGTGGCTGGGCGTCCAGCTACCCGTACGGAGGACAGCCGTGACTCAGCATGCGCCGACCCTGGAAGCCCCGGCCAGCTCGGAGGGCTGGGCAGCCGGCTCGCTGGCCACCGCATCCTGGCGCACCGTGCGGGGAATCTTTCCCCTCGATCCGGACGCCGCCCATCTCAACTCCGGCACCGTCGGGGTCATGCCGCGCGAGGTGCTGGAGGTCTACACCGCGGTTACTCGGGAATGGACCGGCAGTCTCGCCAACATCTACCCGCCGAGCCTGTACCCGGAGTACCGGTCGGCCATCGCCGCGGACTTCGGTGTCGACCAGGACGAGCTGGTCATCTGCCACAACGCGACCGAGGGCATGAGCCGGGTCATCGCCGGCCTCGAGCTCGGCCCGGACGACGAGGTGCTGACCACCACCCACGAGTGCTTTTCGGTGCTGTCCAACCTCAACTTGGCCCACAACCGCTACGGCGTCTCGGTCCGCAAGATCACCCTGCCCACCGGTTACGACGTGTGCGAGGAAGAAATCCTCCAGCTCTTCTCCTCCGCCATCACCCCGCGGACCAAGGCGATGTTCTTCGCCGCGGTGACGCTGTTCGGTGGCATCCGAATGCCGATGCGCGGACTGTGCGAACTCGCCCAGCGGCACGGGTTGATCACCGTCGTCGACGGCGCGCTACTGCCCGGCATGCTGAACTGCGACCTGCGTGCGCTGGGGGTGGACTTCCTGGTGGGCTCCGGCTCCAAGTGGCAATGCGGCCCGCTCGGCACCGGCCTGCTGTACGTGCGCAACCGGGTGCTGCCGCAGTACAACCCGCTGCCGTTGCCCGCCTTTTGGCCGGTGATCTCAACCTGGTATCCGCTGGAGGGTGCGCCGCCACCCCGCTCGCATCCGGACACCGCTGCCACCAACAACATGGGCGACTACCTCCAGAGCGCCGGCAGCGCCAGCATCGCGCGGGCCGCGGCGCTTGCGAAAGCCTGTGAGATCTGGGACGAGATCGGCCGGGACAGGATCGAGCAGTACGTGCTGGAACTGGGCCGATATGCCAAGCAGCGCATCGCCGAGCGGTTCGGACCGGCCGCGCTCTACTCGCCGGCCGCCGACGACCGGCTGAACTCCCCGGTCACCGCGTTCCAGCCGTTCCGGTCCGCCGAGGACGCTTCGAACGGGCACAAGTTCGATGTCTACGTCAACCGGCTGGAGCGCGAGCACAAGATCTGGATCCGGTGGGTCGAGTTCGACGTCCTGGGGTCGGCGCGGATGCGCTACGCGGCACGGCTGTGCACCCATCTGTTCAGCGATCGTGACGAGATCGACCGGGTGCTGGACGTCATGGCTGCTCTTGCCGACGAAATGGCCTGATTCCGGGAGGGGGACGTCATGGACGGTCCACCACGATACGGCGGCACCCTGCGGCTATATGGGCCCGGCAGCATGGACCATCTGGATCCAGCGTGTGCTTATTACGCGCTGGGTGGCCAGATCATCCGGCTGTTCGCTCGCCAGCTATTCAGCTACCGGGCGGTGCGCGACCTGCGCGATCAGGCAGCCATCACGCCGGTGCCGGATGTCGCGGCCGAGGTGCCCACCCGGGACAACGGCGGGCTGAGCGCCGATCTCGCGACGTACACCATCCGGCTGCGTCCGGGGGTGGGTTGGGACAGTTCGCCGGTTCGGGCGGTAACCGCCGCCGATTTCGTACGTGGATTCAAGCGGATGTGCAATCCGGTGACCAGGGCGGGTGCCATCAGCTACTTCACCAGCACGATCCTCGGCATGGCCGACTACTGCGACGCCTACGCCGAGGCGGTGCCGGATCCGATCGCTAGCCCGGCCGAGCTGGCCGGTTTCCAGAACAGCCATGAGATCGCCGGCATTCGCGCGCTGGACGAGCTGACGTTGCAATTCCGGTTGATCCGGCCGGCCAACGACTTCCTCAACATCCTGGCGTTGACCTTCGCCTCAGCCGCCCCGGTGGAATACGACGCCTTCGTCCCGGACAGCGCCGAGTTCCGAGCCGGGGTGCGCTCCAACGGCCCCTACCGGATCACCTGGTACCGGCACGGGCAGGAGATCCGGCTGGCCCGCAATCCGGCCTGGCGCCCGGAATCCGACGACATTCGGCACCAGTACCTCGACGGTCTCCAGGTTCGAATGGAGAAGGCCACGCCGGAGCAGGTCGGTGAGCAGATCGCCACCGGCCGCGCCGACCTGTCCTGGGCGTCACCGATTACCGAGCCGTACGAGGTGAACCCGACCGATCCCGGCAACGACCTCGGCTACGCGCTGAACCCGTACCTGGTGTTCAACTTCCAGAGTCCGAACGCCGATGGCGCGATCGGCAAGCTCAAGGTGCGGCAAGCAATCGCCTACGCCATCGACAAGATCGCAATCGCCGAGATCTACGACAAGCTCGAGGCCGGCACCGTCATGCGACCGGCGCACAACGCCATCCCGCCGTGCAACGACGGTCACCGAGAATTCGATCTCTACCCGACGCCGGGCGACCGTGGCGATCCCCGGCGAAGCCGGCAGCTGCTGGCCGAGGCCGGTTACCGAGATGAACTAACCCTGATCGCCGCCCATCGGGACGTCGACGCCAACCCGGAGGTTGCGCATTCCTATGCGGCAGATCTCGCCCAGTGCGGTATCACCGTCCGGTTCGTCGCGTTCGGGCACGCCGACTATTACCCGTTCCTTCAGGACCCGGCGAACGCGCGGGCCGGCAGGTGGGATATCTCGGCGCCGTCCTGGACGCCGGACTGGTACGGCAATAACGGCCGGGCCTACCTTCAGCCGATGTTTCAGACCAACTTCGCCCGGGGCACCAGCAACTACGGTGGTTACAGCAACCCGGTGGTCGACCGGCTGATCGAACAGGCCCTCAGCGTCGGTGATCCGGCACAGGCCACCGAGCTGTGGCACCAGGTCGACTTGAACGTCATGCGAGACGCGGCCATCGTGCCGATCCTCGCGCATGCCCCGACCATCCCGCACCTGCGCGGTGCGCGGGTGCGCAACGCGATCGCGATGCCGACCGTCGACCGGTGGTTCGATCTGTCCAACCTCTGGCTCGTATCGGATGCCCAATGATCAGCGAGCAATCCGCCAGGCGAGGCGGCATCCTGACGCTGGTGGGCGCCGGCGACGTCGACTACCTCGATCCGGCGCTGGCCTACCACACCGTGACCCGCGGAGTAATTCGCGCCTACACCCGCCAGTTGGTCAGTTACCGCGCCAGCCGTGACCGGTCGGCGACCGCGGTGATCGTGGCTGACCTGGCCACCGAGGCGGCCGGGCCGTTCGACGACGAGCGCCGCCGGTATCGATTCACTCTCAAGGACGGCGTCTGCTGGGATGCTCCGACCGGACGCCGACCGATCACCGCCTGGGACGTGGTGCGCGGCATCAAGCGGTTGGCGCACCCGCTGGCACCGAGCCCGGGTTTGTCGTATTACCTCAGCGCGATCGAGGGATTGGCCGAATTCCGGGACGGCTTGCTGACCGCGGGTCGAGAACCGGCCGCGATCGCCGACTACCTGGAGACGGTGAAGCTCGTCGGCGCCCGGGCCGAGGACGAGCGCACGGTCAGCTTCACCACTTGCCGGCCGATGCCGGACCTGCTCAACATGCTGGCATTGCCGTTCGCCACGCCGGCACCGCTGGAGTATCTGGCCTACCCGCCGGGTAGCGCCGAGCTCGAACAGCGGATCCAGTCCTGCGGCCCGTACCGGCTGGTTCGCTACCTGCCCGGCGCGGAGATCGCCTTGGAGCGCAACCCGGCCTGGGCACCGGAAACCGACCAGCTACGTGCCGGCTACGTCGACAGCATCCAGGTCCAGCAGGGCTACGACGAGGACAAGTGCTTCGAGCTGGTCACCTCGGGTGCCGCGGACATGCTGTGGGACATTCAGCCACCCACCGCCCGGTTGCCGGAGCTGTTCGCCAGCAACGACCCACGCTTGGAGATCTACCCGGCAGGCCTGCTCAGCCCGTACCTGGTGATCAACTTCCTGAGCCCGAATCAACAGGCCGCAATGGCAAATCGTGGGGTGCGCGAAGCACTCCAATATGCGGTGGACAAGGCCGCGGTGTCCGAGGTCTGGGGCGGCCCGCGCCTCAACGACATCGCCGAGCAGATCCTGCCGCCGCTGTGCACGGCACACCTGCCGTATCAGCCGTACGCCACGCCCGGTGGTGCCGGTGACCCCGATCGAGCGGGCGCCCTGCTTGCCGAGGCCGGCTACCCGGACGGGTTGACGGTCCGGTTGGTCTTTCGAGACCGGGATATCCATCCTGAGACGGCCCGGGTCGTGCGGGACGGCCTGGGCCGGGCCGGCATCCACGTCGAGTTGGTGCCGGCTTCCATCAATGAATTCTTCGCCGACTACCTGACCTCGGCCGAGGGCGCCCGGCAGGGACGCTGGGATATCGCGCTGTCCGGCTGGGAACCCGATTGGCACGGCAACAACGGCCGGGTGTACCTCCAGGCGCTGTTCGACAGTTCCGGGGTGTCCGACAACGACGATTGGGGTTCCAACTTCGGCCATTACCGCAGCGACGACACCAACCGGCTGCTGGCGGCCGCGCTCGGTTCGGCCGAGCAGGACCGCGCCGACGAGCTATTCCGCCAGGCCGAAGCACAGGTGCTGGCCGATTGCGCAGTGGTGCCGATCCTGTTCGCCCACCAGTACTGGCTGCACGCCACCCGAGTGCGCAACTGGCTGCCTTACCCGGTGCTCAACGGCGACCTGACCAATCTCTGGCTCAGGAGCAGACCGATGAAAGGAGCAGGAGATGACTAGCAGCCTCAGTACCGTCCCGGTCATCCGATCGATACCGGCGCCGGCCGGCTACCTGTGCGGCCTCACCTGGGACGGTGCCCGGCTCTGGCACTCCGACCAGGATGCCGGCAGGATCTGGGCCCTCGACCCGGCCACCGGTGCGGTGCTGCGCACCATCGAGTCCGGTTGGGTACGAGCCGACCTGGCTTACCACGACGGGCTGTTGTGCCAGGTCGGTGGCCGGCCCAAGCGAATAGTGCTGATCGATCCGGACACCGGTCAGGTCGTCGGCCAGAAGCAGGTATTGCCGTCCAGTGGCCGACTGTGCGGCATCGAGATGGGCCCGGAAGGCATCTGGATGTGCCTGCGCTCGCCATCGGTGCTCCAACTTCGCGATATGGAAACCATGACCCCTCAGGTCGAGTTTCCGATTGCCGGTGCGCCGTCCGGCGCGACCTACGCTCACGGAGTCGTGGTATATGGCGAGTTCGAGACCGGCCTACTGCGCGCCGTCGACACCACGAGCGGTGAACTGCTGGACACGGTCCAGGTGGCCGGGCATCCCACCGGGATGACCTGGGATGGCGAACATGTCTGGTACTGCGACTTCGCTGCCCGGGCGTGCAAGGCCGTCAACCTGGACGTGCTCGCGGCGCCACATCAGCGAGGCGGGGTCCGGCAATGACCGCGACGCACTATCTCGATGCCGTCGAGTACGACCTGACCGGCCGGCCCGGCCGACTGCACGCGGTAGCGAGCTACGACGGGCAACTGTGGTTGGCGACGGTATGTGGCCTGGCGATGCAAGCGTATCCATCGACCGGTACCGCATGGGACGCGCTGCCGCTCGGGCTGCGCTGTGCCAGGTGCGCCGCGGCCCTTGCCGAGTAGGCCAATCGGCAATGCGCCGCCCGGGTCGTCAGCCGCTGACGACCCAGGCGGGCAGTTCTCACCGGGATTGCCGGGTAGTTTCAGCCGCTCACCGCGGCCACCCGCCGACGGTGCGCGATCATCGGAAGCGAATCAACCGGCATGGTGATCGCCAGCTTCGGCTTGGGCTGATGACCGGGTACCGAGGCCAGCTGCCAGCGAGCGGTGATGGTAGCCAGTAAAACGATCATCTCCACCCAGGCGAACTGGTCACCGATGCAACCGTGAACACCGACGCTGAACGGCATGAAAGCGCCTCGGGGGATGGCCTTGGCCCGCTCGTGCAGCCAGCGGTCCGGGTCGAACCGTTCCGGGTCGGCATGGATCACCGGGTTGTGGTTGAGCGCGTGGAAGCTGTACAGGACGTCGGTACCGGCCGGAATCCGATAACCGCCGAGATCGGTGTCGCGCGTGGTCATCCGGCTCAGGAACAGGCCCTGGGTGCGCTTGCGCAGCGTCTCGGTGATTACCCGCCTGGTGTAGTCCAGTTGGGCCACGTCGTGGTAGCCGGCCGGTCGGCCAGCCAGCACCTGGTCGACCTCCTCGTGCAGCCGGCGTTCTACCTCCGGGTGGGTGGCGATCTCGTGCAACGCCCAGGACAGCGTGTTACTAACGGTATTGCTGCCCGCGATGAAGAAGGTCATCACCTCGTCGTGCAGCTGCTGATCCGACATCGCCGGTTCACCGGCCTCGGTTCGGACGTACAGCATGGTGGACAGCAAATCTCCGCGGTCGACCCCGCTGGCACGGTAGTCAGTGATCACCTGGTTGATAGTCCGTCGCAGATATTCGGTGGCCGCCCGGTACCGCAGGTTCGCCGGTGTCGGCAACTTGGTCAGGCCGATGGTGTCGGTCATCCGTCGGAACAGGCCGCCTAGCAGTACCGTGGTGGCGGCCACGAACTCGGCGATGTCGATAGCGGTGTCGGCCGAGAAAATCACCTGCGTGACATTTGTCAGCGCGAGGTTGTCCATCTCCTTGTCGACGGCCAACCGCCCACCGTCCGGCCAGCCGGCGGTCCGCTGCGCGACTACCTCGCTCATCCGCTCGGTGTACTGCATGATCCGGGAATGGTCGAAGGCCGGCTGGATAATTGCCCGTTGCCGGCGATGGAAATCGCTCTCGGAAATGCCCAGGCCGTTGCCGAACATCATCCGGAATCGCTCGGTGATCGGGCCGCCCCGCGCGAAGGTTTCCGGATCCCGCAGCAACTCGCGAATCAGCCCCGGCTCGTTGACCACGTACATTTGCTTCGGGCCGAGCTGGATGATCGTGACCGCGTCGCCGGAATCCTGCAACGAGAGCAGGAAGTCGCCCGGCCGGCGTTTCATCTGAAGGGCGTGCCCGACTACCGGCAGCCGGCCGGGCGCCGTCGCCGGCGACCGTGCGATGGTGGTCATCGAATCACAGGTCGCCGGCGATGGAGTTGCCAGGTGCGTCCGGGTCGTCGCTGAGGTAATACTCCTCGAGTGCCTGCTCGAACTCCGCGGCGGTGACATAGCCGTCGGAGTCGGAGTCCAGCAGCCCGAACGACCAGCGAATCTCACGTTCGCTCATGCCGGATCTACGCTGCGCCTCGCTCATCTCCTCGACCTGGCACCGGCCGTCACCGTCCGCGTCGGCCAGCGCGAACGCGGCCATGCTGAACGGGATCGCGGCCAGCGCCACGTAGTCGGCATACTCGGTGCTGCTCATCCAGTCGATCCACTCCTGCCTGGTGAGCTTGGCCGGGTTGAGCGTGCCGGTCCGCTGCTCGATCGCCCGCCACATGGCTTGGGCGCGGCCGTGGATGTTCCGCCACGCCTCGCTGCGGGTCGGCACGTGGTAGGCGTCGCAGTAGAGCTGTGCCATGCCGGTGAGATCCAGCACGTCGATCACACCGTCGCCGTCGGGGTCAAACGACATGAACACCTTGTTCAACTTGCGGATCTGCAACTCGGACGGCTTGGCGCGCCGGCGTGGTTCCAGGGCAATGGTCATCCTTGACTCCTTCCACGAACTGACGAGCGATCAGTACCTACCCGAGCCAGGGCTCACTCGGCGGCCGGCTTCACCAGTGCGGTCACCAGCGGCGTCTGCGGAAGGTGGCCGAGCGCGTGCAGGACGCGCGCGGTGTCCGGGTGCGAGCTGACCGATGCGATCTTGCCGTCCTTGAAGGTGAAGAAGTCGGTGCTTTGCAGGTGGACCTTCCGCCCGGTGGCCGGGGTCGAGAGGAACTCGCCCTGGTGGGTCGGCCGAGCGCTCCAGCGCACCACGACCGTGTCACCCTCGGCTACCAGCGAGTCGATGTGGACGTTCAGGTCGGGGAACGCTTGCAGGACGTGCTCGGTGAAGGCCTGCCACGCCTGCACGTCAACATCGCCGCCACGGCCACCACCGGCGGCCGCGGGCGCGAATCCGCCGCCCCGTAGGGCCGGATCCGAGACCAGATCGGCGAACCTGGTGCCACCGCAAGTGCCGCCGCCGTCGGCTACCGCTGTGAAGTCCGGCAGGGCGCTTACGTTGCGTTGGTTGACCACCTGGTCGAAAAAGCGTTGGACGAATGCCTTGTTTTCGTCGGGCGTGGTCTGGGCCATTTCCTACCTCTTCCCGGGGCTCGGCAGCCGGCCTGGCTGCACTACAACCTGGATCGCTGGTGCGCGGAGCCAGCGTCGGGCTGGCCCGGACAGCGTTCTAACGATGCTATATGATTTTACAGTAATCTGCAATATGCCGGGCCCGCGATGGCTGCGGCGCTTACTGGTGCCAGACCCGCGAGGACGCCACTGTGCGGGCGGTCGAAAGGTCTGCCAGCGTGATCTGAATCCGCCACGGTTGCAACCGCAGTACCGCGAACGTCGGATCGGTCGGTCCATCGGGCCAGGCCGCGTACGGGTCGTAGCCCAGCCCGATCGCCTTCGGCGCCATCACACCCCAGGCGAGCTGCTTGGCTGGCTGATCAGCTATCCAGGACGTCGCGCAATCGGCATACACCACGTTGTGTTCAGGCGTCCAATAAGCACAGGAGAGGAACGGATTGCCAGCCAAGTGCGCGATCAGCACCGGCGTCCGGTGGGTGGTTACCGTACCCACCGGCCGGTCACTATCGAGTTGCCAGTCGACATGCAGGATTCGGTTGCGCGGCCGGCCTCGGCCGTCAACGGTGCTGGCCGTGCACCAGTTGATCGCCTCGGTCAGCGCGAAGAAGTCCGCGTGCAGTTCGGCGAAGGAGTCGACCTCGGTGCTGAACGCGCTGCGAACCGCCGGCATCGACCAGTTATACTATGTCTATATCAAGTAGACAAGCTGTCTAGGTTGAGCCCCGCATAATGGTCAGAGCTTCAGGCCCGCCGGCGGTGCCTTGTCGGCCACCAGGCTCAGCACTATGTCGTGTTCGAGCAGCGCCTTGAGTGCGGACAGCACCATGGTCCAACCGGCGGTGGAATCCAGTACGCCGGCAAGGATCTCGTCAGTAGTGCCGGTGAATCCGGCCTCGGTGACGTCCAGGAAGGTGTCCTCGCGCCAGGGCAGGAACCTGATCGAGAAGGTGGTCGGCGAGTCGTCCGAGCCCCAATCTGCGACCAGCAACCGGTCGGCCTCGAACTGCTTGACCGACACCTTCTTCGACACCCCGTACATCTCCCATTCCCAGCGGACGGTTGCGTCCGGCGCGAGCTCACCGCTGCTCTTGGTGAACCAGAATCGGGTGGTGATGCTGGGATCGGTCAAGGCTTGGAAGACCTGCTGCGGTGGTCGATGGATGAGCATCCCGGCCTTGGCCGGTGGCATCTCACTGAGGCGCAGATCGGCGGACTCGGCCATCTGGAACTCGCTTCCTCGCACAATCCGGTTACTGATGACGGCAGCTGGGTTACTCCGGCCGGTGGCCGGTAATGATCAGATAGCCGATCTTATCCCGGTAGATGGGCAACAGCGTCGCCATGGCATCGCGTTGCTGCTGGATGCGCTCCTCGCCGAACGCCTCGACCAGGTGTTCCCGATGCCGGTCGAGGCGGTCGAAGTAGCTGGGGTAGGACTTGCGGATCCGGTCACCGCAATCGATCACGTCGTCGATCACCAGGCCGTTGGCGCGGACGATGTCGAGCAGTTCGGCATGCCGCAGCGGCGGGTGCATCGCCCCGGCGAGCAGGATCTCGGTCTCGTGCGGGGTCAAGCCGACCTCGGTAATGAACTCGGTGAGCACGATCCGGCCACCCGGACGTACCACCCGAACCGTCTCCCGCAGCCATTGCCCGAGGTCACTGGCGTGCTGAAGCGACTGGAACACCAGCGCCTTGTCGAAGCTTGCATCCGGGTAGGCCAGGGCTGCCGCGTCGCCATACTCGATCACGACCTGCCCGCGCAGGCCGGCCGCCTTGATCCGCCGGGTCGCCTCCTGCACCTGCCAGGCGCTGATCGTCACGCCGGTGATCCTGGCCTCGACCCGCTGGGCGAGCCGGATCGCAGGCACCCCCACGCCGCAGCCGATGTCTATCGCGTGTTCGCCCGGTTGCAGGTCGAGTGCTTCGCCGACGATGTCGGTGAGCCGGTTGATCGCCTCTAACAGCGGGGTCTGGTCGTCGTCAGAGGTCCAGTAGCCGACATGGATGTTGCCGCCCATGATCTCAATGAGGCCGCCCATCTGGTCGTAGTAACTACCGATGTCCTCGATCGCAACCAACTCGCTGGCGGACATGGCACAACCCCTCTCGTTCGTCGACCTGGTGATAGGCTTACAGAGTTACTATTAAATAGTGTAGTAGTGGGCTGGGTGGCTGTCCATGCGAGCGACGTCGGATGCATAGCTAACGTGAACTACAGGTCCAGCCAACGTCGCCAAAAACCGGCCATTCCTCATCCAAGGATTGCGCGTAGGCACCATAAGAGTTAACGTCATATCAACATCGGGGGATGTCCATGAGCCGCTTTACACCCTTTAGGCCGCTATATGCCGGCATGTCGCTGGCCCAACGGTCGAGTAGGGGTTGATGCTTCGGCATGGCAGGCTTATCTCGTTCTCCGATGCGCTGGCGTGTCCGACTGAGCAAGCAGAGCTCATCACCCCGACGGACTGGATCAGGCACCGGGCTTACTCTTATCCGGCAGTATCCGGCGGCAGCAAACCGCCCGCGTCATTTCACCGCAGTACCGGAAGGATTATTGATGAGACGAATTGGACGATCCGCGGGCCGCACCGGCCTGGCCGGACTCGCCGCAACCGGCTTGGTCGTGGGCTTGCTGACGCTCCCCCATGCCGCTACCGCAGTGACGGGTTCCCCGACGCCGCCCGGCCCGGTCTCGGTGTCGGGTGTCACGATGAACTCAGCCAACCTTTCCTGGACGCCGGCGACCGACACGGTCAGCATCGAGGGCTACCAGGTCTACCGGCAGGCCGGTGGCGGTGCGTCCACGCTGATCGCCACCACCGATGGCGGGGTGAACCACTACACCGCCACCCACCTGTACGCGAGCACCAATTACACGTTCTCGATCAAGGCGATTGACATCACCGCGCAGGTGTCGCCGTCGCCGTCCACCGCCTCGTTCAGCACACTGGCCAACCCGAACACCACGCCGCCGAGCCCACCGGCCGACGCCAGCGTGGCGGCGCACGCGTTCTCCAGCAGCCGGGTTGACGTGGTGTGGGCCGGTTCGCCGACCGCGGACGTGTCGGGTTACCTGGTCTTCCACAACACCGACACCTCCACCCCGATCGCCCGGATCGACCTGCCCGGTGGCCTGCGTTACTCCGACAACGGGCTCTCCGCGGGCGGCCTGTACGGCTACGTGATCAAGGCGATCGACTCGGCCGGCAACATCTCGGCACCGACCAGCACCAAGCCGCCGGCCTTCGCCACCACTCCGGCGGCCGGCACCGTCCTGCTGGCGCGTGGTCCGTACATCTCCAAGGTCACCGCCACCTCAGCGGTGATTTCCTGGTGGACCAACATCGCCTCGGCCGGCACGGTGCACTACGGCATCGGCTCGGTGGGCTCCACCGCCACCGACGGCACCGCGCAGCAACACTCGGTCACCCTGAGCGGCCTGACCGGTGGCAGCACGTACACCTACAACGTGGGCACCGGCTCGGCCGTGCTGGCCACCGCCACCTTCAGGACCGCGGCGCCGGCGGGCAGCACTTTCTCCTTCGCCGCGATCGGTGACTTCGGCGGCGCCAGCCCGGGCGAGGGCCAGAACGCGGCGAACATCGCCACCGCCGGGACCTCGTTCCTGCAGACCGTCGGTGACAACATCTACCCATCGGCCGGTAACCCGGATCCGAACTTCAGCACCACCTACTCCGACTTCGATGCCCGGTTCTTCAAGCAGTTCACCCCGGTCATCAAGAGCCAGGCCTTCTTCCCGGCCAACGGCAACCAGGAGTACTACGACAACGGCGCGTTCTGGACCACCTTCCCGATGCCGGGCAGCAACCACAGCTGGTACAGCTACAACTGGGGCAACGCGCACATCTTGGTGCTGGACACCGAGCAGCCGTTCGACACCTCCAGCCCGCAGTACGCCTTCGCGCAGTCCGACCTGAGCGCCAACCAGTCGGCCAAGTGGCGGATCGTGGTGACGCAGCGGCCGCCGTACAGCAGCGTCTCCACCAACTCCAGCTCGAAGGCGGCGGATGCCATCCTGGTGCCGCTGTTCCAGAACGAGAAGGTCTCGCTGGTGCTGTCGGGCAACAGCCACAACTACGAGCGAACCTTCCCGCTCAAGAACGGCAGCCCGGCGACCGGCGGGGTCACCTACATCGTCACCGGCGGCGGCGGTAACGGCCACAACGCCTTCACCATCGCCCAGCCGGCCTGGAGTGCCTACCGCAACGCCACGTCGTACGAATACGCCAAGGTGACGGTGTCTCCGACCTCGCTGCGGGTCGACGCCATCGACTCGGTGACCAAGAAGGCGATCGACTCGGTGACCATCGGCGCGAGCGCGGTGACCACGGCCTACATCGCCAGCTCACGCCAGGGTTCGGCGGTCTACATCAACGGCCTGGTCAAGCAGCAGGTGGGTAGCACCATCACCCGCAGCGCCAACCGGACCGTCTACCTGCAGCGGTTCCTCGGCGGCCACTGGACGAACGTGCTGTCCCGGACCACCGATGCGAATGGGCAGATGGCGGTCGGCTTCATCCAGAACACCGTCTACACCTACCGGTTGTACGTGCTGGCTAGCGCCACGGCAACGGCAGCCATCAGTGGGACTACCACTCGGTAGCCGACGAACCAGCACGACGGAGGACATAGCGGCGAGCGATGTGCGACCAGGCGAGTCCGAGTACCCAGCCTGCGAGCACATCGCTCGGCCAATGAACTCCGAGATAGACCCGTGAACTGCCGATCGCGACCGTGTAGCACGCACCAGCGGTCGCGACGGCAGGCCACACACCAGGCAGTTCGGATCGGACGTCCCACACCGACGCGGTGATCAAGGCCGATGCCATGGCGGCATTGGTCGAATGCCCGGACGGAAACGAGTATCCGGCCACCGGATAGAGCTGGACGCCGGCAGCGGGTCGCTGCCGGCGTCCAGCCATCAGGCACAGCCTGCGTACTCCGATCCCAGCCACCAGGACGGCGAGGTTGCCGGCCGGGCTGGGCCGGCGACCGGCGTGCGAGCCGGTCGCTGCCCGCAGCCCGATGCTGGCGACGGTTACCCCGGCGCACACCGCGGGGGTACTGCCGAACCGGGTCACCCCCCGCAGCACACGGTTGAGCTTCGGCGTGCGCCGCGCGATAAACCAGCCTTGCAGCAGTCGATCCAGGTCGGACCAGCCATCGGCCGCCAAGATCGACTGCTGCCGCGCCGTCCGGGTCAGCTGATCAACGGCTTGAGCGCGCTGAGATCCTGGCTGCCGTAGCGAGTCATCGGATCCACATAGGAACCCTCGGTGATCTCGTTCCAGCTGATCAACCCGAAATCATCCGGATGGGTCGTCGCATTGCCGCTGAATAGGGCGCGAATGGTTTGCCCGCCCCGACGTGGCACGCAGGCCGACCCGCCGGCGAGCTGCTTGTCGAAGCCGGGCGCGAACGGTGCCACCCAGACCTTGTGTGAGCCGTCCAGGTTCGTCCCGCTGGCCCGTACCGCCTTCGCCAGGTTAGCCAGTTGGCCGAAGGACTGCGGATTGCCCCACGGGTCCTGTGAGGACCAGTAATAGGCATCGCCGTCCAGGTAGTGAGCCCGGGTGGTCGACCAGCTCTGCTCGTCACCGATCAGTCGCAGCTTGCCACGGAACGTCGCGCTCTCGTGCTGCAAGCGGGCCAACGAATACTTACGGCTGCCCTGCCAGATGACGGTCGGCTTGGCCGATTGCGCCCGGTCGAAGGCAGGATCCGAGCCATAGTGTGCGACGAAGTACTTGAGGTCGTTGTCCATCGCGGTCTGCGACACCAGGCTCGCCGAGGACTTGTAGCTCAGCCAGAGCTTGAATGGGATGCCCTGCGAGTTCACCTTATGCACGGCGTTGACCAGCACCTGAAGCCGCTTGCTGTACGGGTTGCTAGTGACCGTTTGGCCGGCGGTTCCGGTGCCCACCCAGTTCACGATGAAGCCGGTGAGGCCGAAGGAGGCCGCCTGCCGCACGTCCGCCTCGATGAAGCCGGGGTCGTCCTGGCTGTAGATGTGCGCCGGCACATCCGTCAGGTGATTGCCCGTGTAGAGGCTGCGGGGGTTGCACCCGTTGGACGCCAACGTGGCCGGCAGCGGTAGCGGCGATGCCGTTGTCGGGTAGTGCGAGCCGAGCGACGTTCGCCAATGACCAGCGCTCCACCATAGGTAGTAGTAGGCGAACACCCGCGGTTTGGTGGTGGTCGCGGCGGTGGTGGCCGCGGCTCGGTGATCTGGGGAATTAGTGAGAGCCGCGGCTAAGGCCAAGCATCCGGCGAGGATGGCGGCGATCACGGGGAGCCGGCGCGAATGTCTCCTGCGCCGATGGGAATTGCTGAGAGTTGGATGGGAATTGCTATTTGTCCGATGGTCGTGATTGCTGTCAATCACGCTGCGGTCAATCAATGCTGCACTCCAGACATGCCGTTCGAGGTCGCGGACGGTACGGAAACGCAGCAATCCTGAACCGTCCGGCGCAAAGGCCGAGTAAGAAGCTGCTCCCTTCTCCCGCTGACGTGGCGCGGGTCACTCAGGTGCAGACCATAGCGGTCGATTGCGAAGGTAGGAACTGTTCGCCGCGAATTCTTGTACACGCAAGATCAAATCCCGGGTGTAAGCCCCAACGACCCGTAGCCTCACAAGCACCGAAGCTGAGCGGAGGATGGCATGACAGACAATTCGGCCAGCATCGATGACTTGGTGAGCGAATTGCACAGCCTGCGCCGCCAATTACTGGAATCCGAGCAGCTTAATAGCCAACTCGAGCTTCAACTGCTGGGTAGCCGTCAGCACGTCCGGCAGCTTCAGCAACTTCTGTGTGAGCAGGCAGATCGGTTGGACCGCCACCGCGCGACCGACGAACGGATCGCCGGGTTGGCCGACTTCGCCGAATGGGCATGCGAAACCCAGCACTCCGGGTCACCGGCAAGCGTGTTGGTCACGGACCTGCGCCGGGCCGTCGCACTCGAACCGTTCGGTGGTTCAGCGCGCTGAACCACGACCGGCCGTGCCGGTCAACTGATTGCCCACCGATCCGTCCGGCTGATCCGGTGGCGGCGGAGACGACTCCCGGCGCCTGCGACGCCGGCGGCGCAGCACGATCCCGGCGACAGCCAGACCGACGAACAGCGCGAGTGGAAACACGATCAAGAGCAGGACGGACTGTCCGCCGGATCGGGCCGGCGCCGCGGGGCTGCTGCCACTGGAATCCACGGCAGAGCTCGGGGTGGGTGCGACGGTGTGGGTCAGGTCGGCCAGCACAGTGAGATACGTCCGGCCGTAGTGCAGGGACGGTTCGACATAGGTGTTCTCGCTGAACTCGTTCCAGCTGATCAGCCCGAGCATGTCCGGCGAGGACTTGATGGCCATGTTGTATTCGGTGCGCAGAGTCGCCCCGTTATTGCGCGGCACGGCCTTCTGACCACCGACCAGCCGGGCGTCGAAGCCGGGCGCGAAGGGCGCGATCCAGTACTTGCCATCCGCATGGATGGCTCGACTCATGTCGTTCAGCTTGTTGGAATAGGTCGGGTTGGTTTGCGGATTGACCGAGGACCAGTAGTAGGCATCGCCATCGGTCACATCGGCGATCCGCTGGTAGCCGGCCACGCTCTTCTCGGTCGACAGCACCAGCATCCGGGACCGGACGTCCCTGGTCACCTTGGCAACGTCGTCGTGGCTGAACTCCCAGGTGCCGCTGAAGATGGTCAGCGTCTTGCCACCCAGCCGGTCGAAAACCGGGTTGGCTGCGAATTGGGCCTCGAACGTCTTGAAGTCGGCTGCCACCTCGGAAGCCGGCAGTGGATGCCGGTTGAAGTCCAGGCCCTGGTAGATCATCGCCAGACTGAAATGCTCCTGGGCGGCGACGTCAGCCAGCGCATGCAGCCGCCTGGTGTTGACGACACTGTCCTTCCAACTGACGATGAAGCCCTGGATGCCGGCTTGCTTGGCCTGCTCGATCTGCTCGCGCATCACCGACCGGTCGTCACTGGAGTACCTACCGATGGCCGGGTAATCGATCTTGGCCCGATTCCACGAGCTCGGGTCGAACCATTGGTAGAAGAAGGCGAACAGCGGCTCGGTGGGAGCCGGCGCCGCCCTCGATGGTGAGCCGGCGGTCGCCGACGGGGACGCGGCGGTTGACGAGCCGGCAGCATAGCCGGCCGGTGCCGGATACCCGAACACACCGCCGAGTACGGCCGCGGCCACCAGTGCCGCGAGTCGGCGGGTCCTCGGGTGGAACCTCATAGCAGAGCTTTCTCCTTGGCCGGCGGCAGCAGCGGCGCGTTGTCAAGCGAGCGACGGAATCGCCGGATGATGCCTCGGCGGCCGCGCAGCCGGCCAACCAGCAACAGCCCCAGCGCAACCACCAGGCCGGAGCCGCCAAGTACCGCCATGTCAGGCATGCTGATCACCGACACGCTGATCGTCTTGTCCTTCGACGCGATGAACTGTGCCTTTGCCACGATAGCGTGCCCCGCCTTGATGCTGGCTTTGTACGGACCTCTAGGTACGTCGAGCAGAACGGCGCGGTGCTGGGCATCGAACGGGATGGTGACCTGGCCGCCATCGGGGTAGGTGACGACCGCGGCGACGCCTCGGGTACTGCCGAATAGCGCATCCCGGCCGGTGATAACCAGATCGTGGAACTGGGTCACGAAGGTCACGTCACCGCCGGGCCGGAAGCTCTGTCGTCCCGAGTCGACGACGTTGGTGCCTCGGACGATGACGCTCTGGAGCGAGTAGATGGCCGGCTGCGTCACCAGCACGCCATGCCGGATCGCCGGCCGGCTCACCTCGAGCATGGTGGGCGACGACGGGTTCAGCTCGATCAGCTGCCCGGTGTCACTCTTGACCGTGATCGAGCTGACTCGGGCCGGGTCGACCGGCACGCCGTTCTGGTTCACCAGCTTCGGCAGGAAGCTCTGCTGGAGGCCGAAGGCCGCGGTGACCGCGTAGTTGGCGCGCAGCGGCAGCCCGGAAACGGTCTTGCTGAACGCGGCGTTCGGGTCCCGCTGACCGACCCAGCGGGTGAACTGGTAGCGCGAATCCGCGGTCGAGAAGGCCGAGTCGGTCACGGTCAGCGTGTGCAGTGCGAAGTCGTGTTCGGCGGTGTAGGTGGCGATCCCGTTCGCGCCGGTGGTCAGGATCCGGTTGTCGAACCGGAAGTGCACTCCTGCCAGCGCCGGCATCGCCTTCACGGTGACGGTCACCGGCCATGGCTTGCGCTTGGGATGCGGTCCGCTCTTGTGCGGCGGCTTGGTCGGACGCAGCGTCTTGTGCGGATGCGGTCGCTGCGGGTGCGGGAACCCCTGGTGGCCGACCTTCGGCGGCACCGGAAAACCACCGGTACCGGAACCCGGCGGCGGATTGGTCACCGGCGGAACCGGGACGGTCTGGCTCGGCGTCGGCGTCGCGGTCACCGGCGTGCTGGGCGGCGGCGAACTGAGGGTCGGCGTGGACGTGTCGCTCGGGGTCGGCGTGGACGTGTCGCTCGGGGTCGGCGTGGAGGTGTCGCTCGGGGTCGGGGTCGAGGTGTCGCTCGGGGTCGGCGTGGAGGTGTCGCTCGGGGTCGGGGTGGACGTGTCGCTCGGGGTGGGGGTCGAGGTGTCGCTCGGGGTGGACGTGTCGGTCGGCGTCGAGGTGTCTGTGGCCGTCGGGTCGGTCGGGGTGGTCGAGTCGCTCGGGGTCAAGCTGTCGGTCGGTGATGTGGTGTCCGAGGCCAGGCTCAGGATGAAGCCGGTCGCGTTCATGCTCAGCGGTGAGGTTCCGGCGCTGGCGGCTGAGGGGATGATCGTGGTACCCGCGACGGCCAGCACGGCCAGCACCTTGAGCACCGGACGAATACTCATTTCAGCGCTCCCACCGGATCGGATGAGTTGACCCTGCTCTGCACCGGCGCCGAACGCCGAGCCCGCCGGGATCGAAGGGATGCCAGCACCAGCGTACCGACCACCACCAGGAACGCCAGGCCGTAGCACCAGTAGACGATGCCCACCGACCGGTTCGGTTGATCGGTGCTGACCGGTTGGCCGAACTGCACCTGCGGGGCTCGCGGCTGCTGACGGAAGTCGAAGGCACCGGTCAGCGGATCGGCTGCTTTATCGCGTCCCGCCAACGGACTTAGGCCCCAGTTCTGCTCGATGAAAGCGAGCGCGCTGGTGTAGTCGCTGATCGTGGAGTCGACGTAACCGGCCCGCGCGTAGGCGCTCACCAGCAGGGCCGGTACCCGCAGGCCGTAACCGTTGGAATCCACCTGCGGCGGCGCCACATGGTCATACCAACCACCGGTGCCGTCGTAGCTGAGCAGGAACGCCGAAGAGTCCCAGGACTTGCTCACCATCAGGCTGCCGACTATGTCGGTCACCAGCTTCTGGCCACCGGCGATCGAGCGGGCCGACCGCTCGCTGGGCCCGGAGCTGGCGACGTAGGCCACCGCCGGCAGGGTGTTCTGGTCCAGGTCACGGTAGTACTGGGACAGGTCGACGATATGCGAGCGCAAGGCCGGATCGTCCACGAATCGTGCGTAATTGAGCAACGGTACCCGCAATGGTTGGGAGCTCGGGTTGCTCTTGGACACCGTCCGGAAGTTCACCGCGGCGTTGTAGCCCTGCACGTAGAACTTCCAGTCCACCCCAGCGGCCTGTAACCGGTCGAAGATGGTTGCCTGCTTGGCATAGGCCGCCTGTACGGCGTCCTGGTTGGTTCCGGTAGGCGGTCGGTCGGCCGATACCCAGTACGAGCGATCGGCCCCGATGCCGAGTCGAGTGGAGGAGAAGAACTTGTCGAACAGCACGTAGTTGTCGGCCAAATCCCAGTAGGTCGGCAGGTCGCGGCGGTCGTAGTAGCCCATCACAGGGGTGCCGTCCCGACCCTCGCTCTGGTACGCCGCGACGAAGCCGTCCATCCGGCCGCCGTCGTACTGGTTGTTGATCTCGACCGAACCGGCGCCCAGCGTCGGCGGGGTCTGACCGTGCAACGAGAACGGCTTGACACAGGCTGTGTCATTGCCGGTGACGATCGTCTTCTGGCAGACCCCGGGCGGGATCCCGTCCGCGCCGGGATAGCTTCCGAAGTAGTTATCGAAGGACCGATCCCCCTGCATCATAAAGATAAAGTGCTGAATCGGCGTCTTGGTGGTCGGCTGGGCGGCAACGGCAGGTGCCGGAGCGGTCAGGGCGCCGGCGGCGGCGATCGCAGCCAGCCCGGCACCGAGCCGACGAAGCCAGGGTCGGGTCAACTGGGAAGTCTTCATGACGGCCGTACCCGGTAGATCTTCACGACCGGCGTCTGCACCGGCTGGCCGTCCGGCGAATTGACCGTGATGGTGGAGCTAAACACCAGCACTCCGTTGTACTTGTTGGCCAGCGCGGCGATCTTGGCCGCGAACAGCGGCGAGCGGTTGGCGGTGTAGGAGTCCCAGATCAGGTAGCGGAATCTGCCTTGCCGGACGGCAAGATCCGGGTTCGGTACCGGGACATAGGCCGGATTGCGGTTGGCCGGATCCGGGCTGACCGACATCGCGAACACCCGGCGCTGACCGTAGAACTGGATTACGTTGGCCATCGACGGCCCGACCGCGAGCAGCTGCGCGTGCTCGGGGATGTTGGCCTTAACCCACTGGCCGGCCTCCCGACCACCGGGCAGGCCACCGGTGCCGGCGAGGTAGGTACCGGTGTTCGACGGCTCGATGCGCTGCCAGGTCGGGACTAGCAGGCTGATCGCGACCGCTAGCACGATGACCGCCTGCACGATCGGTCCGAGCCGGCGCCGGCGCAGAGCCGCCATGCTGGGAATGTGCGCCAGGCCACGGCCGGCCAGAAGCACCAGTGCCGGGGCGGCGGGCAACAGATATTGGTAGCCCTTCACCGGCCATAGCGTGAAGAAGACCGTCGGTACCACGATCCAGGTGAGCAGCAACCGCTCCCGCCAGGTGCTCTCATGCCGTAGCAGCACGAGCGAGATCAGCACTATCGCCAGCGTGGCCCAGCCGACGGCCGGCGGCACCACCCGGCCGTAGAAGGTCAGGGCATGGTTCGACCGCCGGAACAGCTGCCACAACAGGTAATGCTGCCCGGAACTCGCCCGTCCGGAGATCGACAATGCCAGCGGGAAGGCCAGCACCACCAGTACCAGCACGGCGATGCCGGCGCCGATGTGCCGGAACCTGACCCGCACCGACGGGGTAAGCGCGAAGAAGGCGTACAGCGCGCCCACCATGACGATGCTGGTCTCCTTGGACAGCACCGCCGCACCCATCACCGCCGACGCCGACAACATCCAGTGCAGCGCACCGGATTCCACATAGCGAACTACGCAGTACAGCACCAGCGTGGTGCACAGGGTCATCAGACCGTCCAGCAGCACCTGGCGGCTGACGATGACGTGGTAAGGCATCACTGCCAGCAGCAAGGCGGCGATCAGGCCGGCACTGTGCCCGTACAGCCGGCGGCCGAGCAGATAGGTCAAGCCAATCGTCAGCACGCCGATGACCGCGGTTATGGCCCGGGCGCCCCAGTCGCTGATGCCGTGATGCATGCCGAACGACAGGAGAATCTGGAGCAGCAGCGGATGCGCCCGAAAGATCGGAAACATGCCACGCATGACGTCATTGCCGGCGATCGCCGCTGCGGTACCGCTGTAGACCGCCTCGTCACTATTGAAGCCGACCCGGTCGAGCTGCCAGAACCGCAGCACGGTGGCCACGGCCAGCACCAGCCCTAGCGGCACTGCCAGCAGCAGGCCGTTTACCCAACCGCGTACCGCGGTTTGATGCTTGGATGTCGGCTCCTCAGATGTGCCCGAAAGGGCCTCGGTAATCGAGACCCTTTCGGGCACAAGCGAGGATCGATGCGCCTCGGCGGTCATGCTGTGGCCGGTACCGCATCCATCGCGTCCGGGTGGATCAAGGTCCGGCCGGCCGCTGCCGGCAGGGTTTCCACGACTGCCGCCGGTTCGACGTCCTGTGCCTTCTCGGCGGCCAGCAGTGCGGCAATGTCTTCGGCCCAGGAGAAGGTGTTGGAAGCCAGTCCCCGAACCCGGATGTTGCTCATGGCCTGGACGAGAATGTCGCGTTCCTTGCGGCGCAACTCCGCGTAGTCGTCCTCGCCGATCACGATCGACGGCGCCATCTGCCGGAACGGTGGGAAGCCGTAGGCATCGTCGGTGTTTTCCACCAAGGTCTCAATGGCCTCGTCGAACGGAATGTCCACCAGCTTGGGATCGCCCCGTTCGATGATGAACAGGTTCTCGACCGTGGTGTTGCGGATGATGTTGCACTCCACCAGCCGGTCCACGTTGTACTTCGGTGGCGGCACGATTCGCTGGGTCAGCGAGTTCACGCCCATGATCGGGATGTTCAACCCGGCCAGGATCAGCCCGAAGTTACGGCCCTCCTTGGAATGCAGCCGGCTCTGCAACTTCAGCCGTCGCCACTCGGCCGGGGTCAGATCGCCGGTCTGCACCGCACGAAGCGTGTGGTGGCTGATCGTCAACGGCTTCGGGAATGCGGTGGCCCGGCCGGTCGAGTCGATGATGGTCATGTCGTCGGACAGGAACCGGGCGCCGTGTTCACGCAGCAGCTTCAGCACGCTGCCGGTCTTGCCGGTGTCGGTCCGAGCCGACAGCAGCAGCCCCGACCCGTCCAGCTCCAGGCAGGCAGAGTGCAGCAGGATGACGCCGCGCGATACCGAGATAAACCGCAGCAACGCCTCGATGACGTTGGTGTAGAGCACGTGCGGTGAGCGGGCCAAGGTCGGCGAGCAGGTCACCTCGACCTTGTCACCGATGTTCACCCGGAAGTTGGCGCCCAACCGGCCGAAGTGCTCCTGGTAGGTGATCCCGGGCGGGGACATGTGCTGGGTCATTACCGCCCGGCTACGCGGCCCGCCACCGAGCTGGCCCACCCGGATGCTGAGGTCGACATCATTGGGCAGCCACTGCGCCCGGAAGTACTCCAGCTCCTTCAGCGGGACCTGGGATCCGACCGTGACTACTCCGTCGATGGAGTAGCGGTACGGCAAGTAGCGCGAGGTCGCCGACACCGGCCGGCCGGCCGATCGGTGCGGGGTAGCCGGCAGCGCGGCCGATTGGCCGTTCGCGGGCGGCCGCTGCACCCCGGTCAGGTCGAAGGACAGCCGCATCGGCTGCTTCTCGACCTCGGGCAGCTCTTCCTGCATGGCGTAGATCGCGGAATCGGCGATCACGAACCGAGCCAGGAACAGCAGCATCAGGGTGATGATGTTGGCCACCAGCAGGTTGGCGCTGAACACCTCGACCAGCAGCGCCAGTAGCGGCAACCTGGGCAGCAACGCCAGATGGTTCAGGGCATAGAAGCGGATGCCGCGACTGGCGATCGAGCCGGGCTTGGGCCCGCGGAAGACGAACAGCTCGGTCAGCGCGAAGTTCCAAGTGGTGGACGCCTCGGTCGCCAGTACGGCTGCTAATAAATAGTGTGCGTGGTGCGGATGGCCGCCGCTGGAGAACATCCAGAGGACGGCGGTGTTGATCACAATGCCGGTGGCACCGACCGCTCCGAAGGAGGCCATCCGGGTCAGCCAGGCCAGCCGCGAGGTACGGACCGAAGACTTGCGCACCTGCCGGCGCAGCATCAGCAGCCGCAGCCGCAGCAGATGCCGGAGGAACCGGAAGCCTTCCCGAAGCGAGGCCTTGCTGTGGCCGGCGAACCGGGTGCCGAACACGAACGGCACCTCGGCGATCCGCAGCCGGGGCTGGCGGACCGCGAGTTCAAGCAGGATCTTGAAGCCGATCGGGTTGAGGGTCTGAAGGTTCAGCGCAGACAGCCGCACCGCGAAGAACCCGGACATCGGGTCGGACAGCCGGGCCAGTCGACGCGGGAACATCGCCTTGGTGAGCCGGTTTGCCAGCCCCGAGACCGCCTTGCGGTAGCCGCCACCCAGGCCGTCCGACTCACCCGGGCCGTCGTAGCGAGTGCCGGCAACCAGGTCGAAACCGCGCGACTCGCCGATCTTGACCAGCCGGTCCACCAGCTCCGGTGGATGCTGAAGGTCGCCGTCCATAACCACGGCCCAGCTGCCCCGGGCCGCCTTCAGACCGGCAACCACCGCACCGGCCAGGCCACCGCGGCGTGCGCCGAGCGTGCGGTGCAGCAGCCGGACCGGTAGGCCGACGGTACGAGCCGACTCCCGGATGGCGGCCGGCGTGTCGTCGCTGCTGTCGTCCACGAAGAGCACCTCTGCCGGTACCCCTGCCAGGGATTCGGCCAACCGTCCGAGCAGCACGCCCACTCCGTCTTGCTCGTTTCGGGTAGGTACCACCACGGTGAACCAGGCCGCCTGGCCCGGCGGCAGGACGGTGATGTCCTCTACCACCGCGTCGTGCCCGGCAACGGCATCGGAATGGGATGCCACCTCCGGCCGCGCATCTTCAACGAACGCCTTGGTCATGCGTGTGCCCCCCGCACCTGTACTAATCCAAGGAGGCCGTCAGCTCGACCTCGTCCTGCAATGAGCCGGCGTCCGGCGCCGGAGCGTGAAGTTAACGTAATCAAAAACGAAACCGCGCGCAACGCAGAGCATCCTCTGTAACGCACATTTTGCAAAAGTTTACTGTCGGTAAGGGTCATGGTTACTCCGAGCTCTGCATTTCAGTCGAACGGCGGAACGGCGAGCGTGGAACAAAGGACGATCCGATCCCGTCGGCGGGCAGCCCTTATCGGCGCCGCTGCCTGGCCGGACAGCCCCGACATCGTTCGGAATGACTGCCGGCAATCAACGGTTTCACTAACGCCGTATGGTGATTGCATAGTGGCTGCTGCTTAGCCGGTTAACGCATGGGGGGCTCAGATCAGCCAGTGGTCAGTGGCGACCGCTGGCCCAGAGCGTACTGGCGGCCCGTAGCCTCGCCCGCCACCGGTTGGGGCGTCCGACCGTCAGCAATACGGAGCCTGCGACTAGCAAGCTGATACCGAGCAGCAGGGGGTTCTGTGCATGGCTACCGGTACTGGCCAGCGTCGGCGGGGTGGGCCCGTTGACCAGCGCGACCGGGCTCGAGGACGACGGCGCCGGCCGTGCGGTCGAGGTGGCGGCCGGCGGCGTCGGCGGGTTGACCACCGTCGACGGCGGGACGCTGGTCGACTGCGAAGGCGATATCGATTGAGACGGGCAGGTGGCGGTCGGGAAGAAGCTTCCGTGGTTGACACCACTGGCATGCACGTCAACCTGCACGAAGCACTTGCCTTCGACAGCATCCAGCAATGGCACGGAAACACTGTTGCCGAAGCCAGTCGTGATGTCGAAGTCTTGGTTCAGTTGATGGGCGGAGTCAGAGCCGGCGTGCGGAGCGCTCAACAAGTTCTCGTGTACGTGCAGCACGCTCGACACGGCGCTCGGGCACTCACTGCCGGTGTGGGTAAAGCTCACAGTGACCGTGTTGCCACTGACGGTTATCGAGCTCACCACGATCTGTACCGCGCTCGGGCAGGTGTTGTTCGAGGCCGAACTCGACTCGGTGGACGAGGTGGCGGCGACGCTCAACGGCGCCGCGGTCGCCACGGTGGTCTCCGGTGCGCTGGACTCGGCTGTGCTCGTCGAAGCCGCGGTCGAGTCAGACCCATCGGCATGCGCGGCGGCCGTGCCTACGAACAGGCTCAGCATGCCGACGGCGCCTACCGCGGCCAGTCCTCGAACGACTCGTGCGCCCGGCACGGGGCGAGTGCTACTCATTGGTATAACCCTCCAAATTTCACCTGCTGTTCACGTTTCCGTTGACGTACACCAGGCATTGATCATGGTCTCGCATTAATAATCCGTTAGGAAGAGGCAAAGCAGTAATCATCTGCTCACTCTAAGTCGCCAATTGTGACGCGATCCGTGAATGCGAATATCGCGTGTTGTTAATCCCAGGTATCAGATCCGGAACATTTCGTGAGGTCTGTGTCATGGGCTACCCTCGCTTTCACGTCGATAAAGCCGCCAGAACCGCGGTAGACCTTTTGCGAACGTACGGGGGATGTATGCCCACTCATGCCCGCAACCGCTTCCGGCCGGGACGGAGGCCTGCGGCCGTAGCAGCACTCGCCGTCGCGGCCACCACTGCCGCGATCGCGCTGAGCCCGCTCGGGGCCGGCGCCACGGCTAGCTCGTCCCTGGTCAGATACCCTTATCTGACCGACCTGACCAGCACGTCGGTCCAGGTGACCTTTGACACTACCGTCAAAGTGACCAGCGCCAACGGCGCCGTCCGATGGGGTACACCGAGCGGAACCACCGGCTGCACGCTGACCGGCTCGTCCGCGACCAGCACCAATAACTCGGTCAACGCGCCGATCACCGTGAACGGCACCACCGAGTACCAGACCTCGATCCGGATCTCCGGGCTGACCAGCGGCAGCACCTATTGCTACCGGGTGTACACCGGTGGCTCCTCGCCGGTCGACCTGCTCGGCACCGACACCGCGCCACGGTTCACAACCCTGTCCACGTCCAGCACCTACACCTTCGACGTGCTCGGTGACTGGGGCGACAACTCGATCGCAAACGGTCTGGGCCAGCAGAACGTCGACGCGCTGCTCGCCAACAGCGGAGCGCAGTTCGCGGTGTCGACCGGGGACATCGCCTACCAGACCGGCACCCAGACCCAATACGGAAACCTGGTGGCCACCGGCGCCGGCGTCAGCCAGGTCTTCGGGCCCAGTTACTGGAAGTCGGTCGGCGACTCCATCCCGTTGTTCTCCACCACCGGCAACCACGGCCGCAGCCTTACCTTCCTGCAGAACTGGAAGCAGGCGGCGACCGTGGCTGCCTCCAGCGGCAAGTACGTGATGGAGACCTACTCCGGCCTGGACGGCACCACCTCGGCCAGCTACCCGTCGGTGTGGTACGCCTTCAACGCCGGCAACGCTCGGTTCTACATCCTCAACGCCGACTGGAATGATAACAACGTCGGCACCGCGCCGGGCGGCGCCTACCAGGTGGACCGGGACTACCACTGGCAGACCAGCAGCCCGGAGTACAAGTGGTTGAAGGCGGATCTGGCCAGCCACTCGTCCACCTTGAAGTTCGCGTTCTTCCACTACCCGCTGCGGTCCGACAGCGCGACGGAAGCCTCGGACAGCTTCCTGCAGAACGACCCGAACACCCCGACGTCGATCAGCAACCTGGAGGGGCTGCTGGCCAACAGCGGGGTGAACCTGGCCTTCAATGGCCATGCCCACCTGTACCAGCGCAACGTGGCCCCGCCCGGCGGCCTGACCAGCTACGTGACCGGCGGCGGCGGCGCCAAGATCAGCCCGGTGAACAAGAGCGCGTGCAGCCCGACCGACGCCTACGCCGTCGGCTGGGCCTACACCAGCGCGGCCGGCAGCGCGTGCGGAGCCGCACCGACGCCGACGTCGGATGCCCAGGTATTCCATTACTTGAAGGTGAGCGTGAGCGGAACCTCGGTCACCGTGACTCCGACCGACTCGACCGGACACACCTTCGACGTGATGACCTATAACTTCAAGGCCGACAGCACCGCGCCGACCGCGCCGACCGGCCTGCTGGCCAGCGCGATCGGCAGCACGGTCAAGCTGAGCTGGAATGCCAGCAGCAGCACCGACGTCAGCGCCCAGGATGTCTACCGCAACGGCAGCTGGCTGGGCACCGTGCCGGTTGGCCAGCTGTCGCTGGTCGATACCGCTCCGGTGGCCGGCGCCAGCTACACCGTCCGGGCCCACGACTTGCGGGGCAACCAGTCGCCGGACAGCGCCCCGGCTTCGGTGGGCAGTGGCAGCGACACCAGCAAACCGACCATCCCGACCGGGGTCAGCGCCACTGCCACCGGTCCCACCTCGATCAAGGTGAGTTGGTCGGCCAGCACCGACAACGTCGGCGTTACCGGCTACCAGATCTTCCGGGACGGGGCTGCTACTCCGCTGACCACGGTGGCCGGCAGCGTGCTGAGCTACGTGGACAACACGGTCGCCGCACAGTCCACTCATAGCTATACCGTCCAGGCCACCGATGCCGCCGGCAACTTGTCCGGTCAGAGCTCGCCGCCGGCATCGGCGACCACGCCCTCCGGCGGCGGCGGCGGTGAGGTCACTTTCGCCCCCACCGATGACGTGACGCTGGACTCGACCGTGCCGACCACACCGGCCAATCCGACCGGCACCCGGCTGAGCGCGGACGGCTCGCCGATCAACGATGTGATCATTCAGTTCAACGTGCAGAACCTGCCGACCGGCTGCGTGATCAGCAACGCCACCCTGCAGTTGACGGTGGGTACCAGCGTCAACAACAACTCGGTCAGCGGCGGCAGCTTCTACGGCACCACCAATGCCACCTGGTTGCAATCCAACGTCACCTGGAACTCCTCGCCGCAGTCGGTCGGTAGTCCGGTCGGCTCGCTCGGCGCGGTGGCCCTCGGCGAGACCGTGACGATGGACGTGACATCGCTGGTCAGCGGAACCGGATTCGTCACCTTCCGGATCAAGAACACCAGCGGGGACGCGGCGGCGTACTACTCCAAGGAAGGCTCGGCCACGCTCGGTCCGCAGCTGCAGGTCACCTGCTGACCGGGGCGATACCTAGCTGGGGCGGTGCCGGAATTCCGGCACCGCCCCAGCTACGTTCGATCGTCCAATGAGCAATTGACGAGATGGCACTCCGGCCGTAGCCGGATGCCGAAGCGGTCCTGCACGCCGGCCCGGATGTGCGCGGCGAAGCCCATCACCTCGGCGGTGGTGGCGTCCCCGCGGTTGGTCACCGCGAGCGCGTGCTTGGTCGACAGCCGCACCGAGCCGCGTCCCCACTCGCTGCCGTAGCCGGGGGCGAAGCCGGCCTGCTGGATCAGCCAACCGGCCGGCAGCTTGGTGCCCAGTGGATCCGGGTAACTGGGGCTGGCCGCGGCCGCCGGCGGCACCCGGTCCAGCACCGGGTTGATGAAGAACGAGCCGACGCTCCAGGTGTCGTGGTCGGCCGGGTCGAGCACCGAGCCCCGAGCCGCTCGGGCAGCCAGCACCGCTCGTCGCAGGTCACCGGTGTCGGCGGTAGCACCGGGTGCGATGCCCAGCCGCTGGACGATGTCGGCGTAATGGACCGGGTTGGACTGCCGGGATCGGCGCAACCGGTAGCTCACCCGAAGAACCAGGTAGCGATCGGTGTGCTTGAACACCGACTGTCGATGGCTACCGAACCCGCACCGGTCTGCTGCCCACTCGGCCACCTCCCCGGTCTGCCGGTCGTAAACGGTCACCGACGTCAGCAGTTGCGAGGTGACCGTCCCGAAGGCACCGACGTTCTGCACCGGCGTGCCACCGACCGTGCCGGGGATGCCGGACAGCGGCTCGAAACCGGCCAGACCCTGCTCCAGGGTGGCCACCACGAGTGAGTCCCAGTCCACGCCGGCGTCGGCCTGCACGCAGGTGTCGTCGATCTGCACGCCGGTGGTTGCGATCTTGACGGTCAGGCCGTCCCAGCCGGCGTCACCGACCACCAGGTTGGAGCCGCCACCCAACAACAGCACCGGGGTGCCGGTCTGATCCGCGCCGCGCACCAGCTCGACCAGCTCGCAGGTGTCCTTGGGCTGAGCGAAATCCCGGGTCGGGCCGCCCAGCCGCATGGTGGTGAGCTCGCGCAGGGACACCGTCACGATGGGACAGCCTAACCGGGACCCGTCGGAATGCCGGCCAGGTGCTGGGGTGGACGACCGATACGAGATGATCGACTTCGCCATTTACCTGACAGTGTTCGAGATGGCTGGCATCATCGTCGTCATGCAGACCCGAACCAACCACACTGGCCGACGGCTCGCGATCGTGCTCCTCAGCTGCGTGCTGCTGACAGCCGGCCTGGCCAAGCCTGCCATAGCCGGCACGCCGGTCCAGGGCAAGTACCTGACCTCGGCCTACATCGCGGCTTCCCGCTCGAGTGCCGCCGTCTACGTCAATGCTCTGGTGAAGCAGGATTCCGCGTTGGGCATCGTGCGCAGCCCGGGCAGGACCGTGTACCTGCAGCGCGAGCTACAAGGCAGTTGGCAGAACATGCTGTCGCGGACCACCAACTCGCAGGGCCAGTTCGCCGTGGGCTTCATCTCGGTTCCGAATTACACGTATCGGTTGGTGGTACTCGCCAGCAGCACCGCATGGCCCGGCCGCAGCGCAACCGTGACCACCACCACCCCGGTCGCCAGCACCTGCGGAGCGCCGGCCAACCCGTACGGCTATAACTTCTGCGGCCGCGGCACGCTGATCTACCAGCCTGCCACCGGTATCTGCAGTTACTTCAGCTGTATCGGCAACTTCTGGAATGGCGTCGGCTATCTGATCCAGTGCCGGGACGCGACGTTCAGCATGTCCGGCGGCCGGCAGGGCGCCTGCTCCTACCACGACGGGGTGCTGCGTCCGGTTTACGGCTGAGCGTCGGGTAGTAGCGGCCCGCGCCGGGGCGGGCACGGTGGCGGGTGATCGGTGTCGGCCGCGCTCCGTAGGCTGGCGCTATGGCAGATCGACCGCTGACCCTGATGGTGGTGCACGCGCATCCGGACGACGAAGCCACCGGTACCGGTGGTCTGCTGGCGCGCAGTGCGGCCGAGGGCATCCGCACCGTCCTAGTCACCTGCACCGACGGCAGCTGCGGCGACGGTCCGGACGGCGTGAAGCCCGGCGAGCCCGGCCATGATCCGGCGGCCGTCGTGGCGATGCGCCAGGCCGAGCTGGAGAAGAGCTGTGCGGTGTTGCAGGTGGACCATCTGGAGCTGCTCGGCTATGCCGACTCCGGGATGAAGGGCTGGTCCACCAACGAGCGGCCCGGCTCGTTCTGGACCACGCCGGTGCCCGACGCGGCGGCCCGGCTGGCCGAGCTGATCCGGCGCTACCAGCCGGACGTGGTGGTCACCTATGACGAGAACGGCTTCTACGGCCACCCGGATCACATCCAAACGCACCGGGTGACGATGGCGGTGGTGGAGCAGACCGGCATACCGGCAAAGGTCTATTGGACGACCGCCCCGCGCTCCAAGATGGACGAGTTCGAGAAGCTGCTCAAGGAACTGGGCGCGGACTGGGAACCGAACGCCGACCCCGCCGAACCCGAGGTCGGCCTGCCGGACGAGCAGATCACCACCTGGCTGGACACCCGGCGGTTCGGTGAGCAGAAGTTCGACGCGCTGGCCGCGCATGCCAGCCAGGGCGACAACATCTTCTTCCTGCGGATGGGCCGGGACCTGTTCACCGAGATCATGGGCATCGAGACCTACGTCCGGGTGCAGGACCGGACCGGTGCCCCGCTGCCCGAAGACGACCTGTTCGCAGGCCTACGCTGAGCGGTTGTCGGCGACGTCCATGGCAGAACTCAGCGAGGTGGCGCCAGGCGTGCTGGTGGCCACCAGCCGCCGGGACTCGACGACCAGCACCGTGGTGGTCAGCGGCCGATCGGCGTTGTTGGTGGATCCGGCCTGGGAGCCGGACGAGCTGGTCGGCATCGCCGATGCTGTCGAAGCCCTTGGCCTGCGGGTCGGCGGTGGATTTGCCACCCACGCGCACTACGACCACCTGCTGTGGCACCCCCGGTTCGGCGACGGGCCGCGCTGGGCATCGGCCGGCACGGTCGACCGGGCCGCACAACAGCGCGAGCAACTGGTGGCTGAGCTCGGCCCGGACTGGCCGCCGGAACTCGCCGAGCTGGTCGGCCGGTTGCAGGTGGCGGTAAATGACCTCGCCGATACCACCACCGAGCCGGTGATGTTGCTGGAACACGACGGGCACTGCCCCGGCCACACCGCGCTCTGGCTGGCCGAACGCCGGGTGCTGATCGCCGGCGACATGCTCAGTGACGTGGAGTTGCCGCTGCCGCACGACCCGGATGACCTGGCCGAATACTTCAAGGGGCTGGAGTTGCTGGCCCCCTACGTCCGGCAGGCCGACGTGCTGATACCGGGTCACGGCAGCCCGACCGATCGGCCGGTAAGGCGGCTGGATTCCGACCGGCGCTATTTGGACGCGCTGATCGCCGGCATTGAACCAGCCGACCCGCGCCGGGAGCTGCCCGGCATGGACCAGGCGCACCGGCGCAACGTCGAAATCGCCGCCGGCTTCGCCCGGCGCTAGCAGTCCGGCCCGGCATCGCTGCCGCGGTCATTACGGCAGCGGCCGGTCCCGACAGATGCTCGCCGTCGAATGGACGGCTCATCAGTGCTATCGGCCGCCGGAGCGGGTTCCTGAGCGGTTCAGTCGGCTTCGAGCAGTTCGTCCAGCTCGGCCTCAGCCTGCTGGCGGGCCTGGTCGGCGCGCTCGAAGGCACGCTCTCGGCGGGCATGCTCACGACCGGCGGCCACCGCCGCCTTGGCCGCGGCGGTCGCCTTCCGGCGGGCTTCGTCCAGCTCCTCCTCCAGCCGTCGGACCCGGTCCATCGCGGCCCGCTCGGCGGTGTCGGCCTCGGCCAACTCGTCGGCGGCCTCATCGACCGCCCGCTCGGCCGCCTCGGCAGCGGCATCGGCCCGTTGCAGCGCCAGCTCGGCGCGCCTTCGGGCAGCCTCGCCGGCATCCTCGTCCGCACTCTCGGTTTCAGTCGCTCGCTCGGCCGGGCCGGATCGGGCCTTAGCGGCCGGCTCGATGAGATCCGGGACGGCGCGTAGCCGGCGCGGTGCGGCAACCACATCGGTGATGTCGACCTCGCCGAAACCGGAGTAGCTCAGCGCCGCGGTCAGCCGGCCGGACTTGACCGCCTCCTCGGCGGCCTCGTCGGCGACGGCGGCTTCGAAGGTCGCCCGCAGCTGGCTCAGCACCTGCTCCCCCACCGGACGGCCGGCCAGCTCCGGGGCCAGCTCGGCGAGGCCGGCCAGCCAGCGTTGGCGTTGTTCGGACAGCTCGCGCAGCTCCGGGCCGCGTAGGTGCCGGTGCGCGTCGCGCAATCGCTCGGCCAGCTCGCTCAGTTCCCGCATTGCCTCCGGGTGCTCGCGCACCAGCGCGTTGGCCAGCGCCGCGGCCTGCACCGGTTTCTTCAGGGCACCGATCTGGCGGGCCAGCTCACGATCGCCGGCTGCGCGGGCGGCCGCCACCAGTTCGGTGCGGCGGGCGCCGAACCGTTCCAGCTCGGCCGGTGGCAGTGCATAGAGTTCGTCGGCGGCCGAGTCCAGGTCGATCATCAGCCGACCTGCTTGCCCAGGTGTACCGCGAGCGGGGCCTCGGCATAGTGCCCGAACGGCGGCACGTCCTGATAGCCGGCCGAGCGATAAAGCGCAATCGCCTCCGGCTGCTTGCTGCCGGTCTCCAGCAGCAGCCAGCGGGCACCGCGTGTACCGGCCGTCCGTTCCAGAAAGGCCAACATTTGCCGGGCGAATCCGGCCCCGCGGGCGGCGGCGACGACATACATCCGCTTGATCTCGGCGGCCGGTGCGGCCCAGCCGGTGTGCGGATCGTCCGGGTCGCGTAGCCGCCAGCCGCCCATCACCACCGGCCGCCGATCCTGGTAGCCCACCGCGAACAGCCCGTTGGCCGCGCTGAACTGCGCCGGATCCACCGGGCTGTCGTCCGGACCGCCATAGCGGAGCACGTACTCAGCCTGCACCTCGGCGATCAGCAACGCGGCATCGGGATGGTCATAGCCGACCTCGCGGATCCGCAGTTCGCTCACTTCGGCATTGTGCAATGGCCGGGCCGAGCCGACCCAATCGGCTCAGCGGACGGCGATTCGGCGCACCGTGGGTTGCTGGCGCAGCAGCACCGATACCGCGGCCGCGTCCATCGGCGGCGAAAGCAGGAAGCCCTGGGCGTGCAGGCAGCCCAGTGCCCGCACCTGGTTGAGCTGCGCCTGTTCCTCGATGCCCTCGACGGTGGCTGCCAGCGACAGCGCGTCGGCGACCTGGAGCACCGCTCGCAGCAGCGCCGATCCGCTCGGGTCACCGCCGATCCGCTCGACGAACGATTTGTCGATCTTCACGCTGTCCAGTGGGAAGTTCACCAGATGGCCCAGGGAGGAGTAACCGACCCCGAAGTCGTCCAGGGCCAGTGCCACGCCGATGCCCTTGAGCTGGTTGAGCACCGTGACCACATCCACGTGCGGGCTGGCCAGGCTGGTCTCGGTGATCTCCAGCACCAACGCCGAGGCCGGCAACCCGGCCACCCACAACGCCTGCCGGACGTCGGCGACCAGGTTCTCCTCCGACAGTTGGCGCGGTGACAGGTTGACGCTGACGGTGAGCCGCTGTCGGGACGGAATCGTCCTGCGCCACTGGGCCACCTGGGCGCAGGCCTGGCGCAGCACGGCTGAGCCGAGCCGATCGATCAGCCGGGATTCCTCGGCCAGCGGGATGAAGTCGGCCGGCGGGATCAACCCGCGCTCCGGGTGCGGCCAACGCACCAGCGCCTCGACCGAGACGATGTCGAAGGTCTCCAGGTCGATCACCGGCTGGTAGTGCACGATCAGCTCGTCGTTGTCCAGCGCCCGTTCCAGATCCGCTTTCAACGCCAACCGGGCCACCGCCTCGGCATGCATCGGCGGCGCATAGCGGGAGCAGCGGCCGCCCCCGTCGCGCTTGGCGGTGTACATCGCCAGATCCGCGTTGCGCAGCAGTTCGGAGGCGCTCTCCTCACCGACCGGCATCGCGATGCCGATGCTGGCCCGGACGGTCAGCGACTGGCCCTCGACCAGCAGCGGTCTGGACAACGCCGCCAGCAACCGCTCGGCGGCATACTCGGCGTCCTCCGGCTCGCTGAGCCGATCCAGCAGGACCACGAACTCGTCACCGCTGAGCCGGGCCGCGACGTCACCGGAGCGCAGGCAGCCTTGCAGCCGCTCAGCAACCGCGATCAACAGGGCGTCACCGAAAATGTGGCCCAGGCTGTCGTTGACCGTCTTGAAATCGTCCAGATCCAGCAGCAAAACCGCGATCGAGGCCTGTGGCGTGCTCGCCGAGGCCAGCGCCGAGGTCAGCTGCTGGATGAAGTAAGTGCGGTTGGGCAGCGGGGTCAGCGGGTCGGTGAAGGCCTGCGCGCGCAACTCCTGCTCCAGCTGCCGGTGCGCGGTCATGTCCCGAAAGCTCCAGACCCGGCCGACCGGCTTACCGTCGACCACCTGCGGTTGGGAGTACCGCTCGTAGTAGCGGCCGTCCAGGAACTCCAACGCATCATGGCTGCTGGCCAGCGGGGTTGCCAGCATCCGGTCCACCCCGGCGGTGAAGGTGTGCGGCTCGACCAGCTGGCCGAGCACCGCCGCCCGCAGCTCCTCGTCCCGGCCGGCCTTGAGCACCTCGGGGTCCAGCTGCCACATGTCGACCATCTTCTGGTTGTAGCCGAGCACCTCACCGGCGGAGTTGACCACCAGGATGCCGTCCGCGGTCGACTCCAGGGTGGCTTCCAACAGTGACATGGAGGTGTTCGCGCTGGCGTGCTCGGCGGCCCGGACCACGGTCACCGTGGCCAGCCCGGCCGCCCAACCGGCCAGATCCTGATCCAGCTCTTGGACGACCGCCGGCGGCGGGTAGTGCAGGCTCACCGTGCCGAGTACCGCGCCGTCGGACGCGCTGATCGCCGCCTCGAACCGGGCCGGGCCGAGCCTGCCGACTTCAGCGACGGATAGCTCGCCGGTCGACGTCAGCAGCGTCTGGGACGAGTCGACGCCGGTCAGCGCGATGACGCACCGGCCGGCACCGCTGATCGCCTCGGTGGCGCGGGCCAGCTCGAGCAGGCTGAGCATCACCGATTCGCTACGGGCCACCCGTTCCAGAATGTCGGCATGCTCGGCCAGCAGCAGCTCGGTGCGCTTGCGCTCGGTGATCTCGTACAGCAACCCGTGCTGCACCACGCCGTAGGACTCGACCTCGGCCACCAGGGCGTCGTCCAGCACCCACACCACCTGGCCGTCCCGGCGAACCATCCGGTATTCGCTTTGGGTGCGGCCGGTCCGCGGGCCGAGCTCCTCGGCCCGGAGCACCCGTTCGGCGTCGGCCGGGTGCAGCAGCCGGGCCCATAGGCCGGAGTCAGCGATCAGCTCATCTGCCCGGTATCCGAGGATCTGCTCGATCTGCGGGCTGGCGTAGAGCCAGCGGCCGGTGGCGCCGGACTCCGCCACATACACCGCGGCGGGCAGCCGGTCGACCAGACCGTCGAGCACCAGTTCGCCCAGGCCGCGGGAGGCGGCGCCGCCATGCGGCGTCCCCGTGCCATGGACCGAATGCATCGATAACCCGCTATCTGAGTCGTATGCAGAACTGTATTTCCATACGTAAAATTTATATCGCCATCAACTGTCTGATGACTTATGCCGGACGAGCCGGCATGCGTATCGGTGGTCGGATGCCCTTCATCGGCCCATCGGCAATTCGCGGCGGCGGCTGAGTGATTTCGCCGGCAAACCGCCTGACGAGCCCGACCGAAAACGATATCGGTAGCAGAGAGTGATAACAGTATTACTCAATGAATACAAGGGGAAACTAACTCGCGACGTTCTTCACGGTTGCTTGACATGAAGTGAGTGTTAGTGGATTGTTCCTACAACCCCGGAAACGGGGTCGGGTGAGTGTTGATCTGCCGGGTGACCTGGTCGCCATTGATCCGGCGGGGAGCAGGGCGAAACCGGCACCTGAAAGACGAGCATCGCTCACTCGACCGACGGGGGCTTTGAGAATGACGCTACCGATTCACCGAAAAGTGCTCTTCACGCCGGGCGCCGTCGCTACCGCCGTCGCCCTGGCCGGCGGCGGGATCGTGCTCGATGACCGCGCCGGAGTCCGGCGTTCCGGCACCGCGTACGCGGTTTGCTTCCGAGCCGCGTACCTCAGCTGCAACTGATCGCGGCGAGGGCCTGACCAGCCCGTCTGCGGCCGAACGACGAGAGCGGGCTTGGACGGTGGCACCGATGATGCGGCGCGCATGGCCGACGATGATGCTGACGCTATTTGCGTTGCTCACCGTCGTCGGCGTGTTGCTGGTAACCGGATCGGGCGCGGAAACCCACCGGTTCGCGCTGTCGGCCAGCCCCACCACGATGTCGGTCGCCCGCGGCGGCACCGTCCGGGTGCAGATCGAGGTCACCGCCAGCCGGAACTTCCATGGCGCGGTGACGCTGTCCTCCAGCCTGACCCCGGACGGGATCCAGGCACGCTTCGACGCCAGCCGGGTGCAGCTGACCCGGTCCCGACCGATCGCGACCGCGGTGCTGACCGTCACCATCGGCGACCAGGCACCGGACGGGACGGTCGAGGTCAGCGTGCTGGCCACCGACGGCCGGGCCAGCGCCACCGGCAACCTGAGCCTGCAAATCAACTCGCTGAGCATCACCGACGCCGGGGCGCCACCGGTGACCGGCAGCGGTTCGGGCTAACGGTCCACGGCGCGACCAGCTCGGCCGGCAACTGTACTAGTTAGCGGCGGCCGGTCCGGGACGGCCGGGCGACCGGCAGATAGTGCTGGGCATGGTCGAAGTGGGCGCCACGGACCACCGCAAGGTCGTGGCTCACCTGCGCGAGTTCATGACTCGTTCCGTCCAGGCTGTCCGGAACCGACCCGGCGGCCTGCTGGCTGGCCAGCGCCAGCACGGTGTTGCCACGGCGGCGGGCGTCGTCGAGCCGTTCCAACAGCTCGTGACCGGCTTGGCCGTCGGCAACCACCAGCACGGTGTCGGCCCGGCCGGCCTGGCTGAGCTGGTCGAGCCCGACCGCCAGGTGCGCCGGGGCGCCGACCGGAACGGCCCACCGCACCAAGGTCGGCGCGGCCTGCGCCAGCGTGGCCGAGGTTTGTAAGTGCGCCACCAGGTGCCACGGTTCGTAGCTGGGAGTGCCCACCACGAGCAGTTGGCCGGATCGGCGGGCCGACCAGGCCAGCGAGTCGGCGATCCGCTGAACGGCGCCGAACGCGGGCAGTCGGGCGAGGGCGCGCAGCGCCGATCGCGACTGCTGGAGCTCCACCGGCGACGTCCCTTCTTGACGAATGCTCCCTAGATATCGGCATCCGGGCAGTGCTGCTGAGCGGTTGCCAGCGCGCCGGCCGACTCAGTTCGACCACAGTGAAGCCGATCGACTAAGGGTGAGCAGACAGCAAGCGACGGACCGGTGGCGGGCCAGGCCGGTGATAGCCGGTGCGCTGCGGGCTGTCATCGTGGCGGTGCCGCTGGTCGCCGGCTACCTGGCATCGCTGGTCTGCCTGCGACCATTGCGGCATCAGATCGCGACGTCGCGCTGGTGGTTACTGGTGGTCGTCGCGGTGAGCGTGCTGGTCTGTTTGGCCGTCGAACGGGTTACCCGCCGGCTGTTGCCGCTGGCGGCGTTGCTGAAGCTGAGCATGCTATTCCCGGACCGGGCCCCCAGCCGGTTCAAGATCGCCCGACGCGCGCTGTCGGTCGAGCGGCTGGCCGAACGAGCGGCCGGTAGTTCCTCGCAGGACGCAGCCTCGGCTGCCGAGCAGGCACTCTCCCTGATCACCGCCCTGACGGCGCACGACCGGCGCACCCGGGGACACAGCGAGCGGGTCCGGCTGTTCACCGAACTGTTGGCCGAGCAGCTGCGGCTGCCGCGCGAGGCCCGTGACCGGCTGCGCTGGGCCTCGCTGCTGCACGACATCGGCAAGCTCCAGGTGGCCGCGGAAATTCTGAACAAGCCGGCCAAACTCAACAACGCCGAGTGGGACGTAGTGACCGCCCACCCGGAGAACGGCGCCCAACTGCTGGGGCCGCTACTGGCCTGGCTGGGCGAATGGGGCGGCGCGGTCCGCCAGCACCACGAGAAGTTCGACGGCACCGGATACCCGGACGGAATCGCCGGCGTCGATATCTGCCGGGCCGCGCGGATCGTGGCGATCGCCGACTCCTACGAGGTGATGACCGCACACCGGGCGTACAAGAAGCCGATGGCCACCATCGCCGCCCGGGCCGAGCTGGCCAGGTGCGCCGGCAGCCAGTTCGATCCGGCCTTCGTCCGGGCTTTCCTGGCGATCTCGCTGCCCCGGTTGCTGTGGGCGATGGGACCGGCCTCACTGCTGATGAACCTGCCGATGCTGCGGGCGCTGGCCGACACCGCGAACAAGGGCGTGCTCGTCACCTCGCAGACCACCATGCTGACCGCCTCGGCCGCCGCGGTCATCGGCGGTGTGTCGGCCACCACCGGCCATCCGGCCGTCCACCACCCGGCCGCGCTGGCCGCCGCACTACGACCGACCGCCCCGCGCTACACCGCGCCGGCCCGGCCGGTAACGCCCACGACGAGCGGTCCGGTCGCTCGTCCGGTTACCAAGCCGATCACCGCGGTGATTCCGGTGGCCAGCTATCCCGGTGGCGGTTCGGCGACGCCCGTCCCGACGCCCGTCTCGACGCCGGCGGCCAGCCCACCGGTGGCCGACCCGGCGGTCCCCGACCCGCCGGCACCGGTTAGCGCGGCACCCACCGTCGCGTTCACCTGGGTGCCCTACCCGGTGATCGCGAGCTCGACCGCCTCGGTCGGGTTTACCGCCGACGCCACCGCCGTCCGGGTGCTCTGCTCGCTGGACGGGGCAACGGCAAGCGTGTGCCCCGGCAGCTCGGTGTCGTACTCCGGGCTGGCTGACGGCTCGCACACCGTCACGTTATGGGCCGAGAACGCCGACGGGCTGGTCGGTGCCGCGCTCAGCACCAGCTTCACCGTCGACACCACCGGCGCGACCGTGTCCTGGACCAGCACGCCGTCGGCCCAGTTGGCCAGCAGCAGCGCCACCCTCAGCTTCATCGCCGACGATCCCACCGCTGCCACCTGGTGTTCGGTCGACGGCGCGGCCGCCTCGGTGTGCGGCAGCCCGCTCATCCTGACCGGACTTGCCGACGGCCCGCACGCGGTCAGCGTTTACACCGTGGACGCGGTCGGCAATGTCGGGCCGGCCATCCAAAACACGTTCACCGTCGACACCACCGGGCCGACCGTCACCCTGACCACGGTGCCGGCGGCCAGCCTGACCACCAGCACCGCCGCCGTCAGCTTCACCGTGAACGACCCGAGCGCCACCGCCTGGTGCGCACTGGACGGCGCGCCGGCCACCGCATGCACCAGCCCGGTCAGCTTCAGCGGGCTCGCCGACGGCCCGCACACCGTCGCCGTGTACGCCATCGACCCGCTCGGCAATGTCGGAGTGCCGGTGGCCACCGGCTTCACCGTCGACACCACCGCGCCGGTCGTCACCTCGATCAGCGCGCCGACCGCCGTGGTGCCATCGCAGTCGGTGTCCATCCCCTTCACCGTGGACGATCCGACCGCGACCGCCTGGTGCTCGCTGGACGGCGCGCCCGCCACCACCTGCACCAGCCCGGTCTCCTACGACAACCTGGCCGACGGCGTGCACACGTTGGCCATCTACGCCGTCGACGCCGCCGGCAACGTCGGCGTCCCGGTGGCCGCCGCCTTCACGGTCAGCACCACCGCGCCCACCGTCACGCTCGGCACCGTCCCGCCGGCGTTGAGCAACAACACCACGGCCAGCGTGGCCTTCTCGGTGGACGATCCGACCGCGACCGCCTGGTGCTCGCTGGACGGCGCGGCCGCCACCACCTGCACCAGCCCGGTCAGCTTCAGCGGGCTCGCCGACGGCCCGCACACCGTCGACATCTTCGCGACCAGCCTCGGTGGCCAGCAGAGCGCGTCGGCAAGCACCGCGTTCACCGTCGATACCCAGGCCCCGGTGCTCACCATCAACACCGCGCCCAACGGCACCGTCAGCTCGGCCAACGCCAAGCTGACCTACACGGTGGACGACCCGAGCGCGACGGTTTGGTGTTCGGTCGACGGTGCCGCCGCCACCGCCTGCACCAGCCCGGTGGATCTCGGCGCGCTGCCGGAAGGCCCGCACACCGTGTCGCTGCACGCCACCGACCCGGCCGGCAACAGCAGTGGCAACTCGTCGGCCAGCTTCACCATCGACAACACCGGGCCTACCGTCAGCTTCACCGCTACCCCGCCGGCCGGTTCAGCGAACCGGACCGCCACCGCCAGCTTCATCACCGACGATCCGGCGGCCACCACCTGGTGCGCGCTGGACGGCGCCGCCCCGACCGCCTGTTCCGGCAGCGTGACCTATAACAACCTCAGCGACGGCAGCCACACCATCAGCGTCTACGGGGTGGACCCGGCTGGTAACCGGGGCGCCACCGTCACCACCACGTTCAGCGTGCTGACCGCCGGGCCCACCCTGCTCACCACACCGGCGGCCAAGAGCTCGATCAAGCTGGTCACCTTCACCTGGTTGACCACCCTCGGCCTGACCTACCAGTACAGCTACGACGGGGTGACCTGGGCCCCCACCACCACCCTGGCCAGCTACACGGCGACCCTCAAGGCAGGCAGCTACAGCTTCCAATTGCGCGGCGTCGACGCGCAAGGCGTGCCCACCGCGGTCACCAGCTTCGCCTTCCGGATCACCTAGCCTGCCTGTTCGACGGCCGGTATCGCCGAGGCGGGGCTGCCAGCCAGCGACTTCGGGCTCCGGACACCGCTGAAGGAGAGGGTGGTGGCAACCACCGACCCGAGCACGATGGCCAGCCACACTCGATGCCCGAGGTGGACGAACAGGGTCCCGCCGATCATCGGACCGAGCGCCGATCCGAGGCCGAACATGAACTGGAAGCTGCCGATGTAGCGGCTTCGCAGCTGCGGTGGTGCGACCAGCGCGGGATAGGCGAACAGGGACGGCGATCCGGTGATCTCACCGGAGGTCCAAATCAGGGTGCCGATGATGAGCACGGCCGGCCCCAGCGGCAGTCCGTAGCAGAGCACGCCCAGGCCCACCAACCCGAAGGCCAGGCAGCAGTTCAGCCGCACCGGCCAACGCTGCGAGAGCTTGGTCAGCGGCAGCTCGAACAGGATCACGCAGGCCCCGTTGAGCGCGACCACGACGGTGTACCAGAGGACCGCAATGTGGTGTGCCCTGACATCCAGCGGCAGCGTGGACAGGTACTGCACATACACCGCCGCGCCGATCCCAACGGCGAGTATGAACAGCACGTACCGCCGGTCCCGCAGCACCGCGAGATAGCCGCCGGTAGCTTCGGCGGTCTCAGACTCGCTCTCGGTTCTGGGCTGGACCCGGTTCGGCAGGGTCAGCTGGGCCAGCACGGCATAGATCAGCGAGAACAGCGCCTCGCCCCAGAACAGCAACGTGTAGTGCTGGTGGTCCAGGTAGTACAGCGCATAGCCCAGCAGCGGCGCCGCGGTGGCACCGATGTTCAGCCCGAACCGGTATATCGCGAAGATCATCAGCTGGCGGTCATCCGGCGTCAGTTGGGACAGCAGGGTTGCCGCCGCCGGCCGGAAGATCAGGCTCATCAGCCCTACCACTGTCACCGCGGCCAGCAGCAGGTAGTAGCTGGGCAGGTAGAGCAACGAGACGATCAGGACGGCCGCGCTGGACATGCTGAGCACGGTCGCGTTGCGGGCGCCCATCCGATCGGCGAGCGGGGCGCCGACCAGCACCCCGGCCACCCCACCGAAGCCGTAACAGCCGAGCGCGAACGCGGCCTGCGCCGGCGAGTGCCCCTTCGAGGTCAGGTAGAGCACCAGGAAGATGTTCAGGAAACCGCCGGCCCGGTTGACGAACACGCCGCCGAAGAGGGCCTTCACGGCCAGCGGCGACTCGCTGAAGGTCTGCCAGACGCCGGGGCTGCCGGGCTGCTCCGCCGCGCTGACCAGGTCGCTCACGTCGGTCATTCTGCGCTATCGGGCGACTAAGGCGAACCCCCGTGTCGGCCATCAGCTGAGGGTCAGCGTGATGTCGTCAATGACGAAGGACGTCTGCAACTGGTTGTCCTCCTTGCCGGTGAAGGTGAGGGTCACCGTCTGACCGGCGAAGGACGAGACGTTGAAGTTCTTCTGCGCGTAGCCGGAATTGTGGTTCAGGTTGGAGTAGGTAGCCAGCGTGGTGGAACCGAGCTTCACGGTCAGGGTGTCGTAGGCGATGGTGGTGGTCGTCTCGGCGGTGTCGATGTGCAGGTAGAAGCTCAGCACGGCGGTGCAGCCGGCCGGGATGGTCACCGACTGGGACACCGTGTCAGTGGTGGTGACCCCGTAGCCGTCCAGCCAGGCGTCCCAGCTGCCGGAGTGGGGCGGTTCACCGGACGAGCCGTACTGGCCGATCACGCCGGAAGAGGCCGACCAATTCACGTTGCCGGACTCGAAGCCGGGGTTGAGCAGCTTCTGACCAGGACTGGAGCAGCCGGCGGTCTCTGCCTTGGTGTTGTCGAAGAGCACCTTGTAGGTGGTGGCGGCCTGCGCCGCCTGAGCACCGTCGGCCAGGGCGGCCGCGGTGAGCGCCGTCGCTCCCGCCAGCACCGCAACGCCCAGGGTCGCCAACCGGCCTGGGAGTCGCGTCCGAACTGCCTGCATGGCAGCCTCCGAAATCACGAGATGCCCGATTGGGGATCCTCGCGAACCTTAGAGCTTCGGCAGTCTTCTGTGAGTGAACCGATCAGCCGGCCAGCACCTCGCCGGTGTGCGCATCGGCCATCACCCGCAGCACGTTCTCACCGGTGAGGGCGGCGAGTTCGGAATCCGACCAGCCACGGTCGACCAGCTCGGCGATCAATGCCGGATAGCCGGTGACGTCCTCCAGGCCGAGCGGCAATTCGTCGCAGCCGTCGTAGTCACCGCCCAGGCCGACATGGTCTAGCCCGGCCACCGCACGGACGTGCTCGACGTGGTCGGCCACCTGCTGCACGGTCGCCTTCGGCCGCGGCTTATCCGCGGCGAACCGGGCGGTGGCGGCCATTTGCTGGGCAAAGTCCCGCGGATCCTCACCTCGCTCCCGCATGTCGGCTCGGACCAGCTCGGCGAACTCCCGGCAGTCCTCGCTGACGAAGGACGGCACGAAGGTCACCATGCACACCCCACCGTTGCCAGCCAGGGTGGCAAGCACATCGTCCGGCACGTTGCGTGGGCTGTCGCACACCGACCGTGCCGAGGAATGGCTGAAAACAACGGGTGATTCGCTGACGGACAGCGCATCACGCATGGTGTCCGGCGAGACGTGGGACAGGTCGACCAGCACGCCCAGCCGGTTGAGCTCGGCCACCACCGTCCGTCCGAAGTCGTTCAGGCCCCCGAGCACCGGCTCGTCGGTGGCCGAGTCGGCCCACGGCACGTTGTTGTTGTGGGTGAGCGTCAGGTAGCGGACGCCGAGCGTGTGCAGGGCGCGCAGCACCGCTAGCGAGCAGTCGATGGAATGGCCACCCTCGGCACCCATCAGGCTGGCCAGCTTGCCCTCCCGCCAGGCCTGCCGGACCTCTGCGGCGGTGGTGGCCAGCATCATCCGGTCCGGGTAGCGGGCCACCATCCGATGCACCACGTCGATCTGTTCCAGGGTCGCGGTGACCGCCCGTTCACCGGCCCAGTCCGCCGGCACGAACACCGACCAGAACTGCGCCCCGACGCCGCCCTCGGCCAGCCGGACCAGGTCGGTGTGGGTCCGGTCCTGCCGCTGCCCGATGTCGTAGTTGGCCAGGTCGTAGTTGACCAATTCCCTGAGCGCGAAAGGCAAATCATTATGCCCGTCGATGATGGGGTGCTGGGCGAGCAGCGCCCGGGCTTGCTCACGAGTACTCACAGCTTCACCCGGCTCTTCGCGCGAGCGCTCATCGCCCCACTCGCTCCGCTCCTCGGCGCTACGCGCCTGCGATGCTCACTCACAGCTGCACGCTTTCGCCAGGCATCAGGTGGGAATACTGCACGCCGTACTCGGCACCGACCCGCTCGACATGGCTGGTATACCCGCGCCGGCCGGTGTCGTTGAGCAGCGCGTCATGAATGCCGAAGGCGCGCGGCGCGCGGACCGCCATCGTGAAGTCCAGGGTTTCGGCAATCTTGGCCCACGGCGCGTTTAGCGGCACCAGCAGCACTTCCGGCGGCACGGTGGGGATCACATAGGAATCACCGGGGTGATAGACCATGCCGGCCACCAGGTAGCAGACGTTGGCCACCACCGGCAGCGACGAATGGATCAGCGCGTGCTGGCCGCCGAAGGTCCGGACGCCGAGGCCGCCGGCGTCGAACTCCTCGCCCGGGCCGACCGAGCTGAGCCGGTCGGCGAGCTCCGGTAATCGGGCCAGCTGGTCGGTGACCGCCTGGGGCGCCCAGACTCGCAGCTCGGGGTTGGCCCGGGCCGCGTCCGCCAACCGGTCGGCGTCGACGTGGTCGGGATGTTCGTGGGTGATCAGCACCGCATCCACCCCGTCCAGCGCGGTCGGCACTTCGCTGAAGGTTCCCGGGTCGATGACCAGCTGGTGGTCACCGTCGGAGATCCGGACGCAGGAGTGGCTGTACTTGGTGAGCAGCATGCCCCCACTCCATCACATCCGGGACGCGCCGCCTACGGTCGGGCGATGCCCACCGTGATGTGGTTCCGCCGCGACCTGCGGCTGCGGGACAACCCGGCGCTGGTCGAGGCAGCCGAGGCGGTCGACGGCCGGGCTGCCGGCCGGCGTGCCGCTGCACCGGGTCGGCTCGGCCTATGCGGTGCCGCCAGGAACGGTCCGCAACGGCTCCGGTGGCAACTACCAGGTGTACTCCGCCTTCTACCGGGCCTGGTTGGATCGCGGCTGGCCGGCGCCGGCGCGCTCGGTCCGTCCGCATTGGCTTACCGCGGACAGTGCCGGTCCGGGCGGGGATCCGCCGCTGCCGCCGGGGCTGGCGTTGCCCGCGGTCGGTGAGGCTGCGGCCCGCAAGGCCTGGCGCGCCTTCCTGGCCGGCCCGATCGACAGCTACCCGCGGCAGCGGGACCGGCCGGATCTGGATGGCACCTCGCGGATGTCGGTGCACCTGAAATGGGGCACCATCCATCCGCGGACCCTGCTGGCCGACCTAGCCGGCCGGCACGAGGCATACCGCAAGGAGCTGGGTTCTACGCCGACGTGCTGCACCACGCCCCGGACTCGGCCCGGGAGTACTACCGTCCCGAGCTCAAGGGCCTGCACTACGCCACTGGTGTCACCGCCTCGGATCGGCTGACCGCCTGGCAGCAGGGACGCACCGGCTACCCGATCGTGGACGCCGGCATGCGCCAGCTGCTGGCCGAAGGCTGGATGCACAATCGGGTGCGGATGATCGTGGCGTCCTTCCTGGTCAAGGAGCTACATCTGGAGTGGACGCACGGGGCCCGGCATTTCCTGCGACACCTGATCGACGGCGACCTGGCCAGCAACAACCACGGCTGGCAGTGGGTGGCCGGCACCGGCACCGACGCTGCCCCGTACTACCGAGTCTTCAACCCGGTGCTGCAAGGCCAGAAGTTCGACCCGGACGGGCACTACGTGCGCCGCTACGTGCCGGAACTGGCCGGCGTCGATCACCGGTACCTGCACGAACCATGGCGTGACCCGGCCTGCCGAACGGCTACCCGGAGCCGATCGTGGACCACTCGGTCGAGCGGACGCCGCGCTGGCCGGCTACCAGCGGCTGCGGCGGCCCTAATCCCCGCTACGGTAGGACCGCGATGCCCCAGCCGCCGGACCAGGACTCCCCCGGCGCCAGCCGCACCAGCCCCTCGCCGGAGTTGAAGGCGTCGGCCGGGCAGCTCATCGGCTCGATCGCCACCGCGTTCCGTCCCGGCGTGATAAATGGCGGGGTGAAGACCTGAAGGTGGTTGAACCCGGCGTCCCAGCCCAGCTCGATGGTTCGTTCGGCGGTCCGCAGCGCTACCAGCTGACCGGTCAGGTCGGCGAAGCCGTGATCCAGCCGATCGGCACCGATCGGTCGGGCAGCCCGGAAGTCGAAGGACGTGCCGGCCACCGGCATCCGCCGCACCGGGATCTGCTGGTCATCGATGAGCAGCACGGTGTCGGCCGGGACGAGCAGTTCGGCGGTGTCCAGCGGGTGCTCGGCCAGGTCCAGGTACGGATGGAAGCCGGCGCCGAACGGGGCGTCCCGGCGGCCGGTGTTCTGCGCGGTGAGCCGGACCGCCAGCCCGGTCACCGGGTCCAGCGCGTAGTGCAGTTTCAGCCGTAGTTCAAACGGATAACCGGTCTGCGGGACCAGGTCGTGCACCATCGTCAGCTCGGCCGGCTGGCGGTTTTGGCAGCTCCAGCGGGCCCACTTCACCAAACCGTGGCTGGCATTGCCGGCCGCCGGTTCGGTGAGCGACAACTGGAACTGCTCGCCGTCGAAGGCATAGCGACCGTTCCGGATCCGGTTCGGCCAGGGCACGAGGACCGCACCGCAGGATTTCGGTGGCAACCGCTGCGGATCGACGTCGACGGTGACCGGCCGATCGGCCAGCCACAACCCGGCCAACGCGGCACCGACCTCGGCGATCACTGCTCGGTAGTCGCCGGCCGCGATCGTGAACAGCTCACCGGAAAACGCCATGATCGAACGCTAGCCGGTCAGCCGTTAGTCGGTCAGCGGCTCGTCGATCGGTAGCGGCCCAGTCGCCGGCAGCATTCCGTCCGCGGTCACCGACTTGTCCACCGGGATCGACACGGTCGCGTCGTAACGCCAGAACGGTCGGACCAGCAACGCGGCCACCAGCACCCCGACCACGCACAACAGGCCGCCACCCACCCAGGAGAAGGTTGCTCCGGCGACCGCCGCGGTGGCGCCGGCCCGCAGGTCACCCAGCCGTGGGCCGCCGGCCACCACCACCACGAACACCCCCTGCATCCGGCCGCGCATTTGGTCCGGGGCGTAGGTCTGCAGGATGGTCTGCCGGTACACCGCGCTGATCAGGTCGGCCGCGCCCGCGACGGCCAGCATCAACACCGCCAGCCAGAGCCGGTGAGCCAATCCAGCCACCGTCACGCCCAGGCCCCAGCCGATGACTGCCACGGTGAGCGCGACGCCCTGCCGGCGGATCCGGCCGATCCAGCCGCTGGACAGGCCGGCCAGCACCGCGCCGATCGCGATCGCGGCGTACAGCGGACCGACCTGGCCGTGCCAGCGCTCGGCGGCGACCTGCGGGTACAGCGCCCGGGGCATGGCAAACACCATGGCCACGATGTCCACCACGAACGACATCAGCAGCACCGGACGGGTGATGATGAAGGCCAGCCCGTCCACCACCGAGCGCAGGCCCGGCGCCCCGCTGCCCGGCTCCGGTGGGATCGGCGGCAGCCGCAGTGCCGCGTACAGCGCCAGGGTGAACAGGATCGCATCGATGGAATAGGCATATTCGAAGCCGTGCGTTCGGGTGACCAGGACACCGGCGATGAGCGGCCCGAGCACCTGCCCGACGTTGCTGGTGGTGAAGGTGAGGGTGTTGGCGGCCGGCACCAGCTCGGTCGGCACGATCCGCGGCACGATGGCGCCGCGGGCCGAACTCGCCACCGCGAAGAACCCGGCCTGGATCGCCACCAGCAGCAGGATCAACGGCACGTTGTTCAACCCGAGCAGGGTCTGCCCCAGCAGGCCGAGGGTGACCAGCCAGGTGCCGATGGAGCTGGCCAGGTACAGCACCCGGCGGTCCACCGTGTCGGCCACCGCACCGCCCCACAGGCCGAACGCGACCAGCGGCAGGAAGCCGACCAGGCCGACCAGGCCGACCTCCAGCGACGAGCCGGACAGCACGTAGATCTGCACCGGCACCGCGACCTGGGTGAGCATCGCGCCGATGAACGAGGTGCCCTGGCCCAGCACCTGACGCCGGAACGGCCCGATCGCCAGCGGCCGGGTGTCAATGGCGTGATGGCGCAGCCAGCCGATCTTGGCTGGTCGATCGGTCACGGCGCCAACCGCTCGACCGTCCAGCCGCCGTCCGAACCCTGCCGATACCGCAACCGGTCGTGCAGCCGGAATTGCCGCCCCTGCCAGAACTCCATCTCGCGCACGATGATCCGGTAACCGCCCCAGCCCGGCGGTGCCTGGATCGGGCCGTCGGCGAACCGTTCGGTCACCTCGGCGAGCAGCTGCTCGAGCTGGCCTCGATCGGCCAGCGGCTGGGACTGCGGCGAGGCCCAGGCGGCCAGCTGGGACCCGCGCGGCCGGCCGGCGAAGTAAGCCTCGGTCTGTGCCCGGTCGACCTTGCGCACCGGGCCGCGAAACCGCACCTGGCGTTCCATCGGCAGCCAGGAGAACACCGCCGCGGCGGCCGGGTTTTCCGCCAGCTGCCGACCCTTGGCCGAGTCGTAGCCGGTGTAGAACACCACGCCGAGCTCGTCGAAACCGCGGGCCAGCACGGTGCGCACGTCCGGCAGGCAGTCCGCGCCGGCGGTGGCCAGCTGCATCGCGTTCGGGTCGGTGATCCGGTCGTCGGCGGCGGCCTGGTCGTACCAGGTCTGCAACTGCTCCCGCCACGACGGCGCCAGCACGTCCTCGCTGAGCTGGCCGGACTCGTACGAGCGGCGCACGCTGAGCGGGTCGGCCGGAGAGTTCACTGCGTCATTGTTTCAGACAGCGTCCCGGCGATCCGGGGCCCGAAGCGGGCGTAGTGACCAAGGTCTGATGGCCGGTTGCCGGCTCGATGGGTAAGAATGAATTATCGGGACGGCTGGCCATTACGTCGGTCGCCCGCAGCTTGCGCCGCCATCCGTTGGTCGACCGGGTCGACCCGACAGACCGCGTGGGACGCGACGAGAAGATCGGAGACAGCACATGTCCGACGATTACAGCCCCGGCCTCGAGGGCGTCATCGCATTTGAAACCGAGATCGCCGAACCGGACAAGAACGGCGGTGCGCTGCGCTACCGCGGCGTCGACATCGAGGACCTGGTCGGTCACGTCACGTTCGGCAATGTCTGGGCGTTGCTGGTGGACGGCAAGTTCGGCCCGGGCCTACCGCCGGCCGAGCCGTTCCCGATCCCGGTGCACACCGGTGACGTGCGGGTGGACATGCAGGCCGCGCTGGCCATGCTGTCGCCGATCTGGGGTTACCGGCCGCTGCTGGACATCAGCGATGACGAGGCCCGCGAGCAGGCGGCCCGGGCATCGGTGATGGCGCTGTCCTACGTTGCCCAGTCGGCCCGTGGGATCGGGCTGCCGGCGGTGCCGCAATCCCGGATCGACAAGTCGCGCACGATCGTCGAGCGGTTCATGGTCCGCTGGCGGGGTGAGCCGGACCCACGGCACGTGGACGCGGTCGACGCCTACTTCGTCTCGGCTGCCGAGCACGGCATGAACGCCTCCACCTTCACCGCGCGGGTAATCGCCTCGACCGGGGCGGACGTTGCCGCTGCCCTGTCCGGCGCCATCGGCGCGATGTCCGGGCCGCTGCACGGCGGGGCGCCGGCCCGGGTGCTGCCGATGCTGGAGCAGGTGGAAAAGCACGGCGACGCCCACAAGGTGGTCACCGACATCCTCGACCGCAAGGAGCGAATGATGGGCTTCGGCCACCGGGTGTACCGGGCCGAGGATCCGCGGGCTCGGGTGCTGCGGCGGACCTGCCAGGAACTGGGCGCGCCGCGGTACGAGGCCGCCGCGGCGCTGGAGCAAGCGGCCCTGCAGGCACTGCGGGAACGCCGGCCCGACCACCCGATCGAGACCAATGTGGAGTTCTGGGCCGCGGTCATCCTGGACTTCGCCGAAGTGCCGCCGCACATGATGCCCGCGCTGTTCAGCTGCGCGCGTACCGCCGGTTGGGCCGCGCACATCATGGAGCAGAAGAAGACCGGCCGATTGGTGCGGCCGTCCGCGCGCTACGTCGGCCCGGAGCCACGGCACCCGAAGGACGTCGAGGGCTGGGACAACATCGCACACAACTGAGCCTTCCTTATTGTGCGGCCCCAACTGGCGCCCTCCTCGGCGTGTCGCCGCCGGTTGGGGCCGCACAATGCGTTTCCGGCCCTGCCGGGATCAGCCGAAGTTGCGCCCCTCGCCGCGGTAGGACGGCACGGTGTCGGTGAGCACCCCGTCGGCCACCAGGTGCACCTGATCGAACCGTTCCAACATCTCGCCGGCTTTGGCGTGCCGGAACCAGACCGCGTCGCCGATTTGCAACCGGGCCGCGGACCGGCCGCGCACCGGGGTCTGCACCTCGCCGGCGCCCTCGGTACGCAGCACCGCCAAGCCGGCCGCCGCTGGAACCGGCAACCGGGACCGACCGGCCGGCCCAGAGGCCGGGTAGCCGCCGCCGAACAGGGTGGCTACCTCGCCGGCCGGTCGACGGACCACCGGCAGCGCGAAAAACAGCGCCGGTTCGCCGGTGTAGCTGCGGTAACCGTCGAACAAGCTCGGGTGATACAGGCCGCTGCCGGCGGTTACCTCGGTGACGGTCGGGTCGGCGGCCGAGATCTCCAGGCTGCCGGTGCCACCCGAGTTGACGAACTCCAACTGGGCGCCGACCGCTCGGAGCGCCTGCACCACCGCGCCGCGCCGGTCGCCGAGCTCGGCTGCCGACCGGCGCTTGACCCAGCCGACCGCCGGTGAGCTGTCCGGCAGCCCAGCAATCTGCGCCTCGTAGAACATCACCCCGACCAGCGAGAACTCCGTTGTCTCACCGATGGATTCGGCCAGCGCCGCGGCCTGTGCCGGGGTTCGCACCGGCGAGCGCCGGACCCCGAGGTGTAGCCGGCCGATCCGCAACGAGGCGTCCACATCCAGGCAGAGCCGGATCGGCCGCACCGGCCGGCCGACCTCCCGCTTGACGTAGTCCAGCTGGGCCTGGTCGTCCACCATCAGGGTGATCTGCTCCAGCAGCAGCCGATCGCCGGCCAGTTCGCGCAGCGCGCCTCGATCCGCGGTGGGATAGCCGAGCAGGATGTCGGTGGTGCCCGCCCTGGCCAGCCAGATCGCCTCGGCCAGCGAATAGGCCATCACCCCGGAAAAGCCTGGCCGGGACAGGGTGTTCTGCAACACCCAGCGACACCGGACCGACTTGGCAGCGATTCGGATCGGGGTGCCGCCGGCTCGCCGGACCAGCGCGTCGGCGTTGCGCCAGAGCGCCGGCAGATCCAGCGCGGCCAGTGGCGGATCGAGTTCGCTAGTCGCCGCGGCCAGCCTGGCCAGCGGTTCGGTCCGCCGGCCGATAAACGTTCTTGCGCTCACCGGCTTACCTCCGTCCGCCAGCGCTGCCGGCCCGGCCAGCTAACCACACCGGGCACTGCACTGGCCGCTACACATCGACCGTCCTAGCCCGAATGTTTTGTCGGAAACAGGGTGTTCGGCACCGGCATGCTGGGCTAACCTGCTCCTGCCACCGGCCAGCAAGCCGCCGGACGCAGGACAGGAGCATTCATCGTGAGCGAGACCGCAACGGGGACTGGGCAGCGGGTCCGGCACAACCAACTCACCGAGCAATACCTGACCGAGTTCGCGGCGAGCGGGCTGACCGCCGGCCAGTTCCATGCCGCCATTCAGCCGGCCAGCGTGGACACCCACTTCGACGGCCGGTGCCTGACCCGGGCCGGCTTCCTGCAACGTGAGCAGGTGCAGCGGGTGGGCGCCGACCTGGAGACCCTGTACCGGTGCCTGACCAGCCTGCCCGATCGACTTTTCGCTGGTGATCTCGGGGCATTCGCGTTGGCCTCCGGGGTGCCGAAGCAGCAGGTGGATGTGATCGTGCGCGGCCGCGGCAACGTGCCCAGCCGGCTCTCGCGCGCCGACATGTACCTCGACGACACCGGATTCCGGGTGATGGAGTTCAACATGAGCGCCGCGCTCGGCGGCATCGACAGCGGCGGGCTGATCCGGGCCATGCTGGCCCAGCCGTTCATGGCCGACTTCGTCGCCGAGCACAACCTGGGCTACCTCGACACCATGCTGGAGGTGGCCGAGACGCTGCGTGCCGAATGCGGTTTCCCGGCCGGCACCAAGCCGTTCGTGGCCTTCTGCGACTGGCCGATCAGCTTCACCAAGATCGAGCCGGAGCTGCGCAAGAACGCCGCCTCGTTGACCCGGCTGGGCATGGAGTCGATCGCCTGCCACCTCGGACACCTGCGGGTGGACGAGAACTACGACGTCTGGCTGGACGATCACCACGTCGACGTCATCTATCGGGTCTTCCTGATCGAGGATCTGCTGCATCCGGACGGGCCGGGGCTGATCGACCCGGTGCTCAGCGCGGCCGAGCGCGGCAAGGTGCAGATCTTCTCGCCGATGGACGCCGAGCTCTACGGCAGCAAGGGCGCGTTGGCGATGCTGTCGGACGAAGCCAACCGCGGCCTGTTCGACGCCACCGAGCTGGACTGCCTGGACCGGATCCTGCCGTGGACCCGGATGGTCCGCCCCGGGCCGGTCACGGTCGACGGCAAGAGCGTACTGCTGGAGGACTATGCGATCACCGAGCGGGAAGAGCTGATCCTCAAGCCGGTGATGTTGCACGGCGGTGCCGGTGTGACACCGGGTTGGCAGACACCGGCCGCCGACTGGGCCCGGCTGCTGGAGCAGGCGATGCACCAGGACTTCGTGCTCCAGCGGCGGTTGCACCCGCATACCGAGCTGTTCCCGTCCGACGACGGCCCGACCGAGTGGCTGCTGGTCTGGGGCGCGTTCCTCGGCGCACGCGGCTACTCGGGCATGTACCTGCGCGGCGGGCCGGCGCAGAGCGAGAACGCGGTGCTGAACATGGTGAGCGGCGCCACTGGGTCCTGCTGCTTCCACGAGCTGGGCTGATACCGAGCGCCCCCTATAGTCAGCCAGCATGGGGGCGCACGCTAGACCGGGCTGGCAGAACTGGGCCGGCACGTACTCGGTCAGTCCGGCCCGGATCGTGCACCCCCGCAACCCGGAGCAGGTCGCCGCTGAGATCCAGCGCGCCGCGTCGGACGGCTTATCGGTCAAGGCGATGGGTTCCGGGCACAGCTTCACCGACATCGGCGTCACTCGCGGCGCGATGATCTCGCTGGACCAGCTGACCGGCATCATCACCGCCGACCGCACCACCGGCCTGGTCACCGTGGGCGCCGGCACCACGCTGGCCGAGCTGAACGTCGCCCTGTGGAACATGGGGCTGTCGCTGACCAACCTCGGTGACATCGACTCCCAGACCATCAGCGGGGCGATCTCGACCGGCACCCACGGCACCGGTCGCGCCTTCGGCGGCCTGGCCACCCAGGTGCGGGGCCTGGAACTGGTCACCGCAGCCGGCGACATCGTGCATTGCTCGGCCGATGAAGACCCCGAACTGTTCGCGGCGGCCCGGATTTCGCTGGGGGCGCTGGGAATCATCACCGCGGTCACCCTCCAGTGCGAGCCGGCCTTCGCCCTCCAGGCAGCCGAGTCGCCGGCCGACTACGACGACCTACTGGAAGTGCTGAACGTGCTCGAGCAGAACGACCACTTCGAGTTCTACTGGTTTCCGCACACCCGTCGGGTGCTTACCAAAGTCAACACCCGGATGCCGCTGGACGGTGAGCTGCGTCCGCTGGGTCGGATCAAGGGCTGGTGGGACGACGAGTTTCTGGCCAACACCGTGTTCGGTGCGCTCAACCGGGTCACCTCATACCGGCCCGGCACGATCCGGGTGGCGAATCGGGTGGCGGCGCGGGCGCTAGGCGAGCGGGAGTATCTGGACCGCTCCTATCGGGTCTTCACCTCGCCTCGGCGGGTGGTATTCCGCGAGATGGAGTACGCCGTCCCGCGCAAGTCACTGCCCTACCTGATGGACGAGCTGGACGGCTGGATCCGGCGTTCGCACGAACGGATCGGCTTTCCGGTCGAGGTGCGGTTGTCGGCCGCCGACACCATCCCGCTGTCGACCGCCTTCGGCCGAGAGACCTGCTATATCGCGGTGCACCAGTACCACCGCCGGCCGTACGAGCAGTACTTCGCCGCCTTCGAAGACATTGCCCGGACGGTGGAGGGCCGACCGCACTGGGGCAAGCTGCATTTCCGCTCGGCCGAGGAGCTGGCCCCGCTCTACCCCAGGTTCACCGACTTCCTCACCGTGCGGGACCGGATCGACCCGGAGCGGCGGTTCGGCAACGACTACCTACGCCGGGTGCTGGGCAGCTGACCGGCAGCCAGCTGGGATGATGGTCGGGTGACCAGCGCCACCGACCGGCTCGTGATCCCCGCCGAACTGCTGCCCGGGGACGGCCGGTTCGGCTCCGGACCGTCCAAGCTGCCGAACTCGGATCTGCATGCGTTCACCGAACAGGCCGGGGCGGTGCTGGGCACCTCGCACCGGCAGCAGCCGGTCCGGTCTCTGGTCGGACGGATCCGATCCGGCCTGGGCACGCTGTTCGAACTGCCGGACGGCTATCAGGTGGTGCTCGGCAACGGTGGTTCCACCGCGTTCTGGGACGCCGCCGCCTTCGGCCTGATCCGCCGGCGCAGCCAGCACGTGCAGATCGGGGAGTTCTCGGCGAAGTTCGCCGCAGTGGCTCGGGACGCGCCGTTCCTGGCCGAGCCGAGCATCCGGCGGGCCGAGCCGGGCAGCGGGATCCTGCCCCGGTTCGAGGCCGACATCGACGTTTACGCCTGGCCGCAGAACGAGACGTCCACCGGAGTGATGCTGCCGGTGGCCCGGGTGGCCAACGCCGACGACGCGCTGCACTTGGTAGACGCCACCTCGGCGGCGGCCGGAATCGGAGTCGACGTGGCCGCCACCGATGCCTATTACTTCGCGCCGCAGAAGGGCTTCGCCGGCGAGGGCGGGCTGTGGCTGGCCTTGCTGTCCCCGGCGGCGCTGGACCGGGTGGCCGAGTTGGCCGGCCGGTGGCGACCGCCGTCGTTGGATCTGACCATCGCGATCGACAACAGCGCCAAGGACCAGACCTACAACACCCCGGCCATCGGGACGCTCTGGTTGCTGGCGCACCGGATCGAGCGGTTGCTGGCCGACGGCGGGTTGCCGGCCAGCACCGCCCGCTGCGCCGAATCGGCCAGCCGGCTGTACCGATGGGCGCAGGCCAGCGACTATGCCCAGCCGTTCGTCGCCGAGGCCCGATTTCGCAGCCCGGTGGTGGCCACCATCGACTTCGACGCGACGGTGGATGCGGCTGCGCTGTCGGCCGCGCTGCGCGCGAACGGCATCGTAGACACCGAGCCGTACCGCGCGCTGGCCCGCAACCAATTGCGGATCGGGATGTACCCGGCCGTCGACCCGGATGACGTCTCGGCGCTGACGGCCTGCATCGACTGGCTGGTGCCCCGGCTCGTCCACTAGTCGGCTCGTCTAACAGTTCACGTGGTCATCGGCGTGGATGCTCTGATATCGCGGCAGTGACCGTATGGTCGCAGCATGCGATTGCTCCGCCTCGTCGGTCCGAGCGCGGACGGCGACGCGTTGGTCGTGGAGACGGCCGACGGCGGCGAGCAATTCACCCTGCCCATCAACGAGCGGTTGCGCAACGTGTCCACTTCGGATCTTCCCCGCTTGCCGGTGCCGGACTCCGCTGCCGGCAACGCTCCCTCCCCTCGCGAGATCCAGACCCGGGTTCGGGCCGGCGCCTCGGCGCAAGGTATCGCCGACGAGGCGGGCATCCCGCTCGATCGGGTAATGCGGTTCGCCCTTCCGGTGCTTGAGGAACGGATCCGGGTGGTGGACGAGGCGCGGCGGGCCCGCGCCCGCAGCAGCCACGAGGGGCAGTCCACCGATTTCGGTCACCTGGTCGACGGACGGTTGAGCCAGCACGGCGTCGACCCTGCCGGGGTCAGCTGGGACGCCTACCGGCGTGCCGACGGCGGCTGGACGGTCACCGCGGCGTTCACCGCGCAGGAGCAGCCGCTGCTGGTCAAGTTCTCCTTCGCGCTGGTGAACCGGACGGTGTCGGCGCTGGACTCGGTGGCGGCCGACCTGCTGTCCGACCGGCCGGTGCAGGCGCTGCTGCCACCGATGCCCACGCCGGTGATGGCCGAACCGGAGCCGGCCGACCGAACCGGGCCACCCAGGCTGACCGCGGTGCCCGATCCGGACGAAGCCGCCGCCGATGCCGGTGCCGGCGAGTCGACGGTCGCCACCTTGCCGTCCTCGGCGATCCGGCCGGGCCGTCGGCAGAAGGCGCACACCAGGCCGATCCCGGTCAGCGACGACGACGAACTGTTCGATCAGGACGCCTACGACCCGAACGCGTATGAGCGGGCCTTCCGGCACAGCGCGCCGGACCAGCAGGACACCGATCCCGGCCGCGGCCAGCACGCCCGGGATTGGCAGGAATCCGCGCTACCGCTGGAGATCGATGGCGAGCTGCCCGGCCCGGACGATTCGGACGGCGACGGTCGGGGCCGGCGGAACCGGCGCGGCGACAAGCCCCGGATGCCGTCCTGGGATGACATCCTGCTCGGCGTCCGACACCGGTCCGACTAGCGCTAGCTACTCAGCCGCCCAGCAGGTACTTGCGGGTCCAGTCGTTGGCGAACTTGCCGGACGGGTCATAGCGCCGGACCAGCGCCGCGAAGTCGGCCAATCGCGGGTGTAGCACGCGCAGCCGGGCCGGCTCGATGCTGAACAGCTTGCCCCAGTGCGGAACCGCGTCCAGGCCGGCCAACCGGGCTTCCAACTCGTCCAGCACCGGCTCGACCCGGGCCTGGTCGGCGATCCAGGTGAAGTGCAGCGCCACCCGATCGGTGCGGTAGCTCGGGCTCAGCCACAGGTCGTCCGCCGCGACCGTGCGGATCTCACCGATCTGCAGCACCGGGTCGAGCAGCCTCGCCATCGCCCGCACCACCTCGATCGCGGCTACCGCATGCTGCCGGCCGACGAAGTATTCCGACTGCAGTTCCGCACCGCTGCTGGGCGTGAATTCCAGCCGGAAATGCGGCAGCCGCTGGTGCCATGGGCCGGGCACGCCGCCCTGCTCGGTGGTGAACCGCGGATCGCCGCCGGTCACCGGATGGCGCGCCGCGCCGGCCGGAATCGCACCGAAGAACGGCTCCTCGACCGGTCGGGCCACCGTCGATTTCAGCCACACCTGATCGACCCGACCGTCCTGCCAGCGGGTAAACAGGCTGACGCTGTAGCCGGCGCCGAGGATCGCATCGAAGCGCCGCGCCAGCACGTCCAGCGGGAGATCGTCATATACGTACTGGTAGATCTGATAGTCCTCGACCAGCCGCAGGGTCAGCTCGGTGACCACGCCGAGGCTGCCCAATCCGATAACCGCGCCGGCGAAATCGGGGTCGGCCCGGTCCAGCCGGACCAGCGAGCCGTCGCCGGTGAGCAGCGTGAATCCGAGCACGGCATCGGCCAGCACCCGATTGCCGTCACCGGAACCGTGGGTACCGGTCGCGCAGGCGCCGGCGACGGAGATGTGCGGCAGCGAGCCGAGGTTGGCCAGCGCCAGGCCGTTCGGTGCCAGCGCGGCGGTCAGCTCGCCGTATCGCAGGCCGGCCGGCACCGTCACGCTGGCCGCCGCCTGGTCGATGTGGACCGCGCGCGGCAGCCGGTCGACCGACACCAGCACGCCGTCGGCGGCGCAATCGGCGATCCGGTTGAAGGAGTGCCCGGTTCCCAGCACCCGTACCCGGTCGTTGCCGGCCACCAATGCCCGCAACTCCGCCAGCGACTCGGGTTGGTACAGCGTGTCGGTGCTGAAGGTGACGTTGCCCGCCCAGTTGGTGAGCCGGATCATCGGGACAGTCGCTCGCGCATTCCGGCGGCCAGCCCCAGGATGGTGAGCCGATCCAGCCGGCCGCCCAGCGACTCGGCCAGCAGCCGGTGCCGGACCGGGGCCAGCCGCAACCGGAACTGCACCCGGGTAGCGCCGGGCGGCTCATCGGTGAGCACGATCGCCCAGCTCACGTTCGTCCGGCCACGGGAGGACCAGTAGACCAGCGCTCGGGCCGGATCCAGCAACGCGACCTGGAAGCTTGCGTGCCGGCCACCCCAGTCCGGTATCACGTCACCGACCGCCAGCCCCTGCCAGCGTGGCTCGATCCGGCGCAGCGCCCGCCGGCCGGGTGGGATCAGGTATTCGACCCGCCGGGGCAGGTACCAGCCGGCCCGGTCCTTGCCCAGCTGCACCAGCCACGGCCAGACCTGCTCCGGCGGAGCGGGCAGCGTGCAGGCAGTGTTCATCACCACATCGGCGACCGGCAGCAGATCGTCGCCCGGCAACGCCATCGCCCGCTCGGTGGCGGACGGATCCACACCAGCCATGCCGCGACGTTACCCCGTCGTCGAGAGTCCGCTGACGGCTAAACCATTCGACCGCTGTCAGTGCCGGGACGTAGTGTGAGTCATCGTGGCGAACGGGGCAGCAGAGACGACAGACACCGAGCCCCGACCGGCCGACGAGCAGCCGACGCCGGGCTCAGCGGCCATCGGTCCGGCCGAGAATGTGCATGGATCCGTACGGGATCTGCTCCGGCTCTGGCCATGGCTAAGGCCCTACCGCGGGTACTTGATCTTCATGCTGGTGGTGGCCACCACCGCCATGGTGGTGCAGTCGCTGCTGCCGCTGATCACCGCCGCGTTGATCGACGGCCCGATCGCCCGGCACGACAGCTGGGGCATGCTGCCGTTGATCGGCCTGGCGCTGCTGTTCGGAGTGCTCGAGGCGGTGCTGTTCGGCATCCGCCGGCGGACCGTGACGATCTCGGCGCTGGCCATCGAGACCGACCTGCGCCGCGACTTCTACCAGCATTTGCAACGGTTGCCGGTCAGCTTCCACGACCGGTGGCCGTCCGGTCAGCTGCTGTCCCGGGTGACCAGCGACCTGTCGACGCTGCGACGCTTCGTGGCGTTCATGGCGATCTTCTTCGTCGCGAACCTGACCATGATCGCGGTCGTGCTGCTGTTGATGATCCACCTGCATCCGTTGCTGGGCATCTCGGTGTGCGTGGTGATGGCGCCGCTGGTCCTGATCACCCGCAAGTACGAAAAGCTGTACAACGTCCAGGCCCGGTACGCCCAGGATCTGACCGGTGATCTGGCCACCGAGGTCGAGGAGTCGGTGCTGGGCGCCCGGGTGGTCAAGGCGTTCGGCCGGCGCGGCCGACTGCTACGTACCTTCTCCGGCACCGCCGAGCGGCTTCGGCAGGCCGAGCTGGCCAAGAACCGGACGCTGGCCAACCTGTGGGCGGTGATCGGCGCCTATCCGCAGTTGGTGCTGGCCGGGGTGGGCTGCGCGGGCGTGGTCGCGGTGGCGCACGGGTCGCTGAGCAAGGGCGACCTGGTCGCCTTCATTACCTTGCAGTTGCGGCTGAACTGGCCGCTGATGGCGATGGGTTGGCTGATCGCGGGCACCGAGGAGACGGTGGCGGCGACCGCCCGGTTGTTCGAGGTATTCGATTCGACCAGCGACATCACCGAACCGACCGAACCGATCAGCCTGCCGCCGGCGATCGCCGCCGACGGTTCGCTGCGACCGGCCGGGCTGCGCTTCGAGGGCGTCAGCTTCCGCTTCCCGGACGCCAACATCGACGTGCTGCACGAGCTGGATCTGGACATCCGGCCGGGCGAGACGATGGCGCTGGTCGGCGCGACCGGCTCCGGCAAGACCATCCTGACCGCCCTGGTCCCCCGGCTGCACGACGTCACCGCCGGTGCGGTGCTGATCGACGGGGTGCCGGTGAACCGGTTGTCGCTGAGGCAATTACGCAGCACGGTCAGCGTCGCCTTCGAGGAGCCGACCCTGTTCTCGGCCAGCGTCCGGGAGAACCTGCTGCTGGGCCGTCCCGAGGCCGGCGAGCCGGAGTTGGCCGAAGCGATCGAGGTGGCGCAGGCTGCCTTCGTGTACGACCTGCCGCACGGCCTGGACACCCGAGTCGGCGAGCAGGGGTTGTCGCTGTCCGGTGGCCAACGGCAGCGGTTGGCTCTGGCCCGCGCGGTGCTCGGCCGGCCGCGGGTGCTCGTACTGGACGACCCGCTGTCCGCGTTGGACGTGCACACCGAGGCGCAGGTCGAGCGCGCGCTGCGCCGGGTGCTCAGCCGGACCACCGCACTGGTGGTGGCGCACCGAGCTTCGACGGTGCTGCTCGCCGATCGGGTGGCGCTGTTGTCCGGCGGTCGAATCGCCGCCGTCGGCACCCACTCGGAGCTGCTGGCTAACAACTCCGAATACCGCAATCTGCTTTCCCAGAAGGCTGAATCCGCATCGGAGGCACGGGTATGAGTACCGAACCCGGCTACCCGGCCGATGAGGTGGTGCGGCTCGAGGAGTGGCGCGGCCAGTGGGACGAGCGCAACCCGGACGAGGAGTACGCGGCCGACCACAAGCCCCGGCTGCGGGCCGAGGCGAGGTCACTGCTCGCCGACCTGCTGCGGCCGTACCGCAACCGGATCATCCTGGTGTTGGCCCTGGTAGTCGGGCAGGTGCTGGCCACCATGGCCGCGCCGTGGCTGATCGGCCTGGTCATCGACCACGGGCTGCCGGACGCGCTGCGCGGGCAGTACCGGACGTTGCTCCGGCTCACCGTGCTGCTCGGCGTGGCCGCGTTGATTTCCGGGATACTGCAGTGGTTGTTCCTGCGCCGGATCGGCACCATCGGCCAGGCGGTGCTGTTCGACTTGCGCCGGCGGGTGTTCGACCACACCCAGCGACTGTCGGTGTCCTGGCACGAGCGGTTCACCTCGGGTCGGGTGATCAGCCGGCTCACCTCGGACGTGGACACCCTGCGCGAGCTGCTCGACGCCAGCCTGGACGGGCTGCTGTTGGCGGTGCTGAACATCGCGGTGATCACCGTGCTGATGCTGGTGCTCGACCCATGGTTGGCGCTGGTCGCGCTCAGCGCGGTGCTGCCGCTGTGGCTGCTGTTCCGGTGGTTCTCGGCGCGATCGACGGTGGCGTTCCGGAAGACCCGGGAGACCATCGCGCTGTTGATCGTGCAGTTCGTGGAGACCTTCAACGGCATCCGCGCGGTGCAGGCGTTCCGGCGCGAGCCGCGTAACGACGCGATCTTCGAGGGACTGAACGGTAACTACCAGCGGGCCAACCAGGAAGTGTTCCGGCTGCATGCCATCTTCATCCCGGGCGTGACCCTGATCGGCAACGTGGCCACCGTTGCGGTGCTGTTCATCGGCGGTGTTCGGGTAGCCGACGGTGGCTTGGCGCTCGGCGTGCTGACCGCGTTCCTGCTGTACCTGCGGGAGTTCTACGGCCCGATGGAAGACGTGGCGATGTTCTTCAACTCCCTTCAGTCGGCCACCGCCGCGCTGGAGAAGCTGGCTCTGGTGCTGGCCGAGCGGCCAGCGGTTCCGGAGCCGGCCAAGCCGGCCGAGCTGCCGCAACCGGTGGCCGGCACGGTGAGCTTCGAGCGGGTCGAGTTCAGCTACGAGGCGAACCGGCCGGTGTTGCACGAGCTGGATCTGGTCATCGACAGCGGCCAGACGGTGGCGCTGGTCGGAGTCACCGGCGCCGGCAAGACGACCATCGCCAAGTTGATCAGCCGCTTCTACGACCCGAGCGCGGGCACCGTCCGGCTGGACGGGATCCCGCTGCAACAGCTGGCGGATCGGGATTTGCGCCGGGCGGTGGTGATGATCACCCAGGACGGCTTCCTGTTCTCCGGCTCGGTGGCCGACAACATCGCGTTCGGCCGGCCGGGGGCGAGCCGGCAGGAGGTGACCGCGGCCGCCACCGCGGTCGGCGCGCATGAATTCATCAGCCGGTTGCCGAACGGCTACGACACCGATGTGCGCAAGCGCGGTGGCCGGTTGTCCGCCGGGCAACGGCAGCTGGTCGCATTCGCCCGCGCGTTCCTGGCTGATCCGGCGGTGTTGATCCTGGACGAGGCCACCTCCAGCCTGGACATTCCGAGCGAGCGGGCGGTGCAGCGGGCGCTGCGTACCGTGCTGCACGGGCGGACCGCGCTGATCATCGCGCACCGGCTGTCCACCGTGGAGATCGCCGATCGGGTGCTGGTGCTGGATGCCGGCCGGGTGGTCGAGGACGGCACGCCGGAGCGGCTGATCGACGCCGGGGACGGCCGGTTCGCCGCGCTGCACACCGCCTGGCGGGACTCGCTCGTCTAGCACGCCCGGGCCCGCGACTGTGCAAGCGCACGAGTGGAAAGCTAGCCACGTGGTGCGTGGCTAACTTTCCAGTCGTTGGCAACGATCGCGCCAGGGGCGCCGGGTTAGGCGGCTTGGTTGGCCATGGCTGCCGGTTCCAACGCCAACTCCAGTACCTCGCGCACGTCGCTGACCGGGTGGATGGTCAGCGCGTCCCGGACCTCGGCCGGTACGTCGTCCAGGTCCGGTTCGTTCCGGCTCGGGATCAGCACCGTGCTGACGCCGGCCCGGTGCGCAGCGAGCAGCTTCTGCTTCAGCCCGCCGATCGGCAGCACCCGGCCGGTCAACGACACCTCGCCGGTCATCGCCACGTCCGAACGCACCAGCCGGCCGGACAGCAGCGAGGCCAGCGCGGTGGTCAACGTAATGCCGGCGCTCGGACCGTCCTTCGGTACCGCCCCGGCCGGGAAGTGGATGTGCACTCCCCGATCGGCCAGTTGCGCCACCGGTAGGTCGAGCACGCTGCCGTGCGAACGCAGGTAGCTCAACGCGATCTGGGCCGATTCCTTCATCACGTCACCGAGTTGCCCGGTCAACCGCAGCTCGGTCGAACCGGTGCCCGGATCGGCCAGCGATGCCTCGACGAACAGCACATCGCCGCCCAGTCCGGTGACTGCCAGCCCGGTCGCCACGCCCGGTACCGCGGTCCGTTCCTCGGTTTCCGGAGTGTGTCGGGGCCGGCCCAGGTACTCCCGCAGATCCGCCACGTCGACCGTCACCGATTCACCGTCAGCCGCCTCGGCCAACGTCTGCTTGGCGGTGACCTTGCGCAGGATCCGAGCGATCAGCCGCTCGAGCGACCGCACTCCGGCCTCCCGGCTGTACTCGGCGGCGAGCTTGCGCAGCGCATCATCGGTAATCGTGACCTCGTGCGGTTCCAGCCCGGCCCGTTCCAGCTGCCGGGGCAGCAAGTGGTCGCGGGCGATGGTGAGCTTCTCGTCCTCGGTGTAGCCGTCCAAGGTGACCAGCTCCATCCGATCCAGCAGCGGCCCGGGGATCGAGTCGAGCACGTTGGCGGTAGCCAGGAACAGCACGTCGGACAGATCCAGCTCCACCTCCAGGTAGTGGTCGCGGAAGGTATGGTTCTGCGCCGGGTCAAGCACCTCGAGCAACGCTGCGGTCGGGTCGCCCCGGTAATCCGAGCCCAGCTTGTCCACCTCGTCTAGCAGCACCACCGGGTTCATCGAGCCGGCCTCCTTGATCGCCCGGACGATCCGGCCCGGCAGCGCGCCGACGTAGGTGCGCCGGTGCCCGCGGATCTCGGCCTCATCCCGGACGCCACCGAGGGCGACCCGGACGAACTTACGTCCCATCGCCCGCGCGACCGACTCGCCGAGCGAGGTCTTGCCGACGCCAGGCGGTCCGACCAGCGCCAGCACCGCGCCACTGCGCCTGCCACCGATCACGCCCAGGCCGCGGTCGGCTCGGCGCCGGCGGACGGCCAGGTATTCCACGATGCGTTCCTTGACGTCGTCCAGCCCGGAGTGGTCGGCGTCCAGCACCGCACGAGCGCCGGCGATGTCATAGGCGTCGTCGGTCCGGGTGTTCCACGGCAAGTCGAGCACGGTGTCCAGCCAGCTGCGGATCCAGCCGACCTCGGGCGACTGATCGGAGGTGCGCTCCAGCTTGTCGACCTCGGCCAGCGCCGCCTCGGCGACCTTCTCCGGCAGCTCAGCGGCCTCTACCCGGGCCCGGTAGTCCTGCTCCTCCGAGGCCGGTTTGCCGCTCAGCTCAGCTAATTCCTTGCGGATCGCACCCAGCTGCTGGCGCAGCAGGAACTCCCGCTGCTGCTTGTCCATGCCCTCCTGGACGTCCTTGCGGATGGTCTCGGCGACGTCGAGCTCGGCGAGGTGTTCCCGGCTCCAGGTGATCAGCCGGCGCAGCCGCTCGGCGACGTCGGCGGTCTCCAGCAGCCACACCTTCTGCGTGTTGTCCAGGTAACCGGCGTACCCGGCCAGGTCGGCGAGCGCCGCCGGATCGGTCATCCCCTGCACGGTGTCGATGAACTGGAAGGCGCCGCGCTGCTGCAGGATGTTCACCGCGATCGCCTTGTATTCCCGGGCTAATTCGCGCAGCTCACCGGTAACTTGGGGCGCAGCCGGCAATGCCGTCGCCTCGACCCAGAGCGCCGCGCCGGCCCCGCTGGTGCCGGTGCCGATTCTGGCCCGCTGGGTGCCGCGCACCACCGCGGCATGCTCGCCGCCGCGCAGCCGACCGACCTGCTCGATCACCCCGACGGTGCCGAAGCCGGAGTACTTGCCGTCCAACCTGGGCACCAGCAACACCTCGGCGGCCTCACCAGTGCCGTCGTGACCGGTGGAAGCCCGCGCGGCCTCAACCGCGGCGCGGACCTCGGTGTCGGACAGCGGAAGCGGAACCACCATGCCGGGCAACACGACCACGTCGTCCAACGGAAGCACGGGGAGCGAATGAGTCTCAGCCATCTTCGTCCTAACTATCTGTGGCTCGATCGAAGGTGACCCAGGCGCAAACTTGAGCCACATTCACTCAACTGGCTTGGTTGGGTATTTGTTTCTTCTATTCATCCCACGCTGTTCGCTCTGGGCGATCGCGGATCTACAGTTATTTGGTGGCAAATGCCGCTTTAGCGGCTCACCCTCCGAAACAGGCGGAGGTCCCGAAGAGGGAAGAAGGCACCATGATCAACACTCGCCACGTCAGAATCGCCTCGCTCGTCGCACTGCTCGCGACCGCGCTGCTCACCCTGGGGGTCAGCCCGGCAGTCAGGGCGGCCACTTCTCCCGGCTTCGACGATGAGGCGTCGCAGTTCAGCATCTTCTACGACTGCCGACAGGGCCAGAACCCCTGCCCGGGCCACGGCTCGGTCAGCCAGGCGATGAATCCCAGCGAGGACGGCCAGTCACTGAAGATCAACTATGCGTCCGGTAACCCGCCGTACATGGGCCTCTACGCCTACCACAAGTGGCCGGCCGACCACGCGGCCACCCGATTCCAGATCAACTACGACTTCGACTTCACGAACAAGGCACCGATCCAGGCGCTGGAATTCCCGATGAACGACTATGTCTCCAACGTCCGCTACCAGTGGGCGATGCAGTACGAGTTGAAGGCGACCGGCGGTACCTGGCGGATCTGGACCGGCACCGCCTGGTCCGGGGTCGGCATCGCGCAGACCCTGAACGCCAACACCTGGTACCACCTCACCATTGACGGCGAGAAGGTCAGCGGCAACGTGCACTACCTGGACTTCATTGTCGGCACGACCAGCCACTCGCTGACCCAGTACAGCTACGCGCCGACCAGCGGCACCGGTGACTTCCTGGCTGCCGCGATGCAGTTGGACGGCGACTCGGTCGCCGACCCGTACGCGGTCTACTACGACAACTGCCACTTCTACTGGGCATAGTCGATAGCGGTTTCGGCCGGGCTGGGTTCACTGCCCACTCCGGCCGAGTCGCTGCGTTACTACCAGAAGTTGTTGCTCTGGTTGACGTTCATCGCGATGCCGAACCGGAGAGCATTGCTCTCCTCGTCGGTCAACCCCTGATGCTCGTACTCGATGCCCGATTCTGAACGCCGTCACAGTACGCCCGCTAGAACAACGTTAGGGTCACTGCGACCTAACAGATATCCAGCAGATGCGCCAGCGCTACCGCGCCTGCGGTGGCCACGTTCAACGAGTCGACCCCGTAGGCCATCGGGATCCGAACCAGCCGATCCGCCCGGGCCAGCACCGGCTCGGTCAGGCCGGGTCCTTCGGCACCGAGGATCATCGCCCAGCGACCGGACGGACGAACCGAACGCAGGGGTTCGGCGTCCGGTCGCGGGGTGAGCGCGAGTAGCTCGATGCCGCGATCAGCCAACAATGCCAAGGAATCCGGCCAGTCACCGGGCAGCGCCGCGAAGTCGAGGCCGAACACGTTGCCCATCGACACCCGCACGCTGCGCCGGTACAGCGGGTCGGCGCAGCGTGGGTCCAGCAGCACGCCGTCCACCCCGAATGCCGCGCAGTTGCGGAAGATCGAGCCGAGGTTCTCGAAATCGTTGATCGCCTCGCACACCACGAACCGGTTGCCCCGATCCAACAGCTCGGTGGCCGGTAGCGCGGCCGGCCGGTCTGCCGAGGCGAGCACGCCCCGGGTGACCCGAAAACCCACCAGGTCGGACAGCGTCCATTTGTCCACCCGATACACCGGGCAGTCGACGATGGCCAGTACCGGCGCCAGTTCGGCCAGCTTGCCTGGTACCCCGACGATCGCCCGCATCCGATACTCGGACCGAGCCAGCCGCTGCACCACGTTGACGCCCTCGGCGATCACCAGGCCACGCCGGTCCGGCCGCACGTCGGAGTCGGTCAGGTCGCGGAAGTCCGCCAGTCGCTCATCGGCCGGGTCGGTGACGGCCTCGCTGAACACTCAGCCCCGCCTGGGCTCCCAGCGCCGGCGCAGGTCGGCGAGGTCGACCTCCCGGCGGCGGGACAACCAACCGGCGAACATCAGCGTCGCGACCAGGCAGACCAGTCCCCCGCCGAGCATCGCCCAACGCGGCCCGAGCAGCTCCGCGGCCCACCCGACGATCGGCGCGCCGAACGGGGTGCCGCCCATGAAAGACAGGATGTACAGGCCCATCACCCGGCCACGCATGGTCGGCTCGACACCGAGTTGGACGGTGGCATTGGCCGATTGCGCCAGCGTGATCATGCACAGCCCGGCCGGAATCAGCGCGATCGCGGTCAGCGCGAAGCTGGGCATCGAGCCGGCCACGATCTCGGTGACGCTGAACGCCAGCGCGGCGCAGATCAGGAAGAGCCGGCTGGGTCGGCGACGGCGCAGGGTGGCGGCCAGCGCTCCCGCGGTGGCGCCGACCGCGAGGCTGGTCGACAGCAGCCCGAACGAGTCCGCGCCGCGGTGAAAGACCTGCTTGGCGATCAGCGCGATCGAGATCTGGTAGTTGAAGCCGAACGTCCCGATGACAAACATAATTGCCATCGGCAACACCAGATCCGACCTGCTGCGCACATATCGGATGGCGGCCCGGTACTGGCCGGGCACCCGCTCGACCGGTTTGGCCGGATACAGCTCGGCCGGACGCATCAACCACAGGCCGAGCAGCACCGCGATGGTGGATGCCGCATTGCCGAGGAAGGCCCAACCGGTGCCGTAGCTGGAGATGACCACACCGGCGATGGCCGGCCCGATGATCCGGGCCAGGTTGAAGGTAGTGGAGTTCAGCGCTACCGCATTGGGCAGATCGGTCGGTCCCACCATCTCGACCACGAACGACTGCCGGATCGGGGTATCGATGGCCGACACCACGCCGAGCACGGTAGCCAGCGCGAACACATGCCACAGCCGGACCGTGCCGGTGACGTCGAGCAGGCCGAGCGCCAGCGCCGCCACGCCCATTCCGGCCTGGGTCAGCAACAGCAGCCGGCGTTTGTCACCGCGGTCGGCCAGCGCGCCGCCGTAGAGGGAGAACACCAGGGCCGGAGCAAACTGGAGCGCGGTGACGATGCCGAGCACGGTGCCCGAGTTGGTCAGCTGGAGCACCAGCCAGTCCTGGGCCACCCGCTGCGCCCAGGTGCCGGTCAACGAGATCAGCTGCCCGGAGAAGTACAACCGGTAGTTGCGAACCTTCAACGATTGCAGCGGATTGCGACGTCTTGACTGGTTGATCCGAGGGACGGATGGGGCTTCGTCGGTCAGTTCGGCACTGGCGGCGACCGGGCGGGTTGCCGTCACTCGGAACCCAGCCTGTCCAACACCGCCACGGCGTCTCGAAGGATCTGCAGCTCTGCCTCGGAAAAGTCCACCAGCCGGCCGCTCAGCCACTCGTCCCGGGCACGGGTTTCGGCCGCCAGCAGTTCCCGACCGGCGGCGGTGATGGAGATGATCGACTGCCGGCGGTCGTCCGGATGCGCGGCCCGCTCGACCCAGCCGGAGCTTTCCAACGCGGCCAGGATCTTGGTCATCGACGGCGGCTGCACCCGTTCGATGGCGGCCACCTCGCCCGCGCTCAACGGCCCGCGCTTGCACACCGTAGCCAGCGCGGACAGCTGGGACAGGGTGGCCGACGTGTTGACCCGCTGCGACCGGATCCGCCGGGCGGCACGCAGCAATGACTGCCGAAGCGCGGACGCTAGTTCGGTGGTCGGGGCCGGAGCAGGCATATCATTAGCTTAGCTAACAATCCGGTTTTTCGCCACCCTGTGAGCGCCGGCAGGCCGTCCTTTGTTCGGCAAACTCAACTGATGCCGAAGAGGCGTTTCAGCGGCTCGATGGCGAAGTAGATCGCGAAGAACGCCGCCACCGCCCACATCAACGGGTGCACCATGCGCACCCGGCGGACCGCCACCTGCAACACCACATAGCTGATGAAGCCGGCGCCGACCCCGTTGGTGATGGAGTAGGTGAACGGCATCAGCACGATGGTCAGGAAGGCCGGCACCGCCATCTCCAGCGGACCGAAGTCGATGTTGCGAACCTGCCGCATCATCAACACGCCGACCACCACCAGCGCCGGCGCCGCCGCTTCGGACGGGACGAATTGTGCCAGTGGCGACAGGAAGATGGTGATCGCGAACAGCACCGCGGTCACCACCGAGGCCAGGCCGGTGCGGCCGCCGTCCCCGATGCCGGAGGCCGATTCGACGTAGGTGGTCGCCGACGATGCGCCCGCCGCGCCGCCACCGACCGCGGCCAGGCCGTCGATCAACAGCACCTGCTGGATGCCCGGCAGTTGACCGTTAGGCGGTAACAAATCCGCCTCCTGCGCCAGACCGATGGTCGTGCCCATCACGTCGAAGAAGTCGCTGAGCACCAGCGAGAACACGATGACGATGCCGGACACGATGCCGACCGCCGAGAAGCCGGCCCCGAGAGAGAAGTGCCCGAGCAGTTTGAAGTCCGGAGCGCCGAAGGATTTGCCTTTGAAAGATGGGACGTTCAGCGCCCACCCTTTCGGATTGACCAGCTTGCCGGTGGCATCGGTCTGCGGCCCGATGTTGCCGATCGCCTCGATGATCACCGCCAACACGGTGGACACCAGGATGCCGATCAGGATGGCGCCCTTCACCTTGCGGGCCATCAGCACCGCGATCAACAGCACGCCGATCACGAACACCAGCGTCGGCCAACCGTCCAGGTGCCCGCTGACGCCGATGTCGACCGGGGTGCCCGCGCCGGGACGGACGAAGCCGGCGTCCACCAGCCCGATCAGGGCGATGAACAGACCGATGCCGACCGCGATGGCGCTCTTCAGCTGTGCCGGGATCGCGTGGAACACCGCCACCCGGAAGCCGGTCAGCACCAGGACGGTGATCACCAGGCCTTCCAGCACCACCATGCCCATCGCGGCCGGCCAGGACATCTTGGACGCGACCTGGAACGCCACGAAGGCGTTGAGGCCCAGCCCGGTGGCCAGCGCGAACGGATAGCGGCCGACGATGCCCATGGCCAGCGTCATGACGCAGGCGACCAGTGCGGTGGCAGCCGCGATCGCGGCCAGCGCAGGTGCCTGGCCGCCGCCGAGGAACTTGCCGTTTGCGTCCTTGACCGTGCCGATGATGAGCGGGTTCAGCACGACGATGTAGACCATGGTCACGAAGGTGACCAGGCCGGCGCGGGCCTCCTGGGTGACGGTGGATCCGCGCTCGGTGATCATGAAGAAACGGTCGAAGCCGCTCACTTCGGGCTCCTCAGCGCGATGCTCGGTGCGTTCTGCGTCGATGGCCATGCTGCTCCTTCAGATGGACATATCAGCGAGTGCTCGGACGACGGTCAGCACGATAGGGCGACGGTATCGCGTCGGGCCGGCTCAGGTGCGCGATGGCACGCCGACCGTTGGGCGTAGCCTGCCGAACTGTGATGCGGAGTTCAGAGCCGCCCGAGCAGGAGCCCGACGACATCAACGCACAAATGCTGCGAGTTGACGCGCGGCGGGTGATCCTGGTCGGCCTCGGCCTGTTCCTGATGGCCTTCCTGGTGCTGCTGCCGCTCTGGAACTGGCTGGGCACGCACGGGCACCGGGTCTGGCTGTGGACCGCGCTAGCCGGCACCGTGCTCGGGTTGCTGGCATTGCCGTTGGTCCGCAAGCACACCGGCGAAGGCCGGCTTGGCTGAGCCGTCGAGCTGCCGGCTCGGCACCGAACGCTCGGTCGGTGAGCTGCTTCGGGCGTTGGCGGCCGCGCCGGAACTCGACACCGCGACGCTGGTCTGCCTGGCCGGCCGCTGGCTGGACGGGACCACGCTGATCGGCTGGCAACCGGCTCGGGAGCTGGTCGACGAGCTGCCACCGCCGGCCGGCGACATCGGCACCGAGGACGTGCGGTTCGGCGGCGGCTGGCTCGGCTGGCTGGACTACACCGGCGGTAGCTGGTTCGGGTACTTCGACACCGTGCTGTGCGGAGACCGGACCGGCTGGTGGCTGGAGTCCACCAGCGCCGACGCCGGCGCACTCGGCCGGTTGGCGGCACACATCGACGTGTTGCCGGTGCCGGCTGCCGGCCCGGCCCGGATCGAGCCGGTGGCCGGCACCGATCAGCTGACCCACTTGGCCGCGGTGGAGCAGGCGATTACCGCCATCCGGGCCGGACAGCTGTACCAGGCCAACATCTGTGCCCGACTGTCCGGACGGCTGCACGGTTGCTCGATCGACCTGTTCGAGGCCGGCCTGACCGAGCTGGCACCGGCTTTCGCGGCGTTCGTCCGGACCGCGCGCCGCACCGTGGTCAGCATGTCGCCCGAGCTGTTCCTGGATCGGCGCGGCCGGCAGCTGAGCACCGAGCCGATCAAGGGCACCCGCCGCCGCACCGTCGCCGGCGAGCAGCTGGACGATCCGGCCGCGGTGGAACTGCTGCACTCGATCAAGGACCGCGCCGAGAACGTGATGATCGTCGACCTGATGCGCAACGACCTGGCTCGGGTTTGCCGTCCCGGCAGCGTGCGACCCGAGCAGTTGCTGCGGATTCGGCCGGCACCGGGCGTCTGGCACCTGGTGTCGAGAGTGGCGGGCGTCCTGCGTCCGGGCGTCGACGAGGCCGAGCTGCTGGCGGCCAGCTTTCCGCCCGGGTCGGTCACCGGGGCACCCAAGCTGCGCGCCCAGCGGCTCATCGACCAGCTCGAGCAGCGGCCGCGCGGCCTGTTCACCGGAGCGGTCGGCTACCTCGGCACGGTCACCGACCGCAGCGAATTAAGCGTCGCCATCAGGACATTCGAGATCGCCGGCGATTCGTGGCAGCTCGGCGTGGGTGGTGGGATCACCGCCGACTCGGTGCCGATGCAGGAATGGCAGGAGTGCCTGGTCAAGGCGGCGCCGCTGCTGGCGATCGGCGGTTGGCGGCTCGACGTGCGTCCGGCCGGTCCGCCCGAGCAGGTCGATCCGACCGCCGGCGTCTTCGAAACCATGCTCGTGGTGGACGGCCACATCGTCGCGCTGGCCAACCACCTGGCTCGAATCGAAGCCTCCTGCGAGCAGCTCTACGGTCTGCGGCTGCCGGCCGAGCTGGCCGAGCGGCTCTGCGCCACCACGACCGGTCGGTCAGGACGGCACCGGCTCCGGTTGACGATCTGTCCGGACGGTAATCCCCCGCTGATCGAACTCGCGCCGGCCGGCGCGCCGGCCGGGCCGCTGGCCCTGCACGTCCGCGGTTACCGTGGCACCGGCAGCTGGCGACACAAGTGGGCCGACCGGCGCTGGACTGCCGGCGCCGAGACCGACACCGAGCTGCCGCTGTTCACCGACGCCGAAGGGGCGGTCGCCGAGACCAGCCGGGGCAACCTGGCGGTGGTCATGCGTCCCGGCCTGCTTCGTACCCCGGCACTCACCGACGATGTACTACCCGGCATCACCCGGCGGCGGCTGCTCGACGCCGCCCTCGACCACGGCTGGCTGGTCGAGCTCGATCGGGTCACTGTCGCCGAGTTGCCCGGTGGCCGGCTCACCGTCCAGCTGTCCAGCATCGGTGGCGTCCGTCCGGTCGATCGGTTGGACGGGCGGCAGCTCCCCCTCGACGCCGGCCTGCTCGCCGAGCTCCGGGGCTGGCTGAGCTGAGTCGACCGGTTCGCTGTCGCTGGCCTCGATGTCGAACAGTTCGTCCTCGTACACCTCGCCGAGCTCGTCCACCGCCGGCTCGGCCACCGTCTCGGAGTGCGCCCCGCAGCCGAACTCGATCGACACCACCCGGCCGTCCGCGGCGGCGATTTCATTGGCGCAGACGCCGAAACCGGCTCGTAGCGAGCCACCGAGCGGAACCAGGAAACCGCAGGTACCGCACGGGGCCGGGGCGAGCTTGGCCATCGGGGCATCCGGGCCGTAGTCACCGGCCTGCCAGCGGTCGGCGGCCTCCAACCGGCCGTAGCGCGACAGCACCCGCACCCGGCCCAGGCCGAATTCGAAGGCGACCTCCTCGACCTGCGGGTCGTCGCTGGCCAGGTAGCCGGGCACCAGCCGCGGGTCGTCCGGAGCGGTGGGCAGCAAATCGCCAGGGCTCAGGTCGCCCGGCTGCAACCGCTCGCTCCACGGCACCCACTCCGGTGCCAGCAACGCCGCCTCACCCGGCAGCAGGACGACTTCGGCGACCGTCGGCTCCCGGCCGGGGGCGCGCACCATGGTCACCGCCCAATACCAGCCGCGGTAGCCCGGCAATGAAGCGGAGAAGGCATGGGTGGCCATCAGCTCACCCTCGCTGCGGACGCTCAGATGCTCGCCGACATCGGCGCCGGCCATCTCCACCGCCGCCTGTCGAGCCTGCGGAACGGCGGCCGCCAGCACCTCGTCGACAGGTTGGCTGGACGTCGGTTGCGGGTCGGTGGTCGCGTTCACGCTTGCCATTGTCGCACTGAGCCGAAGGCTGGCGATAAATGACAGAGGTCGCGGGTATGCACATGGAGGACAGCCAGAAGGAGGGGACCGATGCGCTGGTCAGAGTTAGCGGTGTCGCAGCCGGATCTGATCGAGGTCGGACGGCGCAAGCTACTCGATCCCGGGGTCGTGTTGGTGGCTACGATCCGCCGCGACGGCAGCCCCCGGCTCAGCGCGGTGGAGCCGTTCATCCTGGACGGTGAACTGTGGTTGTCGATGTTGTTCGGTTCGACGAAGGCTAAGGACCTCATGCGCGATCCACGGGTGCTCGTGCACAGCGTGATCACCACTCGCAGCGGCGGCGGGGGCGAGTTCAAGATGCGGGGGACGGTCCAAGCGCAGACGGATCCGGACATCCAATACCGGTACTCCGATGCAGTGACCGAGAGCCTTGGATGGCACCCGGTACCCGGGGAGTTCCACCTATTCGCCGTCGATATCGACGATGTGACGTACATCAGATACGACGATGCGACCGGCGACCAGTTCGTGAGCCGATGGCCGCACGGAGGCGAGTACGTTCGACGCGGTACATCGGCTACCTCGTTAGGCCCACCTCAGGCACGACACGAGTTACTACGCAGCTGACAGCGTGCTGGGCCGCGGTTGGCAAGCGCGGGTTCGACCCGGGATTCGGCCTGGTGCGGCAGGATGGATGCCGTGACGACGGCAGACGGATCCGAATGGCGCGAGGCCGGCGCCGGTTCCGATCCTGCCGTCGACGGGTATTCCAGTCCGACCTACCATCCGCTGCACCCGGTCGGCGCGGCCGGCAGCGCACCGGCCCAGCCGCCCGCTGCCGGCGCCCGGCCGGCTCGGCAGGCACCGGTCGGGACCGGTGACCTCACGGTGACCCGGGCGGTGCTGGCCCGGGGCCGGTACTTCTCCCGGCTGGTCGCGCACAAGGTGATCACCGCCAGTGAGGCCGACGGGGCGCGGGAGTCCGGCCTGACCGCGATGATCTGGAACCAGGTGATGTCCTACGCCGCCGACGCCATGGTCACCGTGGCGCTGGCCGGTACCGTCTTCTTCTCTGCCCCGTCGAATGCCCAGCGCGGCAACGTCCTGTTGTACCTACTTATGACCATGGCGCCGTTCGCGGTGGTCGCCCCCGTGATCGGTCCGGCGCTGGACCGGGTGCGGCATGGCCGGCGGTGGGTGATGGCAGGTACCGCCATCGGACGGGCGGTGCTGGCGGTGGTGATGGCGCTGAACTTCACTGATTTGCTGCTGCTGTTCCCGGCCGCGCTTGGCTCGCTGGTGCTGTCCAAGGCGTACTCGGTGATCAGATCCACGGCAGCACCCCGGCTGGTGCCGGCGAACCTGACCCTCGTCGAGGCCAACGCCCGGCTGTCGCTGTTCGGGCTGGCCGCGGCTGTGCTCGGTGGAGCATTCGTCGGCATTGCGATCAAGCTCACCGGCTCCTACCCGTTCGGGCTGTGGATCACCGCGGCCGCGTTCACGGTGACCGCGTACTACGCGTTCCGGCTGCCGAAGATCGTCGACTCGCTTCAGCCGGCCGGCGACGGGCCGATGCGCAGATTCCGGCGGCGGACGGCGACCGAACCCGCCCGCACAACGATGCTGGCCCGGCTGATCCGCTGGACCAAGCGCGGCTTCGCGCCGCCGGTCATCGTCGCGCTTCAGGGCGAGTCCTCGCTGCGCTGGCTGTCGGGATTCCTCACTATGTTCCTGGCCTTCTACATCGAGTCCACCTCGCACGGCCTGCGCGCGGTGGCGAGCCTCGGCGCGGTCGGCATCGCGACGGCGCTCGGTAACTTCGGCGGCACCGCGGTGGGCACCCGGCTCCGGATGGTTCGTCCCGACCTGATCATCCTGTTCTGCACCATCGCGGCCGGCCTCGGCTGCGTGGTGGCGGCGGTGCTGTTCAGCCTGCCGGTCGCAATCGGCGCAGTGCTGATCTGCATGCTGTGCAACGCGCTGTCCAAGCTCTCGCTGGACGCGATCATCCAACGGGACGTGGCCGAAACGCTGCGCTCGTCGGCGTTCGGCCGGTCCGAGACCTTCCTGCAACTGGCCTGGGTGCTCGGCGCGACCATCGCGCTGCTGCTGCCATCGGGCAACGGCACCCTCGGCTTCGCGGTCGCCGCGGTGGTGATGGTCGGGGTAGCGCTGACCATGCTGTTGCACGAGCGTGCGGTACGGTCCGCCCGGCGATCCCGGCCGGCCCAGGCTTGATCAGGTGGCTGTGATCCGCGATGCTCGGTCCGATCGATTGCCGAACGCCGTCTTTTGGACCTTGACGCTGCTGGTTTCGCTCGTGCTGGCCGGCTGCGGCAAACCAGGCCCGGCCAGCATCACGGTGCTCAGCAACGGCCATCGGACCACCGTTCCGGCGCAGCCGGCCTGCACCATGCTCAGCAAGGGCGGCTGCCCGCCACAGGCCGGCGCGCAGCGCACCATCACGGCCGCCGGCGGATCCCAGATCGAGGTGGACGTCCCGGCGGCGTTGGCCAAGGCCGGCTGGATCGTCACGGCTTATACCACCGACGGCACCACCAATACCCCGCTAGCGAGCCCGGCCGGTGTCTCGACCGGCACCATTACCGGTCGGCGCACGGCGATGCTGAACGTCCCCAAATCCGATCAGGGCAGCTACTACCTGCGGGTGGTCGCACTGCGCCCGTCCAGCCGGTTGACCAACTGGCTCTGCCTGGTGGAGTTCGGCTCGTGACCGCCGTGCACCGGATCCTGGTGGTCACCGCGGTGCCGGCCGAGAGCGCCGCGGTGATCGGCACCCGACGGCCGGCAGCCGGTCAGCTGGCCGGGCTGGCCGGTCAGCGCTGCCAGACCCCGGCTGGGCTCCTCGACGTGGTCTGCGGAGGGGTGGGGGCGGTGCCGGCCGCGCTGAGCACGGCGCAGCTGCTCCTCCAGCTACCCGGCCGGTACGACCTGGTGATCGCCGCCGGCATCGGCGGCGGGCTGGGGGCGGCCGAGCCGGGTTCGGTGGTGGTTGCCGACGCCGTGGTGCATGCCGACCTGGGCGTGCAGACCGCCGACGGTGATTTCAGCCCGCTGTCCGAGCTGGGCTGGGGACCGGTCCGTTTCGAACCCGACCGTGACCTGGCCGGCGAGCTGGCCGGACGGGCAGCGGCCCCGCTCGGCACGGTGCTGACCGTCTCCACGGTGACCGGCACCCGCGCCCGGGCCGCGGCGCTGCTCGCCGCCCATCCGAACGCGCTGGCCGAAGCCATGGAGGGCGCCGGAGTCTGCCAGGCCGCCGAACGGGCCGGAGTTCGGTTCGCCGAACTGCGCGCGATCTCCAACCGGGTCGGTCCGCGCGACCGGGACAGTTGGCAGATCGAGGCCGCACTGACCGCACTAAGCCGGGCCTGCGAGCAGATCCTGGCCGAGCCGCTATCCGAGCGAGGCGACTTCGGATGAGCCGGCCTGATCCGCTCGCCCTGGCGTTCTCGCCATGCCCGAACGACACCTTTATCTTTCATGCCTGGACGCACGGGCTGATAGCCGGTGCCCCCGAAGTGCGGGTGACCTACGCCGACGTCGACGTCACCAACACCGCGGCCGAACGCGGCGAATTCGACGTGGTCAAGGTTTCCTACGCTGCGCTGCCCTGGCTGCTGGAGAAGTACCGGCTGCTGCCCTGCGGCGGCGCGCTGGGGCGGGGCTGCGGCCCGCTGGTGCTGACCCGTCCGGACGCCGTTCGGACCGACCTGACCGGTGCCCGAGTCGCGGTCCCCGGCGAGCGGACCACCGCCTACCTGCTGATGCGGCTGTGGGCGACCGCGCAACCGCCGGCAAGCGTGCAGGTGGTGCCGTTCGCCGACATCATGCCGGGGGTGCGCGACAGCAGGTTCGACGCCGGCCTGGTCATCCACGAGGCCCGCTTCACCTACCCCGGTTACGGATTGAGCGCGCTGGTCGATCTCGGCGAGTGGTGGGAGCAGAGCACCGGGCACCCGATCCCGCTGGGCGCGATCCTGGCCAGGCGGGAGCTGGACGCCGACCGGTTGACCGAGGTGCTGCGCGCGTCGGTGGAATATGCCCTGGCGAACCCGTCCGCGTCGGCGGGGTTCGTGGCCGAGCACGCCGCCGAACTGGATCCACGGGTGCAGCGTCAGCACATCGAGCTATACGTCAACGACTTCAGCCGCGACCTCGGCGAGCCGGGGTACGCAGCGATCGAGGAGCTGTTGGGACGGGCGCATGCGGCCAGCCTGGTGCCCGCGGTGGGACCGCTGCGCTAAACCGTCCGCTCAGGCGTCCAGGTTGTCGGCGACTGCCCGCAGCAGGGTGGCCACCTTGCGGCCCTCGCCGCGATCGGGGTAGTGACCGCGCCGCAGCGAGTTGCCGACCTTGTCCAGCAGCTTGATCAGATCCTCGACGATCGGCGTCATCTCCTCGGGCGGCCGCCGGCTGGCCTTGACCACCGAGGGCATCGGGTCGAGCAGGCGCACTTGGAGCGCCTGGTTGCCCTTGCGCCCCTGTACTACCCCGAACTCGACCCGCTGTCCGGGCTTCAGCTCGGCGACGCCGGTCGGCAACGCATCCTTGTGCACGAACACGTCGGCGCCGTGGTCGTCGGCAAGAAAGCCAAAACCCTTTTCCGCGTCAAACCACTTCACCTTGCCGGACGGCATGAGTGAACACCCCATTACTCGTATCAAGGACTAACCATTGCACAGACGAATTGACGTCCGCACGGCCGGGCGCGGACGTCAAGAAGATAGGGTAACCCGCCGATCGGACCAGTTGCACCGAAGATACCGGCCAGATCGCCGCTATCCGTGCGACGGTGCGGTGCCGACCAGCCAGGCTCGGGCCCGCGCCTGCACCTCATCGGGCAGCTCGGGTGCGGTCAGCAGTTTCGGCGCCAGGCTGCGGTCACCGGTGAGGGCACGCAAGGTCTCGCGGACGGTGAGGCCGTGCGCCGGCCGATCCAGCACGGTAACCGGATCGCCGGCCCGCAGCTGGCCCTCAGCCAGCACCCTCAGGTAGGCACCCGGCCGACCGGCCTGGGTGAACCGCTTGGCCAGTTGGCGAACCTGCCAGAAACCGGCGAAGGTGGAGCACGGGATCCGGGGCCCGGCGACCTGCAGGATCACCCCACCGATCCGCCAGCGTTCACCGATCACCGCCTCGCTGACCTCCACACCACGCAGGGTCAGGTTCTCCCCGAAAGAACCGGGTTTCAGCGCGAAACCGAGTTCGGCCGCCAGTTCGGCCTGCCACCACGCCGCGTCCTCCTCGGCGTAGGCGTACACCGCTTGGTCCGGACCGCCGTGGTTAACGGTGTCGCAAATGGTGTCTCCGCCCAGCCCGAGCCGGCCCACCGACACCGGCCCGTCGACCGGGCGCTTGTCGATGCCGGTGAGCTTCGGTTTCGCATCCGGCGGGCCGAATCTGGTCGTGGACGGATTGGCTCGGACGTGCGCCAGGTTGACCGCGACCAGCTCGCCGACCGCCGGACGCCGGCCGGTCGGATCGGCTGCTGTCACGTCATCGAGCTTAACGACATGGCACACTTGATATTTGCTTCGGCCCCGACCGGCCAGGCGCGACCGCCGGGACAGCGAACATGAACAGACTCGAAGGGCATCACATGGCAGGGACCGTTTCGTCGCAGAGCCAGCCCGGTGAAGGCTGGGACGACCTGTACCCCGAGCATCCGGTCAACGAGCTGTTGTCCAACAAGCCGGGTTCGCAAAGCCCGTTCGGCGACGACATCGCCTTTCCGCTGTCGGTCGACCACCTGTTCTACAGCCACCCCGGCCCGGCCAACCACCCGAACCGGCCACCGCGCCGGCAGCACGGCGATCACTGAGCACCGTCCTGACCCGTTCCGATCCCGAACCCGCCCGGCCCAGCAACGCGCCGCCGGCCACGGCGGCCGGCCCGCACACGCTGACCGATTGGCTGCGCCGCCGGGACGACGCCGAGCTCATCACCCTGCTGCGACACCGGCCTGACCTGGGCCTGCCCGCACCGGTCGACCTGGCCACCCTGGCCAGACGAGCCTGCGTCCGGACCTCCATCGCCCGGCCACTGGACGCACTGGACGCGTTCTCGCTGCGGGTGCTGGAAGTTCTGGTCGGCCTGCCCACGCCGGCGTCGCTGGACGAGCTTCAGGCATGGTTCACCGGCACCGACCGGGAAGCGGTGCCGCGCGCGGTCCGACTGCTGCGGGAATGGCTGCTGGTGTGGGGCGAAGACCCGGTACTACACCCGGTGGGGACGGTCCGCGAGGTGCTGGGCCCGTACCCGGCCGGCCTCGGTCGACCGGCCCAGCTGCTCTTCACGGGCGTGAATGACATAGCGCTGGCCCCGTTGCTGCGCTCGCTCGGCCTGCCGCCGGCAACCCAGCCGCGTTCCGGCCGGTCGGCGGCCGAGGCGGTGCTGGGGCGGTTGGGCGAGCTGATCGCGCAGTGCGACGAGCCGGAACGAGCCATCCTGGATCGGCTGGCGGCGGGTCCGCCGGTCGGTGGGCTGCGCGATGCCACCGTTGCCGGCGCCGAGCCCGGTCCGGCCCGGGCGCTGGTGGAACGCGGGCTGCTGGTTCCGATCGAGAACCATGCGGTCGAACTGCCGCGCGAGGTGGCGCTGGCGTTGCGCGGGCAGCCGGCCGGTGCGGTGCACGCCGAGCCCGAACAGTTGTCGCTGACCGAGCCCGGGACGGCGATGATCGACGGCGGCGGCACCACCGCAGTGCTGGAGACCGTCCGACTGGTCGAACTGCTACTGCACACGCTGGCCGAGGAACCGGCCGCGCAACTGCGGGCCGGCGGGCTCGGCGTGCGGGATCTGCGCCGGTTGGCCCGGGTGCTGGACGTCGGCGAGCCGAGCACCGCGCTGCTGGTCGAACTGGCGTACGAGGCCGGGTTGCTGTCGAGCTCCAGCATCGCCGATCCGTCCTACCTGCCGACCACCGAGTTCGACGGCTGGCTGCGGCTGGGCACCGCCGAGCGCTGGGTGCGGTTGGCCACCTCCTGGCTGGTGATGACCAGGCAGCCGAGCATGGTCGGCCTGCGGGACGAGAAGGAGCGGACGATCGCCGCGCTGTCGGCCGACGTGGAACGGCACAGCGCCCCGGCGCTGCGGTTACAGCTGCTGCGGCTGCTGGCCGACCTGCCGCCGGGCAGCGCACCGCGGTCCGACGCCGACGTGTTGGCCCGGCTGGCCTGGCGGGCACCCAGGCGGGCCAGCGCACACCGCACCGCCGCGGCGGCCATCCTGACCGAGGCCGCGACGCTGGGCATCACCGGCTACGGCGCGATCACCGGCTACGGCCGGGCGCTGCTCGACGGTGCCGAGACCGGTGCCGCCCGGGCCGAGCTCAACGCCACCGATCTGCTGAACTCCGTGTTGCCGCCGGCGGTCGAGGAGTTCCTGCTGCAACCCGATCTCACCGCGGTGGTTCCCGGGCCACCGAGCCCCGGCCTGCAACGCGAACTCGGCCTGGCCGCGGTGCTGGAATCCACCGGTGGCGCCTCGGTATACCGGATCGGGCCGGCCAGCCTGCGCCGGGCACTGGACGCCGGCCGCACCGGCAGCGACCTGCTCCGGTTCTTCACGGAGTACTCGCGCACCCCGGTGCCGCAGGCGCTGGAGTACCTGATCAATGACGTCGCCACCCAGCACGGTCGGCTGCGGGTGGGTGCGGCGACCAGCTACCTGCGCTGCGACGATGCGTTGCTGCTGGATCGGGTGCTGGCCGAACCGGCGCTGGAGGCGCTCGGCCTGCAACGCATCGCGCCGACCGTGGTGATCTGCGCGGCCGGCATCTCCACGCTGCTGGAACGGTTACGCCAGCACGGCTTCGCCCCGGCCGCTGAATCCCCGGACGGGACGTTGGTGAGCCTGGCTGTCGACGCTGCCCGGTCACCGGCCCGGCAGCACTCCCGGATCTCGCGGGTCCGGGCGACGGCGGCCTCCGACGGCCAGCTGGCGGAGGCGGTCCACCGGCTGCGCGCCGGCGAGCGGTTGGCGGCCGCGGTCAGCAACGCCACCAACCGGGTCAGCCAGCAGGTGCCCGGGGTGACCTCGGCCTCGATCCTGGAGCTGCTGCGCACCGCGGTGCGCGAGGAGCTGACCATCGCCATCGGCTATGTCGATGACACCGGCCTGCCCTCGCAGCGCACTCTCCTGCCGATCTCGCTGGGTGGTGGCATGGTACGCGGGCACGACCCGCAGGATGGCCGGCTGCGCAGCTACCCATTACAGCGGATCACCACGGTCAGCGTGCTACCCCCGGAGTAGCTGGCACAATGGGGAGTTTCTGCCCCCTTGGAGAGTTGCCCGGTGACCGACGGCCCGCTGATCGTCCAGTCCGACAAGACGTTGCTGCTCGAGGTCGACCACCCCGCGGCCGGTGACGCGCGCGCCGCGATCGCCCCGTTCGCCGAGCTGGAACGTTCGCCCGAGCACGTCCACACCTACCGGCTCACCCCGCTCGGGCTGTGGAACGCTCGCGCGTCCGGGCATGACGCCGAACAGGTCGTCGACGCACTGGTTCGCTACAGCCGGTATGCGGTGCCGCACGCGCTGCTGGTCGACGTGGCCGACACCATGGATCGCTATGGCCGGCTCCAGCTGGTCAAGCATCCGACGCACGGCCTGGTGCTGGTCTCGTTGGACCGGGCGGTGCTGGAGGAGGTGCTCCGGCAGAAGAAGATCACCCCGATGCTGGGCGAGCGGATCGACGCCGACACGGTGCTGGTACATCCTTCCGAACGCGGTCGGCTCAAGCAGGCGCTGCTGAAGGTCGGCTGGCCGGCCGAGGATCTGGCCGGTTACGTCGACGGCGAGTCGCACCCGATCGCGCTGGACACCACCGACTGGTCGCTGCGGCCCTATCAACAACAGGCGGTGGACTCGTTCTGGGCCGGCGGCTCCGGGGTAGTCGTGCTGCCGTGTGGCGCCGGCAAGACCCTGGTCGGTGCGGCCGCGATGGCGCAGGCCGGCGCCACCACGCTGATCCTGGTCACCAACACCGTGTCCGGCCGGCAGTGGCGGCGCGAGCTGCTGGCCCGAACCTCGTTGACCGACGACGAGATCGGCGAGTATTCCGGAGAAAAGAAGGAGATCCGGCCGGTCACCATCGCTACCTACCAGGTCATGACGACCCGGCGGAAGGGCGAATACCGACACCTGGAGCTGTTTGACTCCCGGGACTGGGGTCTGATCGTCTACGACGAGGTGCACCTGCTGCCGGCGCCGATCTTCCGGCTGACCGCGGACCTGCAGTCCCGACGCCGGCTCGGGCTGACCGCGACGCTGGTGCGCGAGGACGGCCGGGAAGCCGACGTGTTCTCCCTGATCGGGCCGAAGCGTTATGACGCCCCGTGGAAGGACATCGAGAACCAGGGCTGGATCGCGCCGGCGGACTGCTCCGAGGTGCGGGTCACCCTGACCGACGCCGAGCGGATGGCCTATGCCACCGCCGAGCCCGAGGACCGGTACAAACTGGCGGCCACCGCGCGCACCAAGCTAGCGGTGATCGAGGCGATCGTGGCCCAGCACCAGCATGATCAGGTACTGATCATCGGGGCCTACCTGGAGCAGCTGGACGAGATCGCCGCACATTTGGGTGACGTGCCGATCATCCAGGGCTCGACGCCCAACAAGGAGCGGGAACGGCTGTATGACTCATTCCGTGCCGGCGAGACTCGGGTGCTGGTGGTCAGCAAGGTGGCCAACTTCTCGATCGACCTGCCGGAGGCGGCGGTGGCCATCCAGATCTCCGGGACGTTCGGCTCTCGGCAGGAGGAAGCCCAGCGGTTGGGACGAGTGCTGCGCCCGAAACACGACGGCCGGCAGGCGCACTTCTACACCGTCGTCGCGCGCGACACGCTGGACGCCGAATACGCCGCCCATCGGCAGCGGTTCCTGGCCGAACAGGGTTACGCCTACACCATCATCGACGCCGACGACCTGCTCGGCCCGGCGCTGCCGGAGTTCCCAACCGAAGAGCACTGAGCAGCCAGCGCGTACAAAGTTGCTTTGCTATAAAAGTTCCCCTCACGCGAAGTAATTTGCTCAAGGTGGAATTTTGCTTTGCTATGCTTTATTTACCTGAAGCGAAGCAACTTAGAGCGGAGTCGCTGATGTCGCCAGGTCGGCCGTCCCGCGCGTCGATCTACGAACGTCTCGAAGAGGCAATCACGGACCTCGAAGAGCGTCTCGGCGGACTGCCCGTCCCAGCGGAAGCCGAGGACATTTGGGCTGAGCTCTGGCATCAAGAGGCACACCATTCGACGGCGATCGAAGGCAACACTCTGGTGTTGGCCGAGGTTGAGAAACTCTTGGAGGACGGGCTAGCAGTAGGCGATAAAGAACTCAAGGAATACATGGAGGTTGTTGGGTATGCCGCCGCGGCTAAGTGGGTTTACGGCCAAGCCCGGGAGCCGGGCGACTGGTCCGTCGACCAACTGCTGACCGTCCAGGAAGTTCGAGCCGTCCACCATCGGGCGATGACACCGGTATGGAACGTGGCCCCGCATCCGCACGCAACCCCAGAGGAAGGTCCGGGCAATTGGCGACGCCATGAAATCCGGAGCTTCCCGGGCGGGATGAAACCGCCATCATTCACTGAGATCGACGCATTGGTCGGTGATTGGGTTAGCGAGGTCATTGAGTTAATGCAAACCAGCGAGACCCCGTTGCCGGAGCGGTTGGCTAGGACCCATAACAAGTTCGAACGCATCCATCCCTTCCTCGATGGCAACGGCCGCGCCGGTCGTCTCCTGCTCAACCTTGTCCTCATTCGGATGGGCTACCCGCCGGCGATCATCTTCAAGAGCCAGCGGTCGCGGTATCTCACCGCGATGCAGAAAGCAGACGCCGAAGATTTCGGTCCACTGGGTGAGCTACTCGCCCGCGCAATAACCGACAACCTTTATCGTTTCGTCGTACCGGCTGTCGCTGGTCCGGCACGGCTGGTCCCACTGGTCAGCCTCGCCAACAAAGTCAATGGGTTCTCGGCCGTCGCCCTTCGCAACGCGGCCAATCGGGGACGGCTTCGGGCGCAGAAGTCACCAACCGGCACATGGCTGAGTTCGAAGAACTGGGTCGAGGAATACGGCCGCGCAAAGTTCAAACGATCCTGAGCGCTATCGGCTGCCACGCCGTCCGGTACCGGCGGACTGCGCCTTCGTACGGGATGCGCCTGGCTGAGTCTGCTTGGGCAGCGACGTGGCGATCCGCACCATCGGCGGCAGCGGCCGGTTTGGTGATCCGTTGGCGGAGTTGGAATCGTCACCGGTATTAACTGCAACGGAGTCCGGGGCATCGGGCGCACCGGTGCGGAACCTGCTGACACTGACCGCCTCCTGGGCGGCCAACCGCAACTGCGCCAGCAACTCGCCGTAGATCGCGGTACCGACGGCGACCCGGCGAGCGGCAGCGGCCCGGGCGGTACCGGCCGAGATGTAGCCGACCTCCACCTCGGCCACCGACCATGCCGCCTCCGCCCACGGCTTGAGACTGGCGGTGTCGATCTTCTCCTCTTGACCGGCGAGGGCATCCAACACGCCGGCCAACGACTCGACCAACGCCGACCCCGGCAGCAACTGCCAACCCAGTTCTCGCAGCAGCCGCTCGGCCGGCTCGGTGTCGGTGCCGTTGGAGGCCGGCCGGGCCACCGCCGTCTGGGTGACCCGCAACAGTTCCAACAGCGGCATCTGCTCGTCATCCACTGCGCTGAGTACGGTCGCGATGGTGGCTACCGGAAGGTCGGCGATCTCGCGCAGCGCACGGATCAGTCGCAACCGTTGCAGATGAGATTCCCCATAGTCTGCCTGGGTTTTCGACACCGGTTCGCCAGGGGGCAGCAGCCCCTTGCGCAGGTAGAACTTGATGGTGGCAACCGGCAGGCCAGAGCGATCGGCTAGCTCCGAAATCCGCATCAGGAACCCCTTGGCATAGCTGGATAGTGCAGCTATCCTATCATTAGATAGTTCGACTCTCTAAGGAGCGGAAACCGATGTCCAAGCAGCCGATCCTGGACTCCATGACCGCCGACCCGAGCACCGACGTGGTGGTGTTCTTGATCGGGATGCGGGTGAACCGCTGGCGCAGTGTCCGGCAGTGGTTGCCGGTCTTCCGCGCGATGAAGCCGATGATTGTCGAGATGCTCAGCAATCCGAACTCCGGTTGCCTGTCCGTCCAAACCTTCTTCTCCGGACGCACCGTGCTCACTGTGCAGTACTGGAACTCCACCGAGCAGCTGATGAGCTACGCGCACGATGCCCAGGCCAAGCATCTGCCGGCCTGGCGGGCATTCAACCGGCACGCGGCGCGATCCGGCGCCGTCGGCATCTTCCATGAGACTTACCCGGTGCGCCGCGGCGGTGCCCGCACGCTGCCGATTCAGCACGGCGGCTCGGAGACGCTGTACCGCTCGATGCCGCCGTTCGGATTGGCCAGGGCTACCGGCAGCCTGCGCCCTCGACGAGCGCCGCAGCCGGCAGCCCGGCCGGCCTGCCCGATCGGCGGTCGGCGGACCGAACGGCGCCAGCCCGAGCAGCGTCCATTCGACCATTGGAAAAGCAGGCTGAGCAACGACAAAGAGGACAGCATCGGCTGAATTCGGGACGCTGGGGCGACCGAATCCGGTACCGCCCCCCACTCACTCACCTCGGTGCGTCGACGCCTGATCCGAGGGGCGCTCGCCGGTCCACAGCACAGCGCGATCAACCAGCGCTGGGGAGAGGAAGAGTGACGTGACACAGCTGGACCCGATCTCGGCGCTGATCGCGGAATGCGACGATCTCGATCAGATCATCGCCGGCCTGACCGATGAGCAGTGGGACCTGGATACTCCGGCGCCCGGTTGGACCATCGCGCATCAGGTTGCCCACCTCGCCGCCACCTTCAAGCTTGCCGGCCTGGCCGCCTCGGATCCGGCTGCCTTCACCGCATTGGTCAGCAATCTAAGCTCAAACTTCAACGCCAACGTCACCGCGGCGCTCGCCGAGTACCTCAACGATCCGCACGAGGTGCTGTTCAAGCGCTGGCAGTCCGAACGGACGGAGGCCATTCGCTCGCTAGCCGGGGTGCCCGAGGGACAGGTCGTGCCGTGGCTGGTGAACCCGCTGCCACCGGCGATCCTGGCGATGGCCGGCATGATGGAGGCCTTCGCGCACGGCCAGGACATTGCCGACACCCTCGGCGTGCAGCGCCAACGAACCGACCGGATCCGGTTCCTGGTCGCCTTCGCGGTCCGTACCTGGGACTTCGGCTACCAGGCCCGCAAGGAGCAGCCGCCCGCGGTCGAGTTCCGGTTCGAGCTGACCGGCCCGTCCGGGGACGTCTGGACCTTCGGTCCGGAGAATGCCAGCCAGCGAATCACCGGTTCGGCGGTGGACTTCTGCCTGCTGACCACCAGGCGCCGGCACCGAGACGACCTCGATATCCAGGCTGTCGGGCCGGACGCCGACCACTGGGTCGACATCGCTCAGTCCTACCGCGGACCGGCCGGCGAAGGCCGGACGCCCGGGCAGTTCGCCGGCTGAGTCGGACGCGGGGGTCAGCCTGGGCGACAGGCTGATTCCGGCTGCCCGAATGCCGGTACCGCGCTGCTCGGCAAGGCAGAAGATGCCCCGCGGCAGCGTACCGGCGCAGACTCCAAGATGTTTGCGATGGCGGGCGCGACCGTCATCCGCCGGCTGAGCACGGCCATCAGTCAGCTGGCCGCCGCGGTTATTTCTACCACCCGATGATCCGACCGAAACAGTCGATCGGGCTATCCGTCATGCCCGAGGACAGGAGATCCAGCCATGCAGCCTGGGAGCACAACCTCGCTCGATGACGTAACGGTCATGAGCCTGGAGGCCTTCGCCGACACGATCGTGCCGGGAAACAAACGGTTTCCCGACGATCGGGCGATCGCCGGAGTGTCCGAGGACGGCGGTTCGGTAGCTGCCGGCGCCATCCAGCTGCTCGAGTCCCCGGCTGGTGGCCTGTCCCAATGGCTGGCCGGGCTGGCCGGAATGCTGAACGGCCACGCGCAAAACTTCGCAGGAGAGCAAAGCATCGAGCTGGACGAGTCGGTGCCGCCGTTCGTCAGCCTGAGCTACGAGCAACGGTGCGATTTGATCCTTCGGCTGGTCGCACCTGATCATCCGGAACGGCAGGGCTGGGTCAACCTGGTCATGTTCAGCAACATGGCCTACGACGCCGCGACCCACCTGCACACCGGCGAGGCGATCGCGGCCGGCCATCCCGGCCTGAACGGCATCGGCTACGCACCGCCGAACGAAGACGGCCTGTGGCGGTTCCCCGAATATTCCTACGGCAAGCCATTGGCCAACATGCATCCGCAAACCACCGCGACCGGGAGCCCGAAATGACCCACACCGAAAGCACCGATGTGCTGATCATCGGCAGCGGTTTCGGCGGCTCGATCGCCGCCTACCATCTCGCGGCCGGTGGCGCCCGGGTGGTCGTGCTGGAGCGTGGGCCGTGGCTGGATGCCGACGACTTCGACCAGGACTTCTACCTCGGCACCTCGTCCACCAGGATCTTCGAATTCACCGTCGGTGACGGCATGGCTGTACTCGGTGGCAACTGCGTGGGCGGCGGCAGCGTCGTCTACTTCGCCACCATGCCGCGGGCTCCGCACTACACCTTCGAGCGGCGCGGCAGCATCGGCCGTCGGATGTGGCCGGCGTCGATCAGCCGGGCCACCCTCGACCCTTGGTACAGCCGGGTCGAGGAGTCGCTGCCGGTCAGCGAGCAGCGCTGGGAAACCGTGCCCTACGCGGGAGGACTGTGGGCAGCTGCCTGCGACAACGCCGGACACACCTGCAACGCGGTTCCGGCCGCCGTCGACAAGAATCTGTGCACTAACTGCAACTGGATGATGTCCGGCTGCAAGTTCGACGCCAAGCGCTCGCTGCTGCTGAACTACCTGCCCGGCGCGCTCGCGCACGGCGCGCAAATCCGGCCGCTGCACGAGGTACAGAAGATCACCAAGGAGGGCCCGGACGGCGCCTTCCGGGTGTACTACAACACCATCCACGACGTCGACTACCGGGTGCAGACCGGAAACGGCGCGATCGACGCCAAGATCGTAATCGTTGCCGCCGGCACCGCCGCCACCCCGGTAATCCTCAAGCGTTCGGAGCCGGATCTGGGCACCATGCCGAACGCGGTCGGCCGCTACTTCTCCGGTAACGGCGAGCGGCTGAACACCGCCATCCTCAACGAGGACCGGGTCAGCGAGGTGCTCGGCCTTGATCCGGTCCGCTACCGAGGACAGATCGGCAAGGGCCCGGTCGCGGCCTGCTGGGACTGGGTCGACGGATCGCTGCCGGAATACGACCGATTCTCCATGGAGCAGCTGTATTTCCCGCCTGGTCTCGGGACGATCCTCGCCCAGGTTCCGGACGCCACCGGGCCGACCTGGTTCGGTAAGGAGAAGAAAGAGATCATGCGGCGCTGGCAGTCCTGGCTGACTATCTTCACGATGTCGGAAGACGACAACGAGGGCGTGTTCGGCTTGCCGCCGGAGACCGGCAACTCGATGCGGGTCTCGCAGCAGATGTTCGGGCTGGGCCCGCTGCGCTACCGGCCGACCGAGAACACCTGGAACGGGTGGAACAAGTCCGACGCCGCAGTAAAGAGCATCCTGGAGAAGGACGGCCTGGCTCGAGTGATGCCGTGGACCAACGACGTGGTCGGCGCCTACACCGTGCACCCGCTGGCCTCTTGCCGGATCGGCGACGATCCGCAGACCTCGGCGCTGGACGACAACCACGAACTGCGTGGCCACCCCGGCATCTTCGTCACCGACGGCTCGGCGGTACCGGGTGCGCTCAATGTCAACCCCGCCATGACGATCGCGGCACTGGCCGAACGGGCGATGCCCGCCATCGTGCGTAGCGCTCGGGCTCGTGGCATCGACGTCAGCTACGGTGCGCCGACCCCGGAAGGTGCGACCAGCAGCCGCAAGGACATCCTGCAGGCAGCACAGCGAGTACTGGCCGACTGATGAGCGAGAAGCTGAGCGCTCGCGCGAAGAGCGGGTCCGACTGATGTCTGCCGACCCGAGCCGGAAGACGCGTACCGCACCGGTCGCGGGTCAGCTGTTGCGGACCGCGCTGCGCCGCTCGCCGAACCACATTCGGCATGTGGCAGCGGTGCGTCCGCGCTCGGCCAGCGCGCTCACTGCCCGCGTCTACGAGCAAACCGAGCGTGACTTCGGCGTGATCGCACCACCGGTGGCACTGCACGCGCCGGCTCCGGGGCCGTTGGCGGCCAGTTGGCTCATGTTGCGCGAGAGCCTGGTCGCCGACGGCCTGGTGCCGCGACCGGCCAAGGAGGCGATCGCCGCAGCGGTTTCGCTCAGTAATTCCTGCCCATACTGCATCGAGGTGCACAGCGTCGCGATGTACGGCCTGGCCGGTTCGGCCGACGCGTCCGCGCTGTCCGGTGACCGGCTGGCCGACGTCAGCGACCCACAGGCCCGGCGGTTGGCACAGTGGGCCAGGACCAGCCGCCAACGCGACGCCGCCGGTGCCGATCGTCCGTTCAGTGACGATGAGGCGCCCGAGGTGATCGGTACTGCACTGATCTTCCATTACCTGAACCGAATGGTGAACATCTTCCTCGACGACTCACCGCTGCCGGCCAACCTGCCGGCGGCGGCGCGATCCAATGCGGGGCGGGTACTCGCTTGGCACATGGGAACCACCGCCGACAGCGCGCATCCGGCTGGTAGATCGCTGTTCTTATTACCACCGGCTGAGCCGGCGGCGGATCTGAGCTGGGCAGCTAGCAACCCGGTCATCCTCGACGCGTTTGCGCGATCCGTGGCGGCTATTGACGAAGCCGGCGAGCAGTTCGTGCCCGAGCCGGTGCGCGAACTCGTCCTGCGAGTACTACGAGACTGGGACGGTTCCGACCCCGGATTGGGTGGCGACTGGCTGGCCGACGCACTGGCTCCGTTGCCGGATGCCGTCCGACCGGTCGGACGGTTGGCCATGTTGACCGCGCTGGCCAGCTATCGGGTCGACCGCACTGTCATCGAGCTGTGCCGGAGCCGGCCGCACGAGCCGGACGATGAGGCACTGATCAGCGTCACCGCCTGGGCGAGCCTTGCCGCTGCTCGCCAAATCGCCGCTTGGCACTAATCCGGCTGACTTCACTCGCAGCGGGCCTTGTTCTCGGGGCCGTGGGCACCCGAGCAACGTGAGAGATGCCGCTTACATTCCCAAGATCGCATTCTTGCTGTACGTATCGGGACATTCTCGGTGCCTTGCTGTCGCCTTGACGGAGCCGGGACCGTCTCTCAATCCAACAGTCTGCATTTCGACGTTGCTCGTCCGAAGGGTGAATCATGTCCGTATTCCGAGTCCGCCTACGAAAACTGGTGCCCGCACTAGTGGCCGTAGTTGTCCTGTCGACGCTGTACTTCGTCGCCCAAAGCCGGGTGGCGACCTACGGCGCCGAGGAGGTGGCGACTCAGTACAAGTTCAGCGAGATGCCGATCCCGCTGCCGCCTGGTTACAACGACCAGAAGATGAACACGATTCGTCCGGTCAACCGAGCATACGAAAAGATCGCCGCCTGGATCTCCTCGGTCGGCGCAAGCATCGCGATGAACGACCTGACCGGCCACGGCCGCTCCGACGGCATGTGCATCGTCGACACCCGGACCAACGACGTCATCATCACCTACACGCCGACCGCACCGGCGGCTGACCGCTTCACCCCGTTCGTGCTCAACGCCGCGCCGCTGCCGATGGATGCCGCGATGGCGCCGACCAACTGCACACCCGGTGACTACAACGGTGACGGCCGGATGGACCTGCTGGTCACCTACTGGGGCCGCACGCCGGTGCTGTTCCTGGCCAAGAGCGACGCGACCACGGTGTCCCAAACCTCCTACCGGCCGCAGGAGGTGGTTCTTTCGGAGTCACTCGACGGCAAGTACCACGGCCCGCGCTGGAACACCGACGCCGCCTACGTCGGTGACCTGGACGGTGACGGTCACCCCGACCTGATCATCGGCAACTACTTCCCGGACTCGGACGTGCTCGATCCGAACGGCCTGAACAACGTGCAGATGAACAACTCGCTGTCCAGTGCCCGCAACGGCGGTGGCGACCACGTGCTGCGTTGGTACTCCGCGACCACCGGCACCAAGCCGACGGCGGCCTACATCGAGGACCCGGCCACCATCCCGTACCACTCCTCCACCGGTTGGACGCTGGCCATCGCCGGCGCTGATCTGACCGGCAGCGGGCTGCCGGATATCTACATCGCCAACGACTTCGGCCACGGCCACCTGCTGTACAACGTCTCGACTCCCGGCAAGATCAAGTTCACCGAGGCGCGCGGCCAGCGCACGCCGACCACTCCGAAGTCGTTCATTCTCGGCAACGGCTCGTTCAAGGGCATGGGCGTCGACTTCGCCGACCTCAACCACAACGGCAAGTTCGACATCATGGTCAGCAACATCACGACCAAGTGGGGCCTTCAGGAGAGCAACTTCGTCTTCGTCAACCAGGCCAAGAACGAGGCCGACATGAAGGCCAAGCTCAGCAAGGGCATCGCCCCGTTCATCCAGGAGGCCGAGCAGTACGGCATGGCCTGGACCGGCTGGGCGTGGGACGTCAAGATGGGCGACTTCCTCAACAACGGCAACCTGTCCGTGGTACAGACCGACGGCTTCGTCAAGGGCAACATCGATCGATGGAACTGGCTGCAGGAGATGGCCATGACCAACGACGACCTGCTCAGCAACCCGGCCATGTGGCCGAACGTCCGGGCCGGCGATGACATTGCGGGTCACCAGAGCCTGGCCTTCTACGCTAAGAACTCCGACGGCAAGTACGTCAACATCAGCTCCCAGATCGGCACCGCCGTGCCCACCCCGACCCGTGGCGTGGCGATGGCCGACACCACCGGCACCGGCGCGCTCGACTTCGCGGTGGCTCGGCAGTGGGGCCCGCCGGCCTTCTACGCCAATGAGGCCGCGAACAAGGGCGATTTCATCGACCTGCGGCTGTACCGGCCGGCGACCGGGTCGGGCGCCGGCACCGGTCTGGCCAACGTCGGGGCACCCGCCTACGACGCGACCGCCACGGTGACCACCCCCAACGGCACTCAGATCTCCCAGCTCGACGGTGGTAGCGGCCACGGCGGCTACCGCAGCTTCGAGGTCCACTTCGGCCTCGGATCCTTCACGGGCGCGGCTTCGGTGCACCTCCGGTGGCGCGATGCCAATGGTCAGCTCCACGAGCAGACCATGCAGCTCAATCCCGGGGTGCACAGCCTCGTCCTGACCGACACCGCACAGGAAGTGTCCAGCCGATGACCTCGACAGTCACCAAATCACCGTCCGGAATTAGCCAGCAGAACCCGCCCTCGGTAGCGGCCACTCCGGCCGCCGCCGTCAAGCCCAAGCCGGACGCGCGCTACATCGCACTGCGCAACTTCGCGGTCTCGATCAGCGTGTTGAACATCTTCGGTTACACCATGCTCGGTTTCGAGCAGCCGTGGCTGTGGCCGCTGCTGGCGGTGCTCACCGGCTACACCACCGAGCTGGTGTTCGAGACGATCAGCGCCTGGGTCTACCTGCGCCCGGCCAAGTACCGCGGCAACGGCTTCCGTGGCCTATACGAAGCACTGTTGCCCTCGCACATCACGGCGCTGGCCGTCAGCATGCTGCTCTACTGCAACAACCAGTTCTGGCCGGTCGCGTTCGGTGTAGTGGTCGGCGTCGGCGCCAAGCACGTCCTGCAGGCACCGATCAACGGCCGGATGCGGCACTTCATGAACCCGTCCAACCTCGGCATCACCGCGGTACTGCTCTGCTTCAGCCACTGGGCGAGCATCGCGCCACCGTACGAGTTCAGCGAGAACGCCAACACCTTTTTCCGGATCATGATCCCGCTGGTCATCGCCACCGCCGGAACCGTGATCAACGCGATGCTCACCCGCAAGGTGCCGCTGATCATGGGCTGGATGGGCGGCTTCGCCATCCAGGCCTTCGTCCGGCACTGGATCTGGCCGCATGTCTCGCTGTTCGGCGCGCTCGGTGCCATGACCGGTATTGCGTTCGTGCTGTTCACCAACTACATGATCACCGATCCGGGCACCACCCCGTTCAAGGCGCGCAACCAGTTCATATTCGGCTCCTCGGTGGCGTTCGTCTACGCCGTCATGATGCAGCTGAACATCGTCTACACGCTGTTCTTCGCGACCACCTTCGTCTGCGCCTGCCGCGGCACCGGCTGGTGGGTGGCGCACTTCATCGCCAAGTCCAAGCAGCGCCGCGCCGCGGCGGCAGCCGAGATCGAGCCCAAGAGCACCGCGTTCGGTGCGGAAACGGTAGTGGCGGGATCCGTATGAAAAACAACCGAATCGCAGTAGTCGGCATCTCGTGCCGCTACCCCGATGCGAACTCGCCGGAGGAGCTGTGGCAGAACGTGTTGGCCGGTCGCCGCGCGTTTCGCACCCTCCCCGACGAGCGGATGAACAAGGATGACTACTACTCGCCTGACCCAGCCGCGCCGGATCGGTTTTACTCCCGCAAGGCAGCGGTCATCGAGGGCTTCGAGTTCGACCGGGTTCAGCACCGGGTCGCCGGCAGCACCTACCGCGCCACCGACCTGACGCACTGGTTGGCGCTGGATACCGCCGCCCGGGCGCTGGCCGACGCCGGTTTTCCCGAGGGCGAGGGCCTGAACCGCAAGAACACCGGTGTGGTCGTCGGCAACAGCCTGACCGGCGAGTTCAGCCGGGCAAGCATCATGCGGCTGCGCTGGCCGTACGTCCGCCGGACTGTCGGTGCTGCGCTGCGCGAGCAGGGTTGGGACGATGCCGCCCTGGACGTGTTCCTGGCCGATCTGGAGACCAGGTACAAGCAGCCGTTCGCACCGATCGACGAGGACACCCTCGCCGGCGGGCTGGCCAACACCATCGCCGGTCGGATCTGCAACCACTACGATTTCGCCGGTGGCGGCTACACGGTGGACGGGGCCTGCTCGTCCTCGCTGCTGTCGGTGAGCACCGTGTGCACGGCGTTGGCCGAGGGCCAGCTTGACGCCGCCATCGCCGGCGGCGTGGATCTCAGCATCGACCCGTTCGAAGTAATCGGCTTTGCCAAGACCGGTGCGTTGGCCAAGGGCGAGATGCGGGTCTACGACGAGCATTCCAACGGCTTCTGGCCCGGCGAGGGCTGCGGGATGCTGGTGCTGATGCGCGAGGAGGACGCCCTCGCGCAGAACCGGCAGATCTACGCCACGATTGTCGGTTGGGGCTTCTCCTCCGACGGCAAGGGCGGAATCACCCGACCGGAGGCGGCCGGCCACGAGCTAGCCATCGCCCGGGCCTACCGGGTCGCCGGCTTCGGCATCGACTCGGTCGGCTACCTCGAAGGCCACGGCACCGGCACCGCGGTCGGCGATGCCACCGAGATCCAGGCGCTGTCCGGCGCGCTGCGGGCAGCTGACCCGAACGGCGAGCCGACTTTCCTCAGCACGCTCAAGGGCAATATCGGCCACACCAAGGCGGCCGCCGGGGTCGGCGGGCTGATCAAGGCGATCCTGGCCGTACACCACCAGGTCATCCCGCCGGCGACCAGCCACATCGACCCGCATCCGACGCTGCTCGGCGACCGGCCCGCACTGCGGGTGCCGAACTCGCCGCAGCTATGGTCGGCCGACAAGACCATCCGAGCCGGCGTGTCATCGATGGGATTCGGCGGCATCAACACCCATGTGGTGATCGAACAGGCCGCCCCCGAGCGGCGGGTGGAGATCGACGACGAGGTGCGCCGACTGGTCGGCTCCCGGCAGGACTGCGAGCTGTTGCTGCTCGACGCCGAAAGCACCGCCGACCTGCGTGGCCTGGCCGCCCAGCTGTCGGCCATGTGCGCGCGAATGTCATTCGCGGAGCTGGCGGATCTCAGCGCCACCCTGGAGTCCCGACTGGCCGACCGGCCGATCCGGGCGGCCGTGCTGGCCGCGAGCCCGGACGAGGCCGAGGCCGGCTTCTCCAAACTGCTGGTACTGCTGGACAACGGTGCCCGTTCGGCACTAGACCCGAAGGGCAACGTCTTCCTCGGCAATGCCGCCAAGCGGCCTCGGATCGGTTTCCTGTTTCCGGGTCAGGGTGCTGGACGCCGGGGGGACGGCGGCGCCATTCGGCGCCGCTTTCGAACGGTCGACGAGCTGTACAACGCCCAGCAGCTGCCGACCGAGGGCGATCTGGTCAACACCGCGATCGCCCAGCCGCGGATCGTCACCTCGTCGGTGGCCGGCCTGCGAGTGCTCTCGATGCTCGGCATCGAGGCCTGCGCGGCGGCCGGCCACAGCCTCGGTGAGATCAGCGCCCTGCACTGGGCCGGCGCACTGGACGAGGACGGCCTGCTGGCGGTAGCCACCGCTCGTGGCCGGATCATGGCCGAGCTGCAAGGTGGCAACGGTGCGATGGCGAACATCGTCGCACCGGCCGAGTCGGTCGAACCGTTGCTGGCCGGTAGCCTGGTGGTAATCGCCGGCTACAACAGCCCGCAGCAGACTGTAATCTCCGGTCCGGCAGCGGCCGTGGAAGAGATCTGTGCTACCGCGGTGGCCCGTGGCCTAACCGCCATGCGGGTCGCGGTGTCGCATGCCTTCCACTCCGACCTGGTGGCGCCGGCGGCCGCGCAGCTGCGCGACGTGCTGGCCGGTCGTGAGTTCCAGCCGCTGACCGGACGGGTGATCTCGACCGTCACCGGCCAAGAACTGGCCGCCGACACAGACCTGATCGAGCTGTTGTCGCGGCAGGTCCGCAACCCGGTGCGGTTCTCCGAGGCGGTCAGCGTGCTGGCCGAGGAGGTCGACCTGCTGCTCGAAGTCGGACCCGGTCGGGTACTGCGGGCGCTGGCGGCCGACGCTGCGCCACTGGTGCCGACGGTATCGGTGGAGACCGACAGCCCGTCGCTGACCGGACTGTTCCGGGCGGTCGCCGCGGCCTATGTGCTCGGCGCTCCGGTCAGGCATGCCGCGCTGACCGAGGGCCGGTTTACCCGGCCGCTGCCGTTGGACAAGGAGTTCCGGTTCTTCGCCAGCCCGTGTGAGCAGGCGCCGTCCGACGAGTTCGGCGACCGACCGGCCGCCGAGCGCAGGCCGCTGATACCTGCGCCGGTCGCGATTTCGGTTGCAACGGCAGCCGACCCGACGCCAGCACCGGCCACCCAGGCCACCGCCGGTGACCCGGTGGCCAGCGCCCTCGAGGTGCTGCGCAGGCTGGCCGCCGAACGCGCCGAGTTGCCGTTGGATGCGGTGACCGCGAACAGCAACCCGCTGGACGAGCTGCACCTGAGCTCGATTACGGTCGGCCAGATCGTCAACCAGGCCTCGCGCGAGCTCGGCCTGACCGCTCCGGTGGCGACGTCGTCCTATGCGACGTCCACGCTGGCTCAGCTTGCCCAGATGCTCGAGCAACTCGGTGAAAGTGCGCTGCCCGACGACGGGTCGCCGATAGCCGCACCGGGTGTCGCACCTTGGGTGCGACCGTTTGAGGTGCAGTGGCGACCGAGCCCGGTTCCGGCGACGCCGGCGACCGCTGCGGTGCCAGCAGACTGGCAACTGTTCAGCACCGAACGGCATCCACTGGCCGGTGAACTTCAGGCGGCCCTGCAACGGGCTGAGCTGGGCGGCGGCGGTGTGCTGCTGTGCCTGCCGACCGAGTGCGACGAACAGCAGGTCGGTTTGATGCTGGAAGCGGCTCGGTCGGCGCTGGCGCTACCGGACCCGGCCAGATTCGTGGTGGTCGGCGACCGGTTCGGCGCCGCCGGCCTGGCCAAGACGCTGTGCCTGGAGGCTCCGGACGTCACCACCACGTTGGTCAGCCTGCCGTTGCCGGCGGACCTGGCTCCGGATCGGGTGGCCGATGCGGTTTCGCGCATCGTCGCCGATGTGGCTGCCACCCAGGGGTTCCTGGAGGTTCGCTACGACGGCAACGGCACCCGCAAGGTGCCGGTACTGAGCCCGATCCAGCTGTCGGCACCGAGCGATCGTCGTCCGGTGCTGGATGCCACCGATGTGTTCGTGGTGACCGGTGGCGGCAAGGGCATCACCGCCGAGTCGGCGTTGGCAATCGCCATCGAAACCGGTGCTGCCATCGGGCTGCTCGGTCGCTCCCACCCGGATCAGGACGACGAACTCCGGGCGAACCTTGCCCGGATGGCCGCGGCCGGCGTGCGCCACCACTATGTGGCGGCCGACGTTACCTCGGCCTACGAGGTCAAGACCGCGGTGGAGGAGATCCGGGAACGGCTCGGTGACATCACGGCCATCCTGCACGGTGCCGGCCGCAACGAGCCGGGTTCGCTGACAGCGCTGACCGAGACCGACTTCGAGCGCACCCTCGCACCGAAGATCGCCGGCCTGGAGGCGGTGCTGCAAGCCACCGATCCTGGCTCGTTGAAGCTGCTGGTCACCTTCGGCAGCATCATCGGACGAGCCGGCCTGCGTGGCGAGGCGGACTATGCGACGGCCAACGATTGGTTGACCGAGCTGACCTGCCAGGTCGCGGAGAACTATCCGCAGTGCAAGTGCCTGGCGCTGGAGTGGTCGGTGTGGTCCGGTTCGGGCATGGGCGAGCGACTCGGCGTGCTGGAATCACTGATTCGGGAAGGGATTTCTCCGATCCCGACCGAGCAGGGCATCACGCTGCTCAACCAGCTGCTGGCCGAGCCGGCCGCGCCCACCACCATCGTGGTGATGGGCCGGGCCGAGGGGCTGCCGACCATCACCCTTGCCGAGCAAGAGGTCCCGCTGCTGCGCTTCATCGATCGCACCCAGGTGTACTACCCGGGGATCGAGCTCGTGGTCGATGCCGACCTGAACGCGAACACCGATCTTTACCTGGCCGATCACCTGCTGGACGGTGACCTGCTGTTCCCGGCGGTGCTCGGTATGGAGGCGATGACCCAGACCGCGATGGCATTGACCGGCCAGTACCGCTCGCCGGTGCTGTCGGACATGGAGTTCCTGCGTCCGATCGTCGTCCCGGTTACCGGCAAGATCACCATCCGGATCGCGGCGCTGGTCGACGAGGCCGGCGACGTGGACGTGGTGATCCGCAGCAGCGAGACGGACTACCAGGCAGATCACTTCCGGGCGACGCTGCGGTATTCCGAAGCGCTGCCGGTCGGTACCGGAGTGCCAGCCGACGGGGAGCTGCTACCGATCGATCCGGCGGGCGAGCTGTACGGGCCGGTGCTGTTCCAGGGTGCCAGGTTCCAGCGACTGCTCGGCTACCGGGCGCTGGCAGCCAGGAGTTGCGTCGCTGACATCTCCAACATCAGCAGCCAACCCTGGTTCGCCGGGTACCTGCCGCAGGACCTGGTGCTGGGCGATCCGGGGACCCGGGACGCGATGATGCATTCGCTCCAGTGCTGCGTGCCGGATGCCACCCTGCTGCCGCAGGGCTTGGAACGGCTGTACCTGGCCGATGCCGCGAGGGTGCAAGACCTGGGTCGGCTGATCCTGCACGCACAGGAACGCAGCCGGGACGGTGACAGCTATGTCTACGATCTGGACGTCCGGGACGAGCGGGGCGTGCTGGTCGAGCGCTGGGAAGGCCTGCGGTTGCGGGCGGTCCGCAAGCTGGACGGCACCGGACCATGGTTGCCGAGCCTGCTCGGGCCGTACCTGGAACGGCGCACTGAACAGGTGCTGGGCCGGTGGCTGAACTGTGCGGTGTACCCGGACGGCGGCGACGGGGTAGCCGCCCGGCGCGAACTCACCGGCAAGGCGCTCGACTGGGCGCTCGGTGCCCCTCAGCTGCTGAGCTACCGGCCGGACGGCAAGCCATCCGTGGCTTCCGGTGCGCAGGTGTCGTCCTCGCACGGTGCGGGCGTGACGTTTGTACTGGCGGGCGTTGGGGATCCGGTCGCCTGCGATGTGGAGACCGCCGCCGTCCGCAGCGAAGAGGACTGGGCCGGCCTGCTCGGTGCGGCACCGTTCGCACTGGCCGGTCTGCTGTCCGGTGAGACGTCGGAAGACCTCTCGGTCTCGGCCACCCGGGTCTGGACCGCAATCGAGTGCCTGCGCAAGGTGGGCCGGGCCAGCGTCGAACCGTTGACACTGGCCGAACCCGCTACCGGTCGCTGGGTTGTCTTCAATTCCGGCGGCCCACGGATAGCCACCTTCGTAACAGCGCTGCATGGGGTGGCCGAGCCGGTGGTGTTCGCGATGCTCACCGAGACGAAAGGCTGACTATGCACCAGTACTACGAGTACCGACATCGGGTCGGGTTCGAAGAGACCAACCTCGTAGGCAACGTGTACTACGTCAACTACGTCCGATGGCAGGGCCGGTGCCGGGAGATGTTCCTGTTCGAGCGGGCACCGGCCGTGCTGGCTGACCTGCAGGCCGACCTCAAGCTGTTCACGCTCAAGGTCGAGTGTGAGTTCATGCTGGAGATCACTGCCTTCGACGAGCTGTCAATCCGAATGCGGCTGGAGGATCTCACCCAGACACAGGTCGAGTTCTCCTTCGACTACGTCCGGGTCAGCAACGGCTTCGAGGAGCTGGTCGCTCGCGGCAAGCAGCGAATCGCCTGCATGCGTGGGCCGAACACCGACACCAAGCCGACCAAGGTGCCCGATGCGCTACGGGCAGCACTGGCCGAGTACGCGATCGGCGGCTCGCCGGCGGCCGGTCAGTACCAGCGACCGGCCAGCGTCGGGTAGCCGAAGGTACACAACGACGCGGGGCGTCGGGCATGGCGACGAGGGACGCCATGCCCGGCGCCTCGCGTCATCTGCTCCTGGCGCGCTCAACCCGCAGCTGCCGGTCACCATAGCGACCAATGCTTATGAAGATCGCGCTAGGACGGCCGCTGCGCGATCGCGGGGAGCCGGCCGGCCCGATCAGACCGGCTCGGTGGCGATTTCGGCTCGCACGATCTCCGCCAGCCGACGCGGGGTGCGTCTGCGGTGCAGACCGGCTGAATATGACGGCTGCCGGCAGCAGCGGCACCACCGATGCTGAAATGCCGGACCTGCGCCGAATGCCTGGCTGCCTGAATAGGCATACTGATTTCCTTTACCCAGTGCATTCCGCTCGGCCGGTACATCGGTGTACCGAATAAACATTCGTACATATTTGATATCTTATTCGGTGACCATTCCTGGGCCTAGTTATATGTGCCGCAAAAATGCGCGGCATCGATGGCCGGCAAACGAAAAGAAGTCACTGTGCGCTTGCGCACACTCGCTGCCCGCAACCTTGTCAGGATGTCTCCTGAGTAATTGCTAACGCGTATCAACTCCGCAGTCAGGTGCTGAAACATAGCGGATAGGTAACACTCCGCGTAACTTCCGCCTTGCTAGCAGGGGGTCGAGCCGGTAGGTCCGGGATGTGAAGCAACATCGAAGAGGTATGTCGGTTTTGGGGAAGCTTTGGTAGCCTGTTTTCGTCAGCAAGGCCGCTTCACGCCATTGCTACACCGAGGTGGCGGGCCGGCACGGAGGGTAATTGGATTTCACACAGCAGCATCGATGAAGCCCACACAGACATAACGAGCGAGCCTGAGATTTTACTACGAACGAGGACCAGTCTTTGTTACGAGTGTGAACCAATATTGATCCGAATTTGCAGTACGCCAGCTGTAACACCGCCGGTTAAGAAAGCCCACTAATTTACCTGACTCAATTTCTGACGATGTCCGTGCCTGCGCTGTCACGGTCGTCGCAGCTCCGTCCGCAACGATCATAGAAATACCGGCTCCCTAGGAGGAACCACAAATGGAAAGTGCCGTCGAGCGGGTGATCACCACTATGTGGGATCGCTACCACGAGCCGCTTTCGCTGGCCGACATGGCAGACACCGCGATCTTCAGCAGGTTCTACTTCTCGCGCGTCTTCCGCAGCGTCACCGGCACCTCGCCCGGCCGCTTCCTGACCGCGATCCGGCTCTACAAGGCCAAGAACCTGCTGTTGCAGACGTCGGCCAGCGTGACGGAGGTCTCCTACCTCGTCGGCTACAACAGCCCGGGCACCTTCTCCAGTCGCTTCACGCGCAGCGTCGGCATGTCGCCCGGCCAGTTCCGTGACCTGTCCCGTACCGGGATTACCCCGCCGTTGCGCCGACAGGTCGGCATCGGCCGAACCGGACAGGTCACCGGTTGGCTGTACGCCCCCAAGACCGGACGGCCGATGCGCACCTACATCGGCGCCTTCGAGAGCAACATTCCCGAAGGCCTGCCCAAGGCCTGCGTGGCGCTCGACTCCTCCGATCGGTTCCAACTCGACGGCCTGCCGGACGGCAAGTACTACATCCACGCGGTCGCGGTGGCGTTACAGGATCTGGACCCGAGGCCCTGGAACCGGCGGCCGGTGTTCGTGGCCAACAACCAGAGCGTCCAGGTCGTCGCCGGCAACCCGGTCCGGGTCGACCTCCGGCTGCGACCCACCCGGATTACCGATCTACCGGTGCTGATCGCGCTGCCGGAGCTCGACAGCCGCCGGGTCCCGACCCCGGTGCTGGTCGCCGATCAGGTGGGGTGATTTCGGCCACCTGACGGCCCGTCCTGGTGGTCGCCGGGGGTCTCCCGGCGTCAAAAACATTCCGACCGTCCGGAATTTGACAGTCCCGGCCTGCGCTATTCCGGCCGGCTGTCGTGACAAACGAAACCGCTGAAACGCTAGACCGACCATCGGGCAGTGCCGGCGGTCGGTCTAACAGTTGGCGGTCGGTTTTATGCTGTCTAGAAAAGGCGGTCAGTTTACCGGGTGGACGGTCATCGGCAGCCCGCCCCTGATCCGCAGCGACAGCATCGGTTCGGGCGTGACCCGGTAGCCCGGCTGGCGGACTAGTCGCAGCTCGCGAGCGACGGTGGCCAGCACGAAGACCGCCTCCATCATGCCCAGGTTGTTGCCGACGCAGAACCGTGGTCCGGCACCGAACGGGATGTAGCTGTAGCGCGGCCGGGAGCTGCTCAGCTCGGGCGCGAACCGTTCCGGATCGAATCGCTCCGGGTCGGTCCACAGGCCGGGATGGCGATGCATGAGGTATGGGCAGACGACCACGTCGGCGCCGGGCGGCACGTAGTAGCCACCGACCTCGTCCTCGCCCTGAGCCAGCCGCGGCAGAATCCACACCGGCGGGTACATCCGCATGACTTCCTCGATCACCATGGTGGTGTAGCGCAGCCGGTGCAGGTCGTCAGCGGTCGGCACCCGATCGCCGAGCACCTGGACCGCCTCGGCGTGCAGCCGCTCCCAGACATGCGGGTGCTCGTCCAACAAGTAGAAGCTCCAGCTCAGCGTGCTGGCCGTAGTCTCGTGCCCGGCCAGCAGCAGGGTCACCAGCTCATCGCGCATCCGCTGCTTGCCTACGTCGGGGTCCGGCTCATTGCTGGTCAGCTGGATCAGCCGGGCCATCACGTCGTCCCCATTGAGGTTGCCGCGCGCGTACTTGTGGGCGACCAGCGCCTGGACCACCTCCTCCAGGTGCGCTCGGGCCTTGCGGAAGCGCAGCTGCTTGGGCAACGGCACCCACATCGGGATCTTCGACAGCGTGACCATCTCGAACATCGCCTGGTCCTGGACCGCCTCGAAGGAATGGCCGATGCCCGGGAACACGCTCAGGTCATCCTCGAGCAGGGCTCGTCCGAGCACGCCCAGGGTCAACCCGGTCATCTCTTCGGTGACGTTGATCGGCTGGTCGGCCGGGTGCTTGCGCAACCGCTTCACCAGCTCGACCGCCTCCTCGGCAATCACCGGTGCCTGGTCGGCGATGCGTTTCGCCTGAAAGACCGGCTGGATCATCCGGCGCTGCTCCCGCCAGCGCGGCCCGTCGCTGGTCAGCAGGCCGTCGCCGATCGCGCGCTTGGCCTGAACCAGCCCGATTCCCTTGTGGTAATTGGCCGCGTTGTCGGCCAGCACGTGCTTGGCGTAGTCCGGATGGTTGAAGATGTACAGCGTCTTGGGGCCGATCACGACCCGGGATGCGTCGCCGTAGCGGGCCGCCGCCAGGTTCATCAACGCCAGCCGGTCGGCGGCCAGCTTGCGCAGCAGGCCCGGGGTGGCGCTGCGCGGTGGCCCGGGTGGGGTGCGCAGCGGCCGCAGCCGGGGTGGGCTGGTCATCGTCATGCGTTTCAGATCCTTTCGACCGCCGCGAAGGTTTCGGCGATCCGCCGGCGCCAGACCTCGTAGCCCGGCAGGTCGGTTTCCGGCTCGCCGGTCGGCCGGTTCCGCATGCTGACCGCGTCGGCCTCCTGCGGGGTCATGCCGCAGAACACGCCGGTGGCCACCCCGGTGTGCTCGGTCAGTAGGCCGGCGTCGATCCGGGCGGTGGCGGCGAAGGCACTGCCCTGCGCCACCTGCGGGCGGTACTTGCCGGCCCGGTCACGAAAGGCGCGCAGTTCCTGCTCGCTGACGCCGCCGGCGTAGGTTGCCGCCAGGCCGGCACCGCTCCACAGATCCGGCTGGCGCGACGCGGGAAACTTGTCCAGCATGTCGGCCACCAACTGGCCGTTAGTGCCACCGACGAACCACATCGCCCGGCCGAGACCCTGATCGATCGCGTGGTTGGAGTACCACCGCTGGCCCTCGGTCGGCCACGGGAAGTTGGGCTCCTGGTACTGCCTGGTCACGTACTCCTCGGTGCGGAAGTACGCCTGGTGGAAGCCGTAACCGTCCAGCACGAGCCATCGCATCAGCGGATCGGCCACCTTGACCCGCCCCCAGCGGAACCGAGGCAGCCGCGCCATCGCCCAGCCGACGCCGATCCAAATCATGTAGGAGTGGTCCTTGCCGCGACTAGCCAGGAACTGCTGCACGTGGTTGCTGCCACCGATCGGCAGGCCGTCCAGGACCGCGAAGCCCATTCCGGCACCCTCATAAGCGAAACCGCGAAACGGCCGATCGATGCGCTCCAGCTGCTCCTCGGCCTCCGCGACGTTCTTGGCGGCGGTGGCGTAGGCATAGCCGGTTAGGAAGGACTTGCCTACCGTCTCCAGGAGTTCCTGCGCCTCCGGGCTCTTCTTGTGGAAACCGCGGACGTCCAGGCTGGTCTCAGACATGTTGGGGGTCAGGATCCGGCTACGGATCGCCCGCAGAGTGCGCATGCTCGCTCTCCCTCGAGATGTCCAGGCCCTGCCAGGCGCTGGATCGTTGTGCTGATCGGTTGGCTGGTGGACTCGTCAGCTGGTCGCGACGCGACTGCTGGATCGGCTGAAGTAACTGCGAATCTCTCGACGCCACAGCTCGTAGCGCGGTTCGCTGGAGGAAATCGGACCGAGCACCTCGGTGCTGTCGGCGACTTCGGTGGCTTGCTCGATGGACAGGCCGGTGAACTCGGTGGCCGCGCTAGCCGTGTGCGGTGGGACGTACCCGGCGTAGGTGCGGGCCTTCACCGCGAACACCGCGCCCAGCGCCAGATCGGCGGCGTAACCGCCGACCGACTCGGTCATGGTCGCCAGGTCAGCCGGCTGCGCGCCACCGGCAAAGGTGGCGGCCACGCCGACCCCGCTCCACAGATCCGCCCACCGGTGCCGGTCGAACGCGGCCACCGCCGCGGTCACCTTGGCGGTGTCGGCACCGTGGATGAACCACAACGCACGGCCGATGCCCTGGTCGATGGCCCGGTTGAAGTAATCGGGGTCGCCGTCCCACGGGTAGGACGGGATGGGCTGCTGGCGGTCCACGTACCGCTCGGTGTCGAAGTAGGCCTTGTCGAATCCGTAGCCGTCGACGGCAAGCCAACTCATGGTCGGGAAGTAGTGCGATTCGCTGAGATCCGGCAGCACCTTCTTCCACAGCGGCCGAGGCAGCCGCGCCATCGCGAAGCCGATCCCGATGTATGCCAGGAAGATGTGCCGTTCGCCCTCGCCGGAGAGCAACTCGGCGGTGCGGTTGCCGCGAACCGAGTCGAGGATGGTGAAGGCCATTGTCGCGCCCTCATAGGCGAATCCGCGCTGCTCAGGGTCCACCAACCGCAGCCGGCGCCGGACATCGCGCACGTCGGGTGCGGCGATCCCCCACTCGAACCCGCAGACCACCGACTGCGGCACTGCCTCGAGCTTTTCGGATATCTCCGACGGCGGCACCGCGAAGCCCCGTCCGGCAAAGCTCACCTTGTCCAACGAGGGAGCGAGTGCCAACTGGCGCAACGAGCCGAGTACCTGTACCAAGACCTGCTCCTGTTCGTGCCAGCGGACACCGCCGCCGCCCGAATACGACTGTCCGACCGGGACCCGGTCAGCCGGCATCGCCCGCCGTCAGTTGGCTGGGTTGGCGGATGGGCCGATCGACGGCGGTGAGAGCAGGACGCACAGTGTCAAACCGAGTAAAACTGCCAAGGCAATGATGTCCGGACGGTTTGCCCGCTGCATCTTTGCAATTGCCCGGGGATTGCTGGCCGCTACCGCACTCCGAGGCGGCTTTTGGCCAGATCCCGACTGGCAATCGTCGACGTCGTCATCGAGAAGCCGGACTGGCTGTGGATCATGGACATATCCCGCCAGAGTCGTTCCAGCCGGTCACCGTGCCGGGCCGCGCTGACCCCGGCGGTAGGGAACAGGTAGCGCTCCACGCTCTGCCAGCACAACCTGATCACGTGCCGGCAGACCGCTTCCAACCGCAGCTCATCGTGCCGATCCAGCCGGCGGCCACCGTCACAGGCCGCGGTCCACCGGCGGATGGCATCGGACAATGCCGATTCGGCGGTGGCGATAAGTCCGATCGCCTCGCCGTACCAGTACTGGTAGTCCGGGTCGAGGTAACGGTCGACGATCGGCGCGGTCAGAGTCTTGCGAGAGCGGATCAGCTCCTCATAGGCATCCAAGGCGCCCTGGGCGATCCCGACCGCCAACGAGGCCCGTTCCAACACCAGGTAACTGAACGCCGAAGCGCTGTACTCCGGATCGTCGTGCAGGATGCTGCCCGGCGTGCCGTGCGCGCCATGCAGGTCGCTGAGCTCGTTACCGAGCAGCGCGAAGTAGGCGGGGATCCGGCCGTTGACGATGGCGATGCCCTGGCACCCACTGCCCCGCAGCCCGAGCTGCGGGTCACCGTCGTCCAGGCTGCGCCACTCGGTCCGCGGCGCGATGAACATCATCGGCAGCTGCGGACCACCCATCGGCGGGTCGACCATTAGGTGGCCGATGAAGTGCGACGCGTACTCCGCACCCGCGCAGTTGGCCCAGATTCCGTTGATCAGCCAACCGCCGTCGGAAGCGCGCTCCGCGGTGCCACCGGGCACCAGGGTGGCCGGTGCGATGAACTCCCCGCGAGCGAAGATCTCTTCCTGCGCACGCTCGCTGAACAGGCTGGCCGCGGTCAGCGCGTGGATCGCGCCGCGGGAGAACATCCAGCCGGTGGACGGGCAGCCCCGGGCCAGCACCATGCTGACCCGGAAGAAGGTGTCGGCGCCGAGCTGGTAGCCACCGTAGCGGCGCGGAACCAGCATCCGATAAAAGCCAGCTTGGGAGAATCGCTCGTGAATATCCCGGGAATACAGGGCAAGCGCCTCCGTCTCATGCTGCCGGCCGACCAGCTCGGGCACCAGATCCTGGGCGCGGGCGAGCATCTCCTGCGCGCTGGGGATCGGTTCCGAGCCCGCCGGGTAGTCGGTGCTCAGTGCATTGGCGGTAAGCGTCATCGCAACACATTCCTTCGGACGTCTGCTGGCGGCCGCGCACACCATGCACCGATCCCGAGCCGCGATGGACGGCCGCGAGATCGCGGATCTACAGCCGCCAACTTGTCCCAGCGACTATTTCTCCGAATCCACCGCACAGGCACCTTTTAGGTTGCGGTATCGAGGGAAAGTCTGGAATTCGTACTAGTCAGATGGCTGGCTGGAGCGGACCCACTCCTCGGCCACCCGGTGCTCGATCCGCAGTCCGGCCTCGATCACCTTGACCAGTTCGGGCTCGAACCGTCGTCCCAGCATCGGAATGGCGACCTTGACGTCCCCGGTGATCAGCTCCCGTGATCCGGTGCCGTTCGGGGTCAACTCCGCGGTGCCGACCATGCTGGCCGGCTGGCCCGGAATGGTCAGCCGGATCTCGGCGCGACGCACGCCCCGGTCGTCGGCCGGCGACCAGTTCTCCACCTGACGCACCGTGATTCGCTCCCCGACCAGCTTGCGGGCGAACTCGGGCACCGCGGCCGGCAGCACCCGCTCCACCTCGACCTGGGCGCTGCCGTCGGCTGCCGGCCGAACCTGCACCTGGTAGGACAGCGCGCCGGACCGACGGCAGGCCTCCTCCCGCACGCCGGGTTCGAGATGGCTGGCATAGATCTGGTCCACCGACGCCTGCGACGAGTGCCGCACCGAGAGCTTCATGACCCAAGCATGTCGGATCGATTCGGCCCTCGCACTATTGCTAGGTTGGTGTGGTGCGGCAATACCTGGATCTGCTGGCCACCGTGCTGGAGAACGGCACCCGCAAGCAGGACCGAACCGGCACCGGCACGCTGAGCATCTTCGGGCATCAGATGCGTTTCGACCTCAGCCGGGGCTTTCCGGCAGTGACCACCAAGAAACTGCATCTGAAATCGGTGGTCGGCGAGCTGATCTGGTTCCTGCAGGGCCGCACCAACGTCAACTGGTTGCAGGAACGCGGCATCCACATCTGGGACGAGTGGGCAGATGCCGACGGCGAACTCGGTCCGGTCTACGGTCACCAGTGGCGATCTTGGCCGACCCCGGACGGCGGCCAGGTGGATCAGATCGCCCGGGTGATCTCCTCGATCCGTACCAACCCCGACTCGCGACGACACATCGTCAGCGCCTGGAACGTCGCTGACGTCGAGCAGATGGCGCTGCCGCCCTGTCACACCATGTTCCAGTTCTACGTGGCCGACGGCCGGCTGTCCTGCCAGCTCTACCAGCGCTCGGCCGACATCTTCCTGGGCGTGCCCTTCAACATCGCCTCTTACGCGCTGCTGACCCACATGGTCGCCCAGGTTTGCCAGCTTCAGCCGGGCGAGTTCATCCACACCTTCGGTGACGCGCACCTGTACCTCAACCACGTCGAACAGGCCCGGCTTCAGCTCAGCCGCGAGCCCCGGCAACTGCCCACGCTCTTGCTCAATCCGGCACGCACCGAGCTTGAGCAGTTCACCGAGGACGACGTGCGGCTGCTGGACTACCAGCCGCACCCGGCCATCAAGGCGCCGATCGCGGTCTGACCCGGATCGCCGCTGAGGGCAGCTAGTCGCCGCTGAGCACTTCCCGCCACGGTCGAACGTTCCAGTTCTTGATCACCCCGTGCACCACGATCGGATCGTCCTTGGCGAATGCCTCTGCGGACTCCTGGCTGACGAAGATCGACAATGCGTCACCGTTGAACGGCTCCTGCAGCGGACCGATCATCAGCAGCTCGCCGCGCTGGTGGTAGTCGTCGATGTGCTTTATATGCGCCGCGGCGTGCTGTTCGAACAGCGGGCCGGAGTCCTCGATGCTCTCGTAGGTCAGGACGTATTTCATGCCGGTGCTTCCTCCTAGCCCGTCGCCTGACACCAGGCTGGTGCCGGCTGGGTAAACGAACATCCGGCTTTTTTCTATGCAAGACGGCCGATCGGCAACCACCTTCTGCGTGCCGAGCAGTAGCAAGCAAACTTCCCGGCATGCAAAAGAACCGAGGGGCGGCTCCGTACGGAGCCGCCCCTCGGCGAGAAATGCTTGGACCAGCCGGATTCGGACTAGAAGTCCATGCCACCCATGTCCGGAGCACCGCCGGCCGGCGCGCTGGCCTTCTCCGGCTTGTCGGCCACGACGGCCTCGGTGGTCAGGAACAGCGCGGCGATCGACGCGGCGTTCTGCAGCGCGGACCGAACCACCTTGGCCGGGTCCGGCACGCCCGCGGCGAGCATGTCGACGTACTCGCCGGTCGCGGCGTTGAGGCCGTGACCCTGGGCCAGGCCGGCGACCTTCTCGGCCACGACGCCACCCTCCAGGCCGGCGTTGATGGCGATCTGCTTCAACGGCGCCGACAGCGCGACCTTGACGATGTTGGCACCGGTGGCCTCGTCGCCGGACAGGTCCAGCTTGTCGAAGGCGCTGATGCCGGCTTGCAGCAGCGCGACGCCGCCACCGGCCACGATGCCCTCTTCGACGGCAGCCTTGGCGTTGCGCACCGCGTCCTCGATGCGGTGCTTGCGCTCCTTGAGCTCCACCTCGGTAGCGGCGCCGACCTTGATCACCGCAACGCCGCCGGCCAGCTTGGCCAGCCGCTCCTGCAGCTTCTCCCGGTCGTAGTCGGAGTCGGAGTTCTCGATCTCGGCCCGGATCTGGTTGACCCGACCCTGGATCTGCTCGGCGTCACCGGCACCTTCGACGATGGTGGTCTCGTCCTTGCTGATGGTGATCTTGCGAGCCCGACCCAGCAGCTCCAGGCCGGCGTTCTCCAGCTTCAGGCCGACCGTCTCGGAGATGACCTGGCCACCGGTCAGGATCGCGATGTCCTGAAGCATGGCCTTGCGGCGGTCACCGAAGCCAGGCGCCTTGACGGCGACCGACTTGAAGGTGCCCCGGATCTTGTTCACGACCAGGGTCGACAGCGCCTCGCCGTCGACGTCCTCGGCAATGATCGCCAGCGGCTTGCCGGACTGCATGACCTTCTCCAGCAGCGGCAGCAGGTCCTTGACGTTGGAGATCTTGCCCTCGTGGATGAGGATGAGGGCGTCGTCCAGCTGCGCCTCCATCCGCTCGGTGTCGGTCACGAAGTAGGCGCTGATGTAGCCCTTGTCGAAGCGCATGCCCTCGGTGAGCTCCAGCTCCAGGCCGAAGGTGTTGCTCTCCTCGACAGTGATGACGCCTTCCTTGCCGACCTTGTCCATCGCCTCGGCGATCAGCTCGCCGACGGTGGTGTCAGCAGCCGAGATCGAGGCGGTGGCAGCGATCTGCTCCTTGGTCTCGACCGGCTTGGCAACGTTGAGCAAGTGCTCAGAAACCGCGGCCACCGCGGACTCGATGCCGCGCTTCAGGCTCATCGGGTTGGCACCGGCCGCGACGTTGCGCAGGCCCTCGCGAACCAGGGCCTGGGCCAGCACGGTCGCGGTGGTGGTGCCGTCACCGGCGACGTCGTCGGTCTTCTTGGCAACTTCCTTGACCAGCTCGGCGCCGATCTTCTCGTACGGGTCTTCCAGTTCAATTTCCTTGGCGATCGAAACACCGTCGTTGGTGATGGTGGGGGCGCCCCACTTCTTCTCCAGCACGACGTTGCGGCCCTTCGGGCCCAGCGTCACCTTCACTGCGTCGGCAAGGATGTTCATGCCGCGCTCGAGGCCGCGGCGGGCCTCCTCGTCGAACGCGATCAATTTGGCCATGCGTGTCGTCCTTTACTTGTCTCTGTGCTCGGGGTGGGCACTGACCAGCTATCGACCGACCAGCGATGCCCGCGACGGACGGTGCCCTTCGATGGCACCTCATCTCGATCGGCTAGCACTCACAGTACCCGAGTGCTAAGTCAGGTTTAGCACTCACCCTGCCCGAGTGCAAGGTCGGCCCGACGTGCCGCGGGCCACCGGCGCACCCGGCCGAGTCTGCCCTGGGTGCCGCTCGAAACGTGCTCGACCCGGCCCCGGTGGGTGAACGCCAGCCGGCCAGCACATACCGTGCAGGAATGACCTATCCCGAAACCCGTGTGGTAGACCAGCGCGACGATTTCCACGGCACCGAGGTCGAGGATCCGTATCGGTGGCTGGAGGACCAGAATTCGCCCGAGGTCGAGCGCTGGGCAGCGGCGCAGGCCGCGGTAGCCGACAAGTACCTGACCGCCCTACCCGGCCGCGACCGGCTGGCCACTCGACTGGAGCAGTTGTCGAGCCTGCCGACCAGCACGGTCCCCAAGTTGCGTGGCAGCCGCTGGTTCCGGATGACCAATGACGGCCGGCAGCAGCAGTCGGTGCTTCGGGTCGCCGACCGGCCGGTGGGCTCCGGGACGGTGTTGATCGATCCCAACCCGGCCGACCCGGACGGGACGACCGCGCTGGCGGCGGCGGTTCCGGATCCGACCGGCCGGCTGGTCGCTTGGTCCTACCAGGAGGCAGGCTCGGATTGGTGCCGCTGGCGGATCCGGGACGTGGAGTCCGGCACCGACCTGCCGGACGAGCTGGCCTGGGGCAAGTTCGTCGAACCGACCTGGCTCGGCGACTCGTCCGGCTTCGTCTACGCGGTCTACCCACCGGCCGACGAGCAGGACATCTACTCCTCGGCGAATGGCGCGCCCAAGCTGCTGCTCCACCGGCTCGGCACCAGCCAGGACTCCGACCAGGTGCTGTTCCACCGGCCGGACCGGCATGCGTTGGACAACTGGCCGTGGCTGGATAAGGACGCCGGCTGGCTGGCCGTCATCCAGCGGGACGCGGAGGCCGACACCTACGCGGTTTGGGTCCAGAACCTCAACGACCCGACCGACGAACTGCACGAGATCGTGCCGGCCTCGCACGCCGAGTGGCAGCCGGTGGCCGCCGACGAGCGTGGCCTGATCATGCGCACCGACCTGGACGCGCCGCGGGGCAGGTTGGTGCTGGTGGATCGGCACACCGGGGAGCTGACCACGCTGGTCGGTGAGCGGTCGGCCCTGCTGCAGCTGGCCGACAAGACAGCCGACGCCCTGGTGCTGAGTTGGCTGGTGGATGCCTGCTCGCAACTCACCGTGCATGCGCTATCCGGTGAGCAGACCGGCACCATCGAATTGCCCGGCCTGGGTTCGGTGGATGAGCTGAGCACCAGCGACGACACCAGCCTGGTCCATTTCAGCTTCACCTCTTTCGACACTCCGCCCCGGGTGCTGGCACACGACCTGGCGACCGGCACTACTGAAACCGTGTTCGCCGCTCGACCGGCCGAGCCCGGCCCGGCGCTGGTCACCGATCAGATTTGGATCAGCTCGGCCGACGGAACCCGGCTGCCGGCGTTCGTGGTACATCGACCGGATGTGACGCCTGACAACGGTCCACACGGATGCGTGCTGTACGGCTACGGCGGCTTCTACATCGCGATGACCCCGGTCTTCTCACCGACCATCGTGACCTTCGCCGAGGCCGGTGGGGTTTGGGTGGTGGCTAACCTGCGCGGCGGCGGCGAGTACGGCTCGGACTGGCATGACGCCGGTCGACGGGCCAATAAGCAGAATGTCTTCGACGATGCCATCGCCACCGCGGAGCACCTGATCGCCACCGGCTGGACGAGTACCGAACGGCTGGCCGTCAACGGCGGATCCAACGGCGGGCTACTCGTCGGCGCCCTGCTTACCCAGCGGCCGGACCTGTTCGCGGCGGCGGTGCCGCAGGTAGGCGTGCTGGACATGCTGCGCTACGAGCAGTTCACCATCGGACGGGCCTGGGCCGGCGACTACGGGATCGCCGCCCGCAGCAAGGAAGAGTTCGACGTGCTCTATGCCTACTCCCCGCTGCACCGGCTGCGGCCCGGGACGACCTACCCACCGGTGCTGTTGATGACCTCCGATCATGACGATCGAGTAGTGCCGGCGCACAGCTTCAAGTTCGCCGCGCGGTTGCAGGCAGTCAGCGCACCGGATGCCGAGGCGTTCCTGCGGGTGACCTACAGCGCCGGCCATGGCATGGGCAAATCACGCAGCGCCCAGTTGGCCGAGCGGATCGACCTGCTGGCCTTCATCGCCCGGCACACCGGCTTGGCGCTGGAGGAGATCTGATCGGTAAAAGCAGCGACCCGGCTCGCCGCGAAGGACGAGCCGGGTCGGCTTGCTGCAGGGCGTCTAGCCGACGACGTGAACCGCGTCGGCCTGCGGGCCCTTGGGACCCTGCGCGACTTCGAACTCCACCCGCTGACCCTCGTCGAGCGAACGGTAACCGTCGCTCTGGATGGCGCTGTAGTGGACGAACACATCCTGACCGCCGTCCACGGCGATGAAGCCGTAGCCTTTTTCGTTGTTGAACCACTTCACGGTGCCCTGTGCCACCTGCACTCCTCGATACGGGCCGACCGGGCTGCCACACCGCGTGGTAGCCGGGGTCTTGAGTGTGTGATCGTCCCGACTGAACTTTCAGTGCACGCTGGCTGTCGCAGCCATCGTGGTCCCTCTCGTCGCGCGAAACGCTCTGCTACTTACGACCAAGCGGGAAAATACACGGATGCAGATTCACTGCGCCAGCATTCGATAGAACCTATCGCCGTTTAAACAAATCCCAAATCGGACGGGTGCCCCCGCACCGGTCTCAGAGCAGGCCGGCGGACCGCATGCCGGACAAGGTCGGCGCGACCACAGCGGACGGTTCGAGCAGATCTGAGACGGCATCCAGCGTCTTCAGTCCCTCCCCGGTGTTGTAGATAACCGTCTCCTGGCTGGGGTCGAGCCGGCCCGAGTCGACCAGCTTTCGCAACACCGCGGTGGTCACTCCGCCGGCCGTTTCGGCGAATACACCGGTGGTCTCGGCAAGCAACTGGATGCCGGCCCGGATTTCCGCATCGGTCACCTGCGCCATCGAACCGCCGGTCTCGCGCACTGCGTCCAGGGCGTACGGTCCGTCCGCCGGATTGCCGATATTGAGCGACTTGGCGATGCCGGTGGGCTTGACCGGACGCACCGTCTGTTCGCCCGCCTCGAAGGCGGTTGCGATCGGCGCGCAGCCGCTGGATTGGGCGCCGAACAATCGGTAGTCGGTCGGTGTCACCAGGCCGATCTGACCCAGTTCCTTGAACGCCTTGTGCACCTTCGTGAGCAACGAACCGGAGGCCATCGGCGCCACCACTTGCTGCGGCAGCCGCCAGCCCAACTGCTCGGCAACCTCGAACCCGAGCGTCTTGGATCCCTCGGCATAGTAGGGACGAACGTTGACGTTGACGAAGGCGGTCGAGGCGAACTCGTCGGTCTCGGCCAGCTCGCTGCAGAGCCGGTTGACGTCGTCGTAGGAGCCGTCGATGGCCACCAGCGTCCCGGCGTAGACCGCGGTCTGGCTGATCTTGGCAGGTTCCAGATCCGACGGGACGAAGACGATCGACTCCATGCCGATCCTGGCCGCGTGTGCGGCCACCGAGTTGGCCAGGTTTCCCGTTGAAGCGCAGGCAATCCGGCTGAATCCCAGCTCGCGGGCAGCCGTGATGGCAACCGAGACCACCCGATCCTTGAAGGAGTGGGTGGGATTGGCCGAATCGTCCTTGACCCAGAGCGGTGCGGTGAAACCGAGCCGGTCGGCCAATCGATCGGCCCGGATCAGCGGCGTCATGCCGGTGTGCGAGTCGACCCGGGTCAGTTCACTGTGCCCGGCCGGCAACAGGCCGGCATACCGCCAGATCGACTGCGGGCCGGCGGCGATGGCTGCCCGATCGACCCGGGCCAGCCGGTCGGCGTGGTAGCCGATCTCCAGCGGACCGAAGCATTCGAAGCAGGCGTGCTGGGCACCGAGCGGGAATTGCGCTCCGCAGTTGCGGCAAACCAAGGCCGAGGCCGGGTTTTCTATTGCCGAACGCGACGGGTGGTGGATGGTTGCGGTCATAGCGAGGTCCTCTCCTCATCTTTCCCGCGCGCCGCACTGTGCCGCGCCGGGCCGGAGTTGGCACCTGGTCGGATCGCCGAGGTCCGCTACCTGGTAGTAGCTACCGCGCGATCGCGATGGGTTGCCGGGGCTTCATCGGGCCGTTCCCTCTGCCCCTCTGGATGAGCGAATCTATGAAGTTGTCACGTCGAGCAGGCTCAACTGTAGTCGCTGGTCAGAACTACCACGATAGGGCCTGCGGGTAGGCCGTCGAATTTAGGTTTCACCCTTTTGATCGCCGGAAATTCTCGTTGCAGCTGCTCGGCGGCCGCCTGCGCGCCGGCGACGTCCGGGTCGTAGTAGACCGCGGTGGACAGGATCGAACCGTCGAAGGTGCTGGTGTCGGTGACCGTCCAGCCGCCGGCGCGGAATCGATCCGCCGCGGTCGCCGCGCTGACCTGGCTGGTGTTGTTCAGCACCACCAGTGGTAGCCGACCACTGCCGGCCGGCGAGGAGGTCGAGCCGACCTGGCCCTCGGTCGGCGTCGGGGTTGCCGAGCCGGAGCCGGAATGGCCACTGCCGGTGCCGTGCGATTGCACCCCGGACGGGTTGGCGGTCACGCTTTGCGAAGCCCGGCCGGCATTCCGGCCGTTCGGGTGATTCAGCGCGGTGACCGCCAGGACGGCTACCGCTACCCCGACCACCACGAGCACCATGCCCAGGATCGGTTCGAGTCGCCGGCGAGGACCGGTAGGCGGCGCGCTGTGGGCCATAGTCGGACAGCGTAGAAGTTAGACCTCGATGCCTAACCGGCGGGCTGAGCGTTGCCGCTGCCGGCTTGCCCGCAGGCGGCGCAACCGCTTGACCAGCATGGGATCGGCGGCCAGCGCCTCGGGCGTGTCGATCAGGCTGTTGAGTACCTGGTAGTAGCGGGTCGCGGACATGTCGAACAGTTCACGGATGGCTTGCTCCTTGGCGCCCGCGTACTTCCACCACTGGCGCTCGAAGGCCAGGATTTCGCGATCACGCCGGTTCAGTCCGGCACCGCTGGCAGCACCGGCGCCGTCGGTCAGGCTCGCGGCGTCGGTTTGTCCCGGCGCGTCGTCGGGCGCCGGGACGCTGGCGGGGGACTCCATGCGGCCTCCGAATCGAGATGACTACGACAGCAGCGCCAAAGGCAGCGGCGTGCGCACCGAATTGCACCGCTGTCATCGGACGCCGCCATTCAACCATGGCAATCCGGCGGCACCCGGCAGCCGACGCGTGTCTGGCCGGTGTTAGTGGCGCTGTCCACAACCGGCGGTGCTCGTCCACAAAGTCCGGTCAGCCCGTTTCGATTGGCGTCCCGGCCGCCAGCATCGAAGCATGCAAGTCCTGGATGGCGCCCGAATCGAGCAACTGGTCCGCGAGCTGGTGGCGGCGGCAGGTCGGGTCGGTGACCGGCGACAGGTTCTGCGCGCTGCCGCACAGCGCCTGGGCTGGCACTCGCCTGCCGCCACCGCCTTCGAGGCGATGTTGTCGGGCACCCTCGGTCAGCTCGCCGACGTCGAACGCCGGCTGGACGGCCTGGCCCGGCAACTGCGTGAGCACGCAGAACGAGCGGCGCAGCGAGCCGAGACGGCGGCCCGGATGGCTCGGACGGCGGTTGCGCTGTCGCGGTCGATGGTGCGGCCGCCGTGGTGAGCGGGCCGGCGATCGGCGCCGTCCGGCTTCGCGGAGGCAGCATCACGGTGTTGCCGCAAGGGTTGGCCGGCTATGCCCGGCTGCTGCGCGACACCGCCGCCGAACTCGCCGGGGCCGTGTCGCCGCTGCTCGGCCGGCTCGACGCCGAGCCGAGCCTGCTGGCCGCTGCCGTGCTGGATCCGGCCGGCGCATTGCTGATCGCCGAGTTGGTCGCCGGCTGCCTGGTGCTGCTGGCTGCCGGGTACCTGCACTGCCAGTTGCTCGCGGAATTGCTGCTGGCGGCGGCCGACTCCTACCAGCTGGCCGACCAGCTCGACCGGCGAATGGCGCCGATGCTGCGCGCCGGTGGTCGGTTGCCCGCCGCCGTACTGGCCGGCCTGCTGCCGGCACCCGGGCACTACCTGCCGGCCGGCCCGCGCGGCGTGCTCACCGCCGATCCCGAGCTGGCCGACGTCGCGGTCCGACTGCTGGCCACCGCCACCGGCAGCTGGACGGGCTGGGCCGGACTGGTCGGTGATCCGGCCGGCCTAGCCGGAGCGCTGGCCGGCCTTTACCGGGACGGTCCGGCCGAGGTTACCGCCCGTACCGGGCTGGCCACCGACGACCGGCGAGGGCCACCGCGCTCGGTCACCGACCTGGTGCGCGGCCTGGCGGTACGTGCCGATCAGGACGACGGCGGCGGCCTGATCGACGTCCGGATCCTGGACGGCCCCACCGGCCGGCAGGTGATCGTGGACATCACCGGCACCAGCGTCTGGAATCTGAATCCGCTGGCCCGGACACCGCAGGCCACCGATGTCGGCACCAACCTGCGCAGCTTGGCCGGTCGGGACTCGATCATGCAGCGCGGCGTGCTGCAAGCACTCCGGATGGCCGGCGTCGGCCCGAATGATCCGATCATGCTGATCGGGCACAGCCAGGGCGGCATTGTGGCGGCCCGACTGGCCATCGACCTGGCGGCCGGCCGGCAGTACCGGGTCACCCACCTGCTGACGGCGGGTGCTCCGATCGGCCTGGCGCGGCTGCCGGACTCCGTCTCGGTGCTGTCGCTGGAGAACGTCGGTGATCCGGTGCCACAGCTCGACGGCGCCGACAATCCGGATCGGCCGAACTGGCTCACCGCCGGCTTGCCGGCCGGTGCTGACTCAATGCTGTCCCGGCATTCCATCGACAGCTACCTGGCCGACGCACCCGAGCTGGACCGCTGCCGCGATCCGGCGTTGGACCGATGGCGTGCCGGCGCGGCCGGATTCCTCGAGGCGAAGACCGTGCGAACCCAGGTATTTCAGGTCCGACGTGGCGACTGAGACAAGTGATTGAGGAGGTTGCCGAATCGGGTGGCGTGCAGCACGATCAGCCAATGCTCGGCTTGATGCAGGACTACCCGCTGACCATCGAATCGATCCTCCGGCATGCCGAGCGCAACTACGGCGCGCGCACGGTCGTCACCCAACAGGTCACCGGCCAGGAGCGGATCACCTTTACCGAGTTGGCGATCCGCGCCCGTCAGGTGGCTGGTGTGCTGGACGCGCTGGGTGTCAGCGACGGCGGCCGGGTCGGATCCTTCGGGTGGAACACCGCCAACCACGCGGCGCTGTACTTCGGCGTTCCGTGCACCGGCCGGGTACTGCACACCCTTAACATCCGGCTGTTCGCCGACCAGCTGATCTACACCGCCGAGCACGCCGAGGATGAGCTGGTCTTCGTCGACCGGTCACTGCTGCCACTGTTCTCGCAGTACCTGCCCAAGCTCAGCACAGTGCGTCACATCGTGGTCTTCGACGACGGCGCTCCGCACGAACTGCCCGACGACGCCAGGATCAGCTGGTGGTCGGACGTGGTCGGTGACGAACTGGACTTCACCGGCCGGGTGCGGGACGAGAACACCGCCGCGGCCATGTGTTACACCACCGGCACCACCGGCAGCCCCAAGGGCGTGCTGTACTCGCACCGCTCGACCTACCTGCACTCGCTGATCATCCAAACCCCGGCGACCTTCGCGGTCAGCGATTCCGACATCGCGTGCCCGGTGGTGCCGATGTTCCACGCGATGGCCTGGGGCCTGCCCTACGCCGGCGTGATGGCGGGATGCAGCCTGGTGATGCCGGGCCCGGGGATGACTCCGGCTGCGCTGCTGGACCTCATCGAAGCCGAACGGGTGACCATTACCGCCGGCGTGCCGACCATCTGGATGGGCATGCTGCCGTTGCTGGCCGGCCGCGACCTGTCGTCCGTCCGACAAGTCATCTGCGGCGGGTCCGCGGTGCCGAAGATGCTGTCGGAAAGTTGGCGCGCGGCAACCGGGCGGCCGATCACCCAGGCCTGGGGAATGACCGAGCTGTCGCCGCTGGGCACGGTTTGCACGCTGCGTTCGGAGTTCGACGACCTGGACGAGGACGCCAAGGCCGATATCCGAGCCACCGCCGGGCGATCACCGGTCGGGGTGGAAATGCGGATCGTCGACCCGCAGACCCGCGCCGAATTGCCCTGGGACAACCAGGCAGTCGGCGAGCTGGAGACCCGGGGGCCGTGGATCGCCCGCCAGTACTACCGCACCGACGAGCCCGGTGAGCAGTTCTCACCGGACGGCTGGCTGCGCACCGGCGATGTCGCCGCGATCTCCGAGCTGGGCTACCTACGCCTGGTGGACCGCACCAAGGATCTGGTGAAGTCCGGTGGCGAATGGATCTCCTCGGTGGAATTGGAGAACCAGATCATGGCCCATCCGGCGGTCGCCGAAGCGGCCGTCATCGCGCTGCCGCACCCCCGCTGGATGGAACGTCCGTTTGCCTGCGTGGTGATCCGGGAGGGACACACGCTCGACAAGGACGAGCTGATGCAGTTCCTGTCCGAACGGGTCGAGCGATGGGGCCTGCCGGACGACCTGGTGTTCATCGACGAGATTCCCAAGACCAGTGTCGGCAAGTTCTCCAAGCGGACGCTGCGTGAGCGCTTCGCCGGCCGCCAGCTGGCTGATCCCGTCGAGGATTGACCCGGCTCGACCCGATCGTGCAAGTTTCTCCGGTCCTGAGCCGGAGAAAGTTGCACGATCGGCTGATGTTAGGCCGGGCGCCGGACGATAGGCATGTTGTGACACACCGTAACCAACGCGGCTTGCACCGAAGACGCCGCGTAATACCGGTGCTGACACGGCATTCATAGGTAACGATTCGCATACAAGTCGTCGCTAACCGAATACGGAAAGTTACTGTCGCACAGTCCGTGCTGTGACCAGAGTGCCTGGTGTTATTAATGTTGCCGAGCACCACGAACCGCCGAGCCACGAACTGCCGATCCAAGGACTACCGAACATGCACCAGGCCAGCCCCGTCCCGCACGCCCGCTTGCCACAGCGCATCGCCGTCGTCCCGATCGCGGTGGCCGTGGCGGCCTTGGCCCTGGTGCTGCCCGCCGTACCCGCCCACGCGGTAGACGCCAGCCCGATCGGCTCCTTCGACTCGGCGGCCCTGGCCGCCGACGGCTCGGTCGCGCTCGCCGGCTGGACCGCGGACCCGGATTCGGCCAAGACCTCGCTCCGAGTCGACCTGACCGACAACGGCCTGGCCCGTACCTCGCTGATCGCCAACGTCTCCCGGCCGGATGTCGCCGCCGCGCATCCGAACTTCGGGGCGGCGCACGGCTTCGTCTTGCGGTTGGCGGTGGGCGACGGAACCCACCAGTTCTGCGTGGTCGCTGAGAACTTCGGGCCCGGGCCCGACCCGTCCCTGGGCTGTCGCACGCTGGCGGTGCACAACAACCCGACCGGCACGATGAGCGCGGCGGTGGTCAGCGGCAACACCGCCACCTTCACCGGCACCGCCACCGACGTCAACAGCAGCGCACCGGTGGTAGTCAGCGGCTACGTCGACGGCAAGCACACGCTCGACACCACCGCCTCGAACAGCGGCCACGGCTACTCAATCGCGGTGCCGGTCGGCGAAGGCAGCCACTCGGTGTGCCTGTATGCCATCAACCTCGGCCTGGGCAATAACACCCGGCTCGGCTGCCAAACCCTGCTGATCCGCAATAACCCGCTCGGCGCACTGGAAACGGCCGGGCAGGTGCCGGCCGGCGTGCAGGTCAGCGGCTACGCGATCGACCTCAACACCACCGCCTCGATCTCGGTGTGGGCCTTCGTGGACGGCAAATACGCCGCCCGCAGCGTGGCCTCGATCAGCCGACCGGACCTGGCCACCAAGTACCCCGGCGCCGGCATCGACCACGGCTACTCGATGCTGCTGACCCCGAGCGCCGGCAGCCACCAGGTGTGCCTGTGGGCGATCAACACCGGGCCGGGCAGCAACGTCCAACTCGGTTGCCGCACGATCACCATGCAGAACAACCCGATCGGCCGGCTGGAGTCGGCGATCCAGCTGCCCGCCGGCGTGCAGGTGACCGGCTGGGCACTCGATCTCAACAGCCTGGATCCGGTCACCGTGAACCTCACCCTGGACGGCCACCCGGCGGGCTCGGTACCGGCTGCGGTGACCCGGCCGGACCTGGCTGCGTACTACCCGAACGCCGGCCTGGACCACGGCCTGTCCAGCACCCTGGACGTGCCGGCCGGCAGCCACCGGATCTGCGCCGGTGCCAGCAACATCGGCCCGGGCGCGAACAGCACGCTGAACTGCGTCAGCGTCACGGTGCGCAATAACCCGACCGGCATGCTGGACGGCGCCACCCAGGTGCCGGGCGGCCTCCAGCTGCGCGGCTGGGCGCTGGACCTCAACGCGGCCGCACCGGTCAGCGTTTTCCTCTACGTCGACGGCCATTACGTGAACCGGACCAGCGCGGCGCTGGCCCGTACCGACCTGCTCGCGCACTACCCGACGGTGGGCGACGCCCATGGCTACTCGCTGATCGTCCCGGTCGGGCCCGGCCGGCACACCGTGTGCGCCTGGGCGATCAACATCGGGGCCGGCGTCAACACGCTGCTGGCCTGCCGTACCGCGAACCTGCGCGATCTGCCGCTGGGCAACCTGGACAGCGTCCAGCAGACACCCGGCGGCGTGCTGGTCACCGGCTGGGCGATGGACAGTTACCTCACCAGCCCGATCACCGTGCGGATCTACGTCGACGGCCGGCTGTCCGCGATCGGCACCGCGAACCAGGCCCGCTCAGATCTGGCGGCGCTGTACCCCAATATGGGCCCGGCGCACGGCTACTCGATCACGGCGCCGATCCCGGTGGGCAAGCACACGCTGTGCGGCTATGCCATCAACCCCCGGCACGCCACCAACCTCGGCATTCGCTGCCTGTCGGTTACCCGGCTGGCAAACCCGGTCGGCTCGTCGGCGATGATCGCACGCTCCGGCATCACCGACACCATCACGGTGTCCGGCTGGGCGCTGGACCCGGACACCACGGCGCCGATCCAGCTGCACGTGACCAGTGACGGCGTGGACGTCCAGACCGTGACCGCCAACCTGGGGACGACCGCCGCCGCCCAGTCCTGGCCGCTGTACGGGGTGGCGCACGGCTATTCGGCCGGCGTCACGCTGGATTCCGGTGAGCACACGGTCTGCGTCATCGCCTACAACGTGGGCACCGGCGCCAACACCCGGCTGGGCTGCACCCTGATCCTCACTTCCGGCGAGGGGGCGCCGGCCGCACCGGTGGCTCCAACCGCCTGGCCCGGCAGCAAGACGGTCGCGCTCGGCTGGACCGCCCCGCGCTCAGACAACGCCCCGATCACCAAGTACTTGATCACGATCGTCCAGCGGGGCACCGTGATCACGGTGGCCGGCAGCGCCACCGGCGCCACCGTGGGCAGCCTCACCAACGGCGTGCACTACACGTTCAGCATTCGGGCGGTGAACTCCATCGGCGTCGGATCTGCCGTGTTGACCGGGGCAATCCCGACCAACATTCCGCCGCAGGTGACACCGGCACCGGTGTCCACCAGCCACTATCTGCGCAACCTGACCGGTAACCTGGCCAGCGACGCGGCGCTGATGCGAACCATGGGCGCCGTCGATGCCAGCTACAACCCGTCCGGACACAGCTACCTGGTGCTGCTCCAGATCGGCGGCCAGGACGAGCTCGACCACGGCGCGGTGCTGTCGGCCACCTCCCGCTTCGTCAGCTATGCCGCGGTGGTCAACGCGATGAAGGCCTACCTGGACGGTTACGCCACCCGGCAACGTCCCTATGCGCCGTTGACGCTGGCGATCGGCACCAACAACGACATGGACGTCAGCGCCTCGGCCGGCATCTCCTGGGCCCGCAACGTGGTGGGCCCGGTGGTCAGCTACGCAGCAGCGCACCACCCGGGAGTGATCATCGCCGGTGCTAATGACATGGAGCCGGGGTTCTCGGCCACCGTGAGCCAAACCCGGAACTGGTTGGCCGGCTACCTGTCCGCGACCGGGGCGCCGTTCGTCTTCAACGGCTCGGCCGACGGCTGCTCGACCACGGTGGCCAGCGGCTGGTGCAACAACGGCTGGCGGATGAGCGACCTGCAATGGTTGTCCGGCGGCGCGGCGCCGACTCGGACGATCAGCCTGCCGCAGATCTACAACTACGCCATGCCCCTTCAGTGGAAGTACATCTCGCTCACCGGTACCAGCGCCGGCCGGCCGAAGATCTACTTCGGCGGCCCGCTCACCGAGTTCACCGCCTGCTCACAGGCCGGCTCCTGCGGCAGCATCTCCAACGTCGATGCCTGGAGTCGGCTCTGGACGGCAATTTCCTCCAGCCCGGCCACCCGGCAATTCCAGATGCCGCACGGCACCGATCTACGGATCAACTGAGGTGAGCATGCCGAATGTCTGCCGGCCGACCCGACTCCGGACGGCCCTGGTAATACCGCTGCTCGCGCTTGGACTGGCCGGCTGCGCACAGTCGCCGCCGACCAGCGCGGACCGTCCGGTGACCAGCCTGACCAGCAGCTCAGCGGCCACCAGCTCGCCGACGGACAGCCCGTCGGTGACCAGTTCGCCGAGTGCCACGGCACCGAGCAGCCCTGCCGCGCCGAGTAGTTCAGCCGCACCGACCAAGCCGGCCAGCTCGACAGCCAGCCAGCCGGACGGGCCGGGCGGTTGTGCCAGTTCGGCGCTCCAGGTTCGCGCGCTGCGCGGCTCCGGAGCCGCCGGTCACCAGTTCGCGTTCCTGCGCTTCACCAACATCTCGGCCAGTTCCTGCTCGTTGACCGGCTTTCCGGGCGTCCAGCTCCAGCGCGCGGGAGCTCCGCTCGGGTTACCGGCGCAACGCACCAGCACCCCGGTCCGCCGGGTGCAGATCGCACCCGGCGACTCGGTGACGGCACAGCTGACCGACGATTCCACTTGCAACGCAGCCAATTCCGACGCAGTTCAGGTGATCCCACCGAACCGAACCGAGAAGTTCCTGGTGCCGTTGGCGCTACGCGGCTGCACCCTGCACATCGACCCGGTGATCAGCAGCTGACTCAGGCGGCAGGATCCCGCGGGCAGTTGTGGTACACCGCCAGCTTCCACTCCTCGTCCTGCTTGACCAGGATCCAGGAGGCGCGGATCGCGGCGGCGTCGGACAGTTCGGACTCGCCGGCACCGATCACACCACCCTCGGTGATCACCGCGACGGCGTCCCTGCTCAGCGGCTTGATTTCCAGTGGCTTGCCGGTGACCTGGGTTCCCTTGTACGGGCCGGCATAACCGGCGGCCATGAATGCCCGGATATCGTCCTTGCCCTTCTTGTACACGCCGGGAAGCATCATCGACCCGTCCTGGGTGAACAGGTCGGCGAAGGCATCGGCGTCGTGCGCGGCCCAGGCGGCGACCATCCGGGCCGGCACCGCAGCGATGGCTGCCTGCTCGGCTTGCAGTGCTTCGGCGCTCGGGGCTGCCGGCTTGGCTTTGGCTTTCGGGGCTGCGGACTTGCTCGCGGTCATCTGCGTTTCTCGCTTTCTGTATGTCCAACTGGGGAAACGTAGGCACACCAATCTCCCCGGTCGCCGAAACGGCTACCGTTTGCTCATCACGACCGTCGCATCGGGGCAGTCCGGGGCGCATCTTCGTAATTGCGGCTTGCCGGTCGAAGGTGCCCGTCCACTCAGCCAAGGAGGCATTGATGAGCAACTCATTAGTAATTCGCTACACGGTCCGTCCCGAGGCGGCAGAGGAGAACCAGCGACTGGTGCAAAACGTCTTTCAGGAACTGGCCGACAGCCAACCGAACGGCCTGCATTACGCCAGCTTCCGGCTCGCCGACGGGGTGAGCTTCGTGCATGTGGTGTCCACCGACGGCGACGACAACCCGCTCGTCCGGACGGCGGCCTTCATCGAGTTCCAGCGCAACATCGGCGACCGGGTGGTCGCACCTCCGGTCGCCACCGAGGCCACCGTCGTCGGCTCGTACGGCTTCGGCGACATCTGATCGGACGGCCCCAGCACCGACCGGGCCGGGCTAGTCGACCGGATACGGTGGATTGATGCGTTTCACCACCCCGGACCTGTCCGACCGACCGGACAGCCTTCGGGATCGGGACCGGCATCGCTGGCTGATCGTCGCCGCGATTGTGCTGACCGGCCTGACCATGCGGGTGGCGGTGAGCAGCGTCGGCGCGGTGCTCGACGATGCCGAGACCGGCCTGGGGCTATCCAGCGGTGCGGCCGGGGTCATCACCACGCTGCCGGTGATCGCGTTCGCCGGCATCGGCTACCTCGGCCCCCGGCTGGCCCACCGGCTCGGCGAGCACCGGGTGCTGGCCGTGGCGCTGCTGGCTGCCACCATCGGGTTGGCCTTGCGGGCGACGGCCGGCGGTATCTGGTCCTTCGGCCTGCTCAGCATGCTGGCGTTGGCCGGCGGGGCGCTGGCGAACGTGCTGATGCCGGCCCTGGTCAAGCGCCACTTCCCCGACCGGATCGGGACGATGACCGCCGTCTACACGACGGCGCTGGCCATCGGCACCACCACGGCGGCCGGGCTAACCGTCCCGATCGCCGATCTCGGTGGCCACAACTGGCGGTTCGGCATCGGCTCGTGGGCCGCGTTGACGCTGCTGGCGATCCTGCCATGGCTGCCCAGCTTGCGTGCCGACCGGCCGACTCCGGACGACCAGCCGGCCCGGATCCCGGTCAGCCGGATGGCCCGGTCCAGGCTGGCCTGGGCATTGGCGCTGCTGTTCGGCAGCCAGTCCTTTCAGGCCTACATCGCCTTCGGCTGGTTCGCTAACTTCTTTCGGCACCACCACATCGCTGCCACCGAGGCCGGCCTGCTGGTCGCGTTCTACTCGGGGTTGTCGATCCCGATCTCGATCGTGATACCGACCCTCGCGGTACGCCGGCAACGCCCGCTGGTGGCGCTGCTGGCGCTGGCCGCTGTCGCGTCCTACGTCGGGATGTTGCTGGCGCCGGCCGGCGGCGCCTGGCTGTGGATGTTGCTCGGCGGCATCGGCAGTGGGATGTTCCCGCTCAGCCTGACCATGATCGGGCTGCGCTCGCGGGCAGCCGGCAGCACCGCGGCGCTCTCGGCCTTCGTGCAGAGCGCGGGTTACCTGCTGGCCGGCACCGGGCCGCTGCTGGTCGGGCTGCTCCTGGACCTGACCGACGACTGGACCTGGCCGCTGCTGATGCTGCTGGTCGCGGCCGCGCTGTCCGCCGGCTTCGGCTGGTACGCCGGCCGTCCGCGCTACGTCGACGATGAGCTGGCCGTCGCCCGCTCGACTACTCGGCAATCCCCCGGGTGAGCAGGACGAGAGTGATGAAGGTGCGGTAGAGCCGGATCGGGTCATCGTCTGTCAGCCGGACGACGGTCTGATCGTTCCGGTCCGGCTCGACCCGCTCGAGCCAGCTGGCCATCTCGGCCAGGTCCGGATTGCGTAGCCGGACCGTCAGGGTGGCCGGCAGTTCCAGCTGCGCGGTCGGCTTGTTACCGGCTAGTGCCTCGACGGCTTCGCGCGCGGTCTGGGTGATCAGTCGGATCGCCCGGGCCGGGTGCAAGCTCTCAGCAGCGAACCGGGAAACCGAGTGTTTCACCACGGCCGCGTGCGCCTCGGGCCAGAACGGGCGGAGTTCGGCCGCCGTGGTCTGATCGCCGGTCACCAGCACCACCGGCACTTCATAGCCAAGTGCAACCAAGGAGTTGATGCCGGACTCGGCAGCGAGCGTGCCGTTCAGCCTGACCTCCGCGATCGCCGCCGGGTTGTAGGTATGCGACAGGATTGCCGGCCCGGCCGAGGCCGAACCGTGGTAGGAGACGAAGAAGATCGCGTCGAAGGACCCGTCGAGGCCTTGCATCATGTACAGCGGCTTGTGCCGGCCGGACAGGTACCCGGCTTCCCCGGTCAGCCCCTCGGGCCGCAGGTTCGCCATCTTTCCGTGCGAGTCGTTGACCAGGAACTCGTGCGGTCCACCGGCCTGGTTCGCCCCGTCGATCGCCGCATTCACCTCGTCCTGGAGCAAGCCGCGGTAGTGCTCGTAATCCTGCTGGCCCGGTCGGCACTGGTCCCAGTCCACCACGCCGGCCGTGCCCTCCATATCCGAGGAGATGAAAATCTTCACCGGGGCGTTTTCCCTTCTCGGTGTGCGGCCCGTCCGGACCCACATTCAATAGGCTTGCACAGCCAGCTTGATCGCGATTATCACGCCGGCTACCGCAATGCCCAGCCGGAGCGGGCCGGACGGCAACCGGCGCACCACCCGCGGCCCGAGCAGGCCACCGGTGAAGAAGCCCAGCCCGAGCGGGATCGCGGCCAGCCAGCGGACGTCGCCGAAGATGGCGAAGCCCACCGCGGCGACCCCGTTGGCGCAGAACAGCACGGCGTTCTTCACCGCGTTGCTGCGTGGCAACGACTCAGCGGTGGCGGCCAGCAACAACGCCAGCAGCAGCACCCCGGCGGCGGCCCCGAAGTAGCCGCCGTACACCGAGATCAGCAGCACGCCGACGATGACCGGGGTGCGGTCGCGGGCGCCCAGTTCCGGATGGGCCTTCGGTCGCGGGATCAGCACGCACAGCGAGGCCAGCCCGATCAACCAGGGCACCACCCGCTGGAAGGCGCTGGCCGGCGTGAGCAGCAGCAGTGCCGCCCCGCCGGAGCCGCCGACCACCGCCACCGCGCTGAGCAACCGCAGCCGCCGGAGCTGGCCGCGCAATTCCGGCCGGGATCCCAGCGTCGAGCCGAAGCCGCTGAACACCAGCGCCACCGAATTGGTGACGTTGGCGCTGACCGGTGGTAGCCCGACCGCCAGCAAGGCCGGGTAGCTGATCACCGAAGCCAGCCCGCTGACCGAACCGGCCAGGCCGGCGGCGATGCCGGCGAGCAGCAGCAGCACCACATGCGCGACGGTCATCAACCGCTAGCCTTTCACAGTCGCCCATACTGGCTCCATGCCAGCCAAGCGGAGCGCCGGAATCCTGCTATTTCGACGGGCACCTGAGTGTCAAGTGCTGCTGGGACGGATGGGCGGACCGTTCTGGCAACGCCGCACCGAGCACAACTGGTCCATTCCGAAGGGCGAATACCTCGACGACGAGCAGCCGCTGGACGCCGCCCGGCGAGAGTTCACCGAGGAACTCGGGCTGCCGGTGCCCGAGGTGCCGATGATCGACCTGGGCAGCATCACCCAGAGCGGAGGCAAGCAGGTCTGGGTCTGGGCCGGGGAGGCCGAGATCGACCTGGACCGGGTGGTCTTCGGCACCTTCGAGATGGAGTGGCCGCCCCGCTCCGGACACCGGCAGTCGTTTCCAGAACTGGCCGAGGTGGCCTGGTGGAGCCTGCCGGATGCCCGGTCGCGACTGATCGCCGGCCAACTGCCGTTCCTGGATCGGTTGGGTGATCAGCTGGCCGGGGCCGGCTTGAGCCAGAGCGGTCGGTAGCTCAACGGCAGCCGGCGGTCACTCGCCCGGCAGGTGAGCAGCGCTGGTTGGCCGGTTACCCGCTGCACCGCGACCGTGAGCTCGCCGGCCGGACCGGCCAACCGCAGCAGCACCTGGCCCGGTTCGGCGTCGACCGGCTGGCTACCGAGCACCCGCAGTTCGTCCGGGCCGGTCAGGCCGAGCTCGCGCTGGGCGTGTGCCAGTGCGGCCTGCACCGGCGGCGGCAGCCCGACCCGGCCACGCAACAGCTCCGGCAACACCCGACCGTCCTCGCCGGCTCGGGCCAGCTCGGCGGCATCGGTGACCCGGCCGTAGAGCTGGCCGGTGGGCAGCACCAGCACGTTGGCGGCGAACCGGTCGCCACCGACATGGCTGCACTCCCACACCCGGCCGGGCACCAGCCGCGCCAGCGCCGCCGCCACCGGCCGTCCCTCGATGGCACAGCACATGTCATGGATGCCGTGCGTGCAGACCGCGTACACCGGCGCCGGTTGCTCGGCCGCGCCGGGACCATCGGCCGGCCGGTCCGGGTCGATGTCGAGTAGCTCGCGGTCCTCGCCGAAGCTGCCCGACACCAGCCGGCCTCGTCCCGGCCGGCAGTCGGCGAACAGCCAGCACCTCGTTCTCGATCGGTTAGGCCGGCCGGGGCGGCGGACTGCCAGCACCCGCACCCCGCGCCGACCCAGCCCGCCGATCAGCTGACCGGCCACCTTCCGGTCGAACCGCGAGTCGGCCAGGCCGGCCGGTCCCCAGCCACCCGGTTGCTCGACCAGCAGCACCCGGGATGCCGGGAACGCCGTCCCGAGCATCGGATCGTTCCGCTCGCTGGCGCGGACCCGGCACCGGTCGGGGCGGTCAACCACGGCTCGGCCGCACCGCCGGCGGATCGGCCGGTACCAGGACGGCGGCGGCGAGCAGCCTGCGCACCAGCTCCAACGACTCGGTCGGCCCCGGCCCGGCCAAAGCGCCGGCACTGATCGGCTCACCGGACAGGACCTGCTTCATCGCGGTTTCGGCTGATAGTGCAAGCACAATCCGCTGGTCGACGGCGGACAGGACGAGCTCGGCGCCGGTCTGCTCCAGCCGTGGTCGCAGCCCCGGCCGCAGCCGCAGCACGGTGTCCGGGCCCAGCTCGGCCAGCACCTCGAGTTGGCTGAGCGGGCTGATCGGCGCCGGCCGGGTGTTGCTCGCCAGCTCGGCGGCCAGCCCACCGGACACCGCGGGCAACCGGGATCGTCCCAGGAAAGCAAGCAGATCCTTACAGGTCTCGGCCAGCTCCGGGCCGAGGGTGGTCGGATCGGACAGATCCGCGCCGATCGGCAGCGAGCGCCGCAATGCCGGCTCGTCGGCCGCAGCTGCCAGCAGTTGCCGCAGCAGGCTGTACCTGGTTACCGGGTGCACCCCGACGGTCAGGTGCAGGCAGTTTTGGCCGAGCGCGACCGCCGAATGCAGGTAGCCGCGGGGCAGGTAGAGCGCGTCACCAGGCTCCAGTTCCAACTCCAACAGCGGTTGTTCGGCAGCCCGGGCGGCCACTTCGGCCCGGCGATCCTGCCAGATCTGGTCGGCCAACGGGTCGGTCAGCACCGGTGCATGCACCCGCCACCTTTTACGGCCACTCACCTGAAGCACGAAGACGTCGTGGGTGTCGTAATGGGCGGAGAATCCCTGGTTCCGCGGCGGGGTCAGGTAGGCGTTGATCTGCACCGGATGGCCGAGCTCACCGGCCAACGCGCTGCCGAAGTCCATCAGCGGCGGCCAGTTGCGGTGCAGACCTTGCAGCACCAGGCTCGCCCCGTCGGCGAGCAGCGCAAGCACCCGGTCGTCGGCCACCTGGTCGACGATGCCGGCACCGGCGCCACCCGATCGGGTGTAGGCGCTGGCCGGAATCACCTTGCCCTGGTTGGCCATTCTGATGAACGGCGTGCGCAGGCCGCGCCGGGACAGCAGCTCGTCGATGCCGTCGAAGCTGAGCAGGTCATCGAAGCGGGCGCCGGTGTCCGAGGCCGGGCTGTACAGCGGCCGCCGGGACCAGTACCCCTCGGCGAACTCCGCGGCGCTGATTCCGATGCACCGCGACAGTGCCGGCACAGCGTGGACGGGACCGGTCGCACCGGTCCCGTCCACAGGCTGGCTATCGATTACGCGCCGCCGTCCGCGCCGTGATCGGCACCGCCGTCCGCGCCGCCATCGGAGTCACCGCCCGCTCCGCCGTCCGCGCCACCATCGGAGTCACCGCCCGCTCCGCCGTCCGCGCCACCGTCGGCACCGCCGTCGTGCATGCCTGGCGTGCCGGCCGCACCACCGTCAGCCGCGCCCTGCGCGCCGCCGTCAGCGCCACCGTCCTGTACGCCGGGGGTTCCTTCGGCTCCGCCGTCGGAAAGTCCTTCACTCTCGGTCATGCAAGCGCTCCTATCGAAAGGTAGGCAGTGCCCGACGGGCCGGCTGCCGTCGATCCGGCCGCTGTTTGGCCGCTCCCTACGCTAGTCATGGGCCAGCCTCGAGGACAGAGCCCTCGGCTGTCCGGTCCCGGGCCCATTCAGCCAGCACGGCGAGCACCGAATTGAGACTGTCCACCAACCGGTCGCCGGCTTCGACCAGGGCTGCCGTCAGCGCGGCCGGCAACTCGGTTGCGCGCAGTGCCGGCTCGAGCCGGCCGTGCAGATCCCGCAGCCGCAGATCCCGACTGGGTCGCCAGCCGTACTGCACCGCTTGCTGGGCCAGCATCAGCCCCCGCTCGGCCGCGTCGATGAAGAACCGGAACTCGGGCACCTTCTGGTAGACCTCCCGGGCCTGCCGGGTGGCATCAATTGCGGTCAGCGCGTGCACCAGCCGATGGCTATGTGCCAGCACCGCGCTGCCGAGATCGACGATGCCGAGCGAGTCGACCGGCTCCCCCCGGGCCCGTTCGATCGAGGCCTCGGCGGCTGACCGGGCCAGCCGGGCCGCGCCACGGGCGGCGGTACGCTGGCTCGCGGTGGTCTCCGGTTCGACTATGGCCTTCAGGTAATCCCGGTAGGCGCCGAGCAGTTCGGCCAGCCGGTCCGGCACCTGCCGGCGTTCCCAGCTGGGCCAGAGCAGCGCCGCGATCAGCGCGACCGCGCCGCCGACCGCGGTGTCCACCGAGCGGTCCAGCACCGTGGTATGCGCCGGGAAGCCGGCCAACGACAGCAATACCACCACCACGCCGGCCAGGAAGATCGAGGACAGCCACATGTTCGCCGGGCCGGCCATCCGCATACCGAAGAAGCTGATTCCGAGCAGCACGATCAATCCCACCGTCGAGTCGGCCAGCAGGAAGTGCACCAGCACGCTGGCCAGCAGCAGCCCGACCAGGGTGCCCAGCACCCGCATCAGCGAGCGTTGGAAGGTCGAACCGAAATCCGGCCGCAGCACTACCAGAATGGTCAGCGGCACCCAGTAACCACGTGAGATGCCGGCCTGCCGAGTAACCACGTCGGTGAGCGGCACCAGGATCGCCAGCCGGCTGGAATGGCGCAGCACCGGCGAGCGCAGATCCAGGTTCGCGCGCAGCACCGCGACCGGATCCCGCAGCCGGATGCTGCCGGCGACCCGTCCCTGGTCCTCGTCGGTGCGGCCCTCACCGGCGCCGGTGCGGGCGGTCTCGGCCATCGCCCGCAGCTGGCCGGCCAGGCTGCGGGCGCGGTTAGCGGCGGCCTGCTCGGTCAGCGAATCGCCCAGCTCGGCGGGCGAGCTGCCCACCGGTGCCAGCAGCGCGGCCAGCGCCGGCTCGTTGAACTGCCGGCCGGTGCGCAACACCTCGGCCAGCGCGGCCAATACCGCACCGGCGTGGGCAAGTTCGGTGCGCACCGTTGCCTGAGCGCCGGACAAGCCGTCCCGGCCGAGCCGGTCGGCATAGCCGGACAGCACCAGGATGTCGCGCCGAGCCCGGACCGCCTCGTCCAGCAACACCCGGTACGCCTCGACGCTGGGGCCGTAGTCGTGGCCGATACCGCGCAATACCGCCTCGGTGTCGGCGATCGCGTTGCCCAGCGGCGGGCCGGTACTGGTGTCGATCGGGTCCGCCGCCAGCGTCGACAGTTGCTGGTACAGCGCTGCTAGCGCGTGGCGTTCCGGCCGGTGCCGCCCAAGCGGCCAGCCCGCGATCGCCAGCGCCGTCTGCACCGCCGCGCCGGCCAGTACCAGCAGACCGGCCCGCGCCGCCGCCTGCGGCGGCTGCGGCAGGTGGCCCAAAATTAGCGCGCAGGCGGTGGCGGCCACCCCGACCTGCGCCGCGCTCGGACCGACCGACAACAGCAGCCCGGCCGCGAAGGCGAGGACGGCCAGCAGCACCGCCGAGGCGGCCAGGCTGTGGCCCAGCGCCGCCGCCAACCCGGCGGTCACCGCCGCCACCAGGCCGGTCAACAGCATCCGGAACAGCCGCAGCCGGTACGGCCCCGGTCGATCGGCGAAGGCGGCCTGGAGTGCGCCGATCGCGGCCAGCACCCCTACCGTCGGGCGGCCCAGAGCGGCCGCGACGATCAGCGGGACGAGCAACCCGACGGCGTTTCGCGCCGACACCACCGGGTCGGACTGGCTCAGGTCGAGGCGGGCGGCGTCGGCGTACAACCGGCGCAGCGAACGGGCGATCATCCTGGCCGGCGACTGCGAACTGCCCACCCAGCAAACCGTAGTCACCGACCGGCCGCTGCGATCATCTGCTCTTCGCGCGATCGCTCATCGCCCGCTCGCTCCGGTCCTCGCTCGCTGGCGCTCGCTGCGATCCTCACTCGACCAGCCGGCCTGCCTACAGTGAAGGGTGGCTGAACAGCACAGCCGGCACTTCTGAGCGGCCGGCCTGCCGACCGGTGCGCCGGCCGCCGCTGTCAACTGAGGAGCCCTACCCATGGCAGGACAACTTTCCGGCAAGAAAATCGCTTTCCTGGTAGCAAATTCCGGCGTCGAGCAGGTCGAGCTGACCAGCCCGTGGCAGTCGGTCGAGGCCGCCGGCGGCCAGCCGGTGCTGCTGGCCCCGAGCAAGGACAGCGTGCAGGCGGTCAACCATGACACCAACCCGGGCGACACCTTCCAGCCGGACGCTGTGGTGGCCGACGCATCGGTACCGGACTACGACGGGCTGGTGCTGCCAGGTGGCGTGGCCAACCCCGACAAGCTCCGGCTCGACCAGGCCGCGGTGGCCTTCATCGATGCGATGGCGGCCGCCGGCAAGCCGATAGCCGCGATCTGCCACGGTCCGTGGACCCTGGTCGAGGCCGACCGGGTCCGCGGCAAGACCCTGACCAGCTGGCCGAGCCTGCAGACCGATATCCGCAACGCCGGCGGCCGGTGGCGGGACGTCGAAGTTTTCACTTGCAACGAAGCGGGCTTCCCGCTGGTGACCAGCCGCAAGCCGGACGATCTGGACGCGTTCAACGCCGCTGTCGTACAGGCCTTCGCGGTAACGGGCTGAGCCCAGCTCCCGATTGTGCAACTTCTTCCGGCTCTGAGCCGGAAGAAATTGCACGATCGGGTAGGGACGATCAGCTGCCGGCGGCCTCGGTCACCGGACCGTGCAACTTGAAGTTGGCGCCGGTGGCGTCGGTCATATCGGCGATCCGGCCGAATGGGGTGTCCTCGGCCGGCCGGATCACCGAACCGCCGAGTTCCACCGCCTTGGCACAGGCGGCGTCGACGTCCTCTACGCTGAAGTACACCGCCCAGTGCGAAGGCACCTCGGCCGGCAGGTAGCCGCTGGCGTCCATCATGCCGAGCACGTCTTGCCCGTCCACCTGGCCGGTGACGTACCGAAACTCGTCGGTGTCGCCCATCACCTGGTAGTTCCAGCCGAACACGGCGCCGTAGAAGTCCTTGGACGCCGGGAAATCCTTGCTGTGCAGTTCGTCCCAAGTCACTGAGTTGGCCTCGTTGTACTTCTGGAAACCGATGTGACCGATCGGCTGCCACACGCCGAAGACCGCTCCCGCGGGATCGGCGATCATGGCCATCACTCCTTGTTCGGGCACCTCCATCACCGGCATCAGCACCTTGCCGCCAGCACCAGCAGCCGCTTCGGCGGTCGCGTGGGCATCCTGGGTGCAGATGTAGGTGTTCCAGCCGTCCGGTGCGCCGGTCCCAGGGTTGGCCATCATCCCGGCCACGTTGTGGCCGTCGGACTGGCAGGTCACATAGTTGCCGTACTCATCCGAAGCTTCATCGAACGTCCAGCCCAGCAACGCCGAGTAGAACTCCTTCGCCTTGGCTGGGTCCGAGCTCATCAGGTCCACCCAACACGGGGTTCCTGGGGCAAAGGGGGTGTTTCTGGTTGCCATCGCTGCCTCCACAGGTTGGTCAGGTCTCATCGCGATCGACAAAGACCCTACCGCCGGACGAGCCCACTGCGCTCTGCAAGTTCGCTGTGCGATCAGTGCAATTCGCGGTCAGGACGGCGCTATCCGCTCGACGATCCGGCGGGCCGCTTCGGTCAGGCAGAACTGGGTGTCCTGGTGGGCGCGCTCCGATCCGAAAGTCGCGGTCAGGCCCAGCACCTGGACGGTCTCCGGGATCGACAGCTCCGGCTGCACAGCACCGGCGATCACCCACACCGGCCGACTCGACTGTTTGATCAGGCCGCCGACAACCTTGCCGGCCCACGAACTGTCGTCCAGCCGGCCCTCGGCGGTGATCACCAGTTCGGCGCTTGCCAGCCGGTCGGCCAGACCCACCCGTTCAGCGACGATCGAGAACCCCGACTGCAACCGGGCACCGGCCGCATAGAGGCCGCCGGCCAGCCCACCGGCCGCTCCGGTACCGGGCACGCCGGTGACATCCCGATCGAACCGGTCGGCAAGCTGCTCGGCCTGCCGCGCAAGTCGCCGGCTCAGCTGTTCGACAGCCTGCTGGTCGGCACCCTTCTGCGGGCCGAACACCCTTGCCGCATCGAGGTAACCGGTCTCCACATCACAGCCCAGCAGCACCTCCAGCGAGGGCCGGAACGGCACCAGGTCGGCCAGCGCGGTTAGTGCCCCGGTGCCACCGTCGCTGAACGCCGAACCGCCGAGGCCGACCAGGATGCGCTGAGCGCCGGCTCGGATCGCCTCCCCGATCAGCTCACCGGCGCCGGCGCTGGTGGCCGCCACCGCTTCGGCCGGCCCGGGGCCATCCAACAGCACCTGGGTGGACAGCATTGCCGTTTCGATCACGGCAAGTTCGTCGGCCAACCGCCAGCCGACGGTCAGCGGCCGGCCCAACGCGTCCGACACGTCGGCGGTGCGGTTCGGGCCGCCCAGGCTGTCCAGAAAACCCTCGCCACCGTCGGCCAGCGGGCAGCTGTCCGGAGTAGCGCCGGCTGCCCGTACCCCGGCACCGATCGCCGCCGCGGCCTCCGCTGCGGTGGCGGTACCGCGCAACTTATCCGGTGCGACCAAGACCCGCATCGGTGCCATCTCAGCGACGCTAGCGCGTGCGACAGCTGCTGTCGCTAAGGTTGGCCGATGGACGCGACCCGCAGCGTGACCACCGGCCAAATGCCGTTCGCCGACGGCCACACCTGGTATCGGATTACCGGCGAGCTGGCTGCCGACACCGGCCGAGCGCCGCTGGTAGTCGTGCACGGTGGCCCGGGCGCCGCACACAACTACTGCCTGGCCATGCAGGAGTTGGCCGACGACGGGCGGGCGGTCATCCACTACGACCAGTTCGGCTGCGGCAACTCCAGCCACCGGCCGGACTGGGATCCGTCTCGGTGGACGGTGCAACTGTTCGTCGACGAGCTCGCGGCACTGGTCGACCGGCTCGGCATCCGGAACAGCTACCACCTGCTCGGCCAGTCCTGGGGCGGCATGCTCGGGCCGGAGTACGTGTTGCAACACCCCCAAGGAATAAGGTCGTTGACCATTTGTGACAGCCCGGCATCGATGGCGCTGTGGATCGAGGCGGCGAATACCCTGCGCGCCCAGCTGCCGGCCGACGTGCAGCAGACGCTCGCCGAGCACGAGCTAGCCGGCACCACCGACTCCGCGGCGTACCGCGCCGCCACCGCGGTGTTCTACAACCGGCATGTCTGCCGGGTGGTGCCCAACCCACCGGACGTGGCCGCCACCTTCAACCAGTTGGACGACGATCCGACCGTGTACCAGGCGATGAACGGGCCGAACGAGTTCCACGTGATCGGCTCGCTCAAGAACTGGACCGTGGTGGACCGGCTGGCCGGCATCTCGGTGCCGACGCTGGTGGTGGCCGGCGAGTTCGACGAGGCCATGCCGCCGGTCTGGCAACCGTTCCTCGATCGGATACCGGGTGCCCGTTCGCAGGTGTTTCCGGACGCCAGCCACATGCCGCACGTCGAACAGCCCGAGCAGTTCCGCCAGGTGGTGGGCGACTTCCTGCGCGAGCACGACCCGCACTGATGGCCACTCGTGCGGGCATTGTGGTCACCGGCACCGAGGTGCTTACCGGCCGGGTGACCGACCGCAACGGTCCTTGGCTGGCCGAGCAATTGCGCCGGAATGGTGTCGACATCGCGCAGGTGGTGGTGGTCGGTGACCGGCCCGCGGATCTGCTCGATTCACTGGAATTCCTCGCCGGCACCGGGGTATCGCTGATCATCACCACCGGCGGGCTGGGTCCGACCGCCGATGACCTGACCGCCGAGCTGGTGGCTCGATTCCAGGGCCGACCGGCGAAAGTCGACGCCGCCTTGCAGACCCGGATCGCCGATATCGTCGCCGGGCTGACCGCGCGGCGCGGCTGGCGGCTGGATCCGGCGGCCACCGCGGCCGCCACCCGCAAGCAGGCCCTGGTCCCGGTCGGGGCCTCGGTGCTGGCACCGGTCGGAACCGCCCCCGGGCTGGTGGTTCCACCGGCCGACGGCCGATCCGGACCGCCGGTGGTGGTGCTACCCGGGCCGCCGGGCGAGCTGCGACCGATGTGGCCGGCCGCCCTGGCCGACCCACTGGTGCAGGCGGCCTTGGCCGGACGTCGGGAGCTACGGCAACGGACCATGCGGCTCTGGGGCACCCCGGAGTCGGAGCTGGCGGCCACCTTGCGCACGCATCAGGACCGGCTAGCCGGGCTGGAGATCAGCACCTGCCTACGCGGCGGCGAACTGGAGATCGTGACCAGGTACGGCCCGGAACACCAACCGGCCTACGACGCGCTCGCGACCGTCATCGAATCTACTTATCCGAAAACCCTGTTCTCACCCGACGGGATGACGGTGGACGAGCTGGTGGCCAGCGCGCTGATCGACAGCGGCCGCACGGTGGCGACCGCAGAGTCGTGCACCGCCGGCCTGCTGGCGGCCCGGCTCACCGATCTGCCCGGGTCGTCGGCCTATGTGCGCGGTGGCCTGGTGGTGTATTCCAACGAGGCCAAGCACGAACTGGCCGGCGTCCCCACCGAGTTGATCGCCCGGGTCGGCGCGGTCAGTGCCGAGGTGGCCGAGGCGTTGGCAGCCGGCGCGCGGGACCGGCTGGCCGCCGATGTCGGAATCGGCATCACCGGCATCGCCGGGCCGGGTGGAGCCACCGACGGCAAGCCGGTCGGGTTGGTGCACCTGTGTGCCAGCACGCCGGATCGGGCCCTCGCTCGCCGGGTGCTGCTGCCCGGCTCGCGGGCCGACGTGCGCACCCGAGCCACCCTGATCGGCATGCATCTGCTGCGGGAATTGCTCACCGGCTAATGCCGGTCGATGCGGTCGGTCAGTCGGAGACGGCGAGCTCGCTGGCGCGAACGGTGATCTGCACCATCAGCGCCGTCGACCAGAACTCAGCCGGGTCGCGGCCACCGGCCAGCTCTTCGACCGCGGTTCGGACATGCTGGTAGGCCTGCGGCAGGGTGACGGTCGGCCCACAGAGCATGCGCACACCCATCGCCATCTCATACAGCAGTTGCTCGCTGTTCTGGTGCTCGGCCACGAACGGCCCGCCGGCCAGGATTCCCTCGTCGACCCGGCTCAGCCGCCCGCAGTTGACCTCATCCGGGTTGTGACTGACCCGTTCGTATCGCGGTAGCTCCAGCAGCGTGCGGTCGCAGCAAGCAGCAAAGCTCAGCCCACCGACCGGCGCAGCATGCACCACCTCAACGGGCCGGCGGCGATCGGACAGCATCGATCGGGCGGCGAAATCGCCAGCCGTCATGTGTTCCCCCGTGTTCGGTTCCTGGTACTGCGGATATGTATATCCGAACACGGCATTAAACCCAAGCAAGAACGACCATAACTTTAAGCAGCATTCTCGACACGGAGCGTATTAATGAGTGAGCATCGCAGCGAGCGATGAGCGCTCGCGTGAAGATGGCTGGCCGCCGACTCAGAGCGGAGTGACGTAGGCGGCGCTGATGCCACCGTCGACCAGAAAGGTCGAGGCGGTGATGAACGATGCGTCGTCGCTGGCCAGGAAGGTCACCGCCGCCGCGATCTCGCTGGCCTCGGCGAACCTGCCCATCGGAATGTGCACCAGCCGGCGGGCGGCCCGCTCCGGATCCTTGGCGAACAGCTCTTGCAACAGTGGGGTGTTCACCGGCCCGGGGCACAGTGCGTTGACCCGGATCCGGTCCCTGGCGAATTGCACGCCGAGTTCTCGGCTCATGGCCAACACGCCGCCCTTGCTGGCGGTGTAGGAAACCTGCGAGGTGGCCGAGCCCATGACCGCGACGAAGGATGCGGTGTTGATGATGGATCCGCCGCCGCCGGCCCGCATCTGCTCGATGGCGTACTTGCAGCACAGGTAGACCGAGCTCAGGTTGACCCGCTGCACGCGCTCCCACGCGGCCAGGTCGGTGGTCAGGATCGAGTCGTCGTCCGGAGGTGAGATCCCCGCGTTGTTGAAGGCGATGTGCAGGCCGCCGTGCTGCTCGACCGCCTGCTGGAACAGCGCCCGAACCTGTTTCTCGTCGGTCACGTCGACCTGCACGAAGCTGCCGTCGACGGCGGCCGCGGCCGCCGCACCGGCCGCGGCGTCGACGTCGGCGCAGACCACGCGGGCGCCCTCGGCGGCGAACCTGCGCGCGGTGGCCAGGCCGATGCCGCTGCCGGCGCCGGTGATCACCGCCACCTTGCCGTCCAGTCGTCCACTCACAGTCTGCTATCCCTTCGTGGAAATAAAGACATTCTTGGTTTCGGTGAAGGCGAGCGGGGCATCCGGGCCGAGCTCGCGGCCGAGGCCGGAGGACTTGAAGCCGCCGAACGGCGTCCAGTACCGCACCGAGGAGTGCGAATTCACCGACAGGTTGCCCGACTCGATGGCTCGACTCACCCGCAGCGCCCGGCCGACATCGCGGGTCCAGATCGAGCCGGACAGTCCGAACTGGCTGTCGTTGGCGATCCGGATCGCGTCCGCCTCGTCCTCGAACGGCATCACCGCGACCACCGGTCCGAAGATCTCCTCGTGCAGCACTCGGTCATCGGGCCGGGCCGGTGTCAAGACGGTCGGCGGGAACCAGAACCCGGCGCCGGCCGGCGCCTGGCCCCGGAAGGCCACCTGGCTCTCGTCGCTGACGTAGCCGGCCACCCGGGCTCGCTGGTCCGCGCTGATCAGCGGCCCCATCTGAGACGCCTCACTGGCCGGATCGCCCACCACGACGGCCTGGACGGCAGCCTCGAATAGCCCCATGAACCGGTCGTACACGCTGCGCTGGACGAGGATCCGGGAGCGGGCACAGCAGTCCTGGCCGGCATTGTCGAAGGTGGCCATCGGCGCGGTGGCCGCGGCTTGCTCCAGGTCCGAATCGGCAAAGATCACGTTGGCGCTCTTGCCGCCCAATTCCAGGGTGACCGGCTTGATCCGCGCCGCGCAGCCGGCCATGATCTGCCGGCCCACCTCGGTGGAGCCGGTGAAGACGATCTTGGCGACGTCCGGGTGTTCGACCAGTCGCCGGCCGACCACGCTGCCCGGGCCGGGCAGCACCTGTAACACGTCCGGCGGCAGCCCTGCCTCGACCGCCAACTCGGCCAGCCGCAGCGCGGTCAGCGGGGTGAGCTCGGCCGGCTTCAGCAGCACGGTGTTGCCGGCCGCCAGCGCCGGGGCGAATCCCCAACCGGCGATCGGCATCGGGAAGTTCCACGGCACGATCACCCCTACTACACCGAGCGGTTCGTGAAAGGTCAGGTCGATGCCGTCGGCCACCGGGATCTGCTGGCCGATCAACCGTTCCGGGGCGGCCGAGTAGTACGCGATGACATCCCGGACGTTGCCTGCCTCCCACCTGGCGTTGCCGATGGTGTGGCCGGCATTGGTCACCTCCAGCCGGGCCAGCTGCTCGGAGTCGGCGTCCACCGCTTCGGCGAACCGGCGCAGTAACCGTGCCCGATCGCCCGGCGCTAGCGCCCGCCAGCCCTGAAATGCCTTGACAGATCGGGCGATTGCTTCGTCCACCGCGCCGACCTCCAAACCGGCCACGGAACCGATTACCGCTTCGGTGGCCGGGTTGACTATCTCGTGCGTCATGCTCATCCGTAAACCTGCTCTTCGCGCGAGCGCTCATCGCTGCCATGAGCTCCGCTCCTCGCTCGTTCCTCGTTGCGATGCTCGCTCATTACGGTCACATCCGTTCGAATCCGCGGATCAGCTCCCAGTCGGTGACCGCCGCGTCGAAGGCGGTCAGCTCGACCTGTGCGGTGTTGAGGTAGTGCTCCACCACCTCGTCACCGAAGGCCTGCCGGGCGATCGTGCTGCAGCCGAGCAGCTGCGCGGACTCCCGCAGCGTGCCGGGCACCCGAGGCGCCTGGCCGGTATAGGCATTGCCGGCCAGCGCCGGCTCCAGTGGCAGCTCGTTGTCCACGCCGTGCAAGCCGGCCGCGATCATCGCCGCCACCGCCAGGTAGGGGTTGACGTCGCCACCGGGCAGCCGGTTCTCCAACCTGAGGCTGTGGCCGCCGCCGACGACTCGCACCGCGCAGGTCCGGTTGTCCCAACCCCAGGCCACCGCGGTCGGCGCGAAGGAGCCGGCTTGGTAGCGCTTATAGGAGTTGATGTTCGGTGCGAAGAAGTAGCTCAGCTCGCGCAGGCCGGCCAGTTGGCCGGCCAGGAAATGTTCGAACTCCCGTGACACGCCACCGGGTCGGTCACCGGCGAAGACCGCGCCGCCGGTGAGATCCCGCAATGACAGGTGCACGTGGCAGGAGTTGCCCTCGCGCTCGTTTACCTTGGCCATAAAGGTCAACGCGCAACCGTGCTGGGCGGCGATCTCCTTGGCGCCGTTCTTGTACACCGCGTGGTTGTCGCAGGTCCGCAGCGCCTCGGCGTACTTGAAGGCGATCTCGTGCTGCCCCAGGTTGCACTCGCCTTTGGCCGACTCGACGTGCAGGCCGGCATCGCGCATGCCGAGCCGGATCGCGCGCAACAGTGGCTCCACCCGGCTGGTACCCAGGATCGAGTAGTCGACGTTGTACTGGTTGGCCGGGGTCAGGCCGGAGTACCGACGGGTCCAGGCCTGCTCATAGCTGTCCTGGAAGACGATGAACTCCAGCTCGGTGCCCACGAACGCCTGCCAGCCGCGTTCGGCCAGCCGGTCCAGTTGCCGGCGCAGGATCTGGCGCGGTGACTGCAATACCGGCGTGCCGTCCAGCCAGTGCACATCCGCGAGCACCAGCATGCTGCCCGGCTGCCAGGGGATCGGCCGCAGCGTGTCCAGATCCGGCAGCATCGCGAAGTCGCCGTAGCCGCGCTGCCAGGACGAGATCCGGTAGCCGTCGACGGTGTTCATCTCGACGTCTACCGCCAGCAGATAATTGCAGCCCTCGCTGCCGTGGCTGAGCACGTCCTCCAGGAAGTACTTGGCGTCCAGTCGCTTGCCCTGCAACCGGCCTTGCAGGTCCACCATGGCGAGCACCACGGTGTCGACCGAACCGTCCTCGACCGCGGCGCGCAGAGCCTGAACCCTGTCCGGCGCTGTCATCGCACCACCCGCCTCCCGCTCTAAGGTGCGCACAACATACCTTCAGATGCCGGCCGGCGGAACCGTCAGCTGAGAAAGCCGCGCAGCAGCGCCGCGGTGCCGTCGACGTGATCGGCCATCTCCTCGCGAGCTCGATCGGTCTGGCCACCCAGGATCGCTTCCACGATGCAGCCGTGCTGCACGTCGGAATGGGCAATGTTGGCCGGCAAGACCGGGATGGCGCGAAGCAACTCGTCCAGGCGCATCTGCACCTCAGCCACCGCCGCGGTCACCGACGGGCTGCCACCGGTGGCAGCGATAGCCAGGTGCAGCCGGGAGTCGGCCACCCTCCGCTCGGTCGGCGAGCAGTGCCGCGATTCGTCCAGGTAGCGCAGCAGGCTTGCCCGGTCGTCGGCGGTCAGGGTCCGGCTGGCGGCGAGTTCGGCGGCGCCCGGCTCGATCACCCGGCGCAGGTCCAGCGCATCGTCCAGGCTGTGCTCGATCGACTTGCCGATCTGACTGACGCTGCGCGGTCGGCCGGCCTTCGGCGCCACCACGAAAGTGCCGCCGCCCCGGCCCCGCCGGGATTCGACCAGCCCGGCGTCGCGCAGCGCCCGGATCGCCTCCCGCAGGGTGACCCGGCTGACCCCGAAGGTATCGGCCAGCTCCCGTTCCGGCGGCAGTCGGTCGCCCTCGACCAGCACGCCCAACCGGATGCTTCTGGCCAGCCGCTCCACGGTGACTTCGAAGGCATTGCGGACCGGCACCGGCGAGAACACCGCGCGGGACCAGAGTGCCTGCACGTTGCCGCTGGTCATGACCGCACCAGAGCCGTCCGGTAATCGACAGCAGCCTGGACGAAGGCCGCGAACAGCAGCTGGCCGTCGTGCACCTCCGGATGCCACTGCACGCCGATCACCCAGTCGGCACCGGCATATTCCACCGCCTCGACGATGCCGTCGGCGGTCCAGCCGGTGGCGGTCAGCCGCTCCCCCAGCTGCCGCACCGCCTGGTGATGATAGGTGGCGACCACGGTCTGCTCGCCCAGGATCGCGGCCAGCCGGCTGCCGTCGGCAAAGGACACCGGGTGCCGGCCGTGCACGCCGACCGTGGGGCAGTGCTGATCGGAGCTGAGGAGGTCCGGCAGGTGCTGGAGCAGATCGCCGCCCAGGGCGACGTTGAGTACCTGCATGCCCCGGCAGATCGCCAGCACCGGCAAGCCGCGCTCGAGCGCGGCGGCGACCAAGGCCAATTCCCAGCCGTCCCGGTCGGTGCGCGCCGGGTCGGTCAGCGGATGCCGATGCTGACCGTACCGGTCGGGATCCACGTCCGCACCGCCGGTGACGATCAGGCCGTGCAGCCCGTCCAGTACGGCGCCGGTGGTGGCCGACCCGGCCGGTGGCAGCAGCATCGGCGCGCCGCCGGCCGCGCTGACCGAACCGGCGTAGCTGGCCGGCAACAGGTCGGCGGGCTCGTCCCACACCCCCCAGCGGGCCGGTTCCCGATAGCTGGTCAGCCCTATCCGGGGAAAAAGATCGGCATCGTCGTCTGGAGGCACCCCCGAATGGTACGTCCAACGGTCCGTAGCTGCGCGGTGTCTCTGGGCCAGTAGCCAATGCTGTATCACAGCATCGGCGATAAAGGTCTGGCCTCTAGACCCTTGCGCTCGGCGGGCCTATCATTTCGGCACCTGCCCACCAAGGAGGCACGCTGTGGTCGAAACCATGGACCTGAACGACGACGAACGGATGCTGGCTCAGCTCGGTTACAAGCAGGAGCTGAATCGTTCCTGGTCCGGATTCTCGAACTTCGCCATCTCGTTCTCGATCATCTCTATCCTGGCAGGCTGTTTCACCAGCTTCGGGCTCGGTTGGAACAACGGCGGGCCGGCTGCCATCGCCTGGGGTTGGCCGATCGTCTCGGCCTTCATCCTGGTGATCGGGTTGTGCATGTCCGAGCTGGTATCGGCCTACCCGACGTCCGGCGGGATCTACTGGTGGGCGTCCAAACTGGGCGGTCCGAAGGCCGGTTACTACACCGGCTGGCTCAACCTGATCGGCCTGCTGGCCATCGACGCCTCGGTGGCCTACGGATGCGCGACCTTCACCGACTACACGCTCAGCTCGTTCAGCACCTCGTGGGCCTCGCACTACAGCCTGAACCGGGTCTTCATCCTGTTCATGGTCGTCCTGCTGCTGGCCGCGCTGGTCAACATCTTCTCCAGCCACCTGCTCGCGGTGTTGAACAACATCTCGGTGTGGTGGCACGTGGCCGGTGCCGCGCTGGTGGTGCTGATCCTGTTCCTGGTGCCCGACCACCATGCCAGCGTCTCGTCGGTGTTCACCCACACCGTGAACAACAGCGGGATCTTCGGCAGCAGCACGCACGGCGCCGGCTTCCTGTTCGCGGTGCTGCCGATCTCGGCGATCCTCACCCAGTACACGATCACCGGTTACGACGCCTCGGCGCACCTGTCGGAGGAGACCCACAGCGCGGCGAACTCGGCTGCTCGCGGCATCTGGCGATCGATCTTCTACTCCGCGATCGGTGGTTGGATCCTGCTGCTGTCCTTCCTGTTCGCGGTGCAGAACCAGGATGGGGTGACCAAGGGCGGCGGCGCGGTCAGCGTGATCTTCAGCCAGGCGCTGACCAGCAAGTGGGGCGGCACGGTACTGCTGATCTCGGCGGCCGGTCAGTTCTTCTGCACGGTGGCCTGCATGACCAGCACCACCCGGATGCTGTTCGCCTTCAGCCGGGACGGCGCGGTACCGGGAGCTCGGTACTGGGCCAAGCTCAGCAGCAAGCGGGTGCCGGTGCACGGTGTGGTGCTTTCGGCGGTGATCGCGATCCTGTTGACGCTGCCGGCGCTGGTGAAGGTCGACATCAACGGTGCGCCGGTGCCGGTGGCCTTCTTCGCGGTGATCTCGATCGGCGTGATCGGGCTGTACGTGGCCTTTGCCATCCCGATCTACCTCCGCTGGAAGGCCGGCTCGAGCTTCGTGCCGGGTGGTTGGACGCTCGGTTCTAGATACCGCTGGATGTCCGTGCTAGCGGTCGCTGAGATCGGGGTGACCTCGCTGGTGGCACTGCTGCCGACCTCGGCCGGAGGCGTGCCGTTCACCCATGGCTTGCCTGGAAGTACGTCAACTACACCCCGATCGTGGTGCTCGGCGCGCTGCTGTTGCTGTGGATCGCCTGGCACCTGTCGGTCAAGAACTGGTTCACCGGGCCGAAGACCACCATCGACCTGCCGCCGTCGGACGCGCCGGAGCCGATGCCGTTGTTGGATACGTCGATGCCGACGCCGACCGTGCTGTCAGATCCACCGGGGGCGCCGGCCGTCTGATAACGGTTGAGGCCGACGGTTCAAGTTACCGGCGGCCCGGCCGATGGTGGGGTGTTACGTCCAACCTGACAGAGACGGAAACGCTCCCGATGGACGAGTGGTCTGAACCTGGCACTGCTCAGCCGCACGAATGGCTGCCGCCCGAATCAACGCGGATTCCATTTCCCGAGTCGTCTGCCCGGCACGCCTCGCCGGCGGACGCCTTGCCCGAGTACAGCCAGCCGCTGGCCTATAGCCAACCGGGGCCGCACAACCAGCCCGGGCCGTACAGCGCCCCGCCGGTTCATGGCAAGCAGCCGACCTACAACCGTCCGACCGCATATGGCCAACCGCCCTACGCCCGATCAACGAGCTACCCTGCCCCCGGTGCCGGGCTCTGGGCGCCGGTGCCGCCGCCGAGGAGGCGGAGCCGGATCAAGATGCTGGCCATCATCGCAGCGATGCTGGTCGCCGGCATGGTGGCGGTCGCGGTGCTCATTCCGATCTATCAGCACTATCGCCTCAGCAGCGAGCCCGGCCATACCCTGACGCTGCCCAAGTCGACCGGGCCGTACGTCCGGATTACCAGCGGGACCGCCAAGCGGCTGGGCACGGACTTGGCCCAGCAGGTCAAGACGACAGGCGGCGGCGTGCTGTGGACGAAGCCGCTGGTCGGCATCTACGGCACCTCTACGGCCAGCGCGCCGGCCGCCGTGTTCATCGGCGGGGATGGCGCGTCCAACCCGAAGCTGGCGAGCCAGCTGCGCAAGTCCTCGCCGACCATATTCATCGACGGCTTCATGGCCGGCGCGCAGGTGCCGGAAGCGACCGACTTTCCGGCCGGCAAGTTCGGTGGAATCCTGCGCTGTGGCGCGATGGGCACGACCACCGCGGTCGCCTGCGTCTGGGTGGATAGCTCCACCGTCGGCACCTTGCTCCTGGTCGGCTCGCCGTCACTGGCCAAGGCGGCCAGCACCGCGCTTGCCTTCCGCAACGCCGCCGAACACTAGCCAGCACGCCGGGTCATCGAGCACTCAAGAGGGCCCGAAACCGACCGATGAGTGGACTACCATCGATCGCCCAGGCACGCTGATCGGCCGGCCGTGAGGTCAGGATCGGTCCGCTTGGCTGGTGGATCGGCCCTGATCGTGCGAGGTGAGGCGTGTTGGCTCCGGCTGTCACCCCTGAGCTTGCCGAGCGTGCGCTGATCGGCGCCGCCGTGCACGCCTTCTCGGTCCGTGCCCGCACCCGAGCCACCGCGGCGGACCGGACCGATCTGGAATTCGCCCGGGCTATCCCGAGGCCGGACGAGCTGGCCGAGTCGGCCACCCTGTACACGCTCAGCCTGATCTGGTGGGCCCATCCTGATCTCGGAGCGCGCCGGGAATTGCTGCGGGCCGCGGTCGAATTGCTGCTCAGACAGGTCGAGGACAGCGCCGCCGAGCGGCCGTACGAGAACGGCTACCGGATTTTCACCAAGCACCTCACCGAGGCCGTGCTCGGCCCGCGGGTGCATGCGGCCGAGATCGACCTGCGGCCGCTGGTCTCCGGGGTGGCGGGGATCGACCTGATGACGGCCCGGTTCGCCGACACCGCGGCAGACGCGGTACTGCTGACCGACCGGGCCGCCTTCGGTGATCCGGCCCGATCGGCCGAGACCATGCGGGACCAGTTGATCCAGTTGGCCTTCTGCGCCGACGCCGCCTGACCGCTGCACCATCGGCTGCCTGGAAGCGATCTTCATAAATTCCGGTCGCCATGACGACCGGTAGCTATGAAGATCTGCTGGCTCGCGAAATCGGGGACGTGGCGCCGCCCGAGGTGGATGATGCGGTGATGACCATGTCAGCCGTGGAAATCTCGGCGGCGGTGCGCACCGGACAGCTGACCGCCCGATCGGCAACCGAGCAGGCGCTGAACCGGATCGAGACATTGGACGGCGAGTTGCATGCGTTTCGCACGGTGCGCACCGAATCCGCTCGTGCCGAGGCCGATCAGCTGGACGAGCGTGCCGACCGCGCGCAGTTGCCGTTGGCCGGTGTTCCGATCGCCGTCAAGGACAACGTTGCGGTAGCAGGCGAATGGCTCGGCAACGGCTCGGCCGGCAGCGACCGCTCGGCACAGCCGGCCGACCACCCGATCGTCGAACGGTTGCGGGCCGCCGGAGCGGTGATCGTGGGGCTGACCAACGTCCCCGAGTTGTGTGTCTATGCCAGCACCGACTCACCCGGCACCATCTCGCACAACCCGTGGGATCCGAGCCGCACCCCGGGTGGCTCGTCCGGTGGCAGCGCGGCAGCGGTGGCGTCGGGCATGGTGAGCCTCGCGCATGGCAACGACGGCATGGGTTCGATCCGGATTCCGGCGGCCTGCACCGGGCTGGTCGGGATCAAGCCGGGCCTGGGTGTGGTGCCGGCCGACTTGGGCAACGGCTCCTGGTTCGACATGGCCGAGAACGGTGCGCTGGCCAGCACGGTGGCTGATTGTGCGTTGATGCTGTCGGTGCTGGCCGAACGGCCGGAGCTGGCTGAGCTGACTGAACCGGTCGCGCTGCGGATCGGGGTATCGGTCAAGGCCCCGCTGGTCGGCTTGCCGGTCGATCGGAACTTCGCGGACGCCGCCCGGCGGACCGGTGAAGCGCTCGGCGAACTGGGCCACCGGGTGAAGCCGGCCGAGCTGCGTTACCCCGTCATGGCCGGGCAGGCCGCGATGGCCCGCTGGTTCGCCGGTACCGAGAAGGACGCCCGGCTGCTGGCCGACCGATCGCGGATGCAGCAGCGGACGGCCCGACACGCGAGGTTGGGACGGACGGTGCTGGCGGTCGGCGGCCCGCGCCCCGGCGGCCGGAACACCATGCGCCGGTTCGCCGAACGGTACTTCGCTGATTTCGACGTGCTGATCACGCCGGCGCTGGCCCGGACGCCGCCGTCCGCACTGGCCTGGAGCGAACGGGGCTGGGCCGCCAATGTGCTGTCCAACGTCCGGTACGCACCGTTCGCCGCGCCATGGAACCTGGCCGGCTGGCCGGCGATGGCGATACCGGCCGGAACCCACCCCGACGGCCTGCCGCTGTCGGTGCAACTGGTCGGCCGGCCCGGCTCCGAGTCGACGCTGCTCGGGGTCGCCGGGCAACTTCAGCGGTTGCGGCCGTGGCCACCGATCGCACCGCGGTACGCACAGCTCAGCCAGACCTAGACACATCGTCCGCCAGCCGGGTGGCTGGCTCCAGCCCGGACGCGACTGTCCGATTGTGCTGGCGTGACCCAGAACCCGCCTCCGTGGCAACCACCCGGCCCGCCGGCACCGGTCAAGCATCGCCGCCGGATCGGCCTGCGGTCCGCGCTGGTCGCGATCGTGCTGGCCTGCCTGTTCGGCCTGCTGATCGGTGCGGCCGGCGCCAGCGGCTCCGCGAAGCCCACCACCGCGCCCGCACCCGGCGTGACCATCACTCGAACCGTCACCAGCACGGTGAGCAAGCCGGGCCCGACGGTGACCGTGCACAGCACCAAAACCGTGCGGATCACGGTCAGCCGGACCGTCACGGCACCGGTGCAGCCGGTGGCGGCGCCGGTTACGCCGGCCCAGGACTGCACGCCTGGCTACAGCCCGTGCATCCCACCCGGGCCGGACGTGGACTGCGCCGGTGGGTCAGGGGACGGTCCGCGCTACGTCCAAGGACCGGTGTACGTGACCGGCAGCGATCCGTACGGACTGGACGGGGACGGCAACGGGATCGGCTGCCAGTAGGGCTACCACCAGCGGCAGCAGCCGGCGGTCTTGTGATGAGCTGTACCGATGGGACTCTCCGATCGACTGGACCGTTTCCAGCAACGGCACCCGGCTGCCGGGTTTCCGCTGGCGGTCGGCTACAAGTACTTCGACGACTCCGGCGGCTATCTGGCGGCGTTGATCGCCTACTACGGTTTCGTGTCGCTGTTCCCGCTGCTGTTGCTGCTGGCGACGGTGCTGGGAATCGTGCTGTCCGGGCACCCGGATCTCCAGCACCGGGTACTCGGGTCGGCGCTGCGGCAGCTTCCGGTGATCGGCAGCCAGCTCGGTGATCCACACCAGATCGGCGGCGGCTGGAAGGGATTGACCGTCGGCATCGCCGGTTCCATCTACGGCGGCCTCGGGATCGCCCAAGCCACCCAGTTCGCGATGAACACCGCCTGGCGAGTGCCTCGCAACAGCCGGCCCAATCCACTGCTGGCCCGCGCCCGCAGCCTGCTGTTGCTCGGCACCGCCGGCCTGGCAGTCATCGGCACCACCATCCTGTCGACGCTGGGCAGTTCCGGGGCCGGATCGTTGGGGTTGCTGCTGAAGATCCTGGCCCTGTTGGCATCGGTGTTGCTGAACGCGGCGGTGTTCGTGCTGGGCTTCCGGCTGGCGACGGCGCGCGATCTGTCGGTGCGCGAGGTCGCCCCCGGTGCGGTTACCGGCGCGGTGCTCTGGCAACTGTTGCAGACCTTCGGGGTTTTCTACGTCCGGCATGCGGTGCGCAATGCCAGCGCCACCAACGGCGTGTTCGCGATCGTGCTGGGGCTACTGGCCTTTCTCTACCTCAGCGCGGTCGTGGTGGTGCTGTGCGTGGAGATCAACACCGTCCTGGTGGACGACCTGCATCCGCGCGCGCTGCTCACGCCGTTCACCGACAATGTCAGCCTGACGCCCGGTGACCGGGCGGCCTATACCGGCCAGGCAACGGCCCAACGCAGCAAGGGATTCGAAGAGGTCGAGGTCAGCTTCGACCAGGCGGAACGGCCGACCGACGACGAGCCGTAGCCGGCCAGTGTTGCTCCTTCTCCGAGCGGAGCCGGGCGTTTTCCAATTCCAGGTGTAGCACCATGGCTATTCCGGCCAGGTTGAGTCCGGCGTCGAGCAGGTCTGCGATGCGGCGCAACCGATCCAGGTCGTCGGCGCTATAGCGCCGAGTACCGCCCTCGGTGCGTTCAGGTTCCAGCAGTCCGCGGGCCTCGTAGAGCCGCAACGTCTGCACTCCCATACCCACCAGTTCGGCGGCCATCGAGATGCCATAGACGCCACGGCCAGGATCCGGGCCCGGAGCCTTCATCAGATATCCCTTCCGCACAACGCCTCTTGCATCAGCATGCTACACGTGCTAGAACAAATCTATAGCCGCTGCCATAGATCAGCAGCCGGCCGGACCTTCTTGAGCGAGCATCGAGAGCTGATATGGAGGTGGAAACGATGCTCATGCGCACCGACCCATTCCGTGAACTGGACCGACTCACCCAACAGGTCTTCGGTACCAACGGCACCCTTGCCCGCCCGTCAGTGATGCCGATGGATGCCTGGCGGGATGGTGACGAGTTCATCGTCGAGTTCGACCTACCCGGTGTCGACCCTGAGTCCATCGATCTGGACGTGGAACGCAACGTGGTAACCGTCAAGGCCGAACGGCCGACCCGGGCCAGCGACGCCGAGCTGATCGCAGCCGAGCGTCCCCGCGGGGTGTTCAGCCGCCAGCTGATGCTGGGCGACAACCTGGACACCGAACGCATCGCGGCCAGTTACCAGGCCGGCGTGTTGACGCTGCGGATTCCGGTTGCGGAGAAGGCAAAGCCTCGCAAGATCACCGTCGAGAGCGGCAGTCGGGACCGGCAGGCGATCAACGCCTGAGGCATGGCGAGCCGACATGGCGACGCCGCTAACCTCCCGGTCTGACCGGGTCCGGCAATCCTTCGTCGATGTGATCTGCGCTGACGCCGAGCTGCTGCGCGCGGAGTTCGAAGCGATCATTGCTGCCAGTTGGTCCGGCACGTTGCCGCCGAAACGGGGGGACGTGCCGGATCCCGGTATCAACGGTCCCGTCGTCCGGTATCCGCTCGCACTGCGCCGGGACCGGCCAGCTGCCGGCCCGGACGCCCCGGGTGCCGGCAGCTCATCCCGACAGCGTTCACCGCCGTCCCGATGCCTTTGATCGTTCACCAAGAGGGGCAGGTGATGGGTCTGACGTTCCACCGCGCATCCCAGTCGTGGTCCCGGCCGCCCGGCCGGGACCACGACCATGACTAACTAGCCTGGGCACCGCCGACCACGGTGGGCCGGTTATCCACGTTGTGCGGCGGCTCGCCCTGCTGCGGGATGGCCTTGCCGGTGATGTACGCGCCGTGGCTGATGGCCAGCAGGATCAAGAACGTTCCCTCGAAGCCTGGCAACGCAGTGAAATCCTGTGCCGTCTTGACCTTGTGGACCGCGGACATGACCGCACCGATATAGGCGATAATCAACACCACGGTGAGCAGGAAGTTCTGGAACTTGGTCACGTCCACAACCTTGTCGGCGTAGGCGCCCTGTTCCTGCATGAAAATTTGGATAAATTTCGGCTTCCAGGTATCGGCAACGGTGGCTTTGGCGAGGGTGGCCTTCCTGGTGGCCTGGGCAGCCGCATTGGCCGCGGCCTGCTGGGCTTTCTTCGCAGCCTTGGCCTCATTGGCCGCCTGGGCAACCCAATCGTTCGCGGCGGTCTGGTTGGCCAGGGCCGCCTGGGTGGCTGGCAGCAGGTCGGTGACCGGACTCGAAGCGGCCGCCGCGGCTTCGTCGTCCGCAATGACCTTGGTGACCGCCGCGGTTTGGGCGCCTTCGGCTGCCGAAGTAGCTGGCGCAGCTTCGGTAGGCTGACCGGCCGGCGCAGCTTTGCCATTCTCGGAAGGCTGATTGACCGTCAAAGCTTTGACATCCTCGGCAGCCTTGGCCGCCGCGGCTTTGGCGGTCTCGGCAGTTTGCGAAGCCAGCGCCGCGTGGCTATCCGCCGCCGCTTTGGCATCCGTCGCTGCTTCGGCGGCTTGGCCGGCTGCGGCTGCCTTTCCGATAACGCCGGGTGCAGCGGGATCGGCGGCAGCTATCTCCGCATCGGCTACCGCTTCCCGGTCGCTCTTGCGTGGGATGCTCACCGCCGTTTGCGGCCCCCGCATCGAGTCATTGGTGGCCTTCACAGACATCGACAGCACGGTCGAGCCGACGCTGATTCCCAGCACACCCCATAGCTGGCTGGGAATCGTGAAGTTCAGCGGGCCGGACACATGATGCTGCCACCTTCCGAAGAAGGCGCCGGCTATCAGCGAGAAAACCGTCAGCGTCCATAACACTACCTGGAGCTGAGTGAGGCTGTACCGGCCTCGGGTGTCGATGAGAATCCCGTCGGGCCGTCCGTTGATGGCAAGACCGAGCCCGATAGCCAACAAGAGAATAAGGACGGCAGCCGCCAGCCACCACCACAGGATCGCGTTGGGAGCGCTCGATGCCGCCGCGCTGGTCGTGCTCAGCTTTGACGCATACATGTGTTGTTCGACCTTTCGGCCTCGACTAACGAAGGACGGTCGAAGTGCACGGTCAACCTAGCGGTATGCCGGGGCTGTCGCAATACGTCGTTAGATGAGTACGGCCCGGGCGCACAGCCAAGCGTGGGTAAGGCTAATCAGCCCTACCCACGCTTGCTCCTACTGGGCGGCGCCTAACCGCCGCATTGTGTCGGGATCGGAACCAGCCCGCCTAGCACGGGTTGGCGATGACGCCTCGGAAATCGTTGAACCGGACGGTGGTACTGCCGCCACCACCGAACCGCAGGTAGGTCAGCGGGAGCAGCGAGCCGTACTGGGCGTTGCGCCCGAAGTTGCTGGTTTCCCCCGGGGTGTCGTTGCCGAACTGCCAGTTACACGTTCCCGCCACGTCCGTGGTGGTGAAGAACGGGTAGAACTGGGCCGGCGTACCCGAGTCGGTCTGCGGGATCAATGTGCACCCGGCGCCGGTCGACCGGTTGCAGGTCGACTCGATGGCCGGCAGATCGGCCTCGAAGGCGACTCGCTGATACGGCTGGTCGTAGTTGCCACCGGTGAGGCCGCCGGTGAACTGGAACGGGGTCGGGTGCAGCTTGGTGTTCCCGTCCGGCCAGACCGGCGTGTAGTCAATACCGTCGAATCCGCGGTTGGTCTCCGAGCAACCCTGCACCTTGTACAACAGTGCTTCGGAGGCCGGGAAGCAGAAGTCGTCGTCACCGTCCGTCGGCTGCTGATTGGCCCCGCTGCCCTCGGTATTGCCGGCCGGGCAGGTGATCGGGTTGCCGTTGCTGTCCAACCCGAACGGGGTCGCCGGCACGGCGGCGCCGTTGCAGAACTGGAAGTGGCCGATTTCGTCGGAGAAGCCCACGTTGTAGCCGTGCGCCGCCCAGATCACCCGGGTCTGCTCGGAGGAGGTGCTGTACATCGGGTGGAACGCGTACGGGATCGCGTTGCAGCTGGTGCCGGTCGGGTCGTACTGGATCTGGGTGAACCCGTTGGCCGGGCTTGCCGTCATCGAGCCGGACTTGTTGTTGGACAGGTCGTTGAGCTGAGCCTGCACCCCGTTCGGCGTGTCATGGATGCTGACCTGCACCTGGTCGCCCGGGTTCATGAACAGATCCTTCTGCTTGTCCGGGGTGAAGGTGGCCAGCGTGGAGTCGATCGGGTTCGGCGGTGCCTGGGTAACGCCGTTCTTCGTGACGAACGCGAATTGGAAGGTTTCCAGGCCGACCTTCTGCTCACAGGTCGGGTTCTGGATGGTGCCGTTGACCGGATCTTCCAACAGGCTAAAGATGTTCATCGCCGCGCACCACTGGGTGGGGCTGCAGGTGTCGGCTCCGATGGCCTGCGCCCAAGTCGGCCAAGGTATCCAACCCGGCGGGTAGAACTGCAACTCCAGGAAGGCCGAGCCGGAGTGGTTGGGCGACACGGCGGGATCCAGGATGTTGCTGTCGCTGTCCGCCGGACAGGTCGACACCTGCTCCGGGTAGGACTGGGTGTCGCACAGCGCCATCCCGAACCACAGGGAGCCGTTGAGCTCGAAGTTGTAGGACTTACCGGGTTGGGTCGGGTTTGCCGGCGACGGGTCACGCGGCAGCGTGATCGTGGTCTGCATCTGGTTACCGGAGCCGGGCTGGTTCGAGTAGAAAAGCAGCGACGGCTCGTCGTGCCCGACGTAGTGGTCGAAGATCAGCTGCGAATCCGAAACATCGGGGCATAATGTGCTGTATTCGCAGCTAATACTCAGATGCTGGTTGGGCGACCTGGCGCCCGACGCGGACGTCTGCGAGGCCGCCGCCGAACCCCCTGCCCATGACAGGCCCACCACGACAATCGTCGCGGAAAGGATTACAAGCAAACGATGACGGACGGAAGATCGGCGACCGAACATGACGCCACCTTGTGGGAGGGCCGCCGGTCTACCTAGTCGCTCAGCGTGACTCGCGGCGGCCGAGAGGGGCCACGCCGGCAAACGCACGGAATTCAGCCAGCGAACAGTCTGCACACGGCTCTTCGACAGGTCAATACCTCATTCGGTAGGAACCTCTTCCGATCCGGCCGATCTCCGCACGCACTATGCTCGGGCTCGCTAGGCAGTAGCGTTCGCGATCCACCAGCGAGCACCTGCTGGTGGTTCCGGCAGGAAGTGCACCCGGATGAGTGTTGTGCAGAAGTTGGCCGACTGGGGCCAGCGTCAGGCAGCCAAGTACGCCCAGGGCCACCAGCGGCCGATCAGCGGCTACCTGTCCGCGATGGGGGTATACGGAGCCGGCGTCGCGGGTCTGGTCGCTGTCGCCCGGCGCCGCAACGTGCGCCTGCCGGACGGCATCTCACCCTGGGACCTGGCGCTGTTCGGGGTGGCGACCCACAAGCTCAGCCGGACGCTGTCCAAGGACGCGGTCACCAGCCCGCTGCGGGCGCCGTTCACCGCCTTCCAAGGGCGGCAGGCACCGGCCGAGTTGGCCGAGGAACCGCGCAAGGAATCGGCTGCCCAGCATGCGGTCGGCGAGTTGATCACCTGTCCGTTCTGCCTGGCGCAGTGGGTGGCCACCGGGTTCGTCGCCGGCTCGGTCTTCGCTCCGCGCGCCACCAAGCTGGCCGCCGGCACCTTCGCCAGTGTGGCGGTGTCGGACTTCCTCCAGTTCGTCTATGCCAAGCTCCAACAACAGGAGGAGTGACCTCCGATCCCGCGGCAGGCAAAGCTGCTTCGCTGACGCCCGGAACGGTGCAGCGCGTCGACGGGTTGGCCCACCGGCACTCGGTTATGCTGCGCGTTCCCTCCGAGGATTGGGGCGCTCATGCGCATCCGTCACGCGATCATCTCCTTGCTGTTGATAGCCGGGCTTACCCCCGCGGTGTTACTGCAAGCGAGGACCGCAACCGCTGCCACCGACCCCACCCTGTTGGGCGCGAACGCGACCGGCATGGACGTCGCCACGAATCCGACGGGTGGTCGCTATGCCGTGCTGGTGTCGCAGGGCTCGAGTCAGTTCGTCGATGTGTCCAGCGATGCCGGGGTGTCCTGGCAGCAGATCAGCGGTCCAGCCGGCGTGACGCTGAGCAAGGTGACGATCGACGACGCGGGAACCCTGTCCGGGCTCACGGTCACCAGCAACGGAAACAGTTCGTTTACGACATACGACGGATCGAGTTGGTCGACGCCCATCGCGGTCGGGGTTTACTCCTATCCCGGATGGTTCGTCACGTCCGGCACCGTACTGATTGCCGAGTTCCTCAACCAGCCCTGGCAGTCGCCGGCTCTGGCGGCGTCGACGGACGGCGGGCACACCTGGTCGAGCTACGGTAATCCGCCGGGCTTCTACAGTGGGCGCGCAGCGGTGATCGGCGGTTACGTCCAGTTCGCCGGAGTGAGCTCCAACGGCACACCGATCTACTTCCGGTACAACATCGCCGCGCATACGGTGGAATCCATCCCGGTGCCCATGCCGGCGGGCGCGTGGAACATGAGCCTCGGACATGCCCCAGGTTCGACCACTCACCTGTACCTCTACAGCACGGTGGCGACCGGGTCGCCGAACACCGGGGCACCGCTCTACATCCTGGAGTCGACCGACGCCGGCACGACGTGGTCGATGCCCGTCCGCGCTGACCTGCCGCCGGCGTACCTGCGCGGTACCGCCCCGGACACCGAGTCGATGGTCATCGGCGCTGACGGCAAGTTGCACGTCATCGCGTCGCTGGTCAACGGTTCGTCGATGGAGATCGACGAGGCCGGCCGCGGGCTGCGGGCCAATGACGGCTGGGGCTCGGTGAACGTGATCGGCACGGTGCCGGGCACTGACGGCGGCAACTCCCGGGTGGTTGGCCTCCAGCCGGGCAACGGCGATCCGAGCGGTCCACTCGTCCTGTTCGGTTACATCTGGGGACAGCCATCGGGCACCAAGAGCGTCTATGAGTTGCAAGGCCCCGGCACAGCCATCGCCGAGGCCCCCATGACCACCTTCAGCACCACCGGCTCGCTCGTCCTGCAGAACTGCACCTGTACCCAGTTCGCGGCCAGCCCGTCCCGGTCCTGGGAAGCAGCCCTATCGACAGCCTCGCCGGCCAGCATCCTGCGCTCGGCGGACGGCGCGCACTGGCAGCGAGTCCCGCTGCCACCCAACGCGGTTACCAGCGGCGTACTCGGGGTGGCCGATGACGGCGAGCTGTACTACGAGGCCGCGGCCAATCCCCAGGGCTACTACTCGGCCACCAACTTCTATCGGTATGTCAACGGCCGGTGGTACGGCGCTGTCACCTTCGGCGGTACGTCGTCGCAATTCACCGGGCCAGCCAGGCTGATCAAGCTCGCCGGACCGAACATCCTCGCGGTCGAACGCGACAGCGGATACGTCTACCTATCCAAGGACGACGGTGGCACCTGGGCCTACCGTGGATACCTCTTCGTCGGCTACATCTCGCAGTTCGCCGTCCAGGGCAATTACCTCTACGACCTGAGCGTGAGCTCGCAGGGGATCGAAAGTTTCACCCGCTTGGACTTCGTCACCCCGGCAACGGCTACGGTCAGCACACCGCCCGCGCTCGCTAACAGCTTCGCTACGCTGAACCTGATGCCGCGGCCAGGGTCGGCCAACGAGGTGTGGATCACCGGCTTCGATGGTACGGCGCTCACGACATTCCAGTCGACGGACAACGGCAATAACTGGTCCACGCACGACAGCGGCAGCGTCCCCAGCGGGATGCCGGCGTCCGGTGCCGCCGTCGGCTTCGGCGCGGACAACCGCCTCTACATGTACGGCGCGTCGTACAACCCGACCATTGCGAAGGCCAGCAACCGAAGCCTGACCTCGCCGACCTGGTCGACGCCGACGACGCTCGACAGCTACACCAGCAACGCCTCTGGCACGACTGCGACCATCGCGTACGACTCCAGCAACGTGGCCATCACCCCGCCGGACGTCTGGGTGTCGGTCTCGGACGGCTCCCTGCACCACTACGGCCAACTCGGCGGGCTGCCACCCGACGCCCAGGTCATCCCGTCGGAGAGCTTCGGTGGCCAGAACCTGTCCGAGCCCTGCGCAGGCTGCGCGGCCGGCATCAACACGACGGGCGATCCGATCGACGCGTCCACCGGCAACCTCTGGCGCACGATCGACGACCTGTCGTTGCCGGGCCGAGGTCCCGCCATCGACTTCACCCAGACGTACAACTCCCTCGCTGCCTCGACAGCCGGCCCGCTCGGCTACGGCTGGACGTTCAGCTACAACATGTCCCTGGTCGCCAACGCCGACGCCTCCGCGGTGACCATTAACCAGGAGAACGGATCGACCGTCGCGTTCACCCTGGCCGACAACGCGTACCGGGCCGCCGCCCGGGTCATCGCGACCCTGAAACACAACGGCGACGGCAGCTGGACCTTCACCCGAACCGGCCGGCAGAGCTACACCTTCAACTCCGCCGGTCAACTCACCGCGATCACCGACCTCAACGGCTACCGCACGAGCTTGACTTACGCGGGCGGCCAACTCGCCACGATCACCGATCCGGCCGGGCGCCGGGTGACCCTCACCTGGTCGGGGTCGCTCATTAGCACCATCGCCGACTCGACCAGCCTGGCCCGCACCGTCAGATTCGGTTACGACGCGAGCAGCAACCTGACCAGCATTACCGACGCCGGTGGCGCGGTCACCACCGCCGGCTATGACAGCGCACATCGCCTGACGCAATTCCTTGACCCGAACCAGCAGGGCGCCAGCACCAAGCATTACCTGACCACGGTCTACGACCCGACGTCGAGTCGGGTCACCTCGCAGACCGATTTCCTCGGCCGGGTCACGACCTTCGACTACACATCGATCCCGGGCGCCACGAAGATCACCGACCCGAAGGGCAACATCACCGTCAACGCCTACCTCAACGGCATGCCGACCGCGGTCACCAAGGGGTACGGCACCGCGCAGGCGGCCAGCTGGCTGATCAGCTACGACCCGGCGACGCTGATGCCGAACGCCACCCTCGACCCGCTGGGCAACACCACCTCGCGGGTCTACGACAGCCGGGGCCGGCTCACTTCGGTGACCGACCCGCTGGGCAACACCGCCAGCTACACCTACAACGCCTTCGACGAGCTCGCAACCAAGACCGACCGTCGGCAGGTCACCACCACCTACTCCTACGACGCAGCCGGGAATCTGACCTCGGTCAGCACCCCGGTCGACACCCAGCCGGGCACCTCCCAGACCACCACGTACACCCTCGGCGATGCCAGCCATCCCGGCGACGTGACCTCGATGACCGATCCCGACGGCAAGGTGTGGAGGTACAGCTACGACAGCTACGGCGACCTCGGCTCGGTCAGCGACCCGATCACCCCGACCGCGGACGTCGAAACGTTCTGTTACGACGACGCCGGACGCCGCCTGCGCGACATCCAACCGCGCGGCACGGCGGCAGGGGTGTCCTGCTCGACGCCGAACCCGAGCTACACCACCGCATACACCTACGACGCCTACGGGAACGTGCTCAGCACCGTCGATGCCCTCGGACATCAGAGCGTACGGACTTACGACGCCGACCAGAACCTTAAAACCGTCCGTGACGGCAACCAGCAGACCACCACCTATACCTACGACCTGGACAACGAACGCACCCAGGTCGGTCGGCCGGACGGTTCAACCCTGCTTACCGACTACTGGCCCGACGGCTCGCTCAAGGGCCAAACCGACGGTGCCGCCCAAACCACCAGTTACGCCTTCGACCCCCTCGGCCACCTGACTTCGGTCACCGATCCGCTCAACCGGGTCACGCAATACTCCTACGACGCGTTGGGACACCAGCTCTGGAAGCAGGACCCCGGCGGCAACTGCACGACCACGCCGGCAACCGGATGCACCTCGCGGACCTACGACGCCGACGGCCAGCTGAAATCGATCAGCTACTCCGACGGCGTCACCTCGAACGTCACCGCCATCAGTTACGACGCGGACGGCGAGCGAACCGCCATGACCGACGGCACCGGGACATCGACCTGGGCATGGGATTCGGTCAACCGGCTCACCCGTTCGACGAACGGCGCCAACCTGGTGACCAGCTACGGCTATGACCTGCGCGGCCACGTCACCTCGATCGGCTATCCGGGCGGGCGCGGCACCGTGCAGCGCAGCTACGACGACGCCGGACGCCTCCAGTCCGTCACCGACTGGAACAACAAGACCACGACGTTCAGCTACAACGCCGACAACTTCCTGACGGGCAGCACCCTTCCGAACTCGACAGCGATCACGAACACCCCCGATGCCGCCGACAACGTCACCGGGATCGTGGACAGCAAGGGAGCCAGCACGCTCGCGTCCTTCAGCTACACCCGCGACAACGATGACGAGGTGCTGACGACAGCCAGCACCGGCGTGCCCGCCGACACCCACACCTACAGCTACACCCAGCTGAATCAGCTGCGCTCCGTGGACAATGCACCGCTGGCCTACGACGCCGCCGACAACCCGACCACGCTCACCAGCGGCTACACCCAGTCCTACGACGCCGCCAACCAGCTCACCGGCACCGGCCATATCACCCTGGTCGGCACCGCCTCGGCCGGCGCCGCAACCACCCCGAACACGTTGACAATCAACCTCCCGGCGGGTACTGCGGCCGGCGACCAGATCGTGGTCGCGGCGACGCTCGGGTACGGCAAGACCGTGAGCACGCCGACCGGATACACGGCGACCCCCGGATCGCCTTTCGTGTCCGGCACCTCCAACACCAGCGCACAACTCGCGGTCTTCCGGCGAACGGCGGTCGCTGGCGACACGAGCGTGTCGCTCGCGTTCTCCACCAAAACCGCCAAGTCCGTCGTCATCGCCGTCTATCGCGGGGTGGATCCGGCCAGCCCCATCGATGCCGCACCCGTCACCGCGTCGGCAGCGCCCGGCAGCTCGATCGTTCTGCCGTCCATCACCACCTCGATCGGTGGTGACCAGCTCGTCGCGCTCCAGGGCGCCATCGGCGCGGCCACCGCCGGGACCTGGACAACGCCGGTTCTCACCGAACGCGTCCAACAATCCGGCGGCACCACCGCGGTCGCTGCCCTGGCAGACCAAGCCGCCCTGCCGCGCGGGGCCACCGGAACCCGGACCGCCACGTTCAGCACCAGCACCCAACTCGTCGGCGCGCTGATCGCGCTGCGGCCCCAGCTCACCACCTTCACGTTCGACACCAGGGGAAACCGGCTGACCGCCAACGGGCAGACGCTGGTCTACGACCAGGCCAACCGGCTGACCCGCTACGGTTCGACCGCGACCTATGGCTACGACGGCGACGGCCTGCGGGCAAGCAAGACCGTCGCCGGCACCACCACCCAACAAGCCTGGGACGTGGCAGACGGGCTGCCGCTGCTCATCACCGACGGAGCAACCAGCTACATCTACGGACCGAACAACCAGCCGATCGAACAGGTCTCCGCCAGCGGGACGCTGTACTACTACGCCGACCAGCTCGGCTCTACCCGCGCCCTGGCCGACAGCACCGGCATCGTGGTCGCGAGCTACACGTACGACGCCGCCGGCCGGCTGGCCGGCTCGACCGGCACGGTGACCAACCCGTTCCAGTACGCCGGCGAGTACACCGACGCCGAATCCGGACTGGGGTATCTGCGCGACCGGTACTACGACCCGACCACCGCCCAGTTCCTCACCCGCGACCCCGTCGTCACCGCGACCCGATCGGCGTACGCCTACGCGGCAAACAATCCGCTCAACGTCACCGACCCGACCGGCGACGACCCCGGCGCCCCCACTGAAGCCGAGAACACCGCACTGGCCGCGATAAATCTCGCCACTGCCTTCTGCGCCGAACGAGAGACCGGCGCCTGCAAGTACCTGAAGAAGGCTTCTTCCGCACTTCGCCTGGCCAACACCTCGGTCGCCGCTATCAACGCGACCGGGTCCTGCCTCGCCGGCCAGCAGACCGAGTGCCAGCTCGGCGTCGCCAAGACCTTCGTCACCATGATCCCGCCCGAACTGACCGACTTCGCCTACCCGCAAGCCGACATCGGCGACCTGACAATCAGCACCCTGGAGACCGTCATCCCCAAGCTGGAGGCACAGAAGCAGGAGGAGATCGACCAGATCAACATCCTGATCGCCTGCAACCCGGCCCAATTAGGCGACATGAAGGTCATCACCCTGGATGGGAGCGGCTGATGTTATAAGCAGATTCTTGCGCCGGTGTCCCGAAGCCGGCAGGTACCGTCCGGTTTAGCCTTATTTAATTGGGTAAACGGCGCTCAGCGATGGCCTAGCAGGGTGTGGTCGTGGATCAGGTTGACGTCGAGCAGCAGGTCACGCCGCTCAAGCAGGATGTCGGGATCGCCCTCGGCGACGATTCGGTGATCTTCGCCGAACACCAGGCACCGGTCGGCGATCCGGTGGAGCACGTCGAGGTCATGGGTGGCGTGCACGATCGTCTTGCCCGCCGCGGACAGCTGCTCGATCAGTTCGATCAACCACATCTGGGTACGCGGATCCAGAGCGGCCGTCGGCTCGTCGAACAACAGCACCTCGGGATTCATGGCCAGGACGCTGGCGATGGCAACTTTCTTCTTTTGCCCGCCGGAAAGTTGGAACGGGGCGCGGTCGGCGAGGTCGGTGATGCCCAGCAGTGCGAGCACGTCATCGACTCGGCCGGTCACCGTATCGCTGGCCAGGCCCATCTGGAGCGGTCCGAACGCCACCTCCTCGCGGACCGAGGGCGAAAAGACCTGCGCGTCGGAGTTCTGTAACACGAAGCCGACGCGCGACCGGAATCCCTCCGAGACCTGCCGGTCTTCCAACGAATCCTCAGTGATTCGCGTACCGAAAGCGTGGTATTCGCCGGCATCGGGAAAGAGCAGGCCGTCGAGCACCTTCAGTAGGGTCGACTTTCCGCAGCCGTTCGCACCGAGCAGCGCTAGCTTCTCCCCGCGCCGTACCTGCATCGAGGCCCCGACCAGCGCGGGAAACCGGCCGAGATATGAATAGCTAACATCCCGGCAGACGAGCAGTACGTCAGCGGCCAAGAAGCACGTCTCCGAGAATGAGAAGAGCGGCGAACGCGACGACGGCGGCGGCGTAAACGCCGTCGATGGCCATCAGCCGGCCGCGATCGAGGGTCTTGGCGTCGCCGGTGTAACCGCGGGACACCATGGCCTGGTGGACCTCCTCGGCAAGCTGGTGGGTTTTCCCGATGAGCGCACCGGCGGTGGCGGCGACGAACGTCCGCGCTTGCCGGTCGTGTTTCTGCGCGCCGACCGAGCGGGCACGGCGGGCCTCGTACATGTCGGTGACCGAGGCGAGCAGCAGGAAGATGTACCGATACGCCATCCCGATGACCAGGACGAACATTCTCGGTACGCCGAGTGCGCGCAGCGCGGACAGCAGCCGGGTCCACGGGGTGGTCAGCGTGATCAGCACGACCAGCGAAATCGAGGTCGCCACCCGCGCGACGATCAGCCCGGCGGCTTGAAGCCCCTGGGTCGTGAATCCCTCCGGACGACCATGCCAGTGCCACACCGTCCACACGATGTGGCCGGGCGTCACGATCGACAGCATGGCCGGGATGACCACGATGCCGGTGAAGATCGGAATAAAGAGCCAGACGCGCTTGACGAAGAATGACAGCGGCAGCGCCGAGCACATCGCCAACAGCAACGTTCCCAGGTAAATCACGGCCAGCGTCGCGATGTTGTGCATCAGCGTGGCCACGACCAGCAGCCCGACCAGGCTGACGATCTTCACCCGCGGGTCGATCCGCTGGAGCAGCCCGCTCTGTCGCGCGACGTCGTCGGAGAACATCACTTGGCGCAGCAGGCCGGCACCGCCGTCGATGGTCTTTTGCAGGTAGCCGATCCGCCGGCGTTTCCCGATGCAGTTGCACGGGCACAACGCGACCTCCCGCCGCAACAGCCAGTCCGGCGTCGGGACCGGCGCGCCCCGGGCGGCGGTCACTGCGGCGAGGCTTTCGTCCGAGCCTGTTGCGCCGCGGCCACGCGAGAACGTTCCTGCCGACGGGCGGGGTACTGGATGGCCATCCCGATCAGGAATACCGCGGTTCCGACGACGACGATGCCGACCACGGCCGAAACCACATATCCCAGCGACCGGTGCTGGTCAGAGCCGAAATCGTATCGATTGAACAGGACGTGATTCCACAACCCGTTCCAGTGATTCAGCCCCGACGGAACTGCCGAGAGGTGGTACTTGTGCAGGTTCAACGTGGCCGGGCTGTCCTCACCGAACGCGCCACCGGGAGCCAGCAGCCCGATCGGGGTCAGCACGACCATGACCAGAACCGCGATGCCGGCGGCCACGATGGGCCGCACTCGGCGGGTAACGGTCTCCTCGCCGAGCGCCGGAATGCCGGGATGATTGACCCGCAACAACGGCAGATTGGCCCGCTGAAGGTAGGCGATCACCCCACCGGTGACGATCGCCTCGGCGAACCCGGCGACGCTCAGGTGCGCGAGCAGCATGGCCGGAATGCTCTGCGACAGGTGGTACGGCGAGTACAGCGGCGCGCCCGACGCGCTGTGGAACAGCGTCGGTTGGATGCCCAGCTCGATTCCGCAGGCCAGCGCGGCGACGTTGATGCCGACGTAGCCGCCGATCGCGGCCGCGACGGCCCGGCGGGTGCTGGTCAGCTCCGACCCGCTGGCGAGCAGCCGGTAGGTGCCAAGGGCAACGAACGGCAGGATCACCGCCATGTTGAGGCAGTTGACCCCGTACGACAGCACGCCGCCGTCCCCGAACAGCAACGCCTGGAATCCCAGTGCCACGCTGATCGCGATCACCGCGGCCCATGGACCCAGCAGCACCGCGACCAGCCCACCACCGATCGCGTGCGCCGTCGTCCCGTCCGGAATCGGGATGTTGAACATCATGATCAGGAAACAGACCGCGGAGAGCACTGCCAGCGTCGGAACGTTGCGGCTCCTGACCGTCCGCTGGACCCTTCGGCCGGCAGCGAACCAGAACGGCGCCGTCACAGCGAAACCGACCGCGCAGGTCTGTGGGCTCAGGTAACCATCCGGAATATGCACGGTCCCTCGATCTCCGCCGCCGGTCGGCCGCTGCCCTGAGCTTAGTTGCAAGTCATTCGCAAGAAGAGCGTGCAAGGACTCATTCGCCTTGACCACGTACTGCCGTCGGACGGAGGCTCGCGCTGGCGCAGAACCGCCAGGCGACCGCCCGATCCTGCCGCCCCAGGAGGGGTCATGCGCGACACCGCCGACCGTGAGCCGCAGGCTCGGGTCGCGGTTATCGGAATGTCCTGCCGGCTGCCCGGCGCCGACGGGCCGGCGGAGTTCTGGCGACTGCTCCGCGACGGTATCGACGCGGTGGGAGAACCGCCACCGGGGAGGCCGGGGCCGGGTGGCCCGAGCTGTCGCGGCGGCTATATCGCCGGCGTGGACATGTTCGACGCGGACTTCTTCGGGATATCGCCGGCCGAGGCGGCAGCGCTGGACCCCCAGCACCGGTTGGCTCTCGAGCTGGCCTGGGAGGCGGTCGAGCACGCCAGAATCGCCCCGGACCGGCTGCGCGACAGCGCGACCGGCGTCTACCTGGCCGCGATCGGCCACGACTATGCCCTGCTCGCCGACCGTGCCGCCCGGGCCGACCGACACACGTTCACCGGCACGCTGAGCAGCCTGCTCGCGAACCGGGTGTCGTACTTCCTCGGCCTGCGCGGCCCCAGCCTGACCGTCGACACCGGACAGTCGTCATCGCTGGTCGCGATCCAGTTGGCCTGCGAGGCCCTGGGCAGCGGGCGGATCGACACCGCGCTGGCCGGCGGGGTCAACCTCACGCTGCTCCAGGAGACCACTGACCGAATAGGGCGGATCGGCGCGCTGTCGCCCGACGGCCGCTGCTTTACCTTCGACGAGCGGGCCAACGGCTACGTCCGCGGCGAGGGCGGCGGGATCGTGGTACTTCGACGGCTGGCCGACGCGCAGGCCGATGGCGACCCGGTCCACGCGGTGATCCTCGGCGGAGCGATCACCCACGATGGCGGCGGTCCGGGCCTGATCGTGCCCGCGGAGTCCGGCCAGCGAGAGGCGATCACATTGGCCTGTGCCGCGGCTGGGGTCGCGCCGACCGCTGTGCGGTATGTCGAGCTACACGGCACCGGCACGCCGGTCGGGGATCCGGTCGAGGCGGCGGCGCTCGGCCACACGCTAGGTGCCGGCCGGCCCGCGGACGATCCGCTGCTGGTCGGCTCGGTCAAGACCAACATCGGCCACCTCGAAGGCGCGGCCGGCATCGCCGGCCTGCTCAAGGTCGTGCTGAGCCTCGCGCACCGAAGGCTGCCGGCGACGCTCAACCACGAACGGCCGCCGGCCACGATCCCGCTGGCCGCCCTCGGCCTGCGGGTCGTGCGGGCGGCCCGCGAGTGGCCCGGACCTGCCGGCCCACTGCTCGCCGGCGTCAGCTCTTTCGGGGTCGGCGGGACGAACTGCCACCTCATCCTGGCCGATGGCGACGCGGTGAACACCGCGCCGGCGAAAGGCGATGCGACGGCGCAAGCCTGGCTGGTCAGCGGCCGCAGCGCCGCGGCCCTGGCCGGGCAAGCGGCTCGGCTGGCCGGGCAGCTGCGGGCGCAGCCGGCCGACCCCGCGGATGTGGTGTTCTCCCTGGCCCACACCCGCGCCCACCTCGAGCACCGCGCCGTCGTCCTCGGCACCCGGGCCACCGACCTGCTCGCCGGCGTCGACGCGCTGGCCGCCGACCGGCCCGACCCGGCGGTCGTACCGGGCCGCGTGACGCCCGGCCGGTGCGCGTTCGTGTTCCCGGGCGAGGGGACGCAATGGCCTGGGATGGCCGAAACGCTGATCGCCGAGCACCCGGTGTTCGCGCGCACGATCGCCGACTGTGCGGACGCGCTGCGGCCGTACATCGATTACGACCTGATCGACGTGCTGACCAGGGCGCCCGGCGCGGCCGGGCTGGACCGGGTCGACGTCGTGCAGCCGGCATTGTGGGCGGTGATGGTGTCGCTGGCCGCGGTATGGCGCTCGGCCGGCGTCGAGCCCGACTTGGTGATCGGTCCCTCCCAGGGCGAGATCGCCGCGGCAACCGTGGCCGGCGCCCTCGACCCGGCCGACGCCGCCCGGGTGGTGGCGCTGCGCAGCCGAGCCGTGACCGCGGTGTCAGGCGGCGGCATGCTCTCGATCAGCGCGCCGACGCAGCTCGTGCTCGACCGGATCGCCGAGCGGGGGCACGAGGTCTATCCGGCCGTGTTCAACGGGCCGTCGTCGATCGTCGTGTCCGGGTCGTATGAAGCGCTGGGCGCGCTGCAGCGGGAGTTGGACGCCGACGGGCGGCGGACCCGGCTGCTGCCGGTCCATTACGCCTCCCACTCGCCGGCAGTCGATCCGCTGCGGGCGACGATCCGCTCGCAGCTCGCGCCGATCCGCCCCCGCGCAGCCGGTCCGACCTTCGTCTCGACGGTGACCGGCGCGCCGTTCACAACGACCGGGCTGGACGCGGACTACTGGTTCGCCAACCTGCGGCAGCCGGTGCGGTTCGCCGATGCCGTGGGCAGCGCCCTGGCCGCCGGCGCCCGGCTGTTCGTCGCGTGCAGTCCGCACCCGGCCCTCCTGGACAGCATCCGGGAGATCGCTGACCTCGCCGGCCACCCCGTGACCGCGGTCGGGACGCTGCGCCGCGATCACGGCGGCATGACGGAACTGCGCCGCAACCTGGCCGCGGCCTGGACAGGCGGGGCAACGGTGGACCCGGCCGCGCTAGCCGGATCGGCTGGCGGGCGGGCGATCGACCTGCCGACATATGCCTTTCAACGGCGGCGGCACTGGCTGGACACCGCCGCGGACTCGGGCCGGCCTACGACGGCGCCGCCGGCCGTACCCGTCACCCAAACCATGACCGCGGCGCAGCTGCGCGACCTGGTGAGTCGCTGCGCGGGCGCTGTGCTCGGCTACGCCGAGGGCGAGCCGGTGGCCCCCAACCGCAGCTTCCGCGACCTGGGCCTGGACTCGGCCGGGTCGACGGCCGTGGTTGCCCAGCTGCGGCTGCGGACCGGGCTGCCGCTGCCCGTCACCACGCTCTACGACTTCCCGACCGCCCGGCAGCTCGCCGACCATCTCGGCCGGCTGCTGGCCGCCGGGTGATCCTTACCAGGCCACCGGCAGCCGGACCGGACCGCTCTGCGGGTGTTTCATGAAGCTCAGCTCAGCCGGGTCGACGGCCAGCCGCAGGTTGGGAAAACGCCCGCACAATGCGCTCAGGCCGACCGAAACCTCGGTCCTGGCCACCTTGTTGAAATTGCAGAAATAGAATCCGTGGCCGAACGTCAGATGCGGGTTCGGCGAACGTCGGATGTCGAAGACGTCCGGGTCGGCGAACACCTCGGGGTCGTGATTGGCCGCGGGAACGTCCAGCAGCACCATGTCGCCCGACTTGATCAGCACGCCGTCGATTTCGATGTCCTCGCCCGCATACCGGTCCAGACCATTACGCGGCGCGGCAGTCGCATTGAAGTGACGCAGCACCTCCTCCGTCGCGCTGTCGGCGAGCGACGGGTCAGCGCGCAGCAACGCGAACTGGTCGGGGTGGGCCAGCAGCGTCAGGATCCCGAAGTCGATCGCCGACGCGGCGACCTGCCAGCCCAGCCCGAGCATCCAGGTGACCAGGTTCGTGGTCCGGCCGACGTGGAACTCATCCTCGCTCTCGGTCGCCAGCAGCAGCGAGACGATGTCGTCACCGGGCTCCTCGCGGCGCCGCTCGACCAGCAGCTTGACGTACCGGGTCAGGTCGCGCAGCCCGACCATCGCCCGTCGCATGTCCGGGCTGTCCTTGTCGTCGGCCCACTGGCGGAACAGGGCGATGTCGTCGGCCGGCACGCCGAGGAGCTCGCATACGGCCGACGCGCACAGCGGGATCGAATAGGCCTCATGTAGGTCCACCGGAGGCGGCCCGGACGCGAGCTTGTCGAGCAGCAGGTCGCTCGTCGCCTGGACGTTCGGGCTCGCGTGCCGGAGATTGCGCGGCGCGAATATCCGGGTCATCGCGGCCCGGCGAGCTGCCCGCTCCTCGTGGTCGGAGCCGCCCTTCGGAATGGGACCCGCAGCCAGCCGCACCATCACCCGGTGCATCGGGGAGTCCGTATACCACGGCGCCGCCTCCGGGTTCGGGTGGTTCATCACCAGCCGACCGTCCTCCATCAGCGTCTTGACTTCCCGGTAGCGCGATACGTGCCAGGCTGGCTCACCGGCCGGCGTCTCGGACCACACAACGGAGCCGACCATTGCGATTCCAGCCTTCCGTCGGAAATGACCACGGGTGCCGGTCGACGGTATTGGACGCGGCGACGGCCGAACAAGGGATCGATCCGTCGCCGATTCGCCTGCTTGACAATGGAAATCCAGCAAATCCACGATGGCGCCGCAGACGGGAGGCGCACTGTGACGACTGTGCAGGATCTCAGGGGTCGGATCGTCGACTGCGACTCCCACCTGTACATCACCCCGAGCCAGATGAAGTCCGCGGTCGGCGAGGAGTTCGCGGCCCGCTACGCCCGGCTGGCGTCGGCAGCTTTCGGCGACCGCGACCCGGAGCAGCAGAGCGCCGGAGTCGAGCTCGACGCCGAGAACGTCTGGACGCTGAAGGATTGGGCATCGCCCGGTTCCTTCGACGCGGTCCGGCGGATCGAGACCATCGACCTGTTCGGCGTACAACGGCAGATGATCGGGCCGGACGGCCTGTTCTCCTCGATCGCCGGCACCCGGATGCCCGGCGTGGCCGAGGCCGTCCGCCGGTACAACGAATGGATCCTCGACTGGGCCAGACCGTCCGGCGGCCGGCTGCGCCCGACCGCGATCCTGCCGATGCACGACGTGGAAACCGCGATCGCCGACGCGCAGCGCATTGCCGCCGCCGGCGGGCACGCGGTGTCGGCGTCGTGCAGCCGCCCGCCGGCCGGGCTCTCCCCCGCCGACCCGGCCTGGGATCCGTTGTGGACGGTGCTGGCCGAGGCCGGGCTGCCGGTGATCTTCCACATCGGCAGTGAGTCGGGATTCCTGGACAAGGCGTGGTCGAAGGCCGAGCACCTCGCCGGCGGCGAGCTAGACCCGTTCAGCATGGCGACCGGCTGGCTCGCGCCGCAGACCTACCTCACCACCCTGCTGCTGGGCGGGGTTCTCGAACGCCATCCCGGCCTGCGCATCGGCGTGATGGAGCTGACCGCCCAGTGGATCGGTCCGTTCGCCGAAATGCTCGACCACCGGGTCGACGTCGAATCCCGCAAGCTGTCCCGGTACCTGTCCCTGCGGCCGTCGGAGTACATCAGCCGGCAGGTGCGGCTCACGCCGTACTGGTGGGAGCCGGTCGACGTTTACATCGAGCGGTTCGGGCTGGCTGACGTGTACTGCTTCGCCACCGACTTCCCGCACAGCGAGGGCGGCCTGGACCCGCTGAATACCTTGCACGCCCGAGTGCAGCGACTCGGTGACGACGTGGTTGAGAAGGTCTTCGTCCGCAACGGTGAGGCGTTGTGCCCGTGACCGGCGCCGCCGCGTTGATGGGCCGGGCCGAGCAGGCGGTGTTGGCCTGGCTGGCCGATAACGGCTGCCCCCCAGGCGGTGCGCTGCGGCCGGCCGTGGTTGACGGCTCGGCCCTCTTTCCGGCCGGTGCCACCAAGGACGAACCGGAGGTCGAGGTGGAACGGCTCGGCGACGGCCGGTTCTTCTCGGTGGTCGCCCGCGACGGTGACCAGGTCGCGCTGCGTGGCCGTTTCACCGCGGTGTTGCTCCCACACGCCGCGGACGGGTCGAACGCCTGCCCGCCGCCCGGACTGGAATCGCTGGTGCTCGACGACATCGAGGGCCTGGGCACGGCGGTGGCCAGCCACGACCCGGCGACCGAGGCGGAGACGCTTCGCCAGAACGCCCAGCAGGGATCCGACGGCCCCGAGCAGATCTGGCCGGTGCGGAGCGAGCTGATGTCCTTCAGCGGCTATGTGGACCAGCTGCTCGAGATGGCCGCGGCCGCGGTGGCCGGCGACGGGCCGCGCCCCGACCTGGTCGTCCGCCGGCTGCGGGTGCGGCTGCTCGCCGACGCCAGGCGCGGCGAGCAGGTCCACGCCTGTTACCAGATCGCGGGCGTCCGCGCCGGCAACCACGACGGCCGGTTCGACGCGCACGTGGTGCGGGGCGAGGACTATGTGCCGACCGCGACCGGCATCGTCCTGCACGGTGTTGGTATGACATAGGCATGGCCAGCTGGGAGACGGTGTGCGAGATCCTGCGCGCGCTGCCGGAGACCGAATTGGCCGAACCGGCCTGGCGTTTCAACGGCAAGGTGCTGGCCCGCAACCATCCCCGGCTGCGCGTGCCGGACGAGGCCGAACGGCGCGCCGAATATGGCGAGCTGGCGGCGATCAGGGTGTATGACCGGGCCGAACGGGACGCGCTCGTGCGCCAACAGCCGTCGGTCTTCTTCGTCACCCCGCACTGGGAGTCCAGCCTGTCGGTGCTGGTGCGGTTGGCCGAGGTGTCGGACGAACAGTTGGCCGAGGTCATCACCGACGCCTGGCTCAGCCTGGCGCCCAAGCACCTGTCCGACCGTTGGCAGTGCCGTCCCAACACCGGTAATCGTTAATCTGGCCGGCATGGCCGGTCCCATCGAACGAATCGAATCGGCTTCCGGCGATCCGGTCTGGCACGTCACCCGTCACTCCGAAGTGCGGGCGCTGTTGTCCGACGAGCGGCTGGGCATGCCACATGCCCTGTCGGCTAAGGCATTGGCCGGTCCGCGTGGAACGGGAATGACGCGCCAGGCGGCCGCCCGCGGCCGGTTCGAGTACACGACCCACACGATCTGGCGGAAGACCATGAACAAGGTCTTCTCGACCGCGACCTTCGACGGCGCCGTTCCGCACATCCGCAAGACCGCGGAATGCCTGGTCGACGAACTGGCCGCACGCACGCCGCCGGTGGAATTGCACGAGAGCTTCACGGTCCCGTTCAGCGCCCGGGTCGTCTGTGCGCTGCTCGACGTGCCTGTCGAGGACATTCCGCGCTTCCGCGCCTGGACCGGCGACGACCACTGGCCCGACACCACCCGCCCGGCCGGCGGCCGGGAGAAACTCGTCGGCTACGCGAAGGAACTGGTCGCGCGGCGCCGTGAGCAGCCCGGCGACGACGCGCTGTCCCGGCTGCTGGACGCCGGCACGGTCGGCCCGCGCGTTCACGACGCCCGGGTGACTGAGCTGGTGGCCGGCGCGTTGTCCTTCGGATGGCAGACCACCGGGGCGTTCATCGACTACGGGATCATCCTGCTGCTCAGCCATCCCGATCAGCGGGATCTGCTGCTAGCCAAGCCGGAACTGATTCCGTCGGCAGCGAACGAGGTGTTGCGGCTGAGCCGGCCGCCCATGCTGGCGGAGGGTGGCATCCACCGGCACGCCCACGAGGACGTCGAGGTCGGCGGCATCACCATCCGGACCGGTGAGAAGGTGCTGCTCGACCTGTCGGCGGCCAACCGCGACGGTGACGTGTTCCCCGACCCCGATCGTTTCGACATCACCCGGGATCCGAATCCGCACCTGTCGTTCGGTTACGCGTTCTACCTGTGCAACTTCGCCCGGCTCTCCCGGTCCGAGATCGAGATCGCGATCGGCACGCTGTTCGCCCGGCTGCCCGGGCTGAAACTCGCCGCCGGTGCCGACCTGCCCGAGCGCCCCTGGCTGGACCGGCCGTGTCGAGTCAGCGTCACATGGTGACCGACGGAGCACAGTTCACGGTCGCCGACCACCGTGCAACTGCGGAGAACGCCCGGTTGCACTCCGAGCGGATAGGACGGATCTCGACGTTCACCCTGCGCCCGGGGCACGACGGAGCCAACATCCGGACCTGGATCGGTTTCAAGCACTACATGTTCCTGGCCGAATCGGCCGTCATCGAGTGGTTCCGCAAGCGCCGGCTCGGGCCGGGCACGCTGTTCCACACCTACGGTGTCGGCTTCAACATCGTCGAATCCTCGCTGCAGCTGCCGTCGACCCTGGACGTCGACGATGACGTCATAGCCGTCGTCGGACCCCTCACCAACAGCCTGTTCGACGTCCGGCTGTACGTGCAGCGGGGTGAAACCCGGGTCACCGTCGCGCGCGGCAAGCTGACGCTGGCGCTCGTGCGCGAACGGGACTCTTCGGTGCCGCTGCCGGAGGAACTGATCAACCTGGAGGTGCGCGCGATCGGGAACGGCGCCCTCGCGCCGATGCCGAACGGGCACCGCCCGTTCACCCGGTCCTGGCGGGTGCCGTACTACACCTGCCAGCTCTCCGACCGCATGCAGCACTCCGGGTACGTGCGGGCGCTGGAGGAGACCGTCGACGACTTCCTGACCCACCGCGGCATCGCCGTCGGGCGGCTGCTGGCCGATCGGCACTGGATCCCGGTGGTGTCCCGGGCCCGGGTGGAGATGCTGGCCGACGCGCACCTCGACGAGCCGATGCAGGCCGAGTTCACCGTCACCGACATCCTGCGGAACACCATGTTCGAGGGCCGGATGGACTGCTATGTCGAGCGCGACGGTGGGCGGGTGCACACCGCGACCGGGCAGATCCTGCACGGCTACGCCGTCGCCGACGGACCGGACGCCGGCTCGGTGGCCGTGCTCGATCCGGAGATCGTTGCTGCCCTGACCGGAGCGGGCACCGCATGAAAGGCCGTCGCCGGCTGTATTTCTCCTTTCGCAGCCCGTACAGCTGGCTGACCGTGGAACGGCTGCGGCGCGACGTCGAAGACCTATTCGGCTCGTTCGAGTGCGTGCCGTATTGGGATCCCGACCCGGACCTGGACGCCGACCTGCACGCGCGCGGCGCTGAGCTGCCGTATACCCAGATGAGCAAGGCGAAGCACCTGTACGTGCTGGGCGACACCAAGCGGGCCGCGACCCGGCTGGGCCTGTCGATCCACTGGCCGGTCGACATCGACTGCCGGTGGGAGCTGCCGCACCTCGCGTTCCTGCTGGCCCGCCAGGAAGGCGCCGAGGAACGGCTCTACGACGCGCTGGTCGAGGCCCGCTGGGGACGGGGCGAGGACATCTGCCGGCCCGGCATCGTGCGGAAGGCGGCATTGTCAGTGGGGCTGGACGGCGAGGCGATGGCGAACGCCGCCGACGACGACTCGCTGCGCAAACAAGGGTTGGAATGCCTGGTCCAGGCGTACGAGGACGACATTTTCGGCGTCCCCTATGTCCTCATCGGCCGAGAGCGGTTCTGGGGACTGGACCGGGCGGAGCTGGTACTGGAACGGCTCGCCGCGCCGGAGACCGAGTCCCGACATCGACGGGCCACCACGGCGGTAGCGGCCGTTGCCGGCGCCGCCTACGACAACGACACGGCCGGCGGCTGCGGCTGATCCGGACCACCCCGACGGCTGATCCGGATCACCGCGACCGGGCTCAGCCGACCGGTGACGGGTCAGGCGCCGTGTCGAGCTTCTTCCACCACTGCTCGCCGATCTCGGCGACGTCCTTGCTGTTGAAGAACCAGTCCAGCTCCGGCTCGGCGCCGTACTCCTGGGCGAGCCAGTCGATGATGATCGCCGCCGACAGTGAGTCGCCGCCGACGTCGAGGAAGTGGGCGTCGGTGGCCACGTTATCCAGCCCGATGACTTCCGCGATCACGGCATAGAAGCGGCTCAGCGTCTTGGTCTTGTCATGCCGCTCGGTCACTGCGGAACTCGTCTCTTGCGACATGCGTACCTCCGGTCGGTGTTTTGAGCTTTTCCTGCACCATATCGAGGCAATCCGGCCCAGAGAACCGAAGCCTGTTCGCCCGGTACCGGCAAAAGTATCGTCATGCCGGATTTGAAGATTCAGCGCCGGCGAAGGGTACCCGATGCCGTTCCAACAGGACGATGACGTCGCGCTCAGGACCGCCCGCGAGCACTGGGATCTGCCCGAGCCGCTGGAGATCGTGACGACGATCAAGCACGGCAGCAATTCCGATGTGTGGCTCATCAGCGACGGCACCGGGCGTCGGCACATCCTGAAGTACGCGCATACCCCCGCGCCCGCGACGTACCAGGCGAACCTGCTCGCTGCTGAGCACGTCGAGAAGATCACCGGCATCCCGACCGGTTCGCCGCTACGGACCCGCGACGGCCGCCTGGTCGTCATGCTCGCCGCCGACGCCGGGCGTTCCCTCCCGCTGTCCGTACTTTCCTATGTACCCGGACGCATGGTCGGACCGACTCACGACATCGACGCCGAGGCCGCGGCCCGGCTGCTGGCACGAGTTCACCAGGCGCTGTCGTCCTTCACCCGACCGGTTCCCGACGTGCTGAAGTACCTCGACAACGAGACGATCGACATCGCCCACGAGCGGCTACTGCGTCCGGCCATCCGCCGGGTGGCGGCGGAGATCCGGGCGCTGGAGTCGGTCACCTGGGGGATCTGCTACGGCAACCTGCCGGAGATCATCGACCGCGGGGACGGCACGTTCGGCCTCGTCGACTGGGCCACCGTGATGCACGCGCCGCTGGTCTGGGACGTCGACACCTGGCTGGACGCGTTGCCGCTCGAGGCCGACCGTCGGCGCTTCGTCGAGGTCTACGCCGAGTACGGGCTGGTGGCCGAGCCGGAGCTGCGGGAACCGGAGCCGATCCTGCGGCTGCGCTCGGCCCAGAACGTGAAGCTGCGCGCGTTCCGGCTGCTGCATTCCGGCCACTACCAGCGCACGACCGACCACGACGTCGAGGAGCTGCACCGGGAGGCGCTGGAGATCGGGGTGACGATTCCCTGTACCGACCATGCCGTGTGCCGCGGCGAGCCCTACGAACGGCAGAGGTGAGGACACATGGACATCGATGCAATGACCGATCTGAAGACCCCGTGGTGCGTGCACTCGCTGGCGACCGTGGGCGTCGTGGACGCGATCGGAGACGACGGCGCCGACGTGACCGAACTGGCGGCGGCGACCGGCTGTGATCCCAAGGTGCTGGCCTTGCTGCTGCGGCATCTCGCGGGTTTCGGCGCGTTCTCCGAGATCGCGCCCGGCCGTTTCGTGGTGACCGAAGAGGGACGGGAGCTGTTCGACCCGGCCGGGTTCCTGGACCTGAACGGCATCGGCGGCCGGTTCGCCTACGCCTGGGGCACCTTGCCGACCCTGCTGCGCACCGGGCGGCCCGGATACGCCGACCTGTACGGAAAACCCTTCTGGGAGGACCTGGCCGCCCATCCGGACATTGCCGCGTCCTTCGACGCGCTGATGGGCCCGGCCGGGCATGGCAGGCCGAGCGCGGACTTCGCCGTTCCCGGCGGCTGGGACCGCGTTCGGTCGGTCGTCGACGTGGGCGGTGGCACCGGAGCGATGCTGGTCGAGATCCTGCGCGCGCACCCGTCCGTCCACGGCACCCTGCTCGACCTGCCCGACACGGTTCGGCGCGCCGATTTCACCGACACCGGCGTGGCCGACCGGATCACCGTCGTCGGGCAGAGTTTCTTCGACCCGCTGCCGGCCGGCGCCGACGTCTACCTGCTGCGCAAGATCCTCAATGACTGGAACGCCGAGGACACCGTGGCGCTGCTGCGCCGCTGCGCCGACGCGGCCCGGCCGGCCGGCTGCGTGGTAATCCTCGGCGGCGTGCACCCGGACGCCCTGAACGACGACCTTGCCGTCGACAAGGTGTTGCTGGGGGGCGAGAGCAACAGCGTCACCGAGTTTCGGGAGCTGGCCCGGCAGGCCGGTCTCGACGTGGTCGAGACCGGCAGGTCGCGAGGCGGCTACTTCGGGGTCGGCTGCCGCCCGCGCTGAGCCTCACTCGCGCGGCAGCCGGTCCGCCAGCGCGCCGCAGGTCAGCTCCTCGCTCGCCTGTACCTCGCGCAGCGTCTGGCCACAGGAGCGAATCACCCGGTCGACGGTGGCGTGGGTGTACTTGCGCGGGTCGTAGCTCAGCCAGATCGCGATCCGGTTGTGCCCGTCCTCGGCGAAGCCGATATCCAGCGGCCAGGCCGCGAACGCCGCGTTCTCGACCCAGGCGGCCCCGGACGGTTTGGTGTCCAGGACGGCGTAGTGGTGCGCGCGATTGGCCAGGAAATGTATGCGGATCGGAGGTCTCGGAGGCGGCGCGCCGAGAATCTCGCCGAGCTGAAGGTACGGCGCCGGCTGGTGGCGCAGTGCGCCGAGCGTGGTGGCCCGGCTCGCGGCAGCGACCTCGGTGAACGTCGGGTCGGTGCCCAGCATCGTCCGCAGCACGACATGGTTGCTGAAGTTGCCCTGCACCTCGGTCCACCGGGCCGCCCGGGTGCCGCCGGTCGTGGTGAGCAGGATGTCCCGGTCGTGGGTCAGCGCGGCCAGCGTCATGTTGACGATCGAGGCGACGGCCATGAACGACGACAGCCGGAACCGCCGGCAGACCTCACGGAAGGCGGCGGTCAGCTCGTCCGGCAGCACGAACACCCGCTCGCCGGCAGTGTCCCCGCTGGGGTCGGGCCCGTCCGGCTGCAGGCCGCTGAGCCCGCTGACCCCGGCCAGCTGGCCGCGCCAGTACTCGGCCGTCTCCGGCGACAGCGGCCGTTCCCGCTCCTCACGGGCGAAGTCGGCGTAGCCGATCCCGATGCCGTTGCTCTCTGAACGATCACCGTCGCGCACCAGCCGCAGGATCTCCTCGTGCAGCCGGGCGCACGACCAGGTGTCGGTGATCATCTCGTTCAGATCGAGGGAAAGCAGGTCGGTGCCGTCGGGCCCAGGGGTCAGCCACATCCGGGCGACGTCCTCGGGCATCAGGTAGCTGTCATGCCGGCCGGGAACCGGGTAACCCGGTTCGTCGGCCTCCATGACGGAGTGCGGATAGTCGACGAGGATGTGCCGCCCCACCACACCGCCGGTCGTGTCGTACGCGGTACGGAATATGTCGTGGCGGGCCGTGATCGTCGCTATCAGCGCCCGCCGGTCGGCCAACGTCATGCCGCGCTCCAGCGGGACGGTGACGACCGAACCCCGCTTGAAGAAGGTGTCTCGGTCGGACTGGAACTCCCGCCACGCGGACTCTTCGTTGAACGACACCGGAGCCAACGGCGAGGAATCCTTATCTATCGTGTGCAATTTCTTCTCCTCACTCCACCCACCCGGGTCGGCGGAATAATCGCGTTCGTCCTATCGGACAGTCAACAAATGCCCGCCAACCGGACGGGTTCCGGCTCCCGCGACGAGGATCACCGTCGTGGCGATGGACTTCAGAAGGTGACCGTGGAAGCTCCGATCACACGTATCGAGACTCCGGCCGGTGACGAGGCATGGTGGGTCACCGGACATCCCGAGGCCAAGTTCCTGCTGGCTGACCGGCGGATCGGCATGTCCCATCCACACCCGGAGACCGCCGGCTGGTACGCGAGGGATGACGTGTCCGGGCGGCCGCGCGGGGACAGCAAGTCGGAGTACTCCGAACACGCGCTCTGGCGGACGGCGATGACCAGAGTCTTCTCACCGCGATTCTTCGACGGAGAAATACCGTACATCGAAAAGAAGGTCCACCAGCTGATCGACGACATGCTGGCCCTCGGGGGGCCGCTGGACCTGATTTCGCACTTCACCGTGCCGCTGTGCTCCGACATCATGTGCCGGCTGCTCGGGGTACCGGCCGAAGATGTCAGCCGGTTCCGCGACTGGACGGAGGAGGGCGCCCGTACCGGTGACCCGCAGCGGTCGCTGGGCGGCATCCAGCGGCTGATGTCCTACGTCGCCTCGATCGTGGGTCAGCGCCGGCGTGAGCCTCGCGACGACCACATCACCGAGCTGATCCGGGCCGCCGAGTCCGGGGACGAACGACCCCAGGCCGGCCGGGTGGAGAAGCTGCTCGCCGGCATGCTGGCCTTCGGCCGGGAGACACCGGCGTCGGCGATCGACCGGGCCGTGCTGCAACTGGTCACCCATCCCGATCAGCTGGGGATGCTGCGGAACGGCGCGGCGCCAGTGGACGGCGCGGTCGAGGAGTCACTGCGGATGTTCCGGCCGCCGGCGGCCACGCCGCACGGCCTGCTGCGATACGCGAACGCCGACGTCGAGTTCGACGACGTCCGGATCGCCCGTGGAGATATGACGCTCATCGACATCGCGGTCGCCAACTTCGACGACCGGGTGTTCGCCGACCCCATGAACTTCGACATTCTGCGCCGGCCGAATCCACACCTGACGTTCGGTCACGGCTTCTACATGTGCAATTTCGCGAAGCTGGCCCGATCCCAGCTGCGCATCAGCATCGACGGTCTCACGCAACGCCTGCCGGAGCTGCGGCTCGCGGTGCCGGTGGAGGAGCTGCGGTTCAAGAGCCACCTGCGTACCGGCGGACTCGAACAGCTTCCGGTGACGTGGTGAAGCCCGACGGCGGACCGGGAAGCAGCCGATCATGAACCCAGCGACGACCGGGACCTGGCAAGGGACCCAGCGATGCAATCTCACCGACCTCGAACTGTCCGCGGTCGATTACCGGTTCAACCTGTCCGACGGGCACGCTCGGCACGATTTGACCGCGACCCAGCAGTTGATCGTCGACGCGCTGCCCGAGCTGTTCGCCGACGCCGCCGCGTCCTCACCGGCCCAACTCGATCTCCAGGCGCAGGCCGCTTTCCTAGGCGCACTCGGCCAATTCTCGGCCACCGACCACACGGAGATCCTCAGCTGCTACTCCTCGTCCGTAGCCATGGAGATCCTGGCCCGGTCACTGCATCTGGCCGGCATGGACCGGATCGGCGTGCTGCACCCCACCTTCGACAACATCCCCGACATCCTGCGCGGCTGCGGTGTGACACCGGTGCCGGTCGACGAGGATGCCGCCTTCGATGGTCAGCCAGTGATTCCGGCGGACGCCGACGCCGTGCTGCTGACCACGCCGAACAACCCGACCGGACGGGTGCTGGCCGCCGACCAACTGGCCCGGTGGGGGCAGGCCGCCGTCGAGGCCGGCGCGTTGCTGGTTCTCGACACGTCGTTCCGGGGCTTCGACACCCGGGCGCACTACGACCACTACGCCGTTCTCGCCGATGCCGGGGCGCAGTTCGCGATCATCGAGGACACCGGCAAGCTGTGGCCGACCCTGGATCTGAAGGCAGGTTTCCTGGCCATCAGCCCGGGCCTGCCACTGCCCGTACGGCGCATCCACACCGACATCCTGCTGGGCGTCTCTCCGCTGATCTTGTTGCTGATAAAGGAATTCTCCGCCGAGGCCGCCGCCGGCGGATGGGCCCGGTTGCACGCGACGATCGAAGGAAACCGGAACTTGTTGCGCTCGCAGCTGGCCACCGTCGGAATCGAGCCGACCGACCTGGACAGCCGCATCAGCGTCGAACGGATCGAGCTACCCCCGCACCGGTCCGCATCCGACGTGTGGCAGGACCTGCTCGCCGAGGGTGTGGGCGTGCTGCCCTGCGCCCAGTTCCACTGGGCGGACCAGCCTGCCGGAGAACGCTTCCTGCGGGTCGCCCTGGCCCGGCGCGGTGACCTGGTGGCCGAGGCCGCGGCCCGCATTGCCCGCCACCTCGGGCGCGCCGACTAGCCAGGCTGCGCCGCTGCGCTGGTCACCGCGCCCGGGTTCCGGGCGCGAGCGTCTCCGCGTAGGAGAAGACGAAGCCGGGCCCGACTTCGATCGGCGCGAGCCTTGCCAGGTCGGGGTCGCCGATGTCGTGCCAGTCCAGTTCAGCGGGGCCGGTCCAGACCGGCGAGAACTCCGCACCACTGATCTCGCTGCGCACCAGCTCGCACAGCGGCTGCTCGTCCGGATGCCAGGCCGGTAGGTGTCGGGTGTTGACCAGCGGCGCGGCGGCGAGTGCCGGCGGCCCATCGGCCGGCCCGGACAGCGTGACCGTGGCCGACGCGACCCGCCGACCGTCGGCCGCCGCGACCGCGCTGAACACCCCGCCGGCCGCTCGCCGCGGCGCGGCCCGGCCAACCGAATAGGAGCGGGTCAGCCAGATCTGCCCCGGCAGCTTGGGCATTCCCTGCACCAGACCCCGCACCAGCGGCACGGCCTGGTCGACCCAGGCGTACGGCACCCGCGCGACCGGCCGGTCGCCGAGCCGGCAGTCCAGGGCCAGCAGGAACTCCCGGAACTGGGCCCGAACCGGGTCGCGCAGCTCGGCGCCGCCATCGGTGCACCACTGCCACTCGAAGAACCCGACGCCGGCTCGCCCCGGGTCGGGACCGAGATCCAGCCCGTCCGGTAGGAACGCGGCGGCCGCGGCGGCATCGACGCGGCATTCCACCCACAGCGCGTCGCCGGAGAAATGCCACGGCGGCGGCGGGATCATCGACGAGAAACCCGTGGGCGAAAGCGGAAGCGAGTAGCCGGTCAACCCTGCCGAGGTAGGGTCCGCCATGCCCGCAAACTCTAGCAACGTCCCGGTACGAGGCAATCGGCAAACCGAGCCGCGGCCGGGGATGCTCGAGCTGGGGCCGGGCGCCCTTCAACCGAGCCTGCTGCCCTCAGCCGAGCTGCTGCGGTCGATGGTCGCGGCCGTCGCCGGCGAGCGCGACCAGGCGCTGTCGTACGGCGCGAACGCCGGGCCGGCGTCGCTGCGGGCCTTTCTCGCCGCCCGCGTCGGTGCCGTCCCGGAACAGGTGGCCACGACCGGCGGCACGTCGGCGGCGCTGGGTGACATCGCCACCCGGTTGGCGCGGGAGGGTCGGGCGGTACTCACCGAGTCGCTGACCTATGACCTCGGCCGGGCGGTGTTCGAGCAGGCGGGCGTGCCGAGCGTGCCGATTCCCGGACCGGATGACGACGTCGACCCCGACGCGCTGCGGCGAACCGCGGTCGCGGTGGCCCGGCGCACCGGTCGGCCGCCAGCCTGCTATCTGGTGCCGACGTTCCACAACCCGACCGGGCGGGCGCTGTCCGAGGCCCGTCGACGGCAAATACTCGAGGTGGCAGAGGATCTCGACCTGTTGGTCGTCGAGGACCAGGCATACGCCGAGCTGAGCTACCACGGCCGCCCGCCGGCACCACTGCATCAGCTGGCCGAGAATCCCGCGCGGGTCATCGCTGTCTACACGTTCTCGAAATGCTTCGCACCCGGCTGGCGGCTGGGCTGGTTGGTCGCCGATCCCTCGACGGTGCGCACCATCGAGTCCGACGCGGTGCGAGTCAGCGGCGGCGGCCCTACCCACGTCGGCGCGATGCTGATGCGGGAGTTCACCGGATCGGGTGCGTTCGACCGGCACGTCGCCACGCTGGCCGGCGCGTTACGAGCGCGGCGGGACGCACTGCTCGCGGGCCTCGACGGCCGATTGCCCGACGGTTTCAGCCCGATCCGGCCGGACGGCGGATATTTCGTGTGGGTGCGAGTTCCGGCTGCCGTGTCCACAGCGGAGCTGCTGCGCGCAGCCGAGTCCCGCGGGCTGTCGTTCACGACCGGGCAGCGGTTCGGAGCGGGCGGGCACGGCGTCCGGATCTGCTTCGCCGCCGCCGGGCCGGACGAGCTGGCGACCGCGGCGAAGCATTTCCGCGCCGTCTGCCGTGCGGCGCTGGCCCGGGCCTAGCTGAGCGTTAGCCGGTCAGGCGGACCGGAATCCGCTGGTAGGAGCGGAACACCTGAAGCGGGCGGGCGATCGGCTCACCGGCCAACTCGATCCGAGAACTGCGGTCGAGCAGGCGCCGAACCGCCGAGGCGATCTCCAGCCGGCCGGTGGTGGCGCCGACGCAGGCGTGCAGGCCGGCGCCGAAACCGACGTGCGGATTAGGCCGGCGGGTGATGTCGAGCCGGTCCGGGTCGGCAAAGCACCGCTCGTCGCGGTTGGCCGAGCCGATCAGCAGGTGGACCACCCGGCCCGCGCGCAGTTTCTGCCCCTCGAATTCGAACGCCTCGACCACGTTGCGGGAGACGTGCTGGATCGGGGAGTCGAACCGGATCAGTTCCTCAACCGCGGTCGGGAGCAACTCCGGCCGGCTCCGGAGGGCGTCGATGGCGTCCGGATGCCGCAGCAACGTCGCCAGCGCCGCGCCGAGCGCGTGCACGGTCGTCGTGAAGCCGCTGACCAGCAGGAACATCAGGTTGTCGACCAGTTCGACGTCGTCGATGTCGCCGTCGGCGCGAGGATCCGACACCGTGGCCAGCAGCCGGCTCGGCCCGCTGTCGGTCGCGAGCGCGGACTCCAGATACGCTCGCATGCCCTCGACCGCGCGGTGGACGCCGGGCCGGTCCTCATCGGCCAGCATCACGGTGAACGCCTTGATGATCTGAAAGCCCCAACCCTGGATCCGATCCCGGTCGTCGGCGGGAATTCCCAACTGCTCGCAGGCCACCGCCACCGGTACCGGTAGCGCGATGTCGGCCACCAGATCCAGCTGGCCGTCGCGCTCCAGGCCCCGCTGGATCGCGCCGTCGACCACGCCGGTCACGATCTGCTCCACCCGCTCGGCCGGCGTCGCGTGCAGGGCCCGCAACAGCAGCCGGCGCAACACGGCGTGGTCTGGCCCCTGACGGTGCAGTACAGACCGGAGCAGGAAGTCCTTGGCCGGGCCCTCACCGACCCGCATCCGCTGGAACGGATCGGGCCATTCGCTGCTCAGCCGGTCGTCCCGCAACAGTGCGGCCACCGCGGAGTGGCGGGCGGCGATCCACTGCGCCGGGCCGTCTCGGACGATCTGGCCGGCGGCGCGCAGCCGCTGGTAGCTGGGATACGGGTCGCGTAGGAACTCCGGCGTGGTTGGGTCGAAGACCGAATCCCGCATTCCGGTCGGCAGCATCGTCGGTCCTTGTCGATTGTTCGGCACGACCGGCCCTAGATTGTCCGACGCTTCATGCGTAAGCCTTGGCCTGCATGAGATACAGCTCGGCGTACAGACCGCCGTTGGCCAGCAGCTCGGCGTGCGTGCCCTGCTCGATGATCCGGCCGTGGTCGAGCACGACGATCAGGTCGGCCATCCGAACGGTCGAGAAACGGTGCGAGATCAGCAGCGTGATACTGCCGTCGCGATGGTTGGCGGCAATTCGTTCGAACAGCTGGTGTTCGCTTTGCGGGTCGAGCGACGCGGTCGGCTCGTCGTAGATCGACAGCACCGGCCGGCGGCGCATCAGGGTACGAGCCAGCGCGATCTTCTGCCACTGCCCGCCGGAGAGGTCGGTGCCGCCCGTCCAGGCGTTGCCGAGCTGGGTATCCAGTCCGTGGTCGAGGCCTTCGACGAAGTCCGCGTTGGCCTCGGACAGGCAGCGGCTGACCTCGGCCTCGTCACCGATCCGGGGCAGGTCGCCGACGCCCACCGCCTTCCGGGCCACCAGCTCGAAGTTCACGAAGTCCTGGAAACCGGCGGTGATCCCCTGCCGGTAGTCCTCCAGGTCCCAGCTGGAGATATCCCGGCCGTCGAGCAGGATTCGCCCGGCGGACGGGGCGTACATCCGGCTGAGCAGCTTCACCAGCGTGGTCTTTCCGGCGCCGTTCTCGCCGACCACGGCGACGACCGTGCCCGGCCGTAGGTCGAGGTCGATGCCGGTCAGCACCGGCCGGTCACTGCCCGGATATCGGAAACTGACGTCCCGCAACTGGAAACCCGGTGCGGCCCGGCCGGCGTCCGCGGCTGCGGCCGGGCCGGCCGAGCGGTCGGTCAACTGATCGGCGAGCCAGTCGTAGTGGTCGGCGACGGCGTTGGCCTGGGCAAGCAGCCCGACGATGAACGTCAGCTGCCCGGCGACGGCGACGACGGCCACGGTCATCGACAGCGTCAGCGCGACGCTGCCGGCGCTGACCCGGCCATGGGCGGCGGCGGAGATGATGATTACGGTGGTGCCGGTATACACCCCGGCAAAGAGGACCCACCGGGCCGCGTTCAGCAGGAGCGCCTTGATCTCGGTGCGCTCCACGATGTCATTGACCTCGTCGGACTGCTGGCGGTGCCGTTGCACCAGTTCGCCGGCCAGCCCGTACGTCCGGACCTCCTTGCCCGCCGTCGGGCTGCTGCCGATGTCGAACAGCTGTTCCAGCAGCCGGCGCCGGTCCGCGGCCTGCTGATCGCCCTGCCGGCGCAGCGCCTCGGCCCGCCGGGTGAGCCAGGCGGTTGGCAGGGACACCAGTGGAATGAGCGCGAGCCACGGGTTCAGCCGGCCCAGGACGACCGTAATGACCACCATCTGTCCGATGACCATCGGGGCGATCAGCGCGTTGGCCATGCCGGTCAGCAGGGTGCCGAAATTGCGTTTGAGCAGCTGGAGCCGGTCCCAGTACTCCGGCCGTTCGAAATGCTCCACGCCGGGCGCGTCGGTGCTCATCCTCAGCAGCCGCCGCTGAAGGACCATGATCGACCGTTCGCGCATCCGGGTGGTCAGCCAGTTGGTGCACGCCGGCGTCACCACGACCACGACCAACGAGACTCCGCACACGACGACGCCGATGGTGGCCTCGCCCCCGTCGCCGGCGTACACGCCGTTGATCAGCGGCCGCAGCCCCAGCGCGAACACCAGCTCGGCCACCGACATCGCCGCGCCGAAGGCGACGAAGCCCAGGAATGTCGCCGGCCCGGTCTCCCACCCCAGCCCCAGGAAGAGCCGCCCGGTCCGCAGCCACGACCTCATTCGTGAACCGCCTCCTCGAACCGGGACGCCTGCAGCCGGAACATCCGCGCGTAGCGGCCGTCCAGTGCCATCAGCTCGTCGTGGCTGCCCTGCTCG
>DATFHF010000028.1:0-21731 GCA_035248685.1 Jatrophihabitans sp.
TGTGCGACTACCACCACGACCGCATCGACACCGGCGGCTGGCGAATCACCATGCACGACGGGCTGCCCTGGTTCACCCCACCCACCTGGATCGACCCCGAACAAAAACCACAGTTGAACCAACGAATCCGGCGCGAGTAACGCGACAGCTTGGCCGGGTCAGCCGCGGACGAGCGGACGCAGCACCTCGATGGCCCGGTCGATGTCGGAGTCATCGACGTCCAGATGGGTGACCAGTCGCAGCGCCCGCGGGCCTAGACTAGAGGTCAGCACCCCTTGCTCTCGCGCGGCAGCTGCTACCGCCAGCGCATCCGGCACCTGAAGCAGCACGATGTTGGTCTCCACAGCGGCCGGGTCGTTGCCCAGCTCGGCGGCCAACCGACGAGCCCGGGCATGGTCGTCAGCCAGCCGTTTCACGTTGTTCTGCAAGGCGAATCGTCCGGCAGCGGCCAGCACGCCGACCTGCCGCATCGCACCGCCGTATCGCTTGCGCCAGAACCAGGCCTGCTCGATCCGCTCGCTGCTGGACACCAGCACCGAACCGATCGGAGCACCCAATCCCTTGGACAGGCACACCGAGACGGTGTCGAAGCCGGCAGCCAACTCCGCCAGCGACCGGCCGCTGGCCACGTGCGCGTTCCACAATCGCGCGCCGTCCAGGTGCAATCCGAGCCCGTTGTCCCGGGCCAACTGCTGGACGGCCCGCACCGACTCAACCGGTTGCACCGTGCCGCCACCGAAATTGTGGGTGTTTTCCAGGGCAATCGCTACCGTCGACACCTGGTAGCGGCCGGAGTTCGGGCTGATCAGCTCAGCCACCAAATCCGGATCCACCCTGCCCCGCTCGGAGCGCCAGGTGCGGGTGGTGATGCCGGAGAACACCGCGGCCGCCCCGGATTCCGAACGCACCACATGCGCCGACTGATCGCACACCAGCTCCTGGCCGGGATTGACCAGCAATCGTAAGCCCAATTGATTGGCCATCGTGCCGGACGGCGTGAACAACCCAGCCTGATAGCCGAGCAGCTCGGCGACCTCCGCCTGCAGCGCCAACACCGTCGGGTCGTCACCGAAAACGTCGTCGCCCACCTCGGCGTCGGCCATCGCCTGCCGCATCTCCCGCGACGGCGCGGTCACCGTGTCGCTGCGCAGGTCGACCCGGTCGGCCATCTCACACCTCCTCGTCCGCTCCGGAAGGCTGCCGATCCGACAGTCGCCGGTCAGCCACCAGCCGCTCGGCCACCCGGAACGCCAACTCCAACGACTGCTCGATGTTCAACCGCGGATCGCAGGCCGTCTCGTACCGCCGGGACAAGTCGGCGGCGGTCAGCTCCGCGGTACCACCAATGCATTCGGTGACGTCCTCGCCGGTCAACTCGACGTGCAGGCCACCCGGGTGGCTACCCAGCGCAGCGTGCACATCGAAGAATCCGTCGACTTCATCGATGATCCGATCAAGGTGCCTGGTCTTCACCCCGTCCGCGGTCTCCTCGGTGTTGCCGTGCATCGGATCGCACTGCCACACCACCAGATGCCCGGTCGAGCGCACCTTCTCGATCAGCGGCGGCAGCACGTCCCGAACTCGGACGTTGCTCATCCGGCTGATCAGGGTCAGCCGGCCCGGGATGCTGTCCGGGTCCAGCCGTTCGACCAGCTCGGCGGCGTACTCCGGCGTGGTGCTCGGCCCCAGCTTGACCCCGATCGGGTTGGCGATCCGGGACACGAAGTCCAAGTGCGCACCGTCCAGCTGGCGAGTCCGCTCCCCCACCCACAGGAAGTGCCCGGACAGGTCATAGGCGCGGCTGCCCTCGGCCCGGGTCAGCGCCCGCTCGTAATCCAGGATCAGCGCCTCGTGGCTGACGAACAGCTCCACCCCATCCAAGGCCGCGTCGTGCACCCCGCAGGCCCGCATGAACCGCACCGCCTGGTCGATCTCGGCCGCCAGCTGCTCGTACCGGTTGCCGGTCTCGGTGGTGCGGGCGAACGCGGTGTTCCAGGCATGCACCTTCTCCAGCGAAGCCAGCCCGCCACCGGCATAAGCCCGCAACAGGTTCAGCGTGCTGGCCGCGGTGGAGTACGCCTGCAGCAGCCGGTGCGGATCCGGCCGCCGGGATTTGGCATCCGCCTGGAGTTCGTTGACCATGTCACCGCGGTAGGACGGCAGGCCGAACGCGTCCAGCTCGGTGGACCGCGGCTTGGCGTACTGACCAGCCATCCGGCCCAGCTTCACCACCGGCATCGACGCGCCGTAGGTCAGCACCACCGCCATCTGGAGCAGCACCCGAACCTTGCCCGCCACGTCGGCCTGCGACGAGGTGGCGAAGGTCTCGGCGCAGTCGCCGCCTTGCAGCAGGAACGCCTCACCCCGGGCGACCTGCGCCAACCGGTGGGTCAGCGCGTCCACCTCGCTGGCCACCACCAGTGGCGGCCGGCGAGACAGGGTGTCCGACACCTCGCGAAGCGCCTCGGGATCGGGCCAGTCCGGCTGCTGCGCCGCAGCCAGCGACCGCCAGGCGTCCAGCCCAGCTTCGGCCGGCTCCGGTCGGTGCATGCTCGCGGTCACCGTCCCAGGTTAGAGTGCGCCGGCGATCAGCCGAAGAACACCTCGGCCTCGGCGTAGAACTCCGGCGGCACCGTCTTCAATGTCGCGGTGGCCGCCGCCAGCGGCACCCGGACGATCTCGGTGCCACGCAACGCCACCATGGTGCCCCAATCACCGTGCTGCACCGCATCGATGGCGTGCAGCCCGAACCGGGTGGCCAGTACCCGGTCGAACGCCGTCGGCGTGCCGCCGCGCTGGATGTGCCCGAGCACCGTGGTGCGGGCCTCCTTGCCGGTCCGGCTCTCGATCTCCGACGCCAGCCAGTCGCCGATGCCGCCGAGCCGAACGTGGCCGAAGGCGTCGACGCCCTTGTCCAGGGTCGACATCTCACCCTCCAGCGGCATCGCACCTTCGGCGATCACCACGATCGGCGCGTAGTGCGACTCGAACCGGCTCTCCACATAAGCGCACACCCGCTCGATCGAGAACCGCTGCTCCGGGATCAGGATCACGTTCGCGCCACCGGCCAACCCGGCGTGCAGCGCGATCCAGCCGGCGTGCCGTCCCATCACCTCGACGATCAGCGCCCGGTGGTGTGACTCGGCGGTGGTGTGCAGCCGGTCGATGGCCTCCATCGCGATGTTCACCGCGGTGTCGAAGCCGAAGGTGTAGTCGGTGGCGTTCAGGTCGTTGTCGATGGTCTTGGGTACGCCGATCACGTTGACCGCGAGCTCGTGCAGCTTGGTGGCCACACCGAGGGTATCCTCACCACCGATGGCAACCAGCGCGTCGATGCCCAGCGCGTGCAGGTTCTCCCGAATCTGGTCGACCCCGCCGTCAATCTTGAACGGGTTGGTCCGGGACGAGCCGAGGATGGTGCCACCGCGCGGCAGAATCCCGCGCACCTCGGTCACCCCGAGCGGTTGGGTGAGGTTCTCCAGCGGGCCGCGCCAACCGTCCCGGAAGCCCACGAACTCGTGGCCGTAGACACCGACGCCCTTGCGCACCGCGGCCCGGATCACCGCGTTCAGGCCAGGGCAATCTCCACCGCCGGTCAGCACACCGATACGCATTGAGCATCCCTTCCACAAGCAGTGCCTACTCCCAGCGAAGTCTTGCTCACCCGGTCGCCCGAGCGCCCTCGATCACCTTCCACCGGGCCAGATTGTGCCGGGCGTCGGCGATCGCGTCGTGAGCGTCCGCGCCGGCCGACGGCAGCGGCGGGCAGCCCGCCTGCTCCCACAGCTGGCGCAGTTCGTGGGTAAACCTGGGCAGCTGCCGGGGCAACGCCCGCATGTCGCCCCACAGCTGGGCCAGCACCACATGGTCGTAGCTGGCCATCCAGGCCCACAACTCGATCGGCTCACCCGGCTCGAGCAGGTAGGCCAGCACATCGTCGCGGATTTGCTCCCGGGACCGCCAGGCAGCGGCGGTCGGCGGCGGCAGCTGGTTCAGCACGTGCCGGCGTACCCAGTCGATGGCCAGGTTCGGGTCGAATTCGGTGGACACCGCGTAGAACTCCCGGCCGTTCTCGTCCACCATGCCGATCGACACCAGGGTGATCGTCCGGCCGTCCTCGATGAACTCGCAGTCGTAGAAGTAGCGCACCGGATCGTCGTCAGCTGGCTCGCTCGGTCGGCAACCGATCGTCGCGGGTGCTGCCCACCGCGTCGGGGTGCCCGATGCCGCGCCGGGCGCCGAAGCCCAGGTCGGCGCCGGTCTGAACCTTGACCTTCGCGGCGTAGGTGTCGACGTATTCCTGACCGGATAGCTGCATCAGCTCGTACATGATCTCGTCGGTCATCGACCGTTCCACGAACCGGTCGCCGGCCAGGCCCTCGTACCGGGAGAAGTCCAGTGGCTTGCCGAATCGGATGCCGGGACGGGGCCGCAACCGCGGGATCTTGCGTCCGGTCGGCATGGTCTTGTGGGTGTCGATCATGGCCACCGGGATGACCGGGACGCCGGCCTCCAGCGCCATCCGGGCCACCCCGGTCTTGCCCTTGTAGAGCCGGCCGTCCGGCGACCGGGTGCCCTCCGGGTAGATGCCCAGCAGTCCCCCACCGCGCAGGATCCGAACGCCCGTGGTCAGCGCGCCCCGGGAGGCATCGGCGTCGTCCCGGTCGATCGGCACCTGGCCGATACCGGAAAAGAACACTCGGGACAGCCGGCCTTTCAGGCCACCGGTGGTGAAGTACTCGGCCTTGGCCAGGAAGGTGACCCGCCGATGGACCATCACCGGCATGAAGAAGGAGTCGCTGAACGACAGGTGATTGCTGGCCAGGATGGCCCCGCCCTGCTTCGGCACGTTCTCGGCGCCTTCGACGTACGGACGCCAGATCAGCTTGAGCCACGGACCCAGCCCGACGAACTTCAGGAACCAGTACAGCACTCGATGGCCTCCCGGCTGGGCGTCACGGCCGGGGTCTCCGGCCGGTTCAGCTGCTCTGACCTTACCGCCGCGCTGCCCCGGACAATCAACCCGGCGCCGCGTCGCTCTGGCAAACCCGGACGTAGCCAGGAGCCAGCCGGGGGCGGCATGATGGAGTTCTTATCGAGCAGAGGGAGCCAGGCGTGCCCGTTCCGCCCGCTGTGCAGGTCGCCGCCGGCGCCGAGCCCTTTGCTGCCGACGGCACCGGGCCGGACGGCTCGATCGGTGTGCTGGTCAGCCACGGCTTCACCGGCAGCCCGTACAGCATGCGGCCGTGGGCCGAGCACCTGGCTGCGGCCGGTTACACGGTCCGGCTGCCTCGGCTACCCGGCCACGGCACCAGCTGGCAGGAAATGAACACCACCCGGTGGACCGACTGGTACGCCGAGATCCGCGCTAGCTATGACGAACTCGCCACGCGGTGCCACACCGTGATCGGTTGCGGGCTGTCGATGGGCGGCGCGCTGGTCACCAAGCTGGCCGAGGACCTGGCCGATCGCCCGGAGTCGATGCTGGCCGGCCTGGTACTGGTGAACCCGGCCATCGGCACGCTGCGCAAGGATGCCCAGCTGGCCAAGTACATCGCCTGGGCGGTGCCGTCCCGTCCCGGGATCGGCAACGACATCAAGAAGCCCGGGGTCACCGAACACGGCTACGACAAGACGCCGCTGCGCGCACTGGCCTCGATGATGGACATGTGGAAGCTGATCGTCGCCGACCTGCACAAGATCACCGTGCCGGTGCTGCTGTTCCGCTCCGCCGACGACCACGTGGTCGACGAGCTGTCGGTCAGGCTGTACCACCAGGGCGCCACCTCGACCACCGTCACCGAGGTGCCGCTGCCCGACAGCTATCACGTGGCCACCCTGGACAACGACGCCGAACTCATCTTCAGCCGGACGCTGGAGTTCATCCGCGAGCAGCCGCCGGTCGAGCGCCGGCAAGGTTCCGGTGAGTAGCGATGTCCGGTAGTTCGTCGAGCGCCTGGAGGCGGCGGTGAGTTCGCCGGCCTCGCACCGGGGACGGCGCGACAACGGCCTGGACTCGGAGTTCTACGCCCCGGTCGCCGATGTCGACCCGCGACTGGCCGACCACCTGCTGGACGTGCTGGGGCTGCGGGAGGTGCCGGCCTACGTCGAGCCCACCAATGACCCGGTGACCGCCGACCGGCTGTTCGTCGCCGCCGACCAGACCGATCAGGCGCGGCTGGTGCTCACCGAGCTGGCCGCCGAACTGGGCATCGAAGTCTCCGCGCACCGGCACCGGGACCGCGAGCCGCACGCCGATCCGCTGCAAGGCATCGACACCGACAGCGAGTTCGCGGCCATCGTCGCCTCGATGCCCGACCTGGGACGACCGCTGCTGGATTGGACGACCTCGGGTTCCGGGTCCGGATCCGGTGACGGCTCTGACACGGGCTACGCCGGGTCGGAGAGCATCGAGGACGACGGCATCGAGCACTTCGTGCCGCCGCCACCGCCGCCGCTCGGCCGGCCGGCATTGGGCACCGCGATGGCGGTGCTGGTGACCCTGCTCGGCATCGCGATCATCGCGTTCGGCTACCCGCTCGGCCTGCCCGCCGACCTGCCGCTGCCGCTCGGGGTGGTGCTGGTGCTCTTCGGCGCCGGCCTGCTGGTACTGCGACTGCGGCCGGAGCCCCGCGACGACTCCGACGATGACGGTGCGGTTGTCTGAACCGCGCCGCGCAATTCGCCTGCCGGCCACCTCCAGGTGGCGGTCTCGACACTCCGCTCCGCCACCCTGTGGGCTGGAGGTGGCTGGTCATGCTGACTGCGCAAGAGAACGTGTTCGTGCTGTGGTGCCGGCTCACCGGCAACGACCCGACCGACTTCGGCGACGACGAGCGGGAAGCCTTCCTGGCCCGCCCGCAGGTGCGGCAACTGGCCCGCACCAGCTACCCGCTGCTATTGGACGCCGGCATCTCGGTGGCCCGGCGCGGTTCGCTGCCGCTGGAACACTGGCTGCGGGCGGTCCAAGCCAGGCAACCGATCGGCGTCTGAGCCGGCGCTCGCGCCAGCGATGAGCGCTCGCGCGAAGAGCCAAGCAGTACAGCTACTGGCGCTGATCGCCGCCGCGCCACCCCGGTGCGGACTGGTCCGGGTGGTCGCGGTGGACGGCGGCGCCGCGGCCGGCAAGTCCGGCCTGGCCGGTTGGCTTGCCGAGCGGCTGAACGACTGTGCGGTGCTGCACCTGGACGACCTGCTCGACGGCTGGGCCGGCCAGTTCGACTACGCCGACCGGCTGCACCGCGACGTGCTCGACCCGCTCAGCCGGGGCCGACCAGGCAGCTACCACCGCTATGACTGGACGGCCGGTCGGTTCGCCGAGTCGGTGACCGTCCCGGTCCCGGAAACCCTCATCGTCGAAGGGGTATCAGCCATCGCCGGCTGTGCGCAGACGGTGTCGGTGGCCATCCTGCTGGACGTCGAACGGGCCGAGCGGGAGCGTCGATGGGTCGAGCGGGACGGCCCGGTGCAGCAAAGCTGGCTCGACTGGCTGGACGCCGAGGACCGGTTCTTCGCTGAGCACCCGCTACCACCGGGCACCATCGTGCTGCGGCCCTGAACGCTTGCCGAGACCAACCAGGTAGCCTCGGGCGCTATGGCAGAACCCACGCAGTCGCAGTCCCCGCCGGAGTCCGGGCCGTCACCGGTCCCACCTGTCGCCGCCGTCCGGCCCGTCGAGCGGGTCCGACACGGCGACACCTTCGTCGACGACTACGAGTGGTTGCGTGACAAGGACAATCCGGAAGTGATCGGCTACCTGGAGGCCGAGAACGCCTACACCGAGGCGAGCACTGCCCACCTTCAGCAACTGCAGGACACGATCTACGACGAGATCATGACCCGCACCAAGCAGACCGACCTGACCGTGCCGCTGCGGCGCGGTGAGTTCTGGTACTACAACCGGACCATCGAGGGACAGCAGTACCAAACTCGGTGCCGGGTTCCGGTGACCGGTGACGAACCGCCCAGCATGGACGAAATGATCCCCGGCGAGCAGGTGATCCTGGACGAGAACGAACTGGCCGCGGGCAACGAGTTCTTCGCATTGGGCACCTCGGAGGTGTCCCCGGACGCCAACCTGCTGGCCTACTCGGTCGACCTGCGCGGCGACGAGCGGTTCACCCTGCGGATTCGTGACCTGCGCACCGGCCAGGACCTACCGGACGAGATCCCCGGGGTTTTCTACAACTCCGCCTGGTCGGCCGACGGCAGCGTGATCTTCTACCTCACCGTCGACGATGCCTGGCGCCCCTGCCGGATCTGGCGGCATCGGGTCGGCACCGACGCCGCCGAGGACACCGTTGTGTTCACCGAGGACGACGAACGGTTCTGGGTCAACGTCGAGCTCAGCCGCAACCAACAGGTCGTCCAGATCTCGGTCAACAGCAAACTCACCACCGAAGTGTGGCTGATCGACGCGGCCGCACCGGAATCCGATCCGGTAGTGGTGGCCGCCCGCCGGGAAGGCGTGGAGTACCTGGTCGAGCATGCCGGTGACCAGTTACTTATCCTGCACAACAGCCGCGGCGCCAACTTCGAGTTGAGCAGCGCACCGCTTACCGACACGGATCCGGCCAACTGGCGATGCCTGATCGAAGCGTCCGAGCAGCGCCGGCTGGTGAGCATCGCCGCCTTCGCCGAGCACGCCGTGCTGTACGAGCGCCACGACGGGCTGACCAACTTCGCCGTGCTACGCCGAACCGGAAGCGACTTCGGCGAGCCGGAACCGCTCGAGTTCGACGAGCCCATCTACTCGGTCGAGCCGGTCACCAACCCGGACTGGAACGCCCGCAGCTACCGGCTCACCTTCACCTCGATGGTCACCCCGGACTCGATCTATGACTACGACCTGGATCGCCGGGAACTGCTGCTACGCAAGCGCCAGGAAGTGCTCGGCGGGGTCGACCTGACCGACTACGTGCAGTTCCGGGAGTGGGCAGTCGCCCCGGACGGGGCCCGGATCCCGCTGTCGGTGGTGCGGCATTCGGCCACCGCCCTGGACGATGCAGCGGTGGTCCTCTTCGGCTACGGCTCCTACGAGTACTCGCTCGACCCGTACTTTTCGATTCCCCGGCTGTCGTTGCTCGACCGGGGCGTCGTCTACGTCATCGTGCACGTCCGTGGCGGCGGTGAACTAGGCCGGCACTGGTACGAGCAGGGCAAGCTGCTGTCCAAGCGCAACACCTTCACCGACTTCGTCGCGGCGGCCGAGCACCTGGTGAAGGCCGGCTGGACCCGCCCGGAACGAATCGTCGCGCACGGCGGCAGCGCCGGCGGCCTGCTGGTCGGGGCGGCGGCCAACCTGGCGCCAGCGGCGTTCGGTGCGGTGGTCGCGCAGGTGCCGTTCGTGGACCCGCTGACCACCATCCTCGACCCGTCCCTGCCGCTCACCGTCACCGAGTGGGAGGAGTGGGGTAACCCGGTCGAGGACCCCGAGGTGTACGCCTACATGAAGTCCTACGCGCCGTACGAGAACATCGCGGCCGCCGAGTACCCGGCCATCCTGGCGCTGACCAGCCTGAACGACACCCGGGTGCTCTACGTCGAGCCGGCGAAGTGGGTGGCCAAGCTGCGCGCGACAGTTACCGGCGACGCGCCGATCCTGCTCAAGACCGAGATGGACGCCGGCCACGGCGGCCGCAGCGGCCGCTACGACCGGTGGCGGGAGGCCGCGTTCGTCCTGGCCTGGCAGCTCGACATGCTTCAGCGCAACGCGTTGTCGGCACCCGCGCCGGCCTGACATTGACTCAGTGGAAACGTTGGCTCAGTCGAACTCGAATTCGGCCAGTAACGGCAGGTGATCCGAGGCGATCCGGACGTCGGCGGAATCCACCACCTCGGCCCGAACCGGGCGCAGCCGCGGGTCGGCGAACAGGCCGTCGATCCGGCGTACCGGCTGCGCCGCCGAGTAAGTGAACCCGTCCCCGCTGCCGGCGGTCGCGAACACGTCGGCGCCGAAGCTCAGCAGCCGCTGCCAGGTCGCCGAGCCGGGTACCGCGTTCAGATCGCCGCCGACGATGACCGGGACGTCGGGTAACCGATCTGCGACCAGCGCCGCCAACTCGTCCAGGTGGGCCAGCCGGGCCGGTTCGATCAGATCCAGATGGGTGCCGGCCACCGCGAACTGCCGCCCGGCCAACCGCAACACGGCCATGGCCACGCCTCGCTGATGCAGTTTGCGCTGCGGACTCAAGGTCAACTCGTGCCGGGCCAGCACGTCCACCGCTAGCGAGGACAGCACCAGGTTGGCAGCACTTGCCCGACCGCCGGTCACCAGCACCAGCCCGGCTCGTCTTGCCAGCTCAACGCAGGCCATCCGCCAGCGCAAGAACCTGGGCGCTTCCTGAACGATGGCCACGTGCGGGTCCGCCGAGCGCATCACCCGGCCGACCGCCTCCGGGTCATCGCGCAGCGACCGGACGTTGTAGGACAGCACCCGAAGCGTGGTCACCCCACCATCCTGGCAGCTAGCGCTAGCTGCTCAGCAAGAACTGGCAGCGCGCGGACCGGCCGCCCGCGCGAGGCACGAGCGGCCGGCGATGCGAGGCCTAGTAGACGGAGACGCCGTACACCGAGAGCGCCTCGGTGACCGGCTGGAAGTACGTGGTGCCACCACTGCTGCAGTTGCCGCTGCCACCCGAGGTCAGGCCGAGCGCCTTGGTGCCGTCGAACAACGGGCCACCCGAGTCGCCACCCTCGGCGCAGACGTTGGTCTTGATCAGACCGGTGACGGTGCCCTCGGCGTAGTTCACCGTGGCGTTGGTCGCTGTCACGGTGCCGCTGTGCACACCGGTGGTGCTGCCGCTGCGCTTGACCGCCTCACCGACGAATGCATTGGCGGAGGAGGTGATGTCCTGGCTGCTGCCGTTGTACAGATCGACGGTTCCGGGATGGCTGATCGAAGAGTTGGTGTACTGCACGATCGCATAGTCGTTGCCCGGGAAGCTGCTGCCGACCGTGTTGCCGAGCACGGTGGTGTGCGAGGAGTTGGAGTACCAGGTCGAGGCGATGTTGCCGCAATGGCCGGCGGTCAGGAAGTAGTAGGTGCTACCCGAGCGCACGTTGAAGCCGAGCGAGCAGCGGTACTGGCCGCCGTAGATGGCGTCGCCGCCGGCGATGTACTTGTGGAAAGTGCCGGCCACTCGCTCGGTGCGTACCGCGTTACCGAACTGGGATACCACCGCGGTGACCTTGGCCAGCTTGGCGCCGGTCACGCTCTGGTCGAGCGACACGACGACCTGGCCGGTCTGCGCGTCGATCGCCCAGGCGGTCCCAGGAATGCGAGCCGACTGGTCGAGGGCGTGGATCACGGTGCTTGCTGACGCGGGTGACGCTGCCGGCGTAGCAGCCTGGGTGGCTGGGGCGACGAGCAGGGTACCGGTTGCCAGCGTGCCGACCGCGACGGCGATCGCACCGGTACGGACAGATGTGCGGGTAAGTCTCATGCGAGCCTCCTGATGAGGGATGAGCGCGCTCCGAGTAGCACGCCCAGGTAGCTCGGCAGTTGCTTGCGCGCCCGGGGGTTGTGGGATGCCTATGCAAGAACTATGAGTTCCGAGTGCGTAACTTTGTAGCATATCTTTTTTATCTGAACAAGCTAAGCAAACAGCCTGAATCTACGCACTGCGCCGGGCCAAGTCTGCCGCGCCCACCAGGCCGGCCAGCGGGCCGAGTTCGGCCGACCGGATCTCGGCGGCCGGACGGAAGCCGCGGCCGGTCAGGCTCTCGCTGAACGACTGCCGGGCCGGTGCCAGCAGCAGCTCCCCCGCCTCGGAAACCCCGCCGCCGATCACGAAGACGGTCGGGTCGATCACGGCCGCCAAGTTGGCCAGTCCGCGGCCGAGCCAGCGTCCCATCGCGAGGTAGATGTCGGTTGCCGCCGGGTCTGCCTCCCGGGCCGCCTCGGTGACCAGTTGGCCGGTCAGTCGGTCCAGGTCGCCGCCGGCCAACTCCAGCAGCCGGTGCGCGGCGACCGGGGCGATCGCGGCCAGCTCCCGGGCGTCGACGGCCAATGCGGTGCCCGAGGCGTACATCTCCCAGCAACCCCGGTTGCCACAGGCGCAGCGCCGACCGTCCGGGACGATGCTCATGTGGCCGTACTCGCAGCCGACCCCGTTCGCGCCCCGGTACACCTTTCCGCCGGCCACCAGGCCACCGCCGATGCCGGTGCCCAGGGTGACCATGACCGCCACCTCGGCACCGCGCGCCGCCCCGAACCGGTACTCGGCCCAGGCGGCGGCGTTGGCGTCGTTCTCGACCACCACCGGCACGCCGATCGCCTCGGCCAGCGCGTCGCGCAGCGGCTCGTTGCGCCAAGCCAGGTGCGGGGAGAACAGCACGGTGGCGCGATCGGCGGCGATCCAGCCGGCCGCTCCGATGCCGACCGCGCTGACCCGGTGTCGTCCGGACAGCTCCCGGACCACGTCGGCGATCACCGCCTCGGTGGCCGCCACATCGGTGCCCGGGGTATCCCGCCGGGTCAGCTCCAGCACCGCGCCGTGCTCGTCCACCAGGCCGCCGGCAACCTTGGTGCCACCGATGTCGACGCCGACCGCGAGCGCCATCAGCCGCGCCTGGGTGGTTCGGCGCGGTCTTCGTCCAGCGGGATGCGCTGCACCCGGCCGCGACCGGTCTTCGGCTTGCTACCCGCGGTCTGCTCGGCGCTCGAGCCGGCGGCCGGTTCGGCGACGGTCTGCTCCGCGGTTGGCTCGCGGCCGGCCGGCCTGGCCGCGTCGGCCAGCGCGCGCAGCACGCCGGCCAGTGCGGTCTGGGCCTCGGCGAGCCGTTCCACCAGCTCCGGACGGTCACCGCGCAGGGTGGCGATCAGCTGGCACACCGGGCACCAGCAGCACTCGGGGGCGCCGGTGGCGATCCGGGGGCCGTCCGACTCGCCGACCACCCGGTGCAGCCACTCCTGCGCGGCACCGACCAGCCGGGCGGCCTCGTCGGCCAGCGGGCCGGGTTCCGGGCCGGTCACGACGCCGGCCACAGTCGGGGATCCGGGCGGAACCGCAACACCAGCCGGCCGTCGGTCACCGAGCCACCGGTCACCTCGCACCGGCGCAGCACGCTGGGCAGTGCCAGCACCCGGCGATGGCCGGCCACCGTCACCACCAGCTCGTCACCACTGCGGCTGGCTGCCACCTCGTCCCGGTCGGCCAGCGGCAGCCGCAGGCTGAGCTGATACCGCGCCCCGTCGGCATCGGGCAGTTCCAGCACACCATCGAGCTCGGACAGCTCCAGCAGCGGACCGGTCTCGACCGGCGCGGCCGGATCGGCGCCGGGCAGGCCGCCATACAGCTCGTCGGCGACCGCACGCAGCGCCGGCGGGCCCACCGGCTCGTCCGCCCGATAGGGCAGTTGCCGTAGCGGCAGGCCGGCGAACGAGTCCTCGATCACCGCCAGCTGCCGGCGCTGGGCGGCGACCCAGCTGCGTTGCCAGTCCGAGCTGTCGGCCGCATCCGGAAAGACCCGGTTCACCACGACCTCGTCCACCCGGTAGCCGTACAGCGCCAGCGCGGTGAACGTCCGGCGCGCCTCGGCGGTGACCACCGCCTCCGGGGTGAGCACCAGCCGTACCGAGGTCTGTGCCGGGTCGGTCAGCATCGCCTGCACCGCGGCCAGCTGCTGGGTCAGTTCCAGCACCGCCTCGAACACCGAGTCCGGCGGCACCGCGGCGGGCCGGCCCAACAACCCGCCGAGTGGACGCAGACCGCGGGCCAGCATGCGGTGCAGCGGGAAAATCCGTCCCAGGTACCAGGCCAGCGCACCGGGCAGTGCGAGCAGCCGCAGCGTCTCCGCGGTCGGGGCACAGTCCAGCACCACCGCATCCCAACGACCATCGACTGCCAGCTCGTGCACCGCCAGCAGCGCCAGCACCTCCTCGATGCCGGGCAGCACGGTGAGCTCCTCGGCGGTGATCGAGTCGGTGCCGGCTTGGCTGAGCAACTCGGTCAGGTACCGCTCCAGTGGCTGCCAGGCCGCCTCGAACCGGCGCTGGGGGTCCAGCTGCGCGGCGTCCAGGCCGGCCACCACCGGGGTCGGCTCCGCACCCAGCGGCCGGCCGAGTGCGTCGGACAGCGAGTGCGCGGCGTCGGTGGACAGCAGCAGTGTCTTCAGCCCACGGTCAGCCAACCGCAATGCGGTGCCGGCCGCGGCGGTGGTTTTACCCACGCCACCCTTGCCGGTGTACAGCAGGATTCGCACGGCCGGCTCAGGCTGCCGCGATCGGGACGAGCCCTGCGGCTGGGACGGCGGTCACCCCAGGCCACCCTCGACGCGCTTCTTGAGCTCCTTCAGGGCGGTGTCCATCACGACCTTCTCCGCCTTGCGCTTGAGCATGCCCAGCATCGGAATCGCGAGATCCACCGCCAGGTTGTAAGTGACCTCGGTGCCGCCGCCGTACGGGGTGAGGGTGTACGAACCGCGCTGGGATTTCTGCATCTGGCCCTTGACCAGGTCCCAACTGACCCGGCGGTCACCGTCCCACTGGTAGGCCAGTTCGTACTCGTCGCGGATCACCCCGGCGTCGATCTTGAACGCGACCTGGGCCGCGCGACCCTCCGGGCCGGCGACGGTGACCTGAGCGGACTTCACCGACGCCGCCCACTGCGGGTAGGCGTCGAAGTCGGCGATCACCGCCATCACCGCTGCCGGCGTGGCGTTGATCGTGATCGATTGGGTGGACTCGTCGGCCATGCCGGTCAGGCTACCGCCGAGAGTTGGTCGGTCAGCGCCGGCCGGCCTCCAGTTCGTCCTTCAATTGCCAGAACACCCGCTTGGCGTGCCAGGCGAACCGCCTGGTCCAGGCCTGCGCCGCCCGGTCGGACAGCCGGCCGTCGACCGGGTCCAGCCGCAGGTAGTGATGCAGGATCACCCCGTCCCGGTGCGGTTCCAGCCAGATCTCGACCGTCCCGGCCAACGCCGGCATCGACCGGCCGAACCGGCGGCTGACCGAACCGGATCGAGCCACCCACTGGATGCCCTTCAGCTTGCGGTCCCGGGTTACCGTGAGATCCAGCCAAGGCCACCAGCGGCGCCAGTTCGCGCAGTCGGCGACCACGGCCGACACCGTCCGGACCGGCGCGTCGATCCAGGCCTCGTCAATGAGATGGATTTGCGGCTGCACTACGGCAGGATGACAGGTTGGTGCGGCGGTGCCGGCAGCGAACCGGCCGGTGATCGAGACAGCCCGGCAGACAGGGCCGGTGAAAGGTGTGATCGAGTGCGTGAGCTGACCATCCCGAGCGCCGGCGAGCCGAAGCAACGCAACGCCGCCGACATGGTGTTCGACAACGCCCGTACCAAGCCGGACCATGTCGCGCTGCGGGTGCGTGCCGGCGATCACTGGACCGACGTCACCGCGGCGCAGTTCGCCGAGCAGGTGACCGCGCTGGCCAAGGGACTGCTGGCGGCCGGCATCGAAGCCGGTGAGCGGGTCGCGGTGATGAGCAAGACCCGCTACGAATGGACGCTGTTCGACTACGCGATCCTGGCCATCGGCGCGGTGGTGGTACCGATCTACGAAACCTCCTCGGCCGAGCAGGTCGAGTGGATCCTGTCCGATTCGCAGGCGACCGCGGTGCTGGTCGAATCCGCCGCGCACGCCGAGCTGGTGGCCGAAGTCCGCGACCGGACACCGGAACTGCGCGCGGTGTGGCAGCTCGACGCCGGCGCGGTCGCCGAGTTGACGGCGGCCGGCAGCTCGGTCGAGGACGCCGAGCTGGATCGCCGGCGGGCCGCCATCGAACCGACCGACCTGGCATCGCTGATCTACACCTCCGGCACCACCGGCCGGCCCAAGGGCTGCGAGCTCAGCCACCGCAACTTCCTGTCCGAGGTCAGCGAGGTGGTGGACGGCCTGCACCACCTGTTCAACGACAGCACCTCGACCCTGCTGTTCCTGCCGGTCGCGCACGTGTTCGGCCGGGCGATCCAGTTCGGCGCCATCGCCACCGGCTGCACGCTGGGCCACACCGCCGACATCAAGAACCTGATCGCCGACTTCGGTGGCTACCAGCCGAGCTTCGTGCTGAGCGTGCCCCGGGTGTTCGAGAAGGTGTACAACACCGCCAAGCAACGCGCGCACGCCGACGGCAAGGGCCGGATCTTCGACCGGTCTGAGGCGATCGCGATCCGGTACTCGCAGGCGCTGGACCAGCGCGGGCCGGGGTTGGTGCTGCGGTTGCAGCATGCGCTGTTCGACCGGCTGGTGTACTCCCGGCTCCGGGCCGCGCTGGGTGGCCGGTGCACGTCGGCGATCTCCGGCGGCGCACCGCTCGGTGCCCGGCTCGGGCACTTCTTCCGCGGCATCGGCATCACCGTCTACGAGGGCTACGGGTTGACCGAGACCACCGCCGGGGCCTGCCTGAACGTCGAGGACAAGATCAAGATCGGCACGGTCGGCCGACCGATCGCCGGGATGAGCGTGCGGATCGCCGACGACGGTGAGGTGCTGCTGGCCGGTCCGGTGGTGTTCAACGGCTACTGGCGCAACCCGCAAGCAACCGCCGAAGCGCTGGAGCAGGGCGGCGGCAAGCGCTGGTTCCACACCGGCGACATCGGCGAGATCGACAACGACGGGTTCCTCAAGATCACCGGCCGGAAGAAGGAGCTGATCGTGACGGCCGGCGGCAAGAACGTCGCGCCGGCGGTGCTGGAGGACCGGGTGCGGGCGCATTGGCTGGTCAGCCAGTGCCTGGTGGTCGGCGACCAGCAGCCGTTCATCGCCGCGCTGATCACCCTGGATCCGGAGGCGCTGCCCGGCTGGCAGGAGAAGGCCGGCAAGCAGGATGTGCCGATGGCCGAGCTGGTGGACGACGCCGATCTGCGCGCCGAGATCCAGCAGGCCGTCGACGACGCCAACCGGGCCGTCTCCAAGGCCGAGGCGATCAAGAAGTTCACCATCCTGCCGGCCGACTGGACCGAGGCCACCGGCCAGCTCACCCCTTCCCTGAAGCTCAAGCGCAATGTGGTGTTGACCGAGTGCGCGCAGGAGATCAAGGCGCTGTACGCGAGCCGCCAGGACTGAGAGTTCCTGCGCGCTTAGAGCTGGAGCAGTTCGGCCACCCGGTCGGCGCTGCTGTCCCACCGCCAGGCTTGCTCGACCCACTGCCGGCCAGCCCGTCCCATCGCCTCGGCGCGCGGACGGTCGCTGAGCAGGGCGATCAGCCGATCGGCCACCGTGGCCACCTTGCCGCCGGCCACCACCTCGCCGGTCACGCCGTCGCGGACCGCGTCCGGAGCGCCGCCGGAGTCACCGGCCAACACCGGCAGCCCGGTCGCCGACGCCTCCAGGAACACCATGCCCAGCCCCTCCACGTCCAGGCCGAACCGCCGGGTACGGCATGGCATGGCGAACACGTCACCGGCCGCGAAGTGCTGCGGCAGCTCTGGGTAGCGCACCGGCCCGGTGAACACCACATCGTCGGCCACCCCGGCCCGCTCGGCCAACTGGCGCAGCCGCTGCTGGTAGGACCCGCCCCCGACTATCAGGAGGCAGGCGCCCGGCACCTGGTCCCGGACCGCCGGCAGCGCCCGGATCAGCACGTCCTGGCCTTTGCGCGGCACCAGCCTGGAGACGCACACCACCACCGGACGATCGGTGAGCCGGTACCGTTCGCGGACTCCGGCGCCGGACACCGTCGGGTTGAAGGTGTCCAGGTCGACGCCGGGTGTCAGCCGGCGCAGCTCGCACCGGTCACCGACCACGGCCGCCAGCCGGCGCCGGGTGTACTCGCCCAGGTAGGTCAGCACGTCCACCCCGGTGGCGATCCGGCGCAATAGCTGCCGGGCGCCGGGCAGCAGCGCCCAGCCGACCTCGTGACCGTGCGTGGTGGCGACCAGCCGTTCGGCACCGGCCGCCCGCAACGGATCGGCCAGCAGCCCGAGCGGGGCGGCAGCACCGAACCAGATCGAGGTGGCGCCGAACTCGGCCCGGGTTCGCAGCACCCGACGTCGAGCCGCCGGCGCCGGCACCAGCAGGCCGGTCGGGTGCCTGCGCACCGGAAAGGAGAGCTGGGCATCGAAAGCGGCCGAGCCCGGGTAGCCGGAGGCGTATACCGCCAACTGCTCCGGTGGCAGCCGCCGGAGCAGTTCGTACAGGAAGGTTTGGATGCCGCCCTGCCTGGGTGGGAAGTCGTTGGTCACCACCAGCAGCCGGCGATTCACGGTGCTCAGGGTGCCAGCTCGCGGGTCAGGTCGGCGCGCCAGGCCGCGGTAAACGCCGACGGGGTCAGGTGCAGCACCTGGCCGAGGCCGGTCGCGGCCGCGGTAGCCGGATCGCTGCGGGCGGCCAGCGACACCTGCCGGTACAGCCGCACCAGCGTCGGCTGGCCGTACCGCTGGGCGACCAGCCGACAGGCCAGCCAGGCCTCCTCGTACACCTGCGGCAGCCTGCTATTGCCTGCGTCGAAGTCCGCCGCGCTGGGCAGCGCCGCCGGCAGCACGCCACGGCGCACCTCGGCCGCGAGCTCCCGGGCAGCCATCGGCACCGGCTGGCCGGAGTCGAGATTGCCGACGTAATCGGCGAAACCCTCGATCAGCCAGCTCGGCATCTGGTCGGAGGTGTCGGCCCGGGTGGCGATGTGGGTCAGCTCGTGCTGCACCACCAACCGCCGACCGCCCGAGTCCAGCCTGCCCAGTGCGGTTGGGTTGAGCACGATCCGAGCGCCTAGCACGACAGCACTGCCGGACGGGTCGGTGCGTACCGAATCGGCGACCGCGACGGCGGCGATGGCGGTCTCGTCGCTGCTGGCAGCGGTGCCGGTGACCGCATCGAACTCGGCCGGGGTATCCGGGATGAGCACGGCAACATGCTCGTTCCAGCCGTTGCCCCACACCCGGCTGACCACCGGGACCGAGCGTTCCACCAGGGCGCCGAAGGTGGCCAGGTCACCGGCATGTGTCGGATGCCCGAGCACCAGGGTGTGCGGGCCGGTCCGCGCCACCAGCGGGCCGAAGTCCCACGGACCCTGCCAGGACGGCCCACCCAACCGGGCCGCGTCGGTGTCGGCCGCTAGCCGCCAGCCACCGGGCCGGCGAACCGCAGTCAGCCACAGCCCCTTCCCGGTCGGCGCCGGATCCACCAGCGCCAGGGCGTACTGAAGGTCAACGTGTAGCACCACCGCCCGGCCATCGAGCCGGGCCGCGGCCGGACCGATCACGGCCGGATCGGTGACCGGGGCGACCAGCACATAGCGCCAGGTAGTCAGCGGTACACCGGCGAGGTTGCCGAACACCGCCTGCTGCCGGCTGCGGTAGTCGGCTGCCGCTGCCGCATCGTCCAGATCGGCCGACCACGCGGTGCGGTCGCGGGCCATCAGCTCACCGGCATGACGGCCGAGCAGCTGCATCACGGCGGTGATCTCGGCCGGCCGCGGCGGTCCGGAGTCGGTGGCATTGCCGACCGGTCCGGAGCCGCTCGGGCTCAGCAGCCGGAACCCGGCAGCCACCAGCAGCCCGACGCACAGGGCGGACAGCACGGTCAGCCGGGCCGTCCCGAGCTCAGCGGCCACCCGGCGCAACCGGGCGGACAGCCCAGCGGGGCGGGACCGTCACCGGTTCCCGCCCGCTGGCTGGTTCGTGCCGTCCGTCGCCGGCCTGGCGTAGGTTCACCCGACCCGGGTGGCTCCCGAGTAGTCACCGATCGAGGACAGCGGGACGATCTTCACGACGTCGCCGGTGGTCGGCGCGTGGATGACCAGGCCTTGGCCGATGTAGAGCGCCACGTGGTAGGCCGGCGAGCCGAAGAACACCAGGTCACCGGGCTGAAGGTCGGACTGGTTCACCGGAGTGCCCATGCCCTGCTGGGCGGCGGCGTTGTGCGGCAGGCTGACTCCGGCCGCGCCCCAGGCCCAGGCGGTCAGCCCGGAACAGTCGAAGGCGTCTGGGCCGCTGGCGCCCCAGGCGTACGGCTTGCCCAGCTCGGCCCGGGCGGCGGCGATCGCACCGGCCGCGCCCTTGGCCGCGCCCAGCGGGATCGTGGAGAACGCCCGCTGGACCTGCGCCGGCGCTGGCGTCACCGGAGTGAAGTATCGCGCCCGAGCAGCAGCGGTCAGCGTGGCCAGCAGCGTCTTGTACTTGCGAACCTCGGCGTTGAGAGCCTGCCGGCGCTTGGCGAGGGCGGCCTTGCGGGCGGCGGCGGTGGTGACCGCGGCCTGGGCCTTGGTAGTCGCGGCGTTCGCGGCGGCGATGGCGGTGGCGGCCATCGCTGCCACCTGGCTTTCGTGCTCGGTCAGCAAGCCCATTGTCTGGACCGTCTCCAGGTAGCCCTCACTGGAGGTGCTGGCCAGCAGCGCGACGGTCCTGCTGAAGGAGGCTGCCTTGTACTGCGCGGAGACCGAGCGGGCGAGGATTTGCTGGACCTGCACCAGGTGGGCCTGGGCCAGGTCGGCGGCCTGGTTGGCCGAGACCACGGCCTGCTCGGCGGCAGCGACGTCGAGCTGCGCCCGGTTGTACTGCTCGGCAAGCTGCTCGCTGGTCTTGGCCAACACGGCGAGCTTGGCCTGGACCTGGGCGGGCGTGGTGGGAGTCGGGCCCTCCGCGCGCGGGATGGCGTGGGCAGCGAGCGGAGCGGCAAGCAAGGTGCCGACTACGAGCAGGGAACTGACAATGGTGCGGGCGAGCCGCGTAACCCGAGTTGACGCCACTGTTGGCGGAACTCCTTCTTCCACTAGCCCGCCTACCGAGTTAGCTGTCGGGTTCGGGCTGGGAAGTTGCCCTACGGGCCATTGCGTACGAGCCAAGGCCTTGCTCGTACTGCCCCGATTCACCCCAGAAACCTGGGTCCCCGGTTCGACCACCGCTGTTCAGCGAGCTGGCAACGGTTTACGTCGACTCGGCGGTGACCTCCAGCGCTGCCAGGGTTAGGCAACGAAGTACCGAAGGTCTCGGGAAGATTACGTTACGAGACACCGGGGAGGCAATCAGGCCCCGGCGCGTGTCGCAAGTGTCCCGTCCCGGAACGATTTCAACCCGGGCGAATCGGATGGTTCTTCATCACGCGATGTGGCTTCGGCCGGTCGGCGGTCGTCGACCGGCGCGACTGTCAGCCGGCTGTTCCGACAGCGGCTGGCGGGCCGGCGGCGACCCGTCCAACGGTCGGGTCGGCACCAGCCGCAGCGGTGGCAGCAAGCCACCGCTGGCGAACGCGCCCAGGGCGTCCTGCTCGGCGCTGTCGAGTTCGACAGTGCCCGCACGTGGGCCCAACAGCACCGCCACCACGCAGTCGCCGCAGGCGATGTCCCGGGCCGCGCAGCTGTCGCAGTCGATGAGCATGGCTCTGTCCTCCAGTGGTCTACCTGCTCCGCCGGGCGGGTCACCCGGACAACCACCACGCTAGCCAGACCCTCTGACAGTTTTTCTCCCCGGACGGTGCGCGAGCTTCGGCTAGAGCCGTTCCAGCCGATCAAGCAGTACCGCGGCGGGGCTCGACCAAGCACCGGCGGCCCGGGTGCTGGCGGCGACCGCCTGGTCCGAACTTGCCACCACCACCGCGCGGCCGGCCGGCTCGGCTCGCAGCAGCTCCCGGATCAGGTCGTCGGCCAGCTGGCCGGGTGCGCTGAACAGCACCCGCACCCCGCGCGGGCTCGCCACCCCAGCCGCGGCGCCGGTCGGGGCAGCCGTCCCGTCGAAGGCGACGGTGATCTCCACCCCGGTCCGGGCGGCCAGCGATCCCAGCGCGGTGACCAGCCGGGCTCGCTGGTCGGCCAACGGCAACGACCCGTAGCCGG
>DATFHF010000029.1:0-3275 GCA_035248685.1 Jatrophihabitans sp.
GTGGGCCAGGTAGGCGATTACCGCGGCCACCACGCTCAGCGCCGCGGCCGCGTAGCCGAGCGAGCGGATGCCGGTGATGATCGAGGCCGCGGCCAACACCACCACGACTATGAACTGGGTCCAGCTCAGCCAGCCGAAGAAAGCGGTAGCCAGCGGGGCCAGCCCGGTGCTGTTCTCGGCTGCGGTGGCCAGCGTGCTGAACTTACCGTCACCGACCTGGTCGGCCCAGTGCAGCAGGGTCTGGGCGGCGATCACGGTCAGTGCGCCGGCCGCCAACGGCCACACCCCCGGCCGGGTCAGGTACGGCACCACCAGCGGCCAGAAGGTCATCGCCAGGAACACCAGCACGCCGATCAGCAGGAACAGCACCACCCGCGGTGCCAGGATGGCGGTGTGGATGGCGAACCAGAAATGTCCGAAGCTGCCCTCCTGCGGACCCCACATCAACGCCAGCACCAGGGAGCCGATCAAGCAGGCCACCAGCCGGCGCAGCCACTCGGCGCGGAGTAGTCCGCCGCGCCGCGGCGTGCCCCGCGGCGGACTCGGCCTTTCCGGCAAGCGTTCGTCGCTGCCAATAGCTCCGCTTCTGGGGACCTCTTGCGCTGACAGGGTCGGCTGCTCGCTCATGCTGCCCGCCCCAATCGCTCACCCAGGATGCCGGTCGGCCGGAACATCAGCACCAGCACCAGCACCACGAAGGCCACCACATCCGTCCACTTGGTGTCGATGTGGACCTCCGGCACCATGTTCTCCACGATGCCGAGCAGCAGGCCGCCGATCATGGCGCCGCGAATGTTGCCGATACCGCCGAGCACGGCCGCGGCGAATGCCTTGACCCCGGGCAGGAAGCCCATCGTGTTGCCGAAGCTGAAGTTCAGCCCGAACAGGAAGCCGGCCGCACCGCCGAGCAGGCCGCCGATGATGAACGTCCGGGAGATCGTCTTGTCGATGTCGATGCCCATCAGCGCGGCGGTGGGCGCGTCCTCGGACACCGCCCGGATGCTGCGGCCCAGTTTGGTGGTGGACACCAACCGGTCGAGGAAGATCATCATTGCGATGGCGGAGGCGATGATGATCACCTCGAGCACCCGCACCTGGGCGCCGTCGATGGTGAACAGCACGTGGTTCTGGTCGAAGAACGCCGGGAACGAGTTGGACGTCAATCGGCCGAACAGTTTGCCGGCCAGTTGGGACAGGAAGAAGGACGCGCCGATGGCGCTGATCAGGAAGGCAAGTTTGGGTGCGCCCCGCTTGCGCAGTGGTCGGTAGGCGACCCGTTCCAGGGTCCAGGCGACGGCCGCGGCGGTGATCGCGCCGGACAGGATGCCGGCGATCAGCACGAACGGCACCGCCCAGGACGGGGTAGCCACGCCGTCACCGACGATCAGGTGGACGATGGCGTAGCTGCCGAAGGCGCCGGACATGAACACCTCGCTGTGCGCGAAGTTGATCAGCTGGAGCACCCCGTACACGAGCGTGTAGCCCAAGGCGATCAGGGCGTACATCGAGCCTCGGGTAAGTCCGAGGATCAGGTAGTTCATGAAGTCGGTCACGCCACGTGCCTTTCGTCAAGACGGACTGAGCGCACAACCTACGCCTGAAAGCCGGAGCGCAGAACTGACAGATGAGGGGCACTCGCTACCCGGTCAGGCCGGATGCTCACGCCCCTCATCTGCTCAGCTGTTCGCCGGTCGGGTCAGCTTTGCTGCTGGATGTTGCCCAACTCGACGATCTTGCCGTCCTTCTGCTCGTACAGGTTCACCGTGGCCTGGGCGACCTCACCGTTCGGGGCGAACTTGACCTCGGTGGTGATGCCCTTGTAGTCGAGGTTGTTGATCGCGTCCTCGACGCTGGCCCGGGTCGGCGTGCCCTTGCTGGCCGCGGTCTTGATCGCCTCGATCATCGCGTTCGTGGCGTCGTAGGCCTCCGGCGAGTAGGTCGACGGCGGGGTGTTGTACTTCGCGGTGTAGGCCGCGTTGAAGTCCTTGGCCTCCGGGGCGGTGGTCGCGTCCTGGCAGCCGCAGGAGAACAGCCAGCCATTGCCGGCGGCGCCGGAACCGGAGGTGAACACCGAGGACTTGCCGCCGTTACCGGTCATCCGGGTGCCGGTGAAGCCGGCCGCGGTCAGCGCCTTGGCGAACAGCGCGGCCTGCGCGTCGTAGCCGCCGTAGAACAGCGCCTGTGCGCCGGAGCCCTTGACCGCCTGGGAGATCGCCCCGTAGTCCTGGGTGTTCTGGGCGACACCCTGCCGGGTGACCGCGACGCCCTTGGCCTTCAGGCCATTGGCGACCACGTCGGCGACACCCTTGCCATAGGTGGTGGTGTCATCGACCACGAAGACCTTCTTGAACTTCTTGGCCAGGTAGTCCGCCGCCTGGGCACCTTCCACACCGTCGGTCGGGACGATCCGGTGGAAGGTGGTGAAGCCGGAGGAGGTCAGGGTCGCGTTGGTGGCCGACGGGCTGATCAGACCCATGCCGGCGGCCGCGTAGGTCTTGCCGGTTGCCGAGGTCGGACCGGAGAAGATCGGGCCGATCACGCCCAGCACGGCCGTGTCCTGGATCAGGGCCTGAGCAGCGGCCGGAGCCTTGTCGGCGGTGCCGCCGTCGTCGGACTGGAGCACCTCCAGCTTGAAGCCGAGGTTGCCACTGCTGTTGGCCTGGTCGACGGCCAGCTTCACCGAGTTGATCTCGTTGATACCCAGCTGCTGGTTGTCGCCGGACAGCGCGCCCTGGAAGCCGATCTTGTAGGTCTTGTTGCTGTTGCTGTTCGAGCCGCTGTTGTTGCTGCCGCCGTTCAGCCCCCCGTTGTTGTTCTTCTTCGAGTTCGAGCAGGCGCTGAGCACCAAGATGCCCGCGACGCCCACTGCGGCGATCTTCGCCAGGGAACTAGTCCGCACTGACGTTTCCTCCTCATTCTTCATGCCTCACTGCAAGGCTTTGAGTTGTTCGTGACGCAGTCTCCTCGCGGGCGCGCGGAGGCGTCCACGTGAGTCGTGAATGGTGCACGCTAGTCCCAGATCATTGCCGATGGTTAAGTTCTTCGGCCCGGACCGGCGGGTCGTAATCAAATCGCATCCCTAGGACCGCTCATTGACGAAAGTCTGGACATCTTACCTGCTCACAGCCCCCGTGAAATGGGGAGACGGACGATATTTCGGGGCCGTCCGACGGCGTCAGTGGCCCGCGTTTCCGGTCTCGGTCAGCACCAGTTCGGCGACCGCCCGCATGGTGGTCCGCTTGTCCATCGCGGCCCGCTGGATCCAGCGGAAGGCG
>DATFHF010000030.1:0-27267 GCA_035248685.1 Jatrophihabitans sp.
ACCGAGCGTGCGGCACTACGTCTTCACCTCCTCCATCAGCGTCTACCCGGGCTGGCCGGACGTCGTCGACTATCGGGCGCAGGGAACCTACGACGGCGACCCGGACGTGGCCGGCGAGGAACTGCCGGACGGCCTGCCGGACGGCGGCAGCTACGGCTGGCGCAAGATCGGCGCCGAACGGGCCGTGCTGCGCAGTTTCGGCGAGCAACGGGTCACGATCCTGCGCGCCGGCTGCATCGTCGGACCACACGACGGCGTCGGCCGGCTGCCCTGGTGGCTGGACCGGATCAGCCGCGGCGGGCCGACCGTGGTACCCGGGCCACCGGACCGGGAGTTGCGGTTGATCGACGCCCGCGACATTGCCGAGTTCGCGCTGAAGCTGCCGGTCGGCACCTTCGAGGTGACCGGGCCGGCGCATCAGATCAACTACCGGCAGCTGTTCGAACGGGCCCGCACGGTCACCGGCTCGGACGCCGACTTCCGCTGGCTGGACGATCAGGTGCTGCTGGAGGCCGGCGTGCAGGAGTGGACGGAGTTGCCGCTGTGGGCAGCCACCGCCGGCGCACCGGGACTGTGGGAACACGACAGCACCGCAGCCGAGGAATCCGGGCTGGCCTGCCGGCCGGTGCTGGACACCCTGATCGACACCTGGCATTGGATGCAGACGATCCCCGGCGGCTGGCGGCCGTCCGAACGAACCCCGGGCCTGGCCGCCGACAAGGAGGCCGAGCTACTGGGACGGTCCTAACCCGGCGGCCCAGTCCGTTGCTGTTCATGGCACCAACCATCCGGCACCGCTCTGGCGCGATCCCTAATGCCGGCTGTACGAATCCTGTGGATGCCAGCGCGCGTTGGGTACGCAATTCCGAAGATGTCGCAGCAGGAATTGCGAGCGATGCTCCTCTGACAGCGGCGGTGCCCGCCGGCCGCGGGAAGCAGGCGCGATGTATGACTATGTGGTAGTCGGAGCCGGATCTGCTGGCTGCGTAATGGCCGGACGGCTGAGCGAGGATCCTGACGCCCGGGTCTGCCTCATAGAAGCAGGATCGGAGAACAGCGCCGATCCGACGCGCATTCCCAGCGCCGCCGGCGTCCTCCAGCAGAGCGAGTATGACTGGGATTACGACACCTGCGAGGAGCCGTTCTGCGGCGGCCGCCGGATGTACCTCCCCCGCGGCAAGATCGTCGGCGGCACCAGCGTGCTCAATGGGATGGTCTATGCCCGGGGCAACCCAGCCGACTACGACGGTTGGCGCCAGCCCGGCTGGAGCTATCGCGACCTTCTGCCGTACTTCAAGCGTGCCGAGGACAACGAGCGCGGCGAGAGCGAGCACCATGGCACCGGCGGTCCGCTGGCGGTGTCAAACGGCTGGTACCGCAGCCCGGCCATGACGGCGTTGGTCGAGGCGGCCATCGAGGCGGGATTCCCGGCCAACCCGGATATCAGCGGCCCGTCCCAGGAGGGCTTCGGGTTCTACCAAATCACCGGACGGGCGGGCGAACGGTGCAGTGCCGCAACCGCCTACCTGAATCCGGCGATCGCCCGGCCGAACCTCACCATCGAGAGCCGGATGCTGGTAGAGCGGGTGTTCTTCGAAGGCGGCCGGGCCGCGGGAGTGTGGGCACGCCGTAACGGCGAGCGATTCCAGATCAGGGCCACCCGCGAGGTCATTCTGGCCGCGGGCAGCTACAACTCCCCGCAGTTGCTCATGCTGTCCGGCGTGGGCCCGGCAGATTCGCTGCGGACGGTGGGCGTCCCGGTGGTGGCCGACCTGCCGATGGTCGGGCAGAACCTCCAGGATCATCCGCAGTGCTGGCTGGTGTTCACCCACTCGCTGCCGGTCAGCCTGTCGATCGCCGGCGAACCGCAACATATCCGCCAGTACGAACTGGACCGTACCGGGCCGGTGTCCTCAAACGGTCCGGAGGCGGGCGGGTTCGTCCGGACCGGCCTCGACCCGGAACCTGACGTGCAGTTCCACGCATTCGCCGGGGCCCTTGCCGAGAATCGGCTGGCCATCGTGGGCCTTCACGGGTTCTCCATGGCACCGTGCCTGCTCACGACACGTAGCCGGGGCAGCGTGTCGCTCATCGCAAACGACGCCGGCAACAAGCCGCTCATCAGACACAACTACTACGCCGATGCCACCGACCTGGACGCCATGGTGGCTGCCCTGCGGATAGGGCTGGAGATCGCGCGGCAGAACCCGCTGAAGCCGTTCGCCGAGACCCCTTACCAGGTACCCGCATCAGACTCCGACGCCGATCTACGTGCATACGCGCGCCGGCACACCCAAACCTGCTTCCACCCCGCGGGAACCTGCGCCATCGGCGAGGTCGTCGACGCGGACCTGCGGGTAATCGGCATCGACGGCCTCCGGGTGGTGGACGCGTCGGTCATGCCGACCCTCGTGCGCGGTAACACGAACGGGCCGATCATCGGCATCGCCGAACGGGCGGCCGACCTGATCCGCGGCAAGGCACAGACGCCGGTCATGGCGACCGCCTGAGCCGCGCCAAACGTCGGCTGTGGGCACCCCGTGCATGATGGCCGGCTGAGTCACAGGCGGCCCATAGCTGGCTGACTCCGTAAGCTGGCAAGCCGTGACCCACGAACTGGCATCGCAGCTGCTGGCCAGCCCGATCTCGCCCAAGCACCTGATCGGCAGTTACGGCCTGACCGGCCTGCTGATCATCCTGTTCGCCGAGTGCGGCCTGCTGATCGGCTTCTTCCTGCCCGGAGACACCCTGCTGTTCTCAGCCGGGCTGTTGTTGGCCATCAACGATCCGACGATCAACCTGCCCAGCCTGCCGGTGCTGCTGATCGCCCTACCGATCGCGGCGATCGCCGGCAACCTGGTCGGTTACTGGATCGGCCGCGAGGCCGGCCCGAAGGTCTTCCACCGTCCCCGGTCCCGGCTGTTCAAGCCCGAGTACGTGGTCAGGTCCCAGCGGTTCTTCGACCGGTACGGGGCAGCCACCATCCTGATCGCGCGGTTCGTCCCGATCGTCCGCACGGTGGCGACGGTGATGGCCGGGGTCGGCCGAATGCGATTCTCGCTGTACGTGCTGTTCTCCGTCATCGGCGGCATCGTCTGGACCGATGGCGTGCTGCTGCTGGGCCGCTGGCTCGGCCACATCAAAGTGGTCCGGGACACCATCGCTCCCAAGATCGACTACATCCTGATCGCCGTGGTGGTGCTGTCGTTGCTGCCCACCCTGATCCACTGGTGGCGAACCCGGCGGTCCGAACCCACCAGCAATCTCTAGCTCCGCCAGCCGCGATAGCGACGAAGCCCGTACAGCAGCGGATTGCCACCGCGCGCCCGGACGTTTCGCGCCACGCCGAACAGCAGGGTGTGATCACCGACCTCCATGCTGCGCCACACGTCGCCATCGGCGGCCGCGGTCATGGATTGCTCGATCCACGGAGTGCCGAGCGGCGAGAGCGTCCAGGCCAGTCCGGCGAACCGATCCAGCGCGGGATCCCGAAAAGCGCCTCGCTCCAGCGCGCACCGCGGGGCTGGGTAGGTGATTATGGGACGGGGCCGCGCTCGGCGGTCACCAGTTCCGGCCGGGCTTCGAACGTCGACACGAGCAGGCTGCCGACCTCGTGACCGCGTTCGGGCGCAAGCCGGCAGAACTCTCCGGCGTCGGCTCGCGCCCCAAGCCGGTCACCAGCGGCAGAGCGACACCGGGCACGCTCCAGCCACCCGTCGGGCTGTTCCGGATCAGCTTGGATCACCTTTGTGAAATCCCGCTCGGCTTCGGCGAACCGGCCGAGCGCTAGCGCAACGCTGCCTCGGTTGAACAGGATTGCCTCATCCGGTGCTAGTTCCAGCGCCCGATCGAAGTCGCCCAGCGCCTCGGCCAGCGCGCCTTCGGTGAAGTTCAGCGTCCCACGAATGGCCCACGCCCCGGCGAGCTCAGCATCGGCGGCCAGCGCTTGACCCACCGCGGTGCGTGCGGTCTCGAGGTGGCCGGCCTCAAGCTCCAACTGAGCCCGTAGCGCCAGCAGGTGCGGATTCGCCGGATCCAAGCCCAGGCCTGATGCCACATCGGTCGCCGCCTGCTCAGCCTCGCCCAATTCGGCATAGGCGCTGGCCCGATTGACGTAGGCATCGAGATAGTCCGGATCAAGCTCGAGGACGTAGCTGAACGAGGCGATGGCCTGCTCCAGCTCACCGAGGTTGACCAGCAGTTCCGCCCGGTTGTAGTGCACCTCCGGGAATGGCGGACTGAGCTGGACGGCTTGCTCGAAACTGGCCAAGGCCTCGTCATCACGTCCCAGCCGATGCAGCAGGTTGCCTCGATCGAAGTGGTATTCGGCATAGTTAGGGTCCAACGCGATTACGCTGTCGTAATCAGCCAGCGCCTCCTCCAGCCGACCCAGGCCGACCAGTACCTGCGCGCGGTTGTACCGCAGCACCGAGCGATGCAACAGCTGCTCGTCCGGTGCAAGGTCACGATCGAGCTGCGTGATGCCGTCGGTGACGAGCTGAAGCGCCAGCTGCGGCCGTCCCCGGTGGGCCTCGATCAGGGCTTTGCCGTTGCGGTTGAACACGGTATAGAAGCTGCGCTCTTTGGCATCCGGCACAAGGCTCGACAGCGCAATGGCCTGGTTGATCCAACCCAGTGCTATCTCGTGATCGCGGCGCTCGGGCGGCAGGTGGCGGGTGTACAGCATCGCCATGAGATAGGACACCTGACGGTGCATGTTCTGGCGATCGCTGCGCGCACGCACGTCCTGGCAGACTGCCTCGGCCTCGTTACCTCGGCCGATAGCGGAGAGCGCCGTCAGCAGCCTGGTGGTGAATCGCCACCACAGCGCGGGCTCGGCTTCCCAGTCGGCCAGTGCTCGCCCTTCCTCGCTTCGTTCGATGGTTGCGTCGTAAAACCCCATGAGAATGCTGTGCTCCATGGCCGCGTCAATCGCATTTGCACCCGCGCCTAGCGGGTCGCTGCCCCGTGCCCGGTGCCATGGGATAGCGCCCAACGTCAACGAGAACTCGCCGGTAGCCGCTAGCAAGTCGGCCCGCGTGTCATGCAGCGTCGCTCGTGCTTGCGGACTTAGCGCCTGGTAGCCGGCGACCACGACCGGACGATCGTCGGTTCCGTCACTGTCGACAAAGATTCGGCCAAGCTCAACGCCAGCCAGCGCGATCCGCGAGCTGGTATCCGGCTCGGGCGCGATGACCCTCTCACACCAGCGGGAGATGGCAAGATCGAGCTTGCCGAAAGGCAGATGGGTGTCGCCGAACTTGGCCGACTCGGACTCGGTCATCGTGCCGAACCCTGGCGTGCCGGCCAGCACGACTGTCAGCAACGACGCATCGAGGCGCCGCAGTAACACCGCCAGCAGCTCCTGATCCGTGTAGTCCGCTTCCTGGATGTCATCGATCACAAGGGAGCTACCCCCGTTGTCGGATCGCTGCAGGTATGCAGTCAGGAATTCGGCAACCCCATGTGCCAGCCGCAAGGTCCGCAGGCTTGAGTAGTACCGGGTCCGCTCGGCTGGCACCGCCAACGAGGTCAGCGTCTCCTGGGTCGCCTCGACCGTTCCCGTCAGTTCCGGGGCGATGGTGAGGATCTCTATCTGGTGCTCGGCCACCAGGTCAGGCCAGCGCCGGACGGCCGTCGGCACTATTGCGCGCAGCAGCGTGCCGGCTGCGGTGTATGACCCTCGCAGCCGCCGATGGGCTGAGATTGGGTCCAACCAGCGCGGTGGCAACCGCAGCGCATCGATAGCGGCGATTCGGGCGGCGCGGCTGTTTGCGGTTAGGAAGTAGTGACGGCCCTCGGACACGATGTGCTCCTAGGAAGATGGGCTAAGCGGTGGTGGATTGCGGCGCGCCGGCGGTCGGCCGGCCCTTGCGCTCTCGCAGGTACAGGGCTGCGACCAGTGCCAGTTCGCCGGTGGTCAGGGTGAGCAGCACTGCGCTGTCCACGATTGATGCGGTGTTGTGATGACCGTGCTGGGCGAGTGCCCTGAAGACGTTGGCAAAAAGCCGGTAGCTGGCCGGCAACACCGCGAACATCAGGGATACCAGGCAGGCGGTGTATCCGCCGAGGATTACCCAGGAATACCATTGCGCCACAGAATTGTCCCGGGGATGCCAACTTGCTGGATCATACTTAGGCGTTCTTCCTAGTGCCTTATTCAACCTGTTGCGCAACTGCTGTTTCGCGGTGCCCTGCAAATCGATGCAACTGAAAACAGTGACGACCAGATAATAGATATCTGTCTGGAGGAAAAACCACAGCTGCCACAGCAACCTGAGGCTGGTGATATATGCAACAGCGAGGCAGTAGCGAGCTGCCAGGCCGAACGAGCCGTTCCCGCTACGGAGGAAATCCGCAGTTAGCGAAAGGGCTGCCACTACCGCCAGATCGAAAAGTATGCCCGCCAGAATGGGAACGTAGCGTTTAGAGCGAGGCACGGACACCAGCCCGTTCATTGTGGTCTGAAAGACCAGGAAATAAAACCGTCGACCGATCGACAGCCGCGAGCGTAAGCCAAGTCGCCTTGCCGCCAAAGTGTGTGCAGCCTCGTGCAACAACACCAAGGGCATCTGGGTAAGGAAGAGTGTCGACACCATGACCGACATGTAATGCGTGTAGAATAAATTCGCGGGATGCGGGATAAGCCTCGGGGTTCGAATACTCGCGACCAGCCATCCGGCGAGCAGTACGCAATAGCAGGCTGCACTTATCGGGCTGAAGACCCAGGTACCGAGGCGTTGCCAGCGCACGGGCGCCGGGGCAGTTACCGGTTCGCCCGACCGTCTGATGAACCCCAGTTCGCCAAGTTCCGCGACGAATGAATGGACATCGATGGGTTCGCCGTATTTCCTGGCGTACCAGGCGGCGGCATCCTGGATCGAGGAACCATCGTTTAACTGCCGCAGCAGAGCCGCCGCGTCAGCCGGCAGAACTATGTATTCGTCCTGATCCGGCCGACCTACTGTGACCTCGTCGCCGTCTTCGAGGAACGTCAGCGGTGGGAATGCAAGGCACCCCGGGGCCGCTAGCTGACCCCATAGAACGGTTCCGAACCGTGCCGAATTCTCCATCGCAGGCTCTTTCCTCCGATCTGGGCATTAACGTGCCGATGGCGGACTCCTAGGCAGCCCGCCATCGGGCGCTTGCTCACGCGAGGCAACCGCAGCCGTACAGCGGCGTAGCGGCGCTGGTCAGCCGCACCGTGCCGGCCTTGCGAATGGTGACCTTCTTCATCGAATTCACCTCCATTCCTTATGCGTAGCGTGACTTCCACAGCACCCAGCCCGCCGGGGTCCCCCGAACTCCGATGGCAGGCTTAATAAGCCAGCCAAAGGCTGGCGCAGGCAAAATAGGGAAGGAAATGATGTGCTGGGGCCGCTTCAGAAACATGCAGCCCTATTGTGAGCAGATATTCGACGCGTTCGCGTCACAAAGCTGACCCAGATCACCCGTGGCGCATCTGCGCTCGCTCCGCAGGTTAGCCGCTAGGCGAGTATCAGGTCAGCTGGCGCAGCACTTGACGTCGGTCGCGTTACGTACCGGCGCTGAATGCGAGTTTGTGGTCGTTGTAATCGGGATTACGGCGACCACAATTGCCGTGGCGACCAAAAGGATACGCGCGGGAGTAGCGTGCAACGATCGAATGTGCATGGGGAGCGTCCTTTCGGGAAAATCGGATCTTCGCGTCTTGATGAGCGGAGTGGTACCATGTTTACAACAGTCAAGCTAATTAGTCAATAGGGAGATTAGTGGCGTTCGGCGATAGACTTCGTGCCCTTCGGCAGGCGCGGAACATGACGCAGGCCCAACTTGCCGGCGAAACGCTGTCAGTCAGCTACATCTCGTTGCTCGAGTCGAACCGACGCCAGCCGACCCGAGAAACGGTGGAGTTCCTTGCCAGGGCCCTCGGTTGCCAGTCGGCGGTTCTCGAAGGGCGGGTGAACGACGGTGCGAGCCCAGCGGCGCTAGCCACCCGCCACGCCGACTTGAACCTCGAAGTCGGCCGGGTCGCCGCCGCTCGCGAGGGCTACCAGCAAGCGCTGGCCGTAGGTACCGATGATCCGCTGCTACGCATGCGGACCATGGTGGGACTGGCCAAGTCGCTGCAGGGCGAGGGGCGATTGATCGAGGCAGTCGAGATGTTCGAGAGCTGTGTGCGATCTGGCCTGCTGGATCCGGCTCATTCGCTGTCGTTGTCAGCCGCTCAGGGCTGGTGCCGATGCCTCTACGAACTGGGCGAGTTGTACCGAGCCGTCGAGGTAGGAACACGCACCTTGACCGAGCTGCAGAGCCTGGGCGCCGAGGATTCCGAACAATCGATCCAGCTGCTTGCCACAGTTGCCGCCGTCTGGATAGACCTCGGTGAACTCCGCCAGGCCGAGAACCTGCTCAACGAAGGCATGGAACGTTCTACTCGGGTGAAGTCACCGCTTGCCCGCGGTGCCATCATCTGGAACGCGAGCTCGGTGGCCGGTGAGCGTGGACGGTATCTGGAGGCGTTGGAACTGGCGGACGAGGCGCTGGCGGCATACCGCCATGGCATCGATCCGCGGTTACTCGGCATGTTGCTGGTGACACGCGCCCACTTCCTGCAATGCACCGACCCGCCGCAGCTGGCCGAGGCGCTGACCACCCTGAACGAGGCGCTGGCCGTCCTGGCCGGAGCAGCGGATACGGTGCATCAAGCGGCCGCCTTCAGTGAGCTATCTCGGCTGTACCTGGCCCTGGGTGACGTCGACGGGGCGATATCGGCTGCCGAACGTGCCCGGGAGCTGCTGACGCCGGCAGCTCGGCTGGAGTACGCCTGGGCGACCGTGGCACTCGCGGCGTCGACCAACGCCCGCGGTGATACCGAACGCTCCAAGAGTCTGTTCACCGAAGCCGCGAGGACCCTGACCGCATTGGGCGCCGGTCGCGCAGCGGCCAAGGCCTGGGTAGAGCTGGCCATCACGCTGGCCGACCGAGGCGATCTGGCCGGCGCGGTATCGGCGTTCACCAAAGGTGCACATGCGATGAGCTTGCTGGACGGCCGGCGCCGGCCGGGGGCACAGGACGCCGTCGAGCCGCCGATCGGCAACCGGCAGAACGGCGATTCACCGTAGGCTGCCAAGGCATGGGGGTTCCAGGGCTGACGGCGATGCGCGGGCGTATCGGCACGGCGCTGTTCGAGCGGGTGGCCGGCACCGAGGGCCCGGACCGGCGCGAGCGGATCCACACCGCTCCCGGACCGCGCTGGTTCGCCGAGGACCGGCCGATTCGGCGGGTGCACGGGGACGCGGCGATGTTCGTCGGCGGGCTGCGCGCGCTACTGCTCCAGTCGCTGCACCCGCTGGCGATGGCCGGGGTGGCCGGCCATTCGGGCTTCCGCGGTGACCCGTGGGGAAGGTTACAGCGCACCAGCCACTTCCTGGCCGTCACCACCTTCGGCACCAGCCAGGACGCGGAGGCGATGATCAACCGGATCCGAGCCATCCACGCCCGGGTGAACGGCATCGCCCCGGACGGCCGGCGGTACTCGGCGGCCGACCCGCACCTGCTGCGCTGGGTGCACGTGGCTGAGGTGGACAGTTTCCTGCTCGCCCACCAGCGCTACGGCGCACATCCACTGGATCAGGCCGGTCGGGATGGCTACCTCGCCGACACCGCCCGGGTGGCCCGGGCGCTCGGCGTGCTCGATCCACCCACCACCGAGGCCGAGCTGCGTACCGCGCTGGCCGAATTCCGGCCGGAGCTGGCCGGTACCCGACAGGCCCGGGAGGCCGCCCGGTTCATGCTGTTGCAGCCACCGTTGCCGCTGGCTGCCCGGGCACCGTACGGGGTGCTGGCGGCCGCCGCTGTGGCCGGCCTGCCGAGGTGGGCGCGCTGGCCGCTGCGGCTGCCTTATCTGCCGGTGGCCGAGGCGACCGTGGTCCGACTGGCCGGCGACGGCCTGGTGCGCACCATCCGGTGGGCGATGACGCCACCGGCCGCCTGAATCGGTCGCTGGCTAAACTCGCCAGAGACCATCGAGCGCCGGGGAGACCAACCACGTGACCATGCCAGATCCGGGGCTCGGCGCTCCCCCGGCACTCCAGGACGAAACGCTGCGGGTCGTCGCGCTGGGCGGCATCAGCGAGGTCGGCCGGAACATGACCATGTTCGAGATCCGGCGGCGGGGACGTTCCCGGCTGCTGGTAGTCGACTGCGGGATGCTGCTGGGCAAGACGAACGCGCCCGGGGTGGATCTGGGATTGCCGGACTGGACCGCCTACGCCGACCGGTTGGACGAGATCGACGCGATCGTGCTGACGCACGGGCACGAGGATCACATCGGCGCGCTGCCCTACCTATTGCGCTCCCGTCCCGACATCCCGCTGATCGGCTCCCGGCTGACCATGGCGCTGGTGGCCGCCAAGCTGGAACAGCACCAGTTGCGACCGGAGTTGCGGGTCGTCCGGGAGAACGACCGGCTGACCGTCGGCAGCTGGGATCTTCAGTTCTACGCGGTGAACCATTCCATCCCGGACGCGCTGGCGGTGGCGCTGCGCACGCCCGGCGGCACCGTGTTGCACACCGGCGACTTCAAGATGGATCAGACCCCGCTGGACGGCCGGATCACCGACCTGCCCGGCTTCTCCCGGCTCGGTGACGAAGGGGTCGACCTGCTGCTGTCGGATTCCACCAACGCCGAGGTGCCGGGCTTCATGCCCAGCGAACTCGAGGTGGGCAAGGTGGTCACCGATGTCATCACCCGGGCGACCGGTCGGGTGATCGTGGCCTGCTTCGCCAGCCACGTGCATCGGGTGCAGCAGGTGCTGGACGCGGCGGTGGAATCCGGTCGGCATGCCGCGCTGGTCGGCCGGTCGATGGTGCGCAACATGCAGATCGCTCGGGACCTGGGCCTGCTGCACGTCCCGGACAGCGTGCTGGTCGATCTCAAGGACGCCGAGGCGATGCCGTCCAGCCGGGTCATGCTGATCTGCACCGGATCCCAGGGTGAGCCGCTGTCGGCCTTATCGCGCATGGCCAATCGCGATCACCCGACCATCCGGATTGTCAGCGACGACACCATCCTGCTGGCCTCATCGCTGATCCCGGGCAACGAGAACTCGGTTTTCACCGTGATCAACGGGCTGTCCCGGCTCGGTGCGACGGTGGTGCACAAGTCGACGGCGCTGGTGCACGTCTCCGGCCATGCCGCGGCCGGCGAGCTGCGCTACCTGCTCAACGCGGTTCGGCCGAAGAACCTGATGCCGGTGCACGGCGAGTGGCGGCACTTGCGCGCGCATGCCGCCATCGCCCGCTCGACCGGGCTGACCGATGCGCAGATCATGCTCGCCGAGAACGGTGTGGTGGTGGATCTGGCCCAGAGCCGGGCCCAGATCAGCGGCCGGATCGAGATCGACAACGTCTACGTGGACGGCCTTCAGGTCGGCGACATTGGCGACGTGGCGATCCGGCAGCGGCAGATCCTCGGCGAGGAGGGCTTCGTCTCGATCCTGGTCGCGGTGGATCTCAGTGCCGGCAAGGTGGTGTACGGGCCGGAGCTGACCGCGCGCGGCTTCACCGATGATCCGGCCGGCCTGGAGCCGATCCGAGTCGAGTTGATCAAGATCGTGGAGCAGTCGGTCATCGACGGCGTGCGGGACGCCGACGCGCTGGAGCACATCGTTCGCCGCACGGTGGGACGGTGGGTGGACAAGACTTACCGCCGACGACCGATGCTGATGCCCATGGTGATCGAAGTATGAGCGGGCATGATGTTCGCGAGTGGGCAGTTCCGGCGCGAGTGGGCGGTTACAACTGCCCACTGGGCGCGCAACTGACCACTCGTGGCAGGGGAGGGCGGCCATGAGCACCAGTACCCGAGCCCCGATCCATCCGGGCCGGATCTCACCGATGCTCAGCGCGCCGACCGTCACCGCGCCGGAGTACGCCGACAACTACGGCCGGGCCACCGGCGCACCGTGGGATCGGGACGACCCGCAGCCCAAGGACGCCGAGACGGTCGAACGGATGCGCGCCGCCGGCCGGATCGCCGGGCTGGCCCGGGACGAGGTCGGCCGGCACGTCCGGCCGGGGATCACCACCGACGAACTGGACCGGATCGGGCATGAGTTCCTGCTCGACCACGGCGCCTACCCGTCCACCTTGGGGTACAAGGGTTTTCCCAAGTCGCTGTGCTCGTCGATCAACGAGGTGATCTGCCACGGCATCCCGGACGACCTGCCACTGCACGACGGTGACGTGGTCAAGATCGACATCACCGCCTACCTCGACGGGGTGCACGGTGACACCTGTGGCACCTACTTCGCCGGCGAGCCGGCCGAGGAGGTCCGGTTGCTGTCCGAGCGCACCCACGAGGCGATGATGCGCGGTATCAAGGCCGCCCGGCCGGGCCGTCCGATCAGCGTGATCGGACGGGTCATCGAGTCCTACGCCAAGCGGTTCGACTACGGCGTGGTCCGCGACTTCACCGGGCACGGCATCGGCCAGTCCTTCCACACCAAGCCGACCGTGTGGCACTACGACGAGCCACGCGCGACGGTGCTGATCCAGCCCGGCATGACGTTCACCGTCGAGCCGATGCTCACCCTCGGCGGCTATGCCTGGGACATGTGGGACGACGGCTGGACCGTCGTCACCAAAGACCGGTCCTGGGTGGCGCAGTGGGAGCACACCATCCACATCACCGACGACGGGCCGGAGATCCTGACGCTGGGCGATGGCTGACGCGGATGTGATCGTGGTCGGCGCCGGTTTGGCCGGCCTGGTCGCGACCGCCGAGCTGGCCGACGCCGGCCGCCGGGTGATCCTGCTGGACCAGGAGCCCGAGCAGAGCCTGGGCGGGCAGGCCTTCTGGTCCTTCGGCGGACTGTTCCTGGTGAACTCGCCGGAGCAGCGCCGGCTGCGCATCGACGACTCGCTGGAACTGGCCCGGCAGGACTGGCTGGGCACCGCCGGCTTCGACCGGGACACCGATCACTGGCCCCGGCAATGGGCCGAGGCCTACCTCGACTTCGCCGCCGGTGAGAAGCGTTCCTGGTTGCACGATCAGGGGATTCGCTTCTTCCCGATAGTCGGCTGGGCCGAACGCGGTGGGTACCTGTCCACCGGTCACGGCAACTCGGTGCCGCGCTTCCACGTCACCTGGGGCACCGGACCGGCCGTGCTGGAGCCGTTCATCCGGCGGGTGCGGCAAGCCGAGGCGGACGGCCGGGTACGGCTACTGTTCCGGCACCGGGTGGACGAGCTGACCAGCACCGCCGGCCTGGTGGACGGCGTCCGCGGCCAGCTGCTGCGCGCCAGCGGGGTGGGCCGGGGTCGGCCCAGTTCCCGGGAACCGGTACGGGAATTCGCGCTCCGCGCGCAGGCGGTGCTGGTGACCTCCGGTGGCATCGGCGGCAACCATGACCTGGTCCGGCGCAATTGGCCGTCCCGGCTGGGCGAGCCGCCGGCGCGGATGGTGGCCGGGGTGCCGGCGCACGTGGACGGCCGGATGCTCCAGATCACCGAGCAGGCCGGCGGTCGGGTGGTGAACGCCGACCGGATGTGGCATTACACCGAGGGCCTGCACAACTACGCCCCGATCTGGGACAACCACGGGATCCGGATCCTGCCCGGACCGTCCTCGCTGTGGTTCGACGCCCGCGGCCAACGACTGCCGATGCCGCTGTTCCCCGGCTTCGACACCCTGGGCACCTTGGCGCATCTGATGCGGACCGGTTACGACTACAGCTGGTTTGTGCTGAATCAGCGAATCATCGGCAAGGAATTCAGCCTGTCCGGCTCGGAACAGAACCCCGACCTCACCGGCCGGTCGATATCCGGGGTACTCCGCCGGGGACGAGGCGGTGGGCCGGCACCGGTGCTGGCCTTCCAGCAACACGGCGCCGATTTCGTCACCGCGCCGACCTTGCCCGAGCTGGTGGCCGGGATGAATGCGTTGACCGGTACCGAGCTGATCGATTGCGCCGAGTTGGAGGCTCAGATCGTCGCTCGGGACCGCGAGATCGGTAACCGCTACACCAAGGACCTCCAGGTGACGGCGATTCGCGGCGCGCGCGGCTACCTCGGTGACCGGCTGATCCGAGTGGCCAGCCCGCACCGGATCCTGGATCCCGCTGCCGGACCGCTGATCGCGGTGCGGCTGAGCGTGTTGACCCGCAAGAGCCTCGGTGGCCTGGAAACCGATCTGGACGGCCGGGTGCTCACCAACGCCGGCCAGCCGTTGCCGGGTGTCTACGCGGCCGGCGAGGTCAGCGGGTTCGGTGGTGGTGGCATGCACGGCTACCGGTCGCTGGAGGGCACCTTCCTCGGCGGTTGCATCTTCTCCGGACGGACCGCCGGACGGGCCGCGGCGGCTGCCACCGGGTGAAACGTCAGGCTGCTGCGAAGTGCGGGTTGTAGATGAAGCCGACGATGCTGCCGCAGGCCGTCAGCACCGAGCCGGTGACGATGCCGTCACCGACCTCGGCCGCGGCGGCGTGCTCGACCGCACCGACGGCGATGGCGGCGGCCATCGCGTCAGCCACCGAGTCCACTCCCCAGTAGGTCAGCGCTCCGTCGGCCGGGTTGGCGTCCGGCAGCAGGCCCAGTTCATAGCCGGCCACCGCGAAGCCGACGTAGAACGGCTGATCGAAGTACGGCGCGACGCCGAGTAGTCGGGTCCACCAGGCGGTTGCTGCCGCCAGGTCGACCACCGGATAGATAACCGTACGAAGTCCGAGTAACCGGATCGGCATGCCCGCAACAATGGCACGGTCGGGGCCGTCAGGCGAGATCCTGACCGGGGGTGATTGTGCCGTGATTATCGGATAAATCGTCACCGATCATCGCATGCTGTCGGATCCAGGCGTGCATTGCGATGCCAGCCGCCACGCCGGCATTGATCGAACGGGTGGAACCGTACTGCGCGATCGACAGGGTCAGCGCCGCGCTCGCCCGGGCCGCATCCGACAGCCCCGGCCCCTCTTGCCCGAACAGCAGCAGCGCGCGGCGCGGCAACTCCACGGTCTCGATCGGACGAGCGCCGGGGGTGTTGTCGATGGCTACCACCTGATACCCGGCTGAGCCGGCGTAGTCGAGCAGCGCCGCGATGCTCGGCAGGTGCCGAACGTGCTGGTAGCGATCGGTGACCATGGCACCGCGCCGATTCCACCGCCGCCGACCGATGATCAGCACCTCATTGGCCAGGAAGGCGTTCGCGGTACGTACCACGGTGCCGATGTTCGCGTCGTGCTGCCAGTTCTCGATCGCCACTCCGAAGGCATGCCGCCGGGTATCCAGGTCGGCGACGATCGCGGCGATCGTCCAATACCGGTAGCGGTCGGCCACGTTGCGCCGGTCGCCGTCGGCCAGCAGTTGCCGGTCGTACCGCTCGTCGTCCGGCCAGGGTGGTGGGTGCGGCCCGACGCCCACCTCGAGATCCGGCGTGGCGTCGGATAGCCCTTCCGGATCGGTCAACCGAGTCCCAGATCGGCCAGCGTGTAGGCGGCGCGGCACGGCAAACCGGTGGCGCGGATGGTGTCACCGGCGCCGCGGTCCAAGATCAGCGCGGTGCCTACCACCTCGGCGCCGGCCTCGCGCAGTGCCTCGACAGCGGTCAGCACACTGGACCCGGTGGTGGAGACGTCCTCAACGGCAAGAACCCGGCGTCCGGATACCGACGGTCCCTCGACCCGCTGTTGCATGCCGTGCTGCTTCTCGGCCTTGCGCACCACGAAGGCGTCGACCGCACCGCCGCTGGCGTGCAGGATCGCGGTGCCGATCGGATCGGCGCCCAGCGTCAGGCCGCCGACCGCCTGGTAGTCCCAGTCGACGGTGAGTTCGCGCAGCACCCGGCCGACCAGCGGGGCCGCTTGGTGATGCAGGGTGATCCGACGCAGGTCGATGTAGTAGTCGGCGCGCTGCCCGGACGACAACGTCACCTCGCCGTGCACGACGGCCAACTTCTTGATCAGTTCGAGTAGTTCCTCGCGGTCGGTCACCCGGCCAGCCTATAGAACAGCATTGTGCGGCCGGAGCAGGCGGTTTTCGACGCACGATCCGCCTGCTCGGGCCGCACAATGCGTCCAGGCTCAGCGGCGGGCGAGCAGCCGCCGCACCAGCGGCCGGGGCAGCAGCTTGACCAGCAGCAGCATTGCCTTGTATCGCTTGCTCGGCACGCTGATCACCTTGCCGGCACGCACGTCGGCCAGTCCGTCGGCAACCACCCGGTCGGCCTGCAGCCAGAGAAAGCGCGGAGTGTCGCTCATATCAGCCGATGCCCGCTGATGGAACTCGGTGCGGGTGAAGCCCGGGCAGATCGCGCTGGCCCGCACCCCGGAGCGGGCCAGTTGCAACGCGATGCCTTCGGTGAAGGACGTCACCCAGGCCTTGCTGGCGGCATAGCTGGCTGCCGCGCCCCGAGGCAGGAAGCCGGCGACCGAGGAGACGTTGATGATCTCGCCCCGGCCGCGCGCGGTCATTGCCTGCACGGCGGCGTGGGTCAGGGTGAGCACCGCCCGGACATTCAGATCCAGCATGCTGATCTCATCGGCCAGCGTCGCCTTGCCGAACGCCCGGTACAGCCCGATGCCGGCGTTGTTCACCAGGGTGTCCACCGGCTGGTCGGACTGGCTGATCCGCTCGGCGACCGCGGTGCAGCCGGCCTCGGTGCTCAGGTCGGCCGGCAACACCTCGACCGCGATCGGGTAGCGCTCGCGCAGGTCGGCGGCGATCGCGGCCAACCGTTCGGCATCGCGCGCGACCAGGACGAGGTTGCGCTCCTCGGCGGCGAACCGGCGGGTGAACGACGCGCCCAGCCCGACGGTTGCGCCGGTGACCAGGACGTGACCGGTGAGCGATTCGGTCATTCCGCGGCCGGCTTCCGCGACTTGGCGCGCGGTGGCCGGCGACTGGTAACCGCTGGCGGCGCATCGACAACCACGGGCTGTTCCACCGCCGGCGGAGCCGAGTCGAACGCCGGATCCTCTGCCGCCGAGTCGGCCCGGGCCGCCCGCGAGCCGAACAGCGAACCGAAGAATCCGCCGGCCGGGCTGGCCGGTCGAAGGTAAGCGTTGGACGCCGGCAGGAACATCAGCACCAAGGCGGTCAGCGCGGCCAGCCCGGTGAGGCCGCTGGTCAGCCGCAACAGGACGTCGTGGTATTGGACGAAGCCCAGGATGTGCTGGAGGTCACCGGTGAGCAGCACCGCGAATATCAGGTACAGCCAGCGCGCCCAGCCACGGCCGTCCCGCAGGAACTTCGCCATCACCAGCACCATCACCGACATGATCAGCACGGTGATCAGGGTGTCCCGCAGGTAGCTGTCCAGGTTGTGCCGCAGCTGATCGGCCGTCCAGTTCTTGCTTCGGTTGGCCTTGGCCAGCGCGTCGGACAGTTCCGGCCGGGCACCGAAGGCAGCCAGCGCGGACAGCACCGAGAACGCGCAGCGGGCGACGAGTGCGTACACCGCATAGTCGATCGTCACTGGTCGCGTTCGAGCGGCGCCGGACTGGTTCAGCCTCATCCTGGGCAGCGTACCGGCGCCGATCAGGCGGGCGGCGCCAGCCAGGCACCGGCGGGCAGATTACGCAGCACTCCGAATCCGATCGCCAGCACCAGCAACCCGCCGAACACCGGCCGGGGCAGCATCGGCCGATGGTCCGGACGCTGGCCGGTCCAACGCCACCAGCCCAGCAGCAACAGCGGCAGGAAGGCGACGAACAGTAGGTTGTCGTGCAGCGCGGTGCCCCACTCGCCGTGCAGCAGGGCGTGCGTGGCCCGGGTGCTTCCGCAGAGCGGGCACCACAGCCCGGTCGTCGCATGCAGCGGGCACAACGGAACGTGCGTGGTGTTCGGATTCACCACTGCCAGCAGGCCGGCCGCAAGCAGGCCGGCCAGGATGCTGTTAACGCGGCGCGGTGACCACGAAACAGCTGGCAGCCTTGTCATGCCAACCCTGGTTCCGCTTGGTGCCGTCGAAGAACGGCGAGAAATACCCGACCAGGCAGAGCAGGCCGGTCAGACCCTGCACCAGGTAGCGCAGCAGTCCGCGGCCCAGTCCGATCGGACCGCCGGTGTTCGCGTCGACCACCTTGATGTGCATCGCCTGCATTCCCACGCTTTGCTGCCGCACGCCGAGCATGTACCCGAAGTAGCCGAAGTTCACCACCAGGTCGATTAGCTCGGCAAACGCGGTACCGCCGGCACCGTGGGCGAAAATCAGGCTGACGATGATGTCGAACACGATCAGGATGACGATGTCGATGACCAAGGCCCAGAACCTGGAGCCCATCGACGCTATGGCGCCGGGCGCGGCCGCGGCTGGTTGGTTATAGGCCGAGTAGCCGGGTGCCGCCGGATAGCCGTAGGGCTGCTGGCCGTACTGCGACGGCTGCTGATAACCGGGCGGTTGGCCGTACTGCGGTGGCTGCCCGTAGGCCGGCGGTTGTTCATAGCCGGGCGGCTGACCGTATCCGGGCGGTTGGCCGTACCCCGGCGGTTGGCCGTACTGGGGTGGCTGCTGGCCATAGCCGGGCGGCTGGCCGGAACCCGGCTGCTGCCCTGGTTGCGCCGGCGGTCCCCATGGATCCGGTTGCGGTGGCGGGGCTGCCCACGGGTCGGGCTTCGGCGCGTCCCCGGATTCGCTGTTCGGGTCGTTACCCCACTGCGTCATGCTGGACTCTCCCTGGCTTGGCCGTCGGTGGAGAACCTAGCGGAATTTGGCACCACGGCAACCTCGCCGACCCGAGCGGAGACGAGACCGTTGTGGTCCGCGGCTGGTCGGCAGCGGTTACCGTGAACGGTTATGGCGACCGCGCGCGAACGTACCGCCCAACAGCGCGACGCCCGTGAGCTCGCGCTGAGCCGGCCGACCGATCCGTACCGAGGCGCCATGCTCGACCCGTTCAGCGAGCCGGCGGTGCCGGCGAGCGCTGCCGGCAAAGCGAAAAAAGCAGAAGAAGCGGAGACCGACCAGTCAGCGGTACCGCCATTGCCCAGGGTTCCGCTCGGCACCCCGGCAGCGGCGACGGCGGCCGGCCTGCTCGGTCTCGCGCTGAGCCTGGCGATGGCATTGTTCGGCATATCGCTGCTGGCCTTGCTCAGCCTTCAGAGCGACTACGGCGCACCGGACCGGTCCTTCTACCGCGGTGCCGACTCCGGCTCGGCCATCCTCGCGCTGATCGACTTCGCGCTGTCGGCCGGCTGCGGACTGGGCGGCGTCATGTTGATGGGCGGCCGGGTAATCGGCCGGATCGCGATGACGGTGTCCGGCTGGGTGGTCATCGACCTGGCAGCCTTCTGGTTGCTACGCGGGCATGCCAGCTCCGCGCTGGCGGTGTCGGTCGGGGTGGCGGCAGCCGCCATGCTGCTGCTCAGCTACCAGCGCTCGGTGACGCACTGGCTCGGCGTGCTAGCGCCGCCACAACCGTCCTAACTCCCTAGCTGATGATCAGCCCGGACCGGTCGTCGGCCACGTCGATCCGGACGGTGGAGTCGTCCACGATGTCGCCGGCGATCAGTGCCCGGGCCAGCCGGTCACCGATCGCGGTCTGTACCAGCCGGCGCAGCGGCCGGGCACCGTAGAGCGGATCGAAGCCGTTGATCGCCAGCCACTCCCGCGCGCCGTCGGTGACCTCGAGCACCAGCCGTCGGGCGGCCAGCCGCCATTGCAGCGCGGCCAATTGCACGTCGACGATGCCGGTCAGCTCGGCCGTGGTGAGCGGGTCGAAGACCACGATGTCGTCCAGCCGGTTCAGGAACTCCGGCTTGAAGTGCGCCCGGACGATCTCCAGCACGGCTTCCTTCTTCGAGTCCGGTGCGAGCTCGGAGACCAGGATCTGCGAGCCCAGGTTCGAGGTGAGCACCAGGATCACATTGCGGAAGTCGACGGTGCGGCCCTGCCCGTCGGTCAGCCGGCCGTCGTCGAGCACCTGGAGCAGGATGTCGAAGACGTCCGAATGTGCCTTCTCCACCTCGTCGAACAGCACCACGCTGTACGGCCGGCGGCGGACCGCCTCGGTCAGCTGGCCACCCTCGTCGTAGCCGACGTAGCCGGGCGGCGCACCAACCAGCCGGGCCACCGAGTGCTTCTCGGAGTACTCGCTCATGTCGATGCGGATCATGGCCCGCTCGTCGTCGAACAGGAATTCGGCGAGCGCCTTGGCCAGCTCGGTCTTACCGACCCCGGTCGGGCCGAGGAACAGGAACGAGCCGGTCGGCCGGTTCGGGTCGCTGATGCCGGCCCGGGCTCGGCGTACCGCGTCCGACACCGCCTGCACGGCCTGGCGCTGGCCCTTGACCCGCTTGCCCAGCTCGTCCTCCATCCGCAGCAGCTTGGCCGTCTCGCCCTCGAGCAACCGGCCGGCCGGGATGCCGGTCCAGGCCGCCACCACCTCGGCGATGTCGTCGGCGGTGACCTCCTCCTTCACCAGCACGTCGGTCGCCGATTCACTTTCGACTGCCTCGGCCAGCGACTTCTCGGTCGCCGGGATCTCGGCATACATCAACCGGGACGCGGTCTCGAAGTCACCTTCGCGCTGGGCGCGCTCGGCCTGGGTGCGCAGCTCGTCCAGCTTCTCCTTCAGCTGGCCGAGCCGGTTCAGGCCGGACTTCTCCCGCTCCCATCGGCTGTTCAGCGCGTCCAATGCCTCGTTCTTGTCGGCCAGTTCGGCACGTAGCCGGGACAGCCGCTCTACCGAGCTCGGGTCGGTTTCCTTCGACAGCGCAAGCTCTTCCATCTTCAGCCGGTCGACCGCACGCTGGAGCTCGTCGATCTCCACCGGGCGCGAGTCGATCTCCATGCGGAGCCGGGACGCTGCCTCATCGATCAGGTCGATGGCCTTGTCCGGCAGGAACCGGGCGGTGATGTAACGGTCGGACAGCGCCGCGGCGGCAACCAGCGCGCCGTCGGAGATCTGCACCTTGTGGTGTGCCTCGTACCGACCGGCCAGCCCGCGCAGGATGCCGATGGTGTCCTCCACCGACGGCTCGCCGACCAGCACCTGCTGGAAGCGCCGTTCCAGGGCGGGGTCCTTCTCGATGTGCTCCCGGTACTCGTCCAGGGTGGTGGCCCCGACCATCCGCAGTTCGCCGCGGGCCAGCATCGGCTTGAGCATGTTGCCGGCGTCCATCGCCGACTCGCCGGTGGCGCCGGCGCCGACCACGGTGTGCAGCTCGTCGATGAAGGTGACGATCTGGCCGTTGGAGTCCTTGATCTCGGTAAGCACCGCCTTCAGCCGCTCCTCGAACTCGCCGCGGTACTTCGCGCCGGCCACCATCGCACCCAGGTCGAGCGAGATCAGCCGCTTTCCGGCGAGGGATTCCGGCACGTCGCCGGCCACGATCCGTTGGGCCAGGCCCTCGACGACCGCGGTCTTGCCGACGCCCGGTTCGCCGATCAGCACCGGGTTGTTCTTGGTACGCCGGGACAGCACCTGGACCACCCGGCGAATCTCGGCGTCGCGGCCGATCACCGGGTCGAGCTTGCCCTCCCGGGCGGCCGCGGTCAGGTCGATGCCGTACTTCTCCAGCGCCTGGTAGCTGCCTTCGGGATCCGGGCTGGTCACCCGGGCCGAGCCCCGCACCTGGCTGAGCGCGGCCCGCAACGCCTCCGCGGTAGCGCCCAGCCGGCGCAGCACGGTGGCCACCTCGGACGGCACCTCGGACAGCGCGAGCAGCAGGTGTTCCACCGAGACGTACTCGTCACCGGCGTCCCGCGCGGTGCGCTCGGCGGCTGACAGCACGTTGAGCAGGCTGCGCGAGGTCTGCGGCGCGGAGACGTTGGCACCGGCGGCGGACGGCAACCCGGTGACCAGCGCGGTCAGCTCCCCGGCCAGCGCGGCCGGATCGATGCCGATCGCCTGCACCATCGGGCGGGCCAGTCCCTGCTCGTCGGCCAGCAAGGCGACTGCCAGGTGGGCGGGCTCGACGGCCGGGTTGCCGCGCTCGGCGGCATCCCGCACGGCGTTGGACACGGCTTGTTGGCTGCGGGTGGTCAAATCCATGGGGCGGCTCTTTCGATGCTGTCGCTGTTGTCTGGGTCGGGCGGCCGCAAGGGCCGTCATTGGGACCAACGAACCAAAGGTTGAGTCTGTTCCGCTCAAGTCTGTCAGGAAGCCCAGGATTTGCAAGAGCAGTTCGATGGCCGCGCAGAACCGGGATATGGGTGAGGAGATCGACAAAGTACTGACTGAGGACAGATCCCGGCGAACCGGCGTACATTGACGTCCGTCGGCCTCGGTGAGCCAACCCTCATCCGACCCCGGGAGCGACCAACGTGGGGAATCGTGACACCGCATATGGGCGCTTGTCCCTGCAACCGGGAGCCGCCGCGATCGCCGCGGCCCGCGCGCTGCGCAACCCGGTACCGGTCGATACCACTCAGGGGGTGTTTACCCGAGTGGCGGCCATCGCGTCGGCCGAACCGGATCGCACGGCGGTGGTCGCGACCGCCGGACCGGTCAGCTATGGGGCATTGCTCCGGCGGGCGCTGCAGATTCGGGCGGTCCTCCAGGCCGGGCAATGCGGTGCCGGCGACCGGGTGGCTGTGGGCATGCCGCGCAGCGCCGATACCATCGCCACCTTCCTGGCGATCGAGAGCATCGGCGCGGTGTACGTTCCGGTCGACCCGGACTGGCCGGTCGGTCGGGTGGCCGCAATGCTGGCGAGGGTCCGGCCCGGCTGCCTGGTGACCCCTGACGTCGCCGACTCCGGCGCCACGCCGGCCGGCCAGGCCGCAGCCGAGGTGGGGATTCCACGGGTGTGGCCGGATGTCGGCACAGCGTCCGCGACGCCGCCGGATCCGCGCAGGATTCCCGACGATGAGTCGCGCTACCTCATTCACACCTCGGGCAGTACCGGGCGACCGAAGGGCGCCGTGGTCTTACACGGCGGGCTGCTCAATCACTTGCAGGCGATGGTGTCGAGCCTCGATCTCAAGGCCACGGACACCGTGGCGTTCAGTGCGCCGCCGGCGTACGTCATATCGGTGTGGCAGATGCTCGCCGCCCTGCTGGTCGGTGGACGCGTGGCCGTGATCGACGATGCCGACCTGCGGTTTCCGACCAGGTTGGCCAGGGTCATCGCGCGCGAGGCGATAACGGTGGTGGAGCTGGTACCGACGGCGATCGGCTGGATCGTGGACGTGGGTGCGCACGCGGACCTCTCCCGGGTGCGCTGCCTGATCTCGACCGGGGAGAAGCTCGATCCGGGGCTGGCGCGTCGGGTCGTGGCCGTCCTGCCGCACGTCACCTTCATGAATGCCTATGGCTCGACCGAGTGCTCCGACGATGTCGCGCTGCATGTCATCACCGCGGCCGACACGCACCGGTCGCGGATCGCCGCGGGCCGTCCGATCGCCAACGCCGTCATGTATCTGCTGGTCGACGACGACGGGCAATGGCGGGGCGCCGTGGATGATGAGGAGGGCGAGCTGTGGATCGGAGGGTACCCGGTGGGCGGCGGGTACTACGACGAACCCGAGCTCACCCGGGCCGCCTTCTTCGTCGACGAGATCGCCCCGGACTCCCCCACCGGGCGCCTGTACCGCACCGGAGATCTCGCCGTCTTCAGCGACGGACTGGCGTACTGCCGCGGCCGGGCCGACCGGCAGGTCAAGATCGCCGGCGTACGGGTCGAACTCGACGAGATCGAGGCGGTGCTGAGCCGGGTGCCCGGCGTGGTGCGCAGCGCCGTGGTCGTCGACCACGACCAGGGCCGCACGAACCTCGCCGTCTACTACATGGCCCAGCCAGCTACCCGCCAAGAGGACCTGTACGGTCCGCTGCGTGCGGCGTTGCCGGCGGCGATGTTTCCGCGGCAGTGGACAAGGGTTGCTGAACTGCCGTTGAACGGCAGCGGAAAGGTCGACTACAAGGCGCTCGCGCTATTGCGCGACGACACCGCCCTGGCATCCTCCCGGATCTCCTCGTAGCCGAGGTCGCCGCCGCGCTCGGCATAGCTGCGTGCTTTGCCGGCGGTGGTGCGCCGAAGCACGGTGAGGCTGTTCTGGGCGAGTTTGTGCGGCTCCAGCAGATTGAGGATCTCCAGCTCGCCCGGGCGTATTCGCTGCACCTTGGCGAAGTAATCGAGGACGGCCTCGCCTTCGGGGTAGGTCATCAGATAGTGCATGACCACCAGACCGCCGTGCGGGTTGATGAGATCCCAGAAGTGGTCGAAGAAGTACAGGCACTCCCACGCGTCCACCCACGCCAGGTCGATCGGGGCGAAGCCTTCGGGCAGCAGCTCACGGCAGTCATGCAGATCCGCGTTGACGATGGTCACCCGATCGAGCAGGCCGAGCTCGTCGAGCACACCCTGAACCGCGGGAGCGGACGAATCCTCGATCGACAGATTGTCGACGGCAACCAGCGTCGTACGGTACGGATCCCGGTAGAACGCCGGAGCCAACAGCGCCGGTTCCGCATTCAGCCACTGCTCGTCGAGGGCGATCTCATCGTCCAGGTACGCCTTGGTCTTGCCGACGAGCGCCTCCGCCTCGGCCCGAACCTGACGCTCGACATCGGCCAGCGCGGCCGCGAGGAACGGCGTGGTGTAACCCATGCCGACCTCCAGCACCCGCCGGGGACGGGCGAACTGGATCAGCATGGCGAGAATCGGGGCGACCAGCTCCGTACCCATGCCCGGGACCAGGAGTTTGCCGGACGCGGCTCTAAAACTATCCCCGTGGATGTCGGTGGTGGCCACCGAGACAACGTACAAGGCGCGGCGGGGTCATGGCTGCCGCCCAGGCAGCGCTCGTCAATTATCCGCTACTGCATCAATGAGATCGTTATGAGAAGCAATGCATTGATTCTTCACAATCACCACAGGCGCGTTGTACCGTTTGCCACACATCGTGTAGTGCGTGATCCTTGCTGATCCGGTAACCGTCGAAGCCATCGTGATTGATCGCGGTGGCGTGCTGGCCGTCGACCATCGTGCCCGACGACCAGAAAGGCAGACATGACATCGGAAGAGGACCTGCTGTATCAGGTGCAGCAGGCATGGGCCACCGTGCTCGCCGTCGAGTCCGCTGAGTCGATTCCGCTCGACACCAACTTTCTGGAGATCGGCGGCAACTCCCTGCTGCTCGTGATGCTCTGGGAGGATCTGCAGGAGGCGACCAGCCAGATCCTCAAGGTCTCCGATCTCTTTCGGCACGGCACGGTACGGTCCCAGGCCGCCCTCCTCGCCGGTGCCGGCACCCCCGTCCCGGAACCGGCCCCGGTCGGCGCCAGCGCACGCTCCCAGCTTCTGGGGCGGGCCCGGCGCACCGAGCTAGCAACGGGTGATGGCAGTGCCGGATGAGGTAGCGATTGCGGTCGTCGGGGCCGGGTGCCGGTTCCCCGATGCCTGGACGCCGCAGCAGCTCTGGTCGAATATCGACAACGGCATGGTTTCCATGCGCGAGTTGTCCGACGAACAGCTCCGCGCGGGCGGCGTGCCCGAGGCCCAGCTGAGCGCGGCCGACTACGTGCGGATCGGCACGACGCTACCCGGCGTCGCGGACTTCGCGGCCGACTTCTTCGGGTTCACGCCGCGCGATGCCCGGCTGATGGATCCGCAGCAGCGCATCTTTCTCGAAGTCGCCTGGGAAGCGCTCGAAGCCGCCGGTCATCCGCCGGCCCCGGACGGTCCGCTGATCGGCGTGTTCGCCGGAAGCGGCGCCGGCAACTACTCGGCCGCACTGATGGCGCTGGCCGTGGCCAAGCTGGGCCTGGTCGAGGCCGTCGACGACATCGACCTCACCATCGGCGGCGCACCCGACTTCCTGACCTCCCGAACGGCGTACAAACTGGGCCTGCGGGGACCGGCGGTGAGTTTGCAAGCCGCCTGCTCCTCGTCGCTGTATGCGGTGCACTACGCGTCGCTGAGCCTGCTGTCGGGCGAGTGCGACATCGCGTTGGCCGGTGGTGCCTCGGTGATGGAGCCGATCCGTGGATATCGGTACCGGGTCGACGGCGGCCAGTCCGCGGATGGGTACAACCGCTCGTTCGACGAACGTGGGACCGGTACCACGTTCAGCTCCGGTGTCGGCGTGGTGGCCCTGCGGCGGCTGTCCGACGCGCTGGCCGACGGCGACCCGATCCTCGCGGTGCTGCTGGGTACGGCGGTGGGCAACGACGGCGCGCACAAGGCGGGGTACGCGGCGCCGAGCCCGACCGGCGTGGCCGATGTGGTCGGCGCCGCCCTGCGGGTGGCCGAGGTAGCGCCGGAGCTGCTGCGGTACGCGGAGGCGCACGGGACCGCGACCCCGCTCGGCGACCACGTCGAGCTCACTGCGCTCACGGCAGCGCTGCGGACCGGTACCAGCGAGATCGGGTACTGCGGTCTCGGCTCGGTGAAGGCCAACATCGGCCACACCGGCGAGGCATCGGGCATCGCCGGCTTTCTGAAGGCCGTACACATCGCCCAGGCGGGTCTGCTCCCGCCGCACCCGACGTACGAACGCCCTCGCGACCCGGAGATCCTGGCGAAGAGCCCGTTCACGATCGCCACGTCGGCTCGGGTCTGTGCCGACGCCGACCGGCACGTACTGGTGAATTCGATCGGGTTCGGCGGGGCGAACGCCGCAGCGGTGCTGGCCCCGCCACCCGCGCCGACCCGGCCGGCCGCGCCGGCCCGCGAGCAGATCCGGCTGGTGCTGTCGGCGCGCAACCGGGTCGAGCTGGACGAGATGTCTCGCCGGCTCGCCGATGTGATCGACGCGGGCGAGGTGCCGATCGCCGACGTCGAGTACACCCTGCGCACCGGGCGGCACGGCTTCGCCGAACGCCGCGTGGTCAGCGCGGGCTCACAGCAGCTGGCCGCGGCGCTCCGGCTACCACGCGCCCCGCTGGCCAAGACCGTCCACAGCACCGCGTGTCGCGCGGTCGTCGTGGTGCCGGACGGGGTCTCGGTGCCGGCGGAGATTTTGGCCGACCTGAAGGCCGCGACCCGCACCACCGAGCTCACCGGCGACGTGTACCAGATCGTGGTCGACGACGACGCCGACGCCGAGGCACTGCTGGCCGACGCGTGGCTCAATGGCGTATCCGTCGAGTGGGAGGTGCTCGCCCGCAACCGGGGGCGGCGGATCGTCCTTCCGACGTACCCGTTCACCCGCAAGCGGTACTGGGCCCTGGATGGGGTGTCACTCGCCGATCTGACCGGCGGGCGGGTTCATGCTGGCGACGGCCTGGACGAGACACGCGGCGCCGCGGCCGACTCGATCGAGGCGACGGTCCTGGGCGTCTGGCGCCAGCTGTTCGGTGACGAGACGATCGGCCTGGACAGCGAGTTCGAGAACTGCGGTGG
>DATFHF010000031.1:0-47428 GCA_035248685.1 Jatrophihabitans sp.
CCGGGGCTACCGGGCACTCGGATTCAGCAGCGTCGGCAACTTCACCACTCACGACGAACCCACCGTCCAACTGAATTCGCCCCTGCCGGACGGACGGTCCGTCGACGCGGCAGACGGCTGGCTGCTGGTGGTGGACGAGCACAAGGCACCGCTCGGCTGGCTGAAGGTGGCCGACCTGGCCTCCGGCCAGCCGGTGACCGAGCAGCTGCTGCACCTCGGTGGCACCCTGGCTACCCAGGGCGGCAGCTTCCGCGCCGCCCTGGACGCCTGCCTGTCGTCACCGGCCGGCCGGGGCGTGGTGGTTGACGCTGATGGCGCGCTGGTCGGCACGGTGACCGCCACCGAGGTGCTGGCGTTGATCGAGGACAATCGGTGATCCAGTACTTTCACCAGCACCAGAGCCAGATTCTCAGCTGGCTGGGCTGGCACGCGCGGTTGTCGGCGCTGCCGCTGGTGATCGGCCTGCTGATTTCGCTACCGCTGGGTTGGTTGGCCCGCCGCTACCGTTGGCTGTATCCGCCGATGGTGAGCGTCGCTGGCCTGCTGTACACGATTCCCTCGCTGGCGCTGTTCATCCTGCTGCCGGGCATTCTCAAGACCAGGATCCTCGATCCCAGCAACGTGGTGGTGGCGCTGACCATCTATACCGTTGCCCTGCTGGTCAGAGTGGTCGCCGACGGCTTGGCGTCGGTCTCGGACGAAGTGCTGCAGGCGGCGACCGCGATGGGTTACCGCCGGCTGGGCCGGCTGCTGCGGATCGAACTGCCGATCGCGGTTCCGGTCATCGCGGCCGGCCTGCGGGTAGCCGCGGTGTCCAACGTCAGCCTGGTGTCGGTCTCGGCGCTGATCGGCGTCCCGGAATTGGGCCAGCTGTTCACCAACGGCTTCCAACTGGCCTACCAGACCCCGATCCTGCTCGGCATCGTGCTGTCGGTGCTGCTGGCGCTCGCCTTCGACAGCGTGATTCAACTGCTGACCTGGCTGCTCACGCCCTGGCGACGGGTGGTGAGCCCGGCATGATCCACGACATCGCCAGCTGGCTGTCCGACTCGACCCACTGGTCCGGTCCGGACGGGATCCCCACCCGGTTGTTGGAGCATCTCGAATATTCGCTGATCGCGTTGCTGATCGCCGCGCTGATCGCGCTGCCGCTGGGCACCCTGATCGGGCACACCGGCCGCGGGTCGTTCGTCGTGGTTGCCATCGCCAACTCGTTCCGGGCACTGCCCACAGTCGGGTTGCTGGTGTTCTTCTACATCCTGATCTCGCCGCACATCCACGGCACCGGCAATGCCAGCTACTTCATCCCGAGCGAGATCGTGCTGATATTGCTGGCCATTCCGTCCATGCTGACGAACACCTACGCCGGCATCGACGCCATGGATCCGGAGGTCCGGGACGCGGCTCGGGGGATGGGCATGCGAGGCGGGCAGGTGCTCTGGCGGGTCGAGATTCCCAATGCGCTGCCGCTGATCTTCTCCGGCGTGCGCAGCTCGTTCCTTCAGGTGATCGCGACCACCATCGTGACTGCCTACGTGGGCCTGGGCGGCCTGGGTCGCTACCTCATCGACGGCCTGGCCCAGCAGGACTATCCGCAAATGGCCTCCGGCGCGGTTTTGGTGGCCGCGCTGGCCTTACTCATCGACCTGTTGCTCGCGGTAGCCCAGCACTATCTGGTCTCCCGCGGCATCACCGGTCGCTATCGGCGGCACAAGGTTCCGTTCACCGAACTCGAACAGCCGCCACCGGCCACTTCGATGGCCAGCTGATGGTTGCAACGCAACGAGCAGTACGATCTTGGATCAAGTCGACAGGAGAGATAGGCAAATGAGACCCCTACGTGTGCTCAGCTCAGCTCTGATCGGTGCCGGCCTGCTCGTCGTCACCGCCTGTGGTAGCAGCTCCAGCCCGGTCGCCCCCGCCGGTGGTGGCTCCACCACCACGGCCGGAGTGCCGGGAGACACCATCGTGGTCGGCTCGGCCAACTTCCAAGAGAACGTGGTGCTGGCCGACATCTACGCCGAGGCGCTCAAGGCCAAGGGCGTGAAGGTGACCACCAAGCTGAACATCGGTAGCCGGGAGACCTACATCCCGGCGTTGAAGGACGGTTCAATCGACCTGATCCCGGAGTACAGCGGCGTACTGCTTCAGTACTTCGACAAGACGGCCACCGCGGTGAGCTCCGACGACGTGCTTGCCGCCCTGCTCAAGGCGGTGCCCTCGCCGCTGGCCGTGCTTGACCAGTCCCAGGCCCAGGACAAGGACGCCATCGTGGTCACCAAGCAGACCGCGGACAAGTACCACCTCACCTCGATCGCGGACCTGGCGGCGGTGGCCAACAAGCTCACCCTCGGCGCCCCGCCGGAGTTCCAGACCCGGACGGACGGCATCCCCGGCCTGAAGCGGGACTACGGCGTGACGTTCAAGACCTACCGCAAGTTGGACGCCGGCGGCCCGCTCACCGAGAACGGGTTGAAGAACGGCCAGATCGATGCCGGTGACATCTTCACCACCGACCCGCTGATCGCCAAGAACGGCTGGGTGGTGCTGGCCGATCCGAAGAACCTCTACACCGCGCAGAACGTGCTGCCGTTGATCAACAAGGACAAGGCGACGGAGAACGTCAAGGCCATCTTGGACGCGGTGTCGGCCAAGCTCACCACCGACGACCTGGTGCAGTTGAACGAGAAGGTGCAAATCGAGAAGCAGGATCCGGTCGCGGTGGCCAAGGACTGGCTGGCCAACGCGAACCTCGGGTAGCAGTTCGGACGGTGACCGGGGAAACGGAGCCGGCCGGCTCGTTCGATCGGATATGGGCCGAGCTGGCGCCGGTCGGGCGCTCGCCGCAGACCGGTGGGTATCGCCGCTATGCCTGGACGGCGACCGATAGTGAGCTGCGGGAGTGGTTCGCCGACCAGGCCCAGCGCCGAGGGTTGGCGCTGGTGCTGGACCGGGCCGGTAACCAGTGGGCCTGGTGGGGAGATCCGGATCAGGCCGTGCACGCCGGTCGGCCCGGCGTGGTGGTCGGCAGCCACCTGGATTCGGTGCCGGACGGCGGGGCCTACGACGGCCCGCTCGGCGTGCTGTCCGGCTTCGCGGCGGTGGACGCGCTGCGAGCGGCCGGCACCGTCGTCGATCGTCCGATCGCGGTGGTCAACTTCGGTGACGAGGAGGGCGCCCGGTTCGGTATCGCCTGCGCCGGCTCACGTTTGCTGACCGGGGCGCTGGCTGCCGATCGGGCCCGTTCGCTCACCGACGCCGACGGGGTGAGCATGGCCGAGGCGATGGCCGGCGCCGGCCAGGATCCGGCAGCGGTCGGCGCCGACCGAGAAACCCTCGGCCGGATAGGGGCATTCGTCGAGCTGCACGTCGAACAGGGCCGCGGGCTGGTGGATCTCGGCCAGCCGGTGGCGATCGGCTCGTCCATCTGGCCGCACGGCCGGTGGCGGATCGACCTGCCCGGGACCGCCAACCATGCCGGCACCACTCGGCTTGTTGACCGGGACGACCCGATGCTCGGCTACGCCCGGCTGGTGTTGGCTGCCCGGGCGGCTGCCGAGCGACATGACGCGTTGGCCACCATCGGCAAGGTTCGCACCGTGCCCAATGGGGTGAACGCGATCGCCTCGGAGGTCACCGCTTGGTTGGACGCGCGCGGTGCCGACCCGGACCGGGTGCGTGCGCTGGTCGCCGACCTGACCGCCGAGGCCACCGCCGCCGGCGGCCGGTTGGTGTCCGAATCCTGGACCGACTCGACCGCCTTCGAGCCGGCGCTGATCCGGCGGCTGGCCACGGTGCTGCCCACGGCGCCGCTGCTGGCCACCGGCGCGGGGCACGACGCCGGCATCCTGGCCAACGCCGGGGTGCCGACCGCGATGCTGTTCGTCCGTAACCCGACCGGGGTGTCGCACTCACCGGCCGAGTACGCCGAACCGGCCGACTGCCACGAAGGCGTCCGGGCGTTGACGGCGGTACTCGCCGCGCTGGCCGGACCGGGCACCGATGACGGGTAGTTATTGGGCCGAGTACGGCTGGCTGGACGGCGAGGTGGCGGCTCGGGTCCGGCTGGTCGCCGAGGCGAGTCGCTGGCTGGCGATCGAGCGGGGGGTAGCCCCGTCGCCCACCGACACGGTGCTGCCCGGCATGGTGCTGCCCGGTTTCGCCAACACCCACTCGCACGCCTTCCACCGCGCGTTGCGGGGACGGACCCAGGACGGCGGCGGCACCTTCTGGACCTGGCGCGAGCAGATGTACCGGCTTGCCGGCCGGTTGCAGCCGGCGTCCTATTACCTGCTGGCGCGGGCGGTGTACGCCGAGATGGCGTTGGCTGGCGTCAGCACGGTCGGCGAGTTCCACTACCTGCATCATCGCGAGGACGGCAGCCGCTACGCCGAACCGAACGAGTTCGGCCGGGTGTTGATCCAGGCGGCCGGCGACGCCGGCATTCGGATCAGCCTGCTCGACACCTGTTATCTCTCCGGTGGTCTGGACGCTAATGGCTACCAGCCGGTCAGCGGCGTGCACCGGCGGTTCAGCGACGGCACCGCAGCGGGCTGGCGGGACCGGGTCGAGCTGCTCGCTGCCGAGTTCGACGGGGCCGACCAGGTTCGGATCGGCGCGGCCATCCATTCGGTCCGGGCGGTGCCGGCCGATCAATTGGCCGAGGTGGTCAGCTGGCCGGCCGGCCGGCCGTTGCACGTTCACGTCTCCGAACAGCCGGCCGAGAACGAGGCCTGCCAGCTCGTGCACGGGCGCAGCCCGACCCGGTTGCTGGCCGACCACGGTTTCGGCGGCCCGCTGCACACCGCGGTGCACGCCACCCACCTGAGCCAAGCCGACATCGCCTGGTACGGCTCGTCCGGCACCAACATCAGCTTCTGCCCGACCACCGAGCGGGACCTGGCCGACGGCATCGGGCCGGCGTCCGCGCTGGCGGCAGCCGGTGCTCGGCTGACCCTGGGCAGCGACCAGAACGCGGTGGTCGACTTGCTCGAAGAGGCCCGCGCACTGGAGATGGACGACCGGTTGGCCACCCTGCGTCGGGGCCGGTTCCGGTTGGCTTCGTTGATCGAATCGCTCACCGCGACCGGGCAGGCCAGCCTCGGCTTCGCCGACGCCGGCCGGCTCGCGGTGGGCCAGCGGGCCGATCTGGTGGCGGTGCGGCTGGACACCGTCCGAACCGCCGGCGTGCTGCCGGGCCAGCTGGTGCTGGCCGCATCGGCCGCCGACGTGGACACCGTGCTGGTCGACGGCCGGCCGGTGGTCGAGGGCGGCCGGCACCGGTTGGGTGACGTCGGCAGGTTGCTGGCCGAGGCGGTCGACGCGACCGGTTAGAAGCGGTTAGAACCTCAGCGCGGCCGGCGCGTGCGCCGGCACCGCCGGGTTCTTCGGGGCGACCGGCGCCAGCCGCCGGTACGGCTGCCCCAGCGCCGGCCGCGGATCCGGCTCGCCCCGGTTCGGCCAGAACGCCATCGCCCGTTCCGCCTGGGCGGTGATCGACAAGGCCGGGTTGACGCCCAGGTTGGCCGACAGCGCCGAGCCGTCCACCACATGCAGGCCGGGATAGCCGTACAGCCGCTGGTAGGGATCGATGACGCCGGTCTGGATCGAGTCACCAATCGGACAGCCGCCGATGAAGTGCGCGGTCATCGGGACGTTGAACAGGTCGCCGTAGCTGCCGCCGGGCACGCCGCCGATGTTGGCGGCCAGCTGTCGGGCGGCCTGGTTGGCCACTGGGATCCAGCTCGGGTTGGGTTCACCGACGCCTTGGCTGGAGGTCAGCCGCGCCCGTACGAACCAGCCGCGACGGAGCCGCACCGTGATCGAGTTGTTCAGCGACTGCATGACCAACAGGATGATGGTCCGCTCCGACCAGTGCCGGGGCACGACCGTCCGCAAGATCAGCCGCGGGTTGCCCAGCGCCACCCGGCACCACTGACGCAGCCGCTGGCCGGGTCGGCCGCCGTCGGTGAGCGCGGTGGTCAGCAGTCCCATCGCATTGCTACCCCGGCCATAGCGGACCGGTTCGATGTGGGTGTGCTCGTCCGGGTGCCAAGACGAGGTGATGGCAACGCCCTGGGTAAAGTCGGCCCGGCGGTCTCGGCTGATCGCGCCGAGCAGCGACTCGGAGTTCGTCCGGGTCAGCTCGCCCAGCCGGGCCGAGATGCCGGGCAGCGTGCTGGCACGCAATTCGTGAAGCAACTTCTGGGTGTTGTACGTCCCGGCCGAGAAAACGACCTGCTGGGCGGTGAACTCCCGGCCGCCGCGTCGGCGCCAACTGCCGGTTGGGACGGTGGACACTCGGTAGCCGCCGCCCGGCCCAGGCCGTAGCCCGGTGACCGTGGTCAGCGGATGCACCACCGCACCGGCCCGCTCGGCCAGCCCGAGGTAGTTCATGGTGAGGGTGTTCTTCGCTCCGAACCGGCAACCGGTCATGCATGAACCGCATTGGATGCAGCCGGTCCGATCCGGTCCGGCGCCGCCGAAGAACGGGTCGGGCACGGTGCGGCCGGGTTGCTGGCTGCCGTCCGGTCCGAAGAAGACCCCGACCGGCGTCAGCCGGAAGGTGTCCGCCTTGCCGAACTGGCCGGCCAGTCGCCGCATCTGCCGGTCGGACTCGGTCACTGTCGGATTGGTTACCACGCCGAGCATCCGCTTGGCCTGGGCGTAGTACGGCGCCAGCTCGGCCTGCCAGTCGGTGATGTGTGCCCACTGCGGATCCGCGAAGAAGGCCGCCGGCGGCTCGTAGAGGGTGTTGGCGTAGTTCAGCGAACCGCCACCGACCCCGGCGCCGGCCAGGATCACCACGTTGTTGAGCAGGTGGATGCGTTGCAGGCCGGTGCAGCCCAGCTTCGGCGCCCAGAGGAAGTTACGCAGCTGCCAGGACGTCTTCGGCAGGTCGTGCTCGGTGAATCGCCGGCCGGCCTCCAACACGCCGACTCGGTAGCCCTTCTCGATGAGCCGGAGCGCGGTGACGCTGCCACCGAACCCGGAGCCGATGACGATCACGTCGTAGTCGTCGGCCGCCACTCGGTCACGATACAAGCGCGGCCATGATCGATCAGCCGGGCGCGACCGCGGGCCAGGCCACCGTTAGCTCGCCGAACCGGTGCCGGCCGGCGGTGCTGAGTACCGGCCAGTCGGCGGCCAGCTCGGCGCACATCGCCTGCCAACGCTGTCGGTTGCCGTAACCGGCCAGCGGGGCATGCCGATCCCAGGCGCTGTCCATCGCTCGCAGCAACGCATGGATCGACGTCCCGGGCACGTTGTGGTGGATCAGCGCCTTGACCAGCCGGTCGGCCACGTCGGACGGACGGACCAGCTGCGCCGGCCGGCAGCTCAGCGTCAGGCTGACCGGGCCGTCCCGCTCGAGCAGTACCCAGCTGGCACGGCGGCCCCACTCGTCGCTGGTGCCTTCGATGACGGCACCGCCGAAGGCCAGTTGCCCGCACATCCGCTGCCAGGCACCGGCCACCTCCTGCTCGGGATATTGCCGCAGCACGTTGGCCGCCCGGACCAGCATCGGCCGGTAACCGGCGAGCTCGAAGCCACCGCGCTGGAAGCGCAGCCCCGGCCGGCTCGCCGGGGTGGCGCGGGCCACCCGGTCCGGATCCAGTTCCAGGCCAAGCACCTCGACGTCGGCCCGAACCGGCAGCAGCCGATGCAGCAACTCCACCGATGTGACCGGGCTGTCACCGAATCCGAGGTCGATCACCAGCGCGTTGCCCCGGTCGGCGCGCAGCCGGCCGGCCTGGGTCACCGCGATCCAGTTGTCCATCCGGCGCAACCGATTCGGGTTCGTGGTGCCTCGAGTCGGCAGGCCGATCGCTCGGGCCCGACCGGCCGCCAGCCGCGGCTGCCGAGAGCGGGCCGGGCCGCTGGATCGACCCGGCTGGGGGCAAGAGTGCACAACTGGGCATTCTGCGGCACGACTGTCTGCAATCGACCGGTAGGCTCCCCGGTCACAGGTTGCGCGCAGCTTCTGCCAAACCGGCCGAAGCTACGCGCCGAATACCGTACGGTGCTCGGGAGGTTTCGCCATGCCCTTCGGCGGAGCTGCAACTGCCGACCGGATGCACGACTTTCGTTCCATGATTTGACGTTCCAGCGCTGTGACCCACTAGTGTGACAGCTCATATATCGGACAGAAGGATGTTGTGAGTAGCGGCCTGACCCGACGGCGTGTCACGTTCGTCGATGTCATGCGGGTCCGTGAATTCCGGGTGCTGTGGTTCGCCGATTCCCAATCAGCCGTCGGTGACCAGCTCGCCCGGGTGGCCCTCTCCGCGCTGGTCTTCCAACGCACGTCGTCCGCGGTGCTTACCGGGCTGACCTATTCATTGACGTTCTTTCCGGCGCTGCTCTCCGGGGCGCTGCTGTCGAGCCTGGCCGACCGGTTGCCGCGTCGCCGGGTGCTTATCGGTTGCGATGTGATCCGGGCCGTCCTATTCGGTGCGATGGCGCTGCCCAATGTGCCGTTCTGGTTGCTGGCGGCCCTGCTGGTGCTGGCGATACTCGCCGAGTCGCCGTTCATCGCCGCCGAGTCGGCACTGATACCGCTGATCTTGCCGGACGAGGACCTGTATCTGGTGGGCACCGGCATCCGCACCATCACCAACCAGATCGCTCAGCTGATCGGCTTTGCCGGCGGTGGGCTGGCCATCGCGATACTGGGTGCGCGGGCCGGGCTGGCTTTGGATGGGGCTACTTTCGCGCTGTCCGGGGTGCTGATCTGGATCGGGGTCCAGGCCCGGCCGGCGGCGCAAACCAAGGATCCGCAGGACGAGGTTGTCACCCGCAGCAGCTCCGCGCTATCGGCCGGGCTGCGGCTGGTCTTCCACGATCCTCGGCTGCGGACGCTGCTCGGGCTGTCCTGGCTGGCCGGCCTGTACGTGGTTCCGGAAGGGGTGGCGGCGCCGTACACGCATGCGCTGCACCACGGCAGCTCGGCGCTCGGGTTCCTGATGGCGGCTAATCCGACCGGCGTAGCACTCGGTACCTATCTATTCGTACGTTGGGTGCCGAGCCGACTCCGGTCGTCCTTGATGGCGCCACTCGGCATGACGGCCGGTCTGCCGCTGCTGCTCTGCTTGCCACTGCCGCCGCTGCCAATATCGATTCTGCTGTGGGGGGCCAGCGGATTCTTCTTCTGCTACCAGGTTCAGGTGGTGACCGAGTTCATGCGGTCCGTCCCCGATGACCAACGTGGCCAGGCGGCCGGCATCGCCTCGTCCGGGCTGCTGGTGGTTCAGGGCGTCGGCGTGCTGCTGGGCGGAGTCGTGGCAGAACTGTGGGGAGTGCGGTGGGCGGTGAGCGGCGCCGGCGTGCTGGGCATGCTGCTAGCGCTGTCCCTCGGTGTCATGTGGTCGCGGGCGAACCTGCAGGACAGCCGGGCTTCGGCGGTGGCCGTCGGTCCGCGCCATCGCAAACCAGCGGCCCGACCCAACACCAGAAGCCGGTCGACCAGCAGGAGTCAGTTGCCGTAGCGCAAACCAGAGCCGAGGTATCAACAGCCTGAGGTATCAACGCCGGTAGCAGATCGCACCTACTACTCAGAGCTGATCATGGAGGGTGCCCCGGTTACTGCCAGATGATGTTCTTGGGCATAGCGATCTCCCTCCATATCGCGCGCAGACAGGACACCCAAGTAATGCGAAGTGGGCTGTTTTGACCCTTTACTTTCGGGTGACCTACATGCAATGGTCGAGATTGCCATCCTCCGGGCTGCATGGCGGACATCGGTGTGTTGGGATGCTTTCACCGAGGTTTGCACCAATGGCGTCTGGTCCGGATGAGCTGGGTGAGGCCATGACAACCCGTGCCTGATCCACTAGCGTTCTGCGTGCACTGAGGAGTAAGGGATTGTCTCGGATACAGCGCGGCCGGCGGGTGCCGCTGGCAGCACGTGTGCGCTCGTGGGAGCTCTGGTCCACCCCACGAGCGATACGTTCTTACGTGCTGGTCATCGAGACTGCGGTCACCCTATCCGCGATCGGGCTGTTGATCGTGAAGCCACTCCCGGCGCCGGTCGGCCTGGAGCGATTCGGGTTGCTGCTCGGCCTGGCCATGGGCTTCGAAGAGATCTCCTCCAGGATGGCCCGGCTGCGCACCAAGCTGGCCGTCTACAGCCATGTCGATATGACGTCGGTGTGGACGTTCGCGGCCGCCGCGGTGTTGCCGGCCGTCCTGATCGCCCCGCTCTGCTCGCTGATCCTGCTCAACGCCTGGTTGCGACACGGCAAGCAGAGTGGCGTGAAGCCGTACCGCAACGCATTCGCCGGAGCCGCGGTCATCTGCGGCGGTTTTGCCGCGCGGACGGCCATGGTGGTCTTCGCCGCTCACGTCAAGGCGCTACCGCATTCGCTGGCGGCCGTGCTGGTAGTGCTGGTGGGTCTGGTCTGCTACCTGGTCGTGAACGCCACCGTGCTGTACACCGCGATCTACCTGGCGGTCCGTCCCGCCGCCTTCCGCTCGGTGCTCAACAGCGCGCAGGACATGTCGCTGGAGGTCGCCACGCTCTGCCTGGGCGGCCTGACCGCATTGACGCTGATGCAGGAACCGCTGTTGTCGCTGCTCGTGGTGCCGCCGATGTTCGTGCTCCAGCGCAGCGTGCTGACCCGCCAGTTGGAGGTGGCTGCCACCACCGACGCCAAGACCGGCCTGCTGAACGCCGCCACCTGGCACCACGTGGCCGGTCTGGAGCTGGCCCGCGCCCAGCGTGAGCAGCACAGTGCGGCGCTGCTGATCATCGACATGGACAACTTCAAGTTGATCAACGACAGCTACGGCCATCTGGCCGGTGACGACGCGCTGCGCTCGGTGGCCGACTGCCTGGTCGAGGAGCTGCGCGGCTACGACTCCATCGGCCGATTCGGCGGCGAGGAGTTCGTGGCGGTGCTGTCCGATGTGGACGAGCTGGCGGCGCTGACCATCTCCGAACGGATCCGGCGCCGGATCTTCGAACTCGAGGTGCCACGTCGGGACCTGAGCCAACCGGGCATGAGCGGGTTGTCGGCATCCATCGGCGTCGCCTGCTACCCCGAGCACGGCACCGAGGTGGAGGCGTTGCTGCACGCTGCCGACAGCGCGCTGTACGCGGCCAAGCGAGGCGGTCGCAACCGAGTCCAGCTGTCCTCGATCAGCCTGTCCGACTAGCGGTTCACCGCGGTGTGGTCCGGGCGAGCAGGTGCGGGGCGGCCTGAGCCAGCGGCTTGACCACCACGAAATCCAGGTTCACGTGTGCCGGCCGGGTGGCGACGAACGCGATCACGTCGGCCACGTCGTCGGCGGTCAGCGGTTCGGCGACGCCCTCGTAGACCTTGGCCGCCCGCTCGGCGTCGCCGCGGAAGCGCACCAGCGAGAACTCCTCGGTGGCCACCAGGCCCGGTGCCACCTCCGACACCCGGATCGGGCGGCCGTTCAGCTCCAGTCGCAGGGTCTGCATCATGGCGCTGGCCGCGTACTTGGCGGCCGAGTAACCGGCGCCGCCCGGGTAGACGCTGTGCCCGGCAATGGATCCGGTCAGCACCAGGTGCCCGCCGGCGCCGGCTTCCAGGGCGGGTAGCAGCGCCTGAGTCAGTCGCATCGCGCCCAGCACGTTGGTCTGAAACATTGCCAGCCAGTCGTCCGGGTCGGCTTGCTCGACCGGTTCCAGTCCGATCGCACCGCCGGCGTTGTTCACCAGTAGGGCGATGCCGTCCGGCAGCTCGGCGGCTCGGCCGGCCAGCTCGGCGACCGACGCCGGATCGGTGACGTCCAGCCGGATCGGCTCGATGCCGGCACTGCTGGCCGCCAGTTCGGCCAGCCGGTCGGTTCGCCGGGCAGCAGCCCAGACTTCGAAGCCCTCGGTGGCGAGTCGCCGCGCCGTTGCGGCCCCGATGCCGCTGGAAGCCCCGGTGACGACGGCGACCCCGCGTGATGTGGCCATGCCTCGATTCTGCCGATCTCGCCGGATGCGGCATGATCGGGGGTGGCTCGGTGTTGTGGCCGGCGGGAGTTCGGTGCTGGCGGATCGGGCGGCCGCGTCCGTTGCCTGCGAACCCACGTCGGGATCGAATCTGAGAGTGCTGCGGAGGCCACGTGCGACAGGGGCGAATCAGCCGGCACGGTGTGCTGCCCAACCGGGTGGCGACCATCAGCGTTCACACCTCGCCGCTGGAGCAGCCCGGCGGTGGCGATGCGGGCGGCATGAACGTCTACGTGCTGGAGACCGCGCGCCGGTTGGCCGACTCGGGCGTCGAGGTCGAGATCTTCACCCGGGCGGTGTCCTCCGAACTGCCTCGGGTGGTCGAGGTCGAGCCCGGGGTAACCGTTCGACACGTCACCGCCGGCCCGTACGAGGGACTGGCCAAGGACAGCCTGCCCAGCCAGCTCTGTGCCTTCACCTCGGCCGTGCTGCGGGCCGAGGCGCAGCACGAGCCGGGCTGGTACGACCTGGTGCACTCGCACTACTGGTTGTCCGGCCAGGTCGGCTGGCTGGCCCGCGACCGCTGGGGCGTGCCGCTGGTGCATACCGCGCACACTCTGGCCCGGACGAAGAACGCCTACTTGGCCGAGGGTGACAGCCCCGAGCCGCTGGCCCGGATCGTCGGTGAGCAGCAGGTGGTGGACGAGGCCGATCGGCTGATCGCCAACACCGATGACGAGGCGAGCCAGCTCATCGACTCCTACTGTGCAGACCCGGCTCGGGTAGTGACCATCCCACCCGGCGTCGACCTGGACACCTTCCAGCCGGTGGACCGAACCGTGGCCCGCGGCCGGCTCGGCATCGCCGCCGACGATCTGGTGTTGCTGTTCGTCGGCCGGCTGCAACCGCTGAAGGCGCCTGATGTGTTGCTTCGCGCGGCGGCCCGGTTGGTCGGCACCGATCCCGAGCTGGCCGGCCGGCTGCGGGTGATCGTGGTCGGTGCGCCGTCCGGCTCCGGCCTGACCGAGCCGGCGGCTTACGCGAAGCTGGCCGCCGGGCTCGGCATCGCCGACCGGGTCCGATTCTCCCCGCCCGCCGACCGGCAATTGCTGGTCGACTACTACGCCGCTGCCGACCTGACCGTGGTGCCCAGCCACAGCGAGTCGTTCGGCCTGGTGGCACTGGAGTCGCAGGCCTGCGGGACGCCGGTGGTGGCCGCCGCGGTCGGTGGCCTCAGCACCGCCGTGGTTGACCAGGCCACCGGCCTGCTGATCGCCGGTCACCGCACCGAGGACTGGGCCGATGCGCTGGCCAAGTTGCTGTACGCGCCGGGTCGACGGGCCGAGCTGGCGGTGGCTGCGCGGGCCAATGCCGAGCGGTTCTCCTGGCGGCGCACCGCCGACGGCCTGCTGCTGGCCTACCGCGATGCGATGGCCGAGTTCACCGCACTGGCACCGACCGGTTCCGGCGCCCTGTGACGGTGCCCGAACCGGCCGCGCTCGAGGGTGCCGTCCGATGCGTGCGGCTGGCGCTGACCGAGGCCGAGCTGGAGTTCGACGAGCCGAGTCCGGCTGCCTTCGTGGCCAACCTGCCTGGCCAGCGGCGGCTTCGCACCGCCTGCTGGTTGTTCGTCGGCCGGCAGGGATTGGCGGTGGAGGCGTTCGTCATCCGCAAGCCGGACGAGAACGCCGCGGCGGTGCACCGCTGGCTGCTCGCGCACAACGCCCGGATGTTCGGGGTGGCCTGGTCCATCGACGATTCCGGCGACATTTACTTGACCGGCCGGTTGCCGCTGGCCGCGGTCACCGCCGAGGTCGTCGACCAACTGCTGGGTGTGGTGCTGGATTACGCCGACTCGGCCTTCAACACGTTGCTGGAACTGGGCTTCGGCTCGTCCATCACTCGGGAATGGGCCTGGCGGGAGAGCCGAGGCGAGTCGATGGCGAACCTGGCCGCCTTCGAAGGTTTTGTGCGACGCCAGCGAGGGGCGACCTGACATGCTGAGGATTCCGGGACGCTTCAACGGACCACCGGACTCGGCCAACGGTGGCATCGCGGCCGGCCGGCTGGCGCAGCTGGTGGAGACCGGAGCTGCCATCGGCCCGATCCAGGTGACGCTGCACCGGCCACCGCCGCTGGAGGTGGACCTGGCCACCGAGCGGCTGGCCGACGGCCGGGTGCAGGCCTGGCACGGTGCGCAGCTGGTGGCCGAGGCGGCGCCGGTCGCGGCCGAGATTGCCCCGGTACCACCGGTCGATTTCGAAACGGCGGCTGATGCGACGACCCGGTTCCAGGGGTTTAGCGAGCATCCGTTCCCGACCTGCGTGGGCTGCGGCGTCGAGCGCAGCGACGGCCTGGCCTGCTACGCCGGCCCGCTGGATCCCGCGGTGCCGACCTTGGTGGCGACCCCGTTCGTGCCCCGCGCCGACCTGCCGCGCGACCTGGCACTGACCTGGGCGGCGCTGGACTGCGCCGGCGGCTGGTCGATCGGACTGGCCGGCCGGCGAGCGGTGCTCGGCCGGTTCACCGCGATGGTGGCCGATGTCGGCCGGTTGGCCGAACGGTGCGTGGTAGTCGCCCAATGCGACGGTTGGGACGGCCGCAAGGCGCGCAGCCGGTCCACCTGCTACGGCGAGGACGGCCGGGTACTCGGCGTCGGCCAGGCGATCTGGATCGAGCTGCGCTGATTAGACCGGTGAGCGCTGATGGCAGGATTGGTTCGTGACCGATACCACCGCCACCTTGATTTTGCTCCGGCACGGTGAGAGCGACTGGAACCTCAAGAACCTGTTCACCGGCTGGGTGGACGTCGACCTGACCGAGGCCGGCGAGGCGCAGGCTCGGCGCGGTGGTCAGCTGCTGGCGGAGCACGGCATCGAGCCGCGGGTACTGCACACCTCGTTGCTGCGTCGGGCGATCCGGACCGCCGAACTGGCGCTGAACGCCGCGGATCTGCTCTGGTTACCGGTGCGGCGCAGTTGGCGGTTGAACGAGCGGCACTACGGCGCGCTCCAGGGCAAGGACAAGGCCGCGGTGCGCGCGGAGTTCGGCGACGAGCAGTTCATGCTGTGGCGCCGCTCCTACGACGTGCCGCCGCCGCCGCTGCCCGATGACGACCAGTACAGCCAGCTCGGCGACCGCAGGTACGCCGACCTACTGGATAGCGTCCCGCGCACCGAGTGCCTGGCCGACGTGGTAGCTCGGATGTTGCCTTATTTCTACGACGCAATCGTGCCCGACCTGCGCAACGGGACGGTACTGGTGGTGGCACACGGCAACTCGCTGCGCGCCATGATCAAGCACTTGGACGGGCTGTCCGACGAGGCGGTGGTGTCGCTCAACGTCCCGACCGGCATCCCGCTGCGATACGAGCTGGATCCGATCACCCTGCTCCCGGTCCGGCCGGCCGACTACCTGGATCCAGAGGCGGCGAAGGAGGCCATCGAGCAGGTGGCCAACCAAGGCCGCTAGCACACGGTCAGTTGTCCAAGGACGGCTTGGTGGCGGCCGAACCGGCCGGCAACTGCCCGGTGGCAATGAACACGATCCGCCGGGCCACCCCGACCGCGTGGTCGGCGTAGCGCTCGTAGTAGCGGCCGAGCAGCGTCATGTCGATTGCGGCCTCGGTGCCGTGCGCCCAGTTGTCCGACAGCAACTGGGTGTACAGCTTGCGGTGTAGCGCGTCCATCGAGTCGTCCTCGGCCTCGATCGCCTGCGCCAGCTCGACGTCGCGGCCCTTGATCACCTGGGCCACCTTCTCCACCAGCGACAGCGCCACCGCGCCCATCTGCGAGATGACGTCCCGCAGCTCGACCGGCACCGCGATGTCCGGGTAGCGCATCCGGGCCACCTTGGCCACATGCAGGGCCAGGTCACCCATCCGTTCCAGGTCGGCCACCAGGTGCAGCGTGGTGACCAGCACCCGTAGGTCGGTCGCCACCGGCTGCTGCAACGACAGCAGCAGAAATGTTCGCGATTCCAGGTCGGCGCGCAGCGCATCGATCGCGGTGTCGTCGCTGACCACTCGCTCGGCACCGTTCAGGTCACCGTCGAGCAGCGCACTGGTCGCGCGCTCCATGGCGGTGCCGGCCAGGTAGGTCATCGCCACCAGGGAGTTGCCGATGTCGTCGAGCTCGTCGTGATAAAGGTCTCGCATGTGCTCAGCGTAGAGCCTGAGGTGTGCGGCACGGCTCGCCACGATGAATGGCGGTCGGACGGCTGGTGAACAACACATGACGCAAGGCCGGCAACCGCCTCAGTCGGCCTGGGATCGGTCTACGCGACCGTAGGATCAGCGGCGTGAGCGTCGTGTTGGCAGTGTCGTCGTTCCTCCTCGGAGCGGCAGCCGCGGCGTTCCTGGCCGCCTGGTTCGTCCGGCATAGCGGCCGGACGGCGGTCCCTCCCGGCGCCGCGCCCACCGGACCGGCACCGGCGACGTCCGGGCTGTCGCAGCGGGTGCTCGGCGCCCTGGACCTCGGCGTGGTCGTGATGGATCGGGACGAGATCGCGGTGTATGCCAACCCGGTCGCACGCACCATGCAGGTCGTCGACGCCGACCGATTGTCCGTCCCGGCGCTGGCCGAACTGGTCCGCCGGGTGACCGATTCCGGCGAGCCGGACAGCGTGTCGATCGACCTGCCCAGTGCCGGCCGCGGTCCGGAGTACCTCACCTTCGCGGTGCGCGCCATGCCGCTGCGCGAGCAGGGCCGAGTGTCGGCGGTGGTGCTGCGGTTCTTCGACATCACCGACGCGCATCGGCTCGAGCTGGTCCGGCGGGATTTCGTGGCCAACGTCTCGCACGAGCTCAAGACCCCGGTCGGTGCGTTGACGCTGCTCGCCGAGGCGGTGCAGGAAGCCGCCGACGATCCCGAGGCAGTGCAGCACTTCGCGGCCAGGATGCAGCGCGAGGGGTCCCGGCTCGGCCGACTGGTGCAGGAGCTCATCGAGCTGTCCCGGCTCCAGGGCGCCGAACCGCTGCCCGGCGCGGACCTGGTGCAGGTCGAACGGCTGATCTGTGAGGCGGTCGATCGCAGCAGGCTGCGCGCCGAGCAGTCGGGAATCACCGTGCTGGATAAGGCCGAACCCGATTTGTACGTGCGCGGCAACGAAACCCAGCTCGGCACCGCGATCGGCAACCTGGTAGACAACGCCATCGCCTATAGCGCGCCGCGCACCCGGGTCGGCCTGACCAGCCGCACCGAGACCGATCCGGACGGCCGGCGCTGGGTTGCCATCGCGGTCAGCGACCAGGGCATCGGCATCGCCGAGTCCGACCTGGATCGGGTATTCGAGCGGTTCTATCGGGTGGATCCGGCCCGCTCCCGGGCGACCGGCGGAACCGGGCTGGGGCTGGCCATCGTCAAGCACATCGCTACCAACCACGGCGGCTCGGTGAAGGTATGGAGCGTGGTCGGCTCGGGCTCCACCTTCACCATCCGGTTGCCGCTGGCCGAAGTCGCTGTCGAGCCAGCCGTCGAATCAGCCGTCGAGCCGATCCGGCAGGACGGCGCCCGCACCAGTAGTAATGGCCATTTCATCAATGATCTGAAGGGAAACCCGTGACCCGGGTACTTGTCGTCGAGGACGAGGATTCGATCTCCGATCCGCTGTCATACATGCTCCGCAAGGAAGGCTTCGAGGTGTCGGTGGCGGCCACCGGCCCGGACGCACTCGGCTCGTTCGAGCGCTCCGGCGCCGACATCGTGCTGCTGGACCTCATGCTGCCCGGCCTGCCCGGCACCGAGGTGTGCCGGTCGCTGCGCCAGCGATCCACCGTCCCGATCATCATCCTCACCGCGCGGGACTCAGAGATCGACAAGGTGGTCGGCCTCGAACTCGGCGCCGACGACTACGTCACCAAGCCGTTCTCGCATCGAGAACTGCTCGCCCGGATCCGCGCGGTAATGCGCCGGGGGGCCGAGCCCGAGGAACTGCTCAGCGCCACCCTGCAGGCCGGCCCGGTGCGGATGGACGTCGACCGGCACACCGTTTCGGTGGACGGCCAGCCGGTGTCGTTGCCGCTGAAGGAGTTCGACCTGCTGGAGCTGCTGTTGCGCAATGCCGGTCGGGTGCTTACCCGGGGCCAGTTGATCGACCGGGTGTGGGGCGCGGACTACGTCGGCGACACCAAGACGCTGGACGTACACATCAAGCGGTTGCGGGCCAAGATCGAACCGGAGCCGGCACAACCGAAGTACCTGCTCACGGTGCGCGGGCTCGGTTACAAGTTCGAAGGCTGACCGCCGGCCGGCCGACTGCTGGCCGGATGGCTGGCGACCAGGCCTTGCGCCAACCGCCGCTCGCACAGCCTGGCCAGCTCGGCGTAAGCCGGTTGCCCGATCAATGCGGCAAGTTCTGCCGCGTAGCTGACATACAGTGGCTCAGCGCCGACATGTGCCTCCGGCGCCGATGTGCACCACCAGTACAGGTCGTGCCCGCCCTCGCCCCAACCCCGCCGGTCGAACTCGGACACCGTCGAGACCAGGATCCGGCTGTCGTCCGGACGGGTCACCCATTCCTGTTCGCGCCGGATTGGCAGTTGCCAACAGACCTCGGGCTTGGTGTCCAGCGGATGCAGGCCGGTACGTAACGCCAGCGCGTGCAACGCACAGCCGGCTCCGCCGGCGAAGCCGGGTCGGTTCAGAAAGACGCAGGCGCCGTCGACGGTTCGGGTGCGCAGCCGGTTCTCGTCCGTCCCGACCGAATCCCGCTCGGTGATGCCCTTCTTCCGGCCGGTCTTGTGGTGCTGCCAGGTTTCGGGCGTCAACTGCTGGGCATAGCGCCGGACCCGCTTGCGGTCGTCCTCGTCGGAGAAGAAGGCGCCGTGACTGCAGCATCCGTCGTCGGGCCGGCCCTCGACGACACCATGGCAGCCTCGGCCGTAGATGCAGGTCCAACGCGAACACAGCCAGGTCAGGTCGGCCCGGATGTGATGCTCCGGATCGGCCGGGTCGATGAACTCCAGCCACTCCCGAGGAAAATCCAGGCCGACTTCGGCATCACGCGGCTGGATCACGGGCAACTGTCGGCGCTGGGAGGACACATCGGCGACTGTACCGGCGGATCCTCTAGCGTTGGTCCATGCGGCTCGGAGTGCTGGATGTCGGTTCGAACACCGTCCACCTGCTGGTGGTGGATGCCTTCCTAGGCGCCCAACCGACCCCACAGCTGTCTCGCAAGAGCGTGTTGCGGCTGTCCGAACACATCGACAAGCGTGGCGATCTGGCCATCGAGGGCGCCGACGCGCTGGTCGGGGCGACGCTGGGCGCGCGCCGGCAGGCCACCGAACTCCAGTGCGAGGAACTGCTGGCCTTCGCCACCTCGGCGGTACGGGATGCCGGCAATTCCGCCGAAGTGCTGGACCGGGTGCGGGACGAAGCCGGTGTGGAACTGGCCGTGCTGACCGGTGAGGACGAGGCCGCGCTGACCTTTCTCGCGGTCCGGCGGTGGTTCGGCTGGAGCGCCGGCCGGCTGCTCTGCCTGGACATCGGCGGTGGCTCGTTGGAGCTGGGCGTCGGCAACGACGAGGCGCCCGAGGTCGCGTTGTCGGTGCCGCTCGGCGCCGGCCGGTTGACCCGGGACTGGCTGGACGGCGATCCGCCGCCCAGGGCGTCGGTGGACCGGTTGCGCGAGCACATCGTCCAGCAGTTGGCCGAGCCAGTTCGAAAGCTGCTGGCCGGTGGCCCACCGGACCGGGTGGTGGCCAGCAGCAAGACCTTCCGCACGCTGGCCCGCTTGGCCGGCGCGGCACCGTCCAGCGCCGGACCGCGGCAGCCGCGCAGCCTCCAGATCAATGGACTGCGCCAGGTGATCGGGTTCATCTCGCGAATGGCCTCGGCGGATCTGGCCGAACTCGACGGGGTGTCGCCGGCCCGGGCGCACCAGACGCTGGCCGGCGCGGTGGTGGCCGAGCAGGCGATGCTGGCGCTCGGCGTCAACGAGCTCGCACTGTGCCCGTGGGCGTTGCGGGAAGGCGTGATCCTGCGCCGGTTGGACCACCTCGGATGACGGGATTGGATGGGCCGATGACCGGCACCGCGGGTGGAGTCGCCATCATCGGCGGCGGCAAGATCGGTGAGGCGTTGCTGTCCGGCCTGCAGGGCGGCAAGGCCGACCTCGGCGATCTGGTGGTGGTGGAAAAGCATCCGGAGCGGGTCAGCCAGTTGACCGAGCGCTACGGCGTCCGGGTGGTCGGGGCGGGCGAGGCCGTCCGGTGTTGCCGGACGCTGATCATCGCGGTAAAGCCGCAAGATATCGACGCGCTGCTCGACGAGCTGGCCGGCCGGCTGACCGCCGAACACCTGGTCGTCTCGGTAGCGGCCGGTATCACCACCGCCCGGATCGAGGCCCGGCTGACCGGAGCGCCTGCCGTCGTGCGGTGCATGCCGAACACCCCGGCGCTGGTGGATCAGGCGATGACCGCAATCTGCGGCGGAACCCGCGCCGAGGAATCGCACCTCCAGCGCGCCGAACTGCTGCTGGCGGCGGTCGGCAAGGTGGTGCGGGTACCCGAGTCGCAGCTGGACGCGGTGACCGCGCTGTCCGGCAGCGGACCGGCCTACTTCTTCTTCCTGGTCGAGGCGATGATCGACGCCGGCATCCTGCTCGGTCTGCCCCGGGCGCTGGCGGCCGAGCTGATCGTGCAGACGCTGTACGGCTCGGCGGTGATGCTGCGCGACTCCGGTGAGCATCCGGTTCAGCTGCGCGAGGCGGTTACCTCGCCGGCCGGCACCACCATCGCGGCGATCCGGGAGCTGGAGCGGCACGGGGTGCGGGCGGCATTCCTCTCCGCGATCGAGGCCGCCCGCAACCGGTCGGCCGAGCTGGGTGGCACTGATACGCGATAAACCGGGGCAGTGGGCTGAGCCACGCCGGATGCAGCAGAAAAGTCTCCAATTTGTGAAGAACATTTAGCGCACGAGCACCACTGGTACCGATACGCTCATCTCAGCACGTGCGTGTCAGGTTGCCGGAGGGGAAGCCGGCTCACTGTCATGTGCCGAAGGTTCGGTGATGCATGAGTAAGGCGTCTGAAGGGCTGCGCGAGGTGCGCTTCCTGACGGTGGCTGAGGTGGCTGCCGTCATGCGCGTCTCGAAGATGACGGTGTACCGAATGGTGCACTCCGGCGAGCTGCCCGCGGTCCGCGTCGGCCGGTCGTTCCGGGTCCCGGAGCAGGCGGTCCAGGACTACCTCAAGGGGGCCTTCTTCGAGGCCGGCTGAGCGTCGGCTCCTCGACCCACCGGCTCGTCGCCCCACTGGCTCGTCGGCCCGCCGGCCTTCGGTTGCCGGGCAGGCGGTAGGCTGGCGACCAGTGACGTCTGAGAGGTAGCGCAATGGGTTCTGTCATCAAGAAGCGGCGTAAGCGGATGGCCAAGAAAAAGCACCGCAAGCTGCTGAAGAAGACCCGCGTTCAGCGCCGCAACAAGAAGTAGCCCGGCCCGGCCACACTGGCTCTCCGCGTGCCCGCGGAGAGCCAGTCGTCGTTAGCAAGGTCAGCCGAGTAGGCCGAAATTCGGGTGGGGTGTGATGGCGCGAGTCGTGCTCGTTACCGGCATCAGCCGCTATCTCGGTAGCCGACTGGCCGGTCGACTGGCCGCCGACCCCACGATCGAACGGGTAATCGGCGTGGACACTTCGCCGCCGGCCCGGGCCGACCTGGATCTGTTGGGCCGCACCGAGTTCGTCCGGGCCGACATCCGCAATCCGCTGATCGCCAAGGTCATCGAGCAGGCTCGGGTGGACACCGTGGTCCATGCCTCGGTCACCGCGACCCCGCACCGGGCCGGTGGCCGGGCACCGATGAAGGAACTCAATGTCATCGGCACCATGCAACTGCTGGCCGCCTGCCAGAAATCCGACACCGTACGCCGGCTGGTGCTGAAGTCCACCACCGCGGTCTACGGCTCGTCGGCGCGGGATCCGGCGATCTTCACCGAGGACATGCAGGCGCTGGTGCTGCCGCGCAGCGGGTACGCCAAGGACGCCGTCGAGGTGGAGGGCTACCTGCGTGGATTCAGCCGGCGCCGTCCGGACATCGCGGTCACCCTGCTCCGGTTCGCCAACTTCGTCGGCCCGTTTATCGACACCCCGCTTACCCGGTACTTCCAGCTGCCGGTGCTGCCCACCGCGCTGGGCTTCGATCCCCGGTTGCAGCTCGTGCACGAGAGCGATGCCATCGAGGTGCTGCGGCTGGCCAGTACCAGCGACCGTCCGGGCACCTTCAACGTGGCCGCCAACGGGGTGCTCACGCTGAATCAGGCCATCCGGCGAGCCGGCAAGGTCGGGATCGGCGTGCCGGGGCCGGCGGTGTCGCTGGTCGGGCGCGCGGTGCGCCGCAGCGGGCGGGTGGACTTCTCGTCCGAGCAAATGCAGTTGCTCAACTTCGGCCGGGTGGTCAGCAACGCCCGGCTGAAGTCGGAGTTCGGTTACACCCCGGCTTACCACACGGCGCAGGCGTTCGACACGCTGTTGACCGGCCGGCCGGTGCCACAGCTGATCCGCTCGTCCTGGATTACCGCCGCCGAGGCGGCGCTGACCCGGCTGCTGCGGCTGCCCCCGCACCCGACCGATGCCCCGCCGGTGCCCCTAGCGCAGGTGCGGCATGGCTGAGCCGGGACGTCGCTCCTGCGCCAAGGTCATTCCATTGCGCCCGACCGACCAGCCGCCGCCGTCAGCCGAGCCGGCCGACTGGGAGCGCCGGGCGGCCGCGGGGCTGGCCTTCCTGCGCCGACGGCTCACCGGCGATTACCAGGTGGACGAGTTCGGCTTCGACCCGGAGCTGACCGAGTTCGCGGTGCTGCCGGCGGTCCGGCAGCTGTACCGGCGCTGGTTCCGCACCGAGGTGCTGGGCGTGCACAATCTGCCGGCCGAGTCCGGGGCGCTGATCGTGGCCAATCACGCCGGCGGGCTGTGGGCGCTGGACGGCGTGATCACGGCGACCGCGGTGCACGACGAGACGCCCAACCATCGGTTCCTGCGGATGCTGGCGGCGGACCTGGTGTTCAGCACCCCGGGGTTGGCCCCGTTGGCGCGCAAGACCGGCAGCACGCTGGCTTGCAACCCGGACGCCGAGCGGTTGCTGGCGGCCGGTGAACTGGTCGGAGTGTGGCCGGAGGGGTTCAAGGGCATTGGCAAGCCGTTCTCCGAGCGCTACAAGCTGCAACGGTTCGGCCGGGGCGGCTTTGTCTCGGCCGCGCTGAAGACGGGTGTGCCGATCATCCCTACCGCGATCGTCGGCTCGGAGGAGATCTATCCGATGCTCGGCAACGCCAAGGCGTTGGCGCGGATCCTGGGGCTGCCGTATTTCCCGTTGACGCCCACCTTTCCCTGGCTGGGGCCGCTCGGGCTGGTGCCGTTGCCGAGCAAGTGGCACATCGAATTCGGCGAGCCGATCGAGACCGCGCAGTACGGCGCGGAGGCGGCCGAGGACCCGATGCTGGTGTTCGAGCTGACCGACCGGGTACGCGAGCAGGTCCAGACCAGCCTGTACCGGCTGCTGATGCAGCGCCGGTCGGTGTGGCACTAAGCCGGCGGTAGGTCGGTTAGGCGGATACCTCGAGCTGCGTTCGGACCCGCTGGCGGCGCCGCTCGATCGCGGCTCCGGCGCTCAGCGCGGCACCGGCCGCCAGCACGCCGACCGCGGCCGGCACCCCGATCCGGACCGCCGCCTTGCGGCCGGTGCGGAAATCCCGGATCTCCCAGCCATGCCGGCGGGCTTCGTCCCGCAGCGCCGAGTCCGGGTTGATCGCGACCGGACGTCCCACCAGCGACAGCATCGGCATGTCGTTGATCGAGTCGGAGTAGGCCGCGCACTGGGCCAGGTCGAGGCCCTCCCGCTCGGCGAGCTCGCGTACCGCGGCGGCTTTGGCCTCACCGTGCAACAGATCACCGAGCAACCGGCCGGTGAACGCACCGTCCAACTCCTCGGCTCGGGTGCCTAGCGCGCCGGTCAGCTGCAGCCGACGGGCGATGATCCGGGCCAGTTCCTCCGGGGTGGCGGTGACCAGCCAGACCCGCTCGCCGGCGTCCAGGTGTTGCTGGGCCAGCGCCCGGGTGCCGGAGTAGATCCGGGCGGCGATGATCTCGTCGTAGATGTCCTCCGACATCGCCACGATCTCGGCCACCGACTTGCCGGCGATAAAGGCCAGCGCGGACTCACGTGCTTTGGCGATGTTCTCACTGCCCTCACCGCCGGCCCGGAACTTGACCTGCTGCCAGAGGAACCGGCGCAGATCGGCGGTCGAGAAGTACTTGCGTGCGGCCAGGCCCTTGGCGAAATGGAAGATGGACGCCCCGATGACCATGGTGTTGTCGACATCGAAGAACGCGGCCGCGACCGGATTGGCCGGCACCGCGAGGGCCTGTTCGACCTCATACGCCGCTGATCCGACCGAGCTGGCAGGCACCGGGTCAGCCTAGCCAGCCGAGTTAGCCGACCGCAGCCGGCCGCCCGCCGGCGACCCGACCGGCCGAGTCGGCCAAGTCGGGATTTCAACGACTACGCGGCAGTATGTCTGCCAGCCAAAAACCGGCCGGCAGGTATGGTTATCCGAGATTTAGCCCATAATGACAGGGCTTTGCGTCCCGCACGATGAATGCGCGATCTTTCTGACAGACACCGGGCCGGTTATAGTAATGCCGACCTGGAGGCTGCTCAAGGCTCGGAAACTGCTTAGCAGCGCGGCCAATGGCTCGGGCGGAGGCGAGCGATTTGGACGGGATCGCCGCAGCCGCAGCCGCGGATCCCAATTGGTGGCTTTCTTCGATACTGCAATGCTCGGTGGCGTTGGCGGTCGCGCTGGCTACCTTGTGGCTGCTCCGGACGAAGGAACGCAACCGGGCCATGGACGCGTGCCGGCTTGCCCAGGAGCGGGTGGTGTCGGCCGAGCGGGCGTTCGGCCTGGTGAATGCAGCCATCGAACGACAGGCCGCGCTTTCCTGGCTGATCCAAGGAATGGAGCAATTGGTTCGGACGCCGGAGGCCGGGTTGGATTTCTTGCTGAGCCGTTGCGGACCCTGGGAATACGAGGCTTCGGTGCTGGCCGAGGCGGTTGCCGAAGTTTGTGGCTATGTGCGAAACGCCCAAGCCGAAATCGTCGATGCGGCCGATGGGGAACCGCTGGTCACCGAATGGGATGACTTCCGGATTAGGCGTGGAATGCCGGTGCTCAGCCCGTTACGGGAGATGGTGTACGAACGGGTGTATCTCAGGCTGATGGCCAGCCAGCGAACAAATGCTGTACAGGCCTTTCGCCAGGGCGGGCCCGGTCCGGAGCCAGCGGCAACCGTCGGCCCGACGCCTCGGCATGACCTAGTGGTCACCAGCGCCGAAGCTCAGCACCTGGAAACCGAGCGCGCCGGGATCGTCCAGCAGATGTTCGAGGCCGCGATGGCGGAGGAGTCGGCGCAGGCCCAACTTGCGCGGGCCAGCCAGGGCTGGTCGGCCAGGTGGTACCTGGCCGTCACGGTTTACCTCGGCTCGGTCGGCATAGTCATGCCGAGCATCTTGCTCACGTTGGCTCCGACCGCACTGAGGGCAGAGTTGCGCTGGCTGCTCTTTGTGGCGTTCTGCTCGGTCGTGCTGGCGGTGGCGTCGGCCTTTGCCATCACCATTCGGGTCCGCGGCGGCCAGCTGCTGTCACGGGGGAGGCGGTGACGTTACCGGCAACTGAAGGTTGATTTGCGGCCCGGCGTGGTGGACGCTGGCCGAGCCGGACGGCAACAGGTTTCTTAGCGCCGAGCCGTCCATCGGTGGCAGCGGCGCCCCGGACAGGCCGGACGACGGCGCCGACGATGGTGGAGCCGACAGGGTGCCGGCGGCCTGGGTGCCGGATTTACCGGTGGGGGGGGCGCTGCCGCCCAATCCCGGCAGCGGCAGGCTGGGCAGCAGGCTGGGCGTACCCGACAACTGGCCGGTGGGCAGCGTCGGCAGGCCGGACAGCCCCGGCGTCTGCTGGCCCGACGCCACACAACTCGGGCACGGCTTCGGGCCGAGTTCGTCGGTGTTGGTCGCAGACAGGCAGCTGCAGCCCAGCTCCGAGCGCCATTGGGCCAGCCTGGTCGCGACCCGCTGGAGCAGCGCCAGCGAGCTCTGCGCGTGAGTACGGGCCGAACCGGCCGGCAGCCGGCTCTGCAGCGCGGCCAACCTGGCGCTTTGGGCGCTGACCCAGTTCGGCAGTCCCGCGATCGGTGCGCTGGAGTGTTGATCGACCGCCGCCTTGCCGAGCAACTGCATACCGTTCTTGGTGTCGGAGTCGGCGTTCTGCAGCGTGTTGCCGAGCAGCTTGGTCAGCTCGCCACTGAGCGGCGTGTGCCCGGACGGATTACCCAACAGCTTGGTCGTCTCGGTGGCTCGGCTGGTCGCCTGTTCCAGGTAAGCCTTGCCCTTGCCGGTGTCACTGCCGGCCAGCGAGAGCGAGAAGTTCTCACTCGCCCGCTTGAGCCCGTACAGCGACTGGCCCGGCAGGGCGTTGTGCGAGACCCACACCGCCAGGCCGAGCAGGCTGACCAGTACGGCGGTGGCGCTGACGATCGCGATGAGTGGACGGCGGGCTCGACGCAGCAATCCGGCCGGCCGCTCTGGCCGCCGGCGCACCGGCTGGGCTGCCGACTCGGCAACGATGCTCGGCGTGATCGCTACCAACTGGGCGCGCAGCTCACGGGTGAACTGGGGGTCGGGCCCGGGGCCGCTGGGCAACTGGCGCAGCCGTTCGAGAAGATCCCGCTCGACCGGCCGGCCGCGACCGTGCGCCCGATGGCCCGGGCCGGCGGAGAACCTAGCCGAGCTCATCGAATTCCCCTTCACCTGCCTGAGCTGCGGTGAGTGCGTCGCCCGCATCGGCTCCTCTAGCTGCTGTGCCCGTCCGGGCTCCGGTGGATGACGACCGATTGGGTTCGGCCGATGCGTTTAACGAGAACGAGACAGCGGCGGTTACTCCGTACCGGCCGGTAGCTTGCCCGGTCATCGGAGATCATCGCCCAGCAGCGCTGCCAGCCGCTTGACCGCACGGTGTTGCAACGCCTTGATCGCACCGTCGTTCTTGCCCATCACTTCGGCGGTCTCGGCCACCGACAGGCCGTGTAGGAACCGCAGCACGATGCATTCCTTCTGCTCGTCGCCGAGCTCGTTGACCGCCGCCAGCAGCCTGGCGTTGGTCAGGTTGGTCAGCACCGCCAGCTCCGGACCCTCCTCAGTCGCACCGCTTTCGAGGATCTCGCCGGTAGTCAGTTCCAGTCGGAAGCGCGCCGACTTGGCGTGGTCGAAGACGATATTACGGGCGATCGTCATGAACCAGGCGCCGACGTCGCGTCCTTGGTAGTTCAGGGTGGTGATCCGGCGCAATGCCCGCAGGAAGGTCTCGGAGGTGAAGTCCTCGGCCAGCGCCCGATCGTTCACCCGGAAGTAGATGAACCGGAACACCGAGCCGACGTAGTGGTCGTACAGCTTGCCGAACGCCTCACCGTCCCCCTCCTGGACCGCGCGGACCAGTTGCCACATCTCGGCGTGATCCTCGGTGATCGGGTCCTCGACCGGCCGCAGCGTCGGCAGACGGTGTCGGCCCGGTAACTTGCCGCCGGTCGAATCGTTGGAGGAGGCGTCCAACTGGTGGGTGGCCGAGCCGGAGGAGGCGGGGCGCAGGGGGTACTCGACCGGGGATTCCACCGAATCCACCCAGCTGACAACTGGCCCGACGATGGCGTCGAGGACCAGCCGGGCAAGCATGTCCCAGCTGGGGGGCGCCGCGCGCAGCAGGTCGGCCGGCGTGCCAGTGCTGCTCATATGGCCTGAACTGCTCCTCGTCGGGGGTGCGCATGAGGGTATCGAGATGTCGCCCGTCCATGCGACGTTACCTGCACGATTGTGCGAGGACGAGGTATACCGACCAGTTGTATCAAGTTCGGTAGACACCGGTAGTGGGTCAGTTTTTCAAACTGACGCGCTGCCGGACACCGACTGTGCTGGGCCGGCGTCGACGGACGTCGTAGCATGCCTGGTCTACCCACGGCGAACCCGCGACGACGTGTTGGGAGCTCAGCAAATGACCGCACCGGAGCAGGCCGGCCCGTCCGCCACGGCCGGTCGGAGCCGTCGCCCGATCGGCTTCGCGGAACTGGTGGAACGAGCGGTTGCCGACCGTCCCGACGCGTTGGCCGTCATCGACGAGCAGACCCGCTGGAGCTGGACCGAGCTGGCGAGTGCGGTGTCCCGGATGGCCTCGGCGCTGGTCGATTCCGGCCTGCGCCCGGGCGACCGGGTGGCCATCCAGGCGCCGACCTCGGCACAGTTCGTGGCGGTCTACCTGGCCGCGCTGCGGGCCGGCCTGGTGCTGGTGCCCATCAACCCCGCCTACACGATGCCGGAGCTCGAGCACATCCTGGCCGACTCCGGGGCGCGGTTGTTGATCACCGCATCGTTGGCGGTGATCGCTGACGCCGATGGACTGCGGCAGCGCCACCCGGGGCTGGATCGCATCGTGGTGGCCGCCCGCTCGGGCACCGACGAGCTGACCAGCCTGACCGAACTGCTGGCCGGTGCTGAGCAGCTCGAGCAGCCGGCGCAGCTGGACCAGTTGGCCGATGACGATGAGCGGCTGGCCGTGCTGCTCTACACCTCGGGCACCTCCGGACGTCCGAAGGGCGCCATGCTGCCGGTCCGCTCGCTGCTGGCCAACCTGGACCAGCTGTCCCGATTGACGCCACCGCCGCTGACCGCCGATGACCGGATCTTCCTGCCGCTGCCGCTGTTCCACATCTTCGGCCTGAACGCCGGCCTGGGCATGGCGCTGTACTTCGGGGCCACCCTCGTCCTCACCGAGCGGTTCAATCCGGCCGAAAGCCTGCGGACGATCCGGGATGAGCAGGTCAGCGTGGTGGTGGGGGCACCGTTGGAGTTCGCGCAGTGGGCCGGCCGGCCGGAGGCGGCCGACGCCTTCGCCGGGGTGCGCTACGCGCTGTCCGGCTCGGCTCCGCTGTCCGCCGAACTGGTCGCGGCCTTCGCCCGGTTCGGGGTTCGGCTGTTCGAGGGGTACGGCCTGACCGAGGCCGCGCCGGTGGTGTCGGTGAACCTGGTGCCGACCGAGTCGGGCAGTGACTGGGCCGACCCGAAGCCGGGCTCGGTTGGCCGGCCGATTCCCGGCGTCGAGGTGCGGCTGCTGGACAATGCCGGCGACGTGGTCGAGGCCGGCGACCTGGGCATGCTCGAAGTCCGGGGCGACAACCTGTTCATCGGCTACTGGCCGGACGGTGCCGGCGGCCCGGATCCGGACGGCTGGTTCAGCACCGGTGACTTGGCGGTGGCCGACGATGACGGTGACCTGTACCTGGTGGGCCGGCGCGGCGACCTGGTGCTGGTCAACGGCTTCAACGTCTACCCGGCCGAGGTCGAGGCGGTGATCGGCAAGCTGCCAGGGGTGCGCGAGGTGGCGATCCTGGGTGTGCCGGCCGGGGACGGCAACGACCTGATCGTGGCCTACGTGGTGGCCGAGCCGGGCGCTGAACTCGACCCGGACGCGCTGATCGAGCAGGCCTCGTCCTCGCTGGCGCGGTTCAAGTTGCCCCGCCAGGTGATCGAGGTCGACTCGCTGCCGCACACGGTGACCGGCAAGGTGATGAAGTGGCGGCTGGGCGGATGACCGATCGGGTGGAAGCCAGCCACCGGGTGACCCTGATCACCCGGGCCGGCTGTCACCTGTGCGAGGACGCCGAGCAAGCCCTAACGGCCTTAGCCGACGAGTACGGTTTCGCGCTCGAACTACTGGATGTCGATGCCGACCGCCGGCGCGCCAACGAGTACTCCGACCAGGTGCCGGTAATCCTCATCGACGGCGTCCAGCACGGCTACTGGCGGCTCGAGCCGGAGCGGTTCCTGACCGCGTTACGGCGGCCGATTCACTCCTGAATTGCCTAGTTGCCGGCGCGGATCCGGCTGCATTACCACACTCTCCGGCGATTTTGTGAATGCGTTCACAAGAGCGTACGGTTCATCGCTGTCCCCCTAATACCACACCGGGCCACCGCCGCTGCGGACGGCCAGCTAATTTCGTCGGCGGCTGCCGTTGCGAGGAGCCACATGATCGCCCACGGTGACGAGCCGAACGCGGTCGGCGTACGGTCCGGCCAGCGCTCGGCCGCGACCGCAGCTCGGCGGACGATCCCCGAGGCGACCGTGGCCCGGCTGGCGATCTACCTGCGCGTTCTCGGCGGCATGGGCGAAACCGGCACCGCGACCGTATCCTCGGAGTCGCTGGCCACCGCGGCCGGTGTGAACTCGGCGAAGCTGCGCAAGGACCTGTCCTACCTCGGCTCCTACGGAGTTCGCGGGGTGGGATACGACGTGGCACTGCTGATCGAGCAGATCAACAAGACCCTGGGCCTGCATCAGGACCGCGCCGTCGCGCTGATCGGCATGGGGCACCTGGGACGGGCGCTGGTGGGCTATGCCGGCTTCGCCTCGCGCGGCTTCCGGATCGCGGCCTGCCTGGATGCCGACTCCACCATCGTGGGCACTCGGCTACGCGAGCTGACCGTCCAGCACATCGCCGAGCTCGACCGGGTAGTGGCCCGGGAGAACATCGCCATCGCGGTGATCGCCGTCCCGGCCAGCGCCGCCCAGGACGTCTGCGATCGGTTGGTTGCCGCGGGCGTGACCTCGATCCTGAACTTCGCCCCGACCGTGCTCAACGTGCCGGCGCATGTCGACGTCCGCAAGGTCGATCTTGCCGCCGAGTTGCAGATCCTGTCCTTCCACAACAACCGCAAGTCCGGCAGCCGGTCGTTGGTGATGGGCACATGACGCTGCTCGTCGTTGGCCTGTCCCATCACTCCGCCCCGGTGTCGGTGCTGGAGCGCGCCAGCGTGCCCGTCGAACAGCTGACCAAGGTGCTCGACGAGCTCTACCGGTGCGAGTCGATCTCCGAGGTCATGTTGCTGTCGACCTGCAACCGGATCGAGGTGTACGCCGACGTGGCCCGGTTCCACCCGGCGGTGGTGGACATCTCGACCGTGCTGGCCCGCACCGCCGGGATGGGCGTTGCCCAGCTCGGCGACAGCCTGTACGTGCACTTCGACGAGGCAGCCGCCGAACACCTGCTGCGGGTGGCCTCCGGACTGGACTCGATGGTGGTCGGGGAATCCCAGATCTTGGGTCAGCTGCGCGCTGCCTACGCTGCCGGCATTGACGCCGCGACCGTCGGCAAGGTGCTGCACGAGGCGGGGCAGACCGCATTGCGGGTCGGCAAGCGGGTGCATAGCGAGACCGGCATCGACCGGGCCGGCCCGTCCGTGGTGTCGGTCGCCCTGGAGCACGCAACTCGAATTCTGGCCGGCCGGTGGTTGAACCTGACCAGTCAGCGCATAGTGATCCTGGGCGCCGGTGCGATGGGTGCACTGGCCGGTGCCACCTTGCAACGGCTGGCCGGCGACGCCGCGTTGGACGTGGTGGTGATCAACCGCAGCAGCGAGCGTGCCGAGCGGTTGGCCGCGTCGCTAGGTGGCCGGGCCGCTCCGCTAGAGGCGCTGGTCACCGAGATCGCCGACGCCGACGTGTTGATCTCCTCGACCGGGGCCACCGGCCTGGTGGTCGAGGCATCCGACGTCGCGGTACGGGCCGGCCGGCACCTGGTAGTGCTGGACCTGGCGCTGCCCCGGGACGTCGACCCGGCGGTCGCGCTGATGCCCAACGTGCATTACGTGGATCTCGAGGTGCTGCGCAACTCCGGCGCCATGGTCAGCGACGCCGAGATCGAGGCGGCGGCAACCATCGTGGCGTCCGAGCTGCGCGAGTACCTCACCCACCAGCAGGCGCTCGCGGTGGCACCCACCGTCACCGCGCTACGCGCCCGGGCGGCTCAGGTCGTCGACGCCGAACTGCTCAGGTTGAACAGCCGGCTGCCCGGCCTGGATCCGGTGGTTCGCGACGAGCTGGCGGCAGCGGTCCGGCGCGCCGTCGACAAGGTGCTGCACGCACCGACCGTCCGGGTCAAGGAGTTGGCCGCGACGCCCGAAGGCAATTCCTACGCCGCGGCCCTGCGTGAGCTGTTCGACCTGGATCCGAACCGGCCCGGTTCGGTCACCGCGGTCAGCCGGGCCGATCCCCGCGACGAGTTGGGGGAGGTGGGCTGATGCTGGCTACCCGCACCATTCGGATCGGTACCCGAGCCAGCCTGCTCGCCCGGACGCAGACCCAGCAGCTCGTCGAAGCGTTCGGACGGTTGAACCCGGACGTGACGGTCGAGACCGTGCTGGTGAGCACCGACGGCGACCGGTCTCGGGAGCCGCTGGCGCAGATCGGCGGTACCGGCGTGTTCGTCTCGGCGCTGCGCGAGGCGCTGCTGGCCGAGCAGATCGACATCGCGGTGCATTCGTTCAAGGATCTGCCGACGGCGCCAATGGATGGCATCGTGCTGGCGGCGGTGCCACCGCGCGAGGATCCGCGCGATGCGCTGTGTGCCAGGGACGGGCTGAGCCTGCTGGACTTGCCCCGCGGGGCGCGGATCGGCACCGGCTCGCCCCGGCGGGCCGCGCAGTTGCGGGCGCTGGATCTCGGACTGGAGATCGTGGAGATCCGCGGCAACGTCGATACCCGGCTGGGCCGGGTCGGCAACGGGGACGGCCAGTTGGACGGCGTCGTGCTGGCGGTGGCCGGGCTGCGCCGGTTGGGCCGGACGGCGCAGATCACCGAGGTGCTGGATCCGATCCAGCTGCTGCCGGCGCCGGCGCAGGGTGCGTTGGCTGTCGAGTGCCGGGAGTCGGACGAGCAGGTGCGTGCCCTGCTGGCGGAGCTGGATGATCTTTCCAGCCGGTCGGCGGTGGCCGCGGAGCGGGCGTTGCTGACCGCGCTGGAGGCTGGCTGCTCGGCGCCGATCGGGGCGCTGGCCGAGGTGAGCGAGGGCGACGACGGTTCACCGGAAGTATTCCTCCGGGGGTCGGTAACGACCCCCGACGGCAGCGACACCGTGCGGTTGTCGGCTGCCGGACCACTCAACACTGCCGAGCAGGTCGGCCGGCGGCTCGCCGCCGAGCTGGTCGATCTCGGCGCGAACATGATGATGGAGAGCTCGACATGACCCGAGCGCGCAAGTCCGGTGGCCGGGTGTCCTTCGTGGGCACCGGTACCGGCGACGCTGGTTTGCTGACCGTCCGTGCCGCCGAGGTGCTGGCCGGCGCCGACATCGCCTTCGTGGACGAGTCGGTTTCCGAGGCCGTCCGGGCCTTGATCGGCGGCGAGATCCGGATCGCCGATCCAGTGGCGGCCGAGGCGGCGAAGGCCACGTTGGCCGAGGCCCGTAATGGCAACCAGGTGGTTCGAGTGGTTTCCGGTGACCCGTTCGGATCGGACGCGGTGAGCCGAGAGGCGCTGGCGGTCGCCCGGACGGTGATCCCGTACGAGGTGATCCCGGGGCTGTCTGAGGCAGTGGCCACCGCGAGCTATGCCGGCGTCCCGATCGGCCCGGTACACACCGAGGTCGACCTGCGGCAGGCCCCGGCGCTGGATCTGGAAGCGATCGCGGCGGCTCCCGGGCCACTGGTGCTCACGCTGGACGCGGCTGAGGTGGGGTCGACCGCCGAGCAGCTGGTGGCCTCGGGTCTGAAGCCGGACAGCCCGCTCACCGTCACCTGCGCCGGTACCACCACCGCGCAACTGACCGTTTCCGGCACGCTCGGCGAGGCTGATCTGGCTGCCGCCGGCATGGACGGGTCGGTGGTGCTGACCATCGGCAAGGCATCGCTGGTTCGGGACAAGCTGGCTTGGTGGGAATCGCGGGCGCTGTTCGGCTGGAAGGTGCTGGTGCCGCGGACCAAGGAGCAGGCCGGCGTGATGAGTGACCGGTTGAGGGATTACGGGGCGGTGCCGGTGGAGGTTCCCACCATCGCGGTGGAGCCGCCGCGCACCCCGACCCAGATGGAGCGGGCGATCAAGGGCCTGGTCACCGGGCGCTACGAGTGGATCGTGTTCACCTCGACCAATGCGGTGAAGGCGGTGCGGGAGAAGTTCGAGGAGTTCGGCCTGGACGCTCGGGCGTTCGCCGGCGTCAAGATCGCTTGCGTGGGTGAGCAGACCGCGGCCGCGGTGCGGGCGTTCGGGATCCGGCCGGAGCTGGTGCCGTCCGGCGATCAGTCCTCCGATGGCCTGCTGGTCGACTTCCCGCCGTACGACGACGTGCTCGACCCGATCGACCGGGTGCTGCTACCCCGGGCCGACATCGCCACCGAGACGCTGGCCGAGGGCCTGCGGCAGTGCGGCTGGGAGATCGACGATGTGACCGCATACCGGACAGTGCGGGCGGCTCCGCCGGCGGCTGAGATCCGGGACGCGATCAAGTCCGGTGGTTTCCAGGCGGTGTGCTTCACCTCGTCCTCGACGGTGCGCAACCTGGTCGGTATCGCGGGCAAGCCGCACAACCGGACCGTGGTGGCCTGCATCGGTCCGCAGACCGCGGCGACCGCTGCCGAGTTCGGGCTGCGGGTGGATGTACAGCCGGAGACGGCCAGTGTGCCGGCATTGATCGATGCGCTGGCGGAGTTTGCGCATCGGCGGGCTGCGGAGGAGCGGGAGAAGGCCGCTGCCGCGCCGGCCCGCCGCCCGTCCCGGTCGTCGCGAGCCCGGACGACTCGCTAGCCGCTTTTAGCTTGCGATCTTGAGAAGGATCGGTCGTCATCCCGTCCGATCCTTCTCAAGATCGCGGCTGAGCGCGCTGATTAGCGCGGGCTGACCAGCGTGCTGCGTGCTTGCCGGATGGTGAGCGTGGTCGTCGAGGGTTGAGTCGCGGTCACGTCGCCGGGAATGGTTACCCAGGGTCGGACGCCGACCCGGAACTGGGCCTGCCAGTACACCCGAGCTGTGACGGTTACCTGTCCCGGGCGGGTGTAGTTGTGGCCGAATCTGTCCAAGCAGCGTCCGCAGTCCTGCGCCGGGTCGTAGGCGGTTCCCGGATCGGGTGCCAGGGTGCCGGTGCTCTGGTCGCCGAAGTCGAATTCGGTGCGCAGGTAGTTCACCCTTAGCTGGACTGGGAAACCGACCAACTTGGCTTGGCCGAGATCCACTTGTGGGCTAGTCGCTATCCAGAACAGCGTCTTGAGATTGACCAAACCGGTGCCGGTGCTGGGCGATACCCCGATCTTCGGCGAATGGAGTAACCGGACGACCTCGTCGCGCAATGCAGCCGCCGATGGCATCGGATTGATGGCGCCGGCACACCAGGCCGCGATCGGCACCGGTGGTTGAGTCAGCGCGAATACCGTCATGAATTGATGCGGGTTGGGATTGCCCGGCACCGGCGGACATGGAAAGCCGGTCGGGCCGCATTGCTTGTTCCAGTAGGTGTGATCGTCGGTCGGAGTCGCGTACCCGCAGTCGATTACCAGGACGGGAGAACCGCCCTCGCCTGGAAGATCAGTTGGCCGAACGCCGCAACTCCCGGTGACATCTATAGTGCCGTTCACGCCTCCGCCATGAAATGTGCCATCCGATCCTGATCCGCAATCTGATGTGTCGAGTGCATACGCCGTTAGCCTTGGTGCGATCAGCGCTACGACCAATGCGATCAGTGTGGTAAAGCTAGCTGCCTTTCTAGAGGTCATGGCAGAAATGCCATGTAGGTGATGCGCCAGCTTTCGGCCATTTTCATGCATACCTTGATGCGGTCACCCATGTGGGCTCCCTCGCCGTTGTAAATCTTCCCTGTCTTGTCCACGACGGTCTGTGCTGTCTCATCAACGACGACCGCGGCGCAGTAGTCAGCCGGCGCCGTCACGGGTGCGATCTGAGTGCCAGTTGCCGGATGCACAGTGAAGCGGCCGCCTTCATAGAAATGGTTCAGCGCCGCGGTCTTGGTCATGCCGGTGGTAAGCCCACTGCACAGTCCGCACGAGCTGGCGTAATAGTGCTTCGGGTAGGCGGGATTCGTCGTTGCGTACATCCAGTCCAGTGTGCGCATGAAGAATTCGGCGAACGCATTGGCCCCCGCCTGACTGCGCACCTTGGCAGCCGCCGGATAGACCGGTGGTTTCTCGCCGGGCTTCACGTTATGGCCGGTGAGCGGAACGTCGGCCGGATAGGGCGATGACGGCGAGGGCGACGGACTGGTCGACAGAATAGTGGATGTCGGCGCCGCGACCGACGCACTAGCGGTATTCGGCGCAGCGGTATGGCCGGTGCACGCAACCGTGACAGCGACCAACGCAACCACCGAAAGTAAGGCCGATCCGTTAGGCATGATCAACATCATGCCCGAAACTTCCGCTACACACCTGATGCCTGTGGATAAGCCGGGTAACCTGGCTCGGGTGAGCGAACTTCCTGAACTGCCAGCCTTCCCCGTATCCCGGCCACGCCGGCTGCGCCGGACGGCTGCGCTGCGCCGACTGTCCAGCGAGGTCTCACTACGTCCGCAAGATTTAGTCCTGCCGATGTTCGTCGCCGAGGCTGCCACCGAGCCCCGCCCTATCAATTCGATGCCGGGTGTCGTCCAGCATTCAATGGACTCGTTGGCCAAGGCGGCGATCAGCGCGGTGCAGGCGGGCGTCGGTGGCCTGATGCTGTACGGCATCCCGGTAACCAAGAACGCCGCCGGTTCCGGTGCCGACGACCCGAACGGGATACTGAACGCAGCCCTGGCTCGGCTGAAGTTCGAACTGGGCGATGCCACAGTTCTAATGGGTGACCTGTGCTTGGACGAGTTCACCGACCACGGCCACTGCGGGGTGCTCGGGCTCGACGGTTCGGTCGACAACGACGCAACCCTGCGCCGGTACAGCTCGATGGCGTTGGCCCAGGCCGAGGCCGGGGCGGATTTGCTCGGTACCAGCGGCATGATGGACGGCCAGGTCGGCGTCGTCCGGAAGGCCCTGGACAGCGCCGGTCGCGGCGATGTCGGCGTGCTCGCCTACGCGCCGAAGTACGCCTCCGGCTTCTACGGGCCGTTCCGGGAGGCGGTTGATTCATCCCTGGTCGGCGACCGCCTTACCTACCAGCAGGATCCGTCCCGCAGCGCGCGCGAGGCGCTGGCCGAGGTCGCGCTCGACGTGGCCGAAGGCGCCGACCTGATCATGGTCAAACCCGCGCTGCCCTATCTCGACGTCCTTAGCCAGGTGGCGGCAGCCTGCCCGGTGCCGGTCGCCGCCTATCAGGTCTCCGGTGAGTACGCGATGGTGGAGGCCGCCGCCGAGCGGGGCTGGCTGGATCGCGAACGGGTCATTCTGGAAACCCTGTTGTCTATTCGCCGGGCCGGCGCCTCGGTGATCCTGACCTACTGGGCGCACGAGGCAGCCAACCTGCTCCGTTGACCGTCACATGTCGATGATCGCGGTCAAGAGGTACCGCACCACCCTGTGGTTATCCGGGTTGGTACTCGCCGGCTGGATCTGGGATCTGGTGCTCGGCGGCGGACGAGCACACACCGCGGCCTGGGCCGGCGCCCTACTAATAGTCGGCGGCATCAGCGCGCTCGCCGCCCGGCACGCGACGCCCCCGGTGGAACCGACACCGGACCCGATTCCGACGATCAGGCCGGCCATCCCAGCCGAGTTCGGCACCCTGATCGAGGTGGAAGAGGCTGCCGACACCCTGTTCACCGTCGCCGGCTACGGCACCACCCCCGGCTCGGCATCGGTCGATCAATTGGCGGCCGCACCGCTGTTGCTGGTCGCCGGAGACCCGCCGGTCGGCTACGCGCGGCTGGAGTTCGTCGACGGCAGAGCGCACCTCGAAGGCTTGTCGGTACGGCCGAGTTCGATGCGCCGGGGGATCGGTACCGCGCTGGTCCAGGCGGTCTGCGATTGGGCGAAAGCCGCTGGACATAGCGAACTCACCCTGTGCACGTTCGCCGACGTGCCGTGGAACGGTCCGTTCTACGCCAAGCTCGGCTTCATCGAACTGGTCGAGTTGTCACCCGGCCTGCGCGCGCTGCGTGCCGCCGAGGACCGGCTCGGGCTCGATGCGATAGGCCGCCGGGTGGTGCTGATCCGGCGTACCGATATATCGCCGGACCAAGATGCCGATTGCCCATCTTCGATGGACTAACGCCGTATGCTCTCCTGCGGTAGCCGAGCTGCGAGGAGTGCCGAGGAGATGTTGTCCGGTCACTACTTCGTGAGCTATTCCCGAAACGATGGTGTCGACACGGCTATCGCCCTGGTTGATCAGTTGGCCGCCGGAAGGCCGTCCTATCCGTTGTGGGTCGACGTGCGCAAGCTTTCAGCCGGGCAGCAGGACTGGGACGACCAGATCGCCGAGGCGATCCAGACCTGTCGAGGCCTGCTGTTTGTCATGACCGCTGACAGCGCCCGCGCCGGTTCCGGCTGCAAGGACGAGTGGGACTGGGCGCTGAAGTACAAGAAGCCGGTCATCCCGCTCCGGATGCGATCCGACGTTGGATTGCCGTTCCGGCTGCAAGCTCGTCAGTACGTCGACTTCAGTGACAGCTTCGACGGCGGTCTGGCTCGGCTGCGGTTGTACTTGGCCGAAGCCGACACCCCCAAGGGTGAGTTGCGAGAACTGCGGTTCCGGTTAGGCGATGCTGAACGGGAGCTGCCGCGTGCATCGGGTCCGGGGGCTAGGACACGGATCGAGCAAGATATTGCGGACATACGGCTGCAAATCTCAGCACAGGAGGCTTTGATCTCGGATCCAGCGGCGGCGGTGGCGGCTGCGGATGAACGGATTGCCGCAGACATCGAGGTAGAGCGGCAGCCACAACGGCCGCAACGAGTCGAACTGGTATCTCGGGCTAGGTTCGTCAACGCTCCGCCCATGACGGCGCCAACTTACTTCCAGGACCGGCAGCCCGAGACCGAGGTGTTAGCGGAAGCCTTGCGCTCGACCGACACCCGGCTGGTGACAGTAGTAGGCCGTGGCGGCATCGGTAAAACGGCGTTGGTGTGCCGGTTGCTCAAGGCGCTGGAATCCGGGCGACTGCCGGATGGGCTAGGTGAACTGGCGGTGGCCGGCATCGTGTACCTGCGCACTCCAAGCATGCACCCGGTGAACTTCCCCAACTTGTTCACCGATCTGTGCCGGTTGTTACCCGGCGGGATCTCCGAGCGGCTGCTGGCGCGTTACCGAGAGGCACGCGAGAGTCCGGGCGAGTTGATGCTGACGCTGCTAGATGCCTTTCCGGCGGAACCGGTGGTCGTGCTGCTGGACAACTTCGAGGATCTCCTCGACGCCGACACCGGAACGATCGCCGACGCCGACTTGGACGAGGCATTGCGTACCCTGCTGTCTGTTCCAGCGCATGGAGTGAAGGTCGTGCTGACCACCCGGGTTGCGCCCGGACCCCTGTTGTTGCACGAACCCGGTGTACAGCGGCGCATCGATTTGGACGGAGGACTGCCGTCGCCGTATGCGGAGAACCTGCTACGTGCCCGGGATCCTGACGGCAGGCTGGGATTGCTCACCTCGAGCGAGGCACAGCTAACGTTGGCGCGAGAGCGGACCCGGGGTTATCCGCGTGCCTTGGAAGCGCTCGCAGCGATCCTGTCCGCAGACCGCAATACCAGTCTGTCCGAGCTGTTAGCAGAGACCGAGCGTTTGCCAGGCAACGTTGTGCAAGCGCTGGTGGGAGAGGCCTTCCAGCGGCTGGATCCCTTGGCGCAACAGATCATGCAGGCGCTAGCCATCTTCCCAGCGTCGGTTCCGGCGGTGGCGGTGGACTATCTGTTGCGACCGTACCAACAGGCGATCGATGCGGCCCCGGTGCTCGGACGGTTGGTGAACATGCAGTTCGCCCGCCGTAATGCCGGCCACTATTACCTGCACCAGGTGGACCGGGACTACGCGCTCTCCCTGATTCCAGAGGGTGATTCGGACCATCGACGCGGTACCGAAGGGGAGAATGCCGCCCCGTTCACGCAACAAGCGCTGCGCGAGCGGGCCGCGGACTATTTTGCTCGGGTGGAAAGGCCGCGCGCGGAGTGGAAAACCCTGGACGATCTGGCTCCCCAGCTGGCTCAGTTCGAACTGCGTTACCAGAACGGCGACTACGACGCCGCAGCCCGTATGCTAAGCGCCATCAGCTTCGACTATTTGTTCCAGTGGGGTCACTATCGTTACACCATTGAACTGTATGCTCGATTGCAGGACCGGCTCGCCGAATCATGGAATAAGGCCTCGAGCCACCTCAGTCTTGGAAATTGCCATAATATGCTGGGGCAAGTACATCGGGCTATAGACCACTATGAGCACGTGCTGGCGATCTACCGCGAACTCCGTTTTCGGCCGGGCCAAGCGTCAGCCCTGCACGGCCTGGGCAATTGTTATGCCGACCTGGGGCAGACTACGGCTGCGATCGAGCACTTTGGGCAGGCACTCGCGATCTACCGCGAATTCGGTATCCGCCATGGCGAGGCGGCCGTCCTTAGCAATTTAGGCAACTGCCACGCCGACCTGGGGCAGAGTACGGCTGCGATCGAGCACTACAAACAGGCTCTGGTAATCAAGCGCACCCTCGGCGACCACTCATCCGAGGCCATAAGTTTAATCTGTTTGGCGGATTGTTATGCCGACCTGGGGCAGCTTTCGCAGGCAGTCAGGCTATGTGAGCGGGCGCTGACTATCGTACGTGGCGCCGGCGAGCGATCATCCGAGGCCCTCACCTTGGTCAATCTCGGCTACTACTACACGGATCTTGAACAGATAGTGTCGGCCACCGAACACTATGACCAAGGCATCGCGATCGGTGATGAGATCGGCTTTGCGCAAGCGCAGGCAGAAGGTCGACTCGGGCAGGCGTGTGCTCAGCTGTATGCCGGAGATCTGACGGCCGCGGCGCAAATCCTTGATGCCGCGCGGGAGGTCCCTTTTCCGTTGGCGCGGGCTGGTATTGTTCTTCTAGCCGGGATAATCCAACTTCGTCAAGGCAACACCGATCGGGCAAGTAAGGACCTGCGGGACGCTCTTACCGCGGTCCAAGAACGGCTGCGACATAGCCCTGATGACTACGCCGCCTTTGATATCCGAGGACTCGCGTACACCGCACTGACCATCATCGGAGCCGACCACTCAAGCGATGCAATAGCCGCCTTCCGCGCCGCCCGGGCCCGGACTACAGCCGCAGGCATCGTCAGCCGCGTTCTACGCGATCTGAATGCTCTTGCTCCAGTCGATCCGACCGGCGCTCTCGAACCGATCCGCCGGGCCGCAGCCGGCGAAGATCAGTGACGTACTCAGGGAGGCAGCGTGTCGCGTCCAAGGGTAGCAATCGTAGGTAGCGTCGATGAGAGACGAACGTTCGACCCTCCGCTAACCAATGCGGCGGGCGCCAGGCAGGCTGCCGAGGAGCTCGGCCGAAGCTTGGCCAAAGCGGGCTGGGACATCGTCGTCTATTCGGCCGATCCGACGTTCATCGAGGCCGACGTGGTCCGTGGCTACGCTTTGGAAGGTTCCTCGCCTAGCTCGATCCGTGTGCATACGCTGCTGGATGAGCCAAGTTTTGCGGAATTAACTAGCCATCCCGACCTGTTCGTCGTGCGGCCAGATCCGGCCCGGGATTGGGAGGTCTCCTTCTATCGGACGTTGATGGACTGTGATGGGGTTCTGCTCATGGGAGGCGGCCCGTCGACGCTGGTCACCGGCCTGATTGCGCTTGCCCTACGGATCCCAGTACTACCCATAGCTGCATTTGGTGGCAATACCAGGACGATTTGGGAGCGCCTAGCGAATGAGCATTGCTACGCCACCGAGGATGACATTGCCTACATGGCGAGCGGCTGGCACGCCGGCTGTGCGGCTCGGCTAGTAGCAGCTCTGCAACGCCAGATGGACGCCAGGGCTACCGAGCTACGTGAGCAGGAGCGGAAGGCTAGTCGAGAATCACTCCGTGCAATCGTGGGTGTCGTGTCCGCGGCAGTGCTGCTGTTAGCGGCTGTGGCATTCCTACTGCTGTCGTGGAATTGGCGGCCGGGTACCAAGAGCAGCGTCGCCTTCCTCGCGCTCGCTCCGGTGCTGACCGGTGCTGGCGGCGCTTTGATCCGAACCAGCCTCGACGGCGCTCGGGACCGGATCCGCGCAGGCATCCTGGGTGGCGCGGCGGGCCTGATGACCGGACTGCTGTACCTCGTATCACAAGCACTTGGTTCACCGTCCATCTTCGATGCGACGGCCGACAAGGACGCGTTGCGTCGATTGTTGATCTTCATGCTGCCGCTGGGTTTCGTGGCCGGCCTAACCTTCGATGCGGTCTTTGCAAAGCTGCGCAAGGTCGACGTCAGCCAGTCGACCGCGCTGGAGCAGTAGTCGGCTCCACCTGTTGCCGATGCCAATCGACCAGTACGGAAGACTGGAGCGGTGATCGACGCTCCGCGCTCCGCAGAACTGTTCAGCCGCGCTCAGCAGGTCATTCCCGGTGGGGTGAACTCTCCGGTCCGGGCGTTCAAAGCAGTCGGCGGCACCCCGCGGTTCATGGTCAGCGGCCAAGGTCCGTACCTGACCGATGCCGACAGCAACCGGTATGTCGACCTGGTCGGGTCCTGGGGGCCGATGATCCACGGCCACGCCCATCCCCCGATCGTGGAGGCGGTGCGACGAGCCGCCGGCCACGGGCTGTCGTTCGGCACCCCGACCGAGGGTGAGATCGAGCTGGTCGAGGAGATCATCGCTCGGGTGACAGCAGTGGATCAGGTCCGGCTGGTCAACTCCGGTACCGAGGCCACCATGTCGGCCATCCGGTTGGCGCGCGGTGCCACCGGCCGCCGCAAGGTGATCAAGTTCGCCGGCTGCTACCACGGGCACGTAGACGCGCTGCTGGCCAGCGCCGGTTCCGGGGTCGTCACCTTCGGCCTGCCGGACACTCCCGGGGTCACCGGGGCCACCACGGCGGAGACGATCGTCTTGCCGTACAACGACATTCCGGCAGTTGAAGCGGCGTTCAGCGCAGAGGACGGCCAGGACATCGCCTGCATCATCACCGAAGCCGCCTGCGGCAACATGGGTGCCATCGCTCCGCAACCAGGCTTCAACGCGGCGCTGCGCGAGCTCACCGCCCGGCACGGTGCGCTGTTGATCATGGACGAGGTGATGACCGGTTTTCGGGTGAGCCGATCGGGCTGGTACGGCCTGGATCCGGTCGACGCCGACCTGTTCACCTTCGGGAAGGTGATGTCGGGTGGGCTGCCGGCCGCCGCCTTCGGTGGCCGCGCCGAACTGATGTCATTCCTAGCGCCGGCCGGCCCGGTGTACCAGGCCGGCACGCTGTCCGGTAACCCGGTCGCGGTGGCGGCCGGGCTGGCCACCCTGCGCTGCGCCGACGAGCAGGTCTATCGACGGCTGGACGACACCGCCCGCACGGTCGGGCAGCTGGCCTCGGCCGCGCTGACCGAAGCCGGCGTGGCCCACCGGTTGCAGTACGCCGGCAACCTGTTCTCGATCTTCTTCGCCGATCGTCCGGTGACCAACTTCGCCGAGGCGCAGGCCGCCGAGACGTTCCGATACGCCCCCTTCTTCCACGCCATGCTCGACGCCGGCGTCTACCTGCCACCGAGCGCGTTCGAGGCCTGGTTCGTCAGCGCGGCGCACGACGAAGCGGCACTGTCCGCCATCGCGCAAGCGCTGCCGGCTGCCGCTCGGGCCGCGGCGGCGGCAAGCCCGTTATGACGACCACCACCGTGCACTTCCTGCGGCACGGCGAGGTGTTCAACCCCGACAAGATCCTGTACGGCCGGTTGCCCGGTTTCCGGCTGTCCGAAGCCGGCGCCGAGATGGCCGAGCAGGCGACCGAGTGGTTCGCCGGTCGGGACGTGGGTCACCTGGCAAGCTCGCCACTCCAACGAGCGCTGGAAACCGCGGCCCCGATGGCGGCCCGGTTCCGGCTGGAGATAGCCGTCGACGAACGGCTGACCGAGGCTGCGAACGCCTTCGAGGGACGACGGGTGGTCGGATCCGGCGGCGCATTGAAGTACCCGAGCAGCTGGCCGCTGTTCCGCGACCCGTTCCGGCCGTCCTGGGGTGAGCCGTATGTGCAGGTGGCGCAGCGGATGTTCGCTGCCGCGCTCGCCGCCCGGGACCGGGCCGAAGGCCGAGAAGCCGTGTGTGTCTCGCACCAGATGCCGATCGTCTGCCTACGCCGGTACGTCGAGGGCCGCCGGCTGTGGCACGATCCGCGTCGCCGCCAGTGCTCGTTGGCCTCGGTAACCTCGCTCATCTTTCGCGACGACCGAGTGGTGCGGGTCGATTACGCCGAACCGGCCGGCAAGTCGTCCAATTCGCTCAGCCAGCAACCGCCGGGCGCCTAGGCACCGGCGAGGCAACGCGTCGGCACAGCCGGTGCTCAGTAACGGGGGGAGGCTTGGATGTGCCGCAGCACACGCTTCACACTGGACGGCGTGGGTGTCATGCGGGCCAGAGCCGGCGTCCGGGCCGTGGTCGCGCTGACCGCCCTGGCAACCGTCGCGCTGACCGGCTGCTCCGGCGGCAAGAACGCCGTCGACCAGTCCGCCAACACCGAGTTCCGGTACGTACAGGCCAACAAGCAGGGCACCTTGATCGCGCCGGACAAGCGCAAGCTGGCCGGTCCGCTCAACGGCACTTTGCTCAGCGGCGGCAACTATCAGCTGAGCGCCGACCGCGGCAAGGTCGTCGTCCTCAACTTCTTCGCGTCCTGGTGCGGTCCCTGCCAGAACGAAACCCCGCAGTTCGACACGGTGTACCGGCAGCGCAAGGCCTCCGGCGTTCAGTTCGTCGGGCTGGACGTCAAGGATCCGTCCAAGAGCGCATCTCAGGCCTGGCTGCAAAACAAGCAGGTGACCTTTCCGGTGGTCTATGACGAGCCGGGCAAGACCGCGCTGCAACTGGGCGACCTGCCGTTGGCCGGATTGCCCGCCACCGTGGTGGTCGACCGGCAGGGCCGGGTCTCGGCGGTCTACGTCGGCGAGGTGCTGCCCAAAGATCTGACCAACGCCCTCGACCAGCTGGCCAAAGAGGCGTGAGCGTGACCGGGCAGCTGCTCGCCAATGGTTTCAGCAACACCGTGGTGGACGGTTCGCTGCTGCCGGCGGCCGGCGTGGCACTACTGGTCGGCATCATCGGATTCCTGTCACCATGCGTGCTGCCACTGGTGCCCGGCTACCTGTCCTACGTCGCGGGCCTGGCCGGCATGGACGACCGGACCACCGGCCGCCGGCAGTACCGGATGATCGCCGGCGCGGTGCTGTTCGTGCTTGGTTTCACCGCGGTGTTCGTGGCCACCGGGGCGTTGTTCGGCACCCTCGGCTCCGACATCGCCGTACACCGGGTCGCCCTGGAACGGATCTTCGGGCTGGTCACCATCGCGATGGGCCTGGTGTTCCTGGGCCGGTTTTCCCTGTTGCAGCGCGAGATCAAGGTGCACCGGCTGCCCCGGGCCGGCCTGCTCGGCGCACCACTGCTCGGCCTGACCTTCGGGTTGGCCTGGACGCCCTGCCTGACCCCGACGTTCAGCGCGGTGTACGGCTTGGCCGCCACCCAGGGCACCGCCGGCCGGGGCGCGCTGCTGTCGGCCTGTTACTGCTTCGGCCTGGGCGTGCCGTTTCTGCTGGTGGCGATGGGACTCGGCTGGGTGAGCGGCACGCTGGCGGTGATCCGCCGGCACGTCCGGCTGGTCAGCCAGCTCGGCGGCGCGGTGCTGATCGTGATGGGCGTGCTGCTGCTCAGCGGGGTGTGGGACCACTGGATGAACGTGCTGCGGCTCGACTTCGCCAACACCGGCATCGGATCCGGAATCTGATGACCGGACCATTGCGCAGTGCCCGGCAGCTCTGGCGCCGGCTGATCTCGATGCGTACCGCGCTGGTGCTGCTGTTTCTGCTGGCGCTGGCCGCGGTGCCCGGCTCGCTGCTGCCGCAACGCCCGCTGAACCCGCCCAAGGTGCAGGCCTATCTGGCCAGTCATGGGGCCTGGGGACGGTTCCTGGACCGGATCGGCGCCTTCGACGTGTTCGGCTCGATCTGGTTCAGCGCGGTGTACCTGCTGCTGTTCATCTCGCTGATCGGTTGCCTGGTGCCGCGGATCACCGTGTACGCCCGGGCCTTACGGGCCAAGCCGATCAAGGCACCACGCAATCTCGACCGGCTGGCCGAGCACGGTCGGCTGGTGAGCACGCTCCCGCCGGCCGGCGTCGCCCAGCGGCTCGGCACGCTGTTGCGTCCACGCTGGCGCACCATCGTCCGTCCCGAGGATCGCGGGGTACTCGCGCTGTCGGCCGAAAAGGGCTACAGCCGTGAGGCCGGCAATCTGCTGTTCCACGTGTCGCTGCTGGTGGCGCTGGTGCTGATCGCCGGCGGCAAGCTGCTGAGCTACCAGGGATCCATCGTGACCACCGAGGGAACCGGCTTCTGTAATCGGCCGATCTCCTATGACACCTTCCACGCCGGCCGCTGGGTCAACGCCGGCCGGATCGCCGGGTTCTGCATCGACAACCTGAACTCGTTCACCGCGAGCTACCGGCAAGACGGCTCGCCGGCGCAGTTTCGAGCCGACGTCAGCTACAGCCGGAGCCTGGGTGCGGCCAGCCAGCGGGACGTGATCACGGTCAACCATCCGCTGCGGATGGACGGCGACCGGGTGTACCTGATCAACCACGGCTTCTCGCCGACGGTGACGGTGACCCGGCCCGGCCGGGCTCCGATCACCGACACCGAGGCGTTTCTGCCGAAGGACGAGTACTACACCAGCGAGGGTGCGTTCTCCTTTCCCGGACGCGACAGCGCGGTCGGCGACGACATCGGCCTCAGTGCGGTGTTCGCCCCGACGCCGGTGGACAACGGTGGCGTGATCAGCTCCATCGCCCCGTCGGCCGACCACCCGGTACTGGCGGTGCTGGCCTACACCGGGTTGCTCAACCCGGACGGCCAACCGCAGTCGGTTTACACGCTGAACCAAAGCCAGATCGGCAACGGTGGCCTGAAGCGAGTGGCCGCCCAGAATCTGCAGGTCGGCCAGAGCATGCGGCTGCCGGACGGCACGCAGGTGCGCTTCGACGGCTACCGGCAGTGGGCCACCTTCCAGGTCTCACACGACCCGACCCAGACCCTGTTGCTGGTGGCCGCGGTGCTGATGGTGCTCGGCTTGCTCGGCTCGCTGGCGGTGCGGCGTCGCCGGCTCTGGATCCGGATCACACCCGCCGAGGACGGCCTACGTAGTCTGGTGGCGGTAGGTGGGCTGGCGCGCAACGACTCGGGCAACTTCACCGCGGAGTTCGAACAGATATTGGCGACGCTGCGGCGTGAGCTGAGCAGTCCGGATCCCGAGCCGGTGCCGGACGTCGAGGCGCCGGCCGCCGACCGGATCGGTGCTGGAAAGGACTGACATGGCGATCAACACCGGCCTGGCCTCGCTGTCGGAATCACTGTGGACGGCGGCCACCGCCACCTACATGCTCGCGGTGGTCGGCTACACCGGTGAGTACGCCTTCGGCAAGCGCGGCCGGATCGCGCAGACCGCACCGATCGCCGCCGTACGCGAGCCGGCGCTGGCCGGTCCCGGCGGCCCGGGCCTGGCCGCGAGCCCGCCGACGCAGCCGGTCGAACCGAACCTCAGCCGACCGGTCGATGCCGGT
>DATFHF010000032.1:0-46431 GCA_035248685.1 Jatrophihabitans sp.
CGGCCCGGAGGCGTATCAGAAGCGGCTCGGTGAGTTGGAGGTGCTCAGCGCCGCGCGGATCGCCGACCTGCTGGCGCCCGGCCAGGTGCTGCTGCGGTTGGCCGTGGCCGGCTTCGGTGTGGTGCTGCCGCCGGTCTGAGCGGTTCCACCGATCGGCGAATCTGCCACGTCGGGCGTAGCAAACTTTCCACTCGTCGCCATCAGACGGCTGCCGGCGGACCTGGATCAGACCGGTTCCCAGCGCCAGCCGTTGTTGTAGGTGCAGACAATGGGTTTGCCGTCGCCGGCGATCCCGGAGGCGCCGTGGTCGGACTTGCGGCAGAACTCGCCAGGCTCGTAGCAGTTTCCCCCGTTGGTGAGCGGGTAACAGCTGGGCACCGGGGCCGAGGTGGACTGGATCGGCGAGGCTGCCGTCGTCGGCGCGATGACCGGGGCGGCCTGGCTGACGCTGGTCTTGGCCGGGGATGGGACGACGACGACCTGCACCTTCCTGGTCGGAGTCGCCGAATGGCTCGGGGTCGGTGTCGTCGCTGCCGCACTGGTGGTCGGCGAAGCGCTCGGAAGGTGATGCGCGGGTGCTGACGCCGGCGTGGAGCAGGCTGCCACCAGTGCCAGCGCGGCGGCGCCGCTCAACGTCCAGCTGATTGCCTTGCTGTTCATATGCGCACTGTTCTCCCCGATGTCGGTACGGTTTTCAGCATCGGGAAGTGTGGTGTCCGCTTAAGTGGCTGCCTGGCAGACCCGCCGAAGATAGGCAAAATGCCTACTGCACTACTGCAGGTTCGCTTCGTCAGACCGCGAAGAGTTGGGACGGGTCGGAGAAGGCCTTGAACTCCAGCGCGTTACCCGAAGGGTCGAGGAAGAACATCGTCCACTGCTCGCCTGGTTCGCCTAAGAAGCGGACGTGCGGCTTGATGACGAAGTCGACGCCCGCTGCGGTCAACTGCTGCGCAAATTCCTGGAATCGCGCGACGCTGAGCACGACACCGAAATGCGGCACCGGCACGTCGTGGCCGTCCACCGGGTTGGTGCCGGCAACGGCGTTGCGGTGATTGTCGACCTGGTGCGTGACGACCTGGTGGCCCTCGACGTTCCAGTCGGTCCACCGCTCCGCGGACCGGCCCCGGCCGAAACCGAGCACGTCGCCGTAGAAGTGTCGGGCGGCGTCGATGTCGGAGACCGGGATGGCAAGGTGGAAGGGCGGCAGCGGAACCGACGTCACCTGCGCATGGTATGCCGGCCAGACTGCCGTGGCGCCAGGCATCGTCGCGCATATATCGGCCCGGCCATACCTCGGTGGGGCGGACTTCTAGCACTAACTAATCGCATCGGGACAGAACAAGCAGCCTGAAACCGATCACCCTATGACTGGTGCCAGTTCTGTCAAATCCGGATTAAATGTCAGTGGCAGCCGTTATCGTCACACCGACAATCGCCAAACCGCAGGAGGGTGCAGTGACCCAGCCGGCGCCTGAGTCTTCTGCGAACGGAGGCCACTCGCTGCCACTGTCCGGGCCGGAAGCCGAACAGCGGCGTGCCCTGTTCAGCTACCTCACCACCACCGCGGCATTCGATAACTACGTGGCTGTCATGGATCTGTTCACGGCCACCCTGCTGGCGGACCTGTCCGCATCCGAGGTCGCCGCCCAGCTGGCCGAAGCAGGCATTGAGATGACCGCCGAGCTCGCCGAAGATCGTTGCCAGCAGTTGGTCACCTGGGGCAACCTGGTTCGTTCCGTGCGTGATACCCGGGTCCCCACGATCACCGCCTACCACCGCTCCCGCGCCCGCTACCAGGTGTCCAAACTCGGCGGCCGGCTGCACCGTCAGGCGTCGGAGATCCTGCAGACCGCTGACGGCGCCCGGGAAGTCGCCCGGGAACTGCTCGCTCGCATCGCCGACACGCTTCGCGACATTGGGTTGATGGTTGCGAACCCGCATCGTGAAGTGAGCCAGGACGTGCTCGCCGGTGCGGTCACCTCCGTCTTCAACGACCATCGGCTGTTTACGTCGTCGGTGACCGACTTCTACGCCTACCTGTCCGGTGTCCTGACTCGCTACGACCTCGCCGGCGATGAGTACGCCCAGTTCAAGGATTTGCTGCTGTCCTACGTCGAGCTGATCTCCGCCGACGTGAACCGCAACTCCCCCGTCATCGTCGATCGCATCACCAATCTGCTCGTCATGATCGACCTAGTCATCAACAACCTGCCCGCCGTGCCGAACGACGACTCAGGCCTGCTGCACATGGAGCGGCTGCCCGGCCGTACATCGGCCGAATGGGAACAGCTCGCCGCCTGGTACGGCGCAACCAGCGGCCGGTCCGGGCCCGAACAACTCCGCGGCGCTGCACGCCAGGCTGTCGGACAGCTGCTCGCGAACGCGAAACGAATGGTTGCCGCCCCAGGCACCGGCCTATCCCGCCGGGCGGACATGCTCAAGCTCGCCGGCTGGTTCGCGACCGCTGACACCGACACCGCGCACCGGCTGTTCGACGCGACCTTCGCCGCCTACTCCTCCCGTCACCTGCTCCTGGGCCCGGAGGAGCTCAGCGTCCGCGGCACCGCCACCCAGTCCTGGTGGGAATCAGATCCGGTGGACGTGCCCGTCTCGCTGAGGGATCGCGGTGACAGGACCGCTCGCGGCCGGACCGCACGGGTCCCCGACCCCGCTCTGGACCGGGAACGGCTACTGGCCGCAGCGGAGGAACGCGCCCACCGGCGGCGCGCCGCTGCCCGGGAGCTGTCCGCCGCCGGTGCCCTCAACGGAGCGCGGCTGTCCCGGGCCGCCCGCGCCGTCCTGCTCGACAAGCTCGGGCCGCTGCTCGTCGCGGCGGGCCCAGGTGCGGCCGCCATCGAGTCGACCGATTCCGACCTGGACCTCATCGTGCGTGCCGAACCGTCCCCGGGGCGGCACACCGTTGTCCACGCCGACGATGGCGCGGTCCGCATCGAGAACGTCCAGCTGACCGTCCGGTCCGTCACCGGCTATCTGGCAAGGGACGCGAGGGCCGCTCGATGAGCCCGTCGCTGGGCACCACCGACCGGGCCGCGCGCGAACGTGTCGACGCGGCCCGCGCCCTGCTGGCCCGTCCGATCCTCACCAGAGCCAGCGACCCCGACCTGCTTGCCTTGGTCCGATTGCACGCCCAGGCGTTGCGTCGGGCGTTCGGTGAGTACCTCGGCTACACACTCGTTATCGAAGCCGGATTCGCGCGGCTGATCAAGGGGCCGCTCGACGCTGCCGCACCTGCCCGGCCTGCCCGTCGCGGCGACGGGCAGGACTTTACCCCGGCCACGTATGTGTTCCTGGCGCTGCTGTGCGCGGCGCTGCTCGCGCCGGGCACCGGCGAGCAGATCCTCATCTCCAGCCTCATCGAGCAGGTCCGCGCCGATGCCGTCACCCTGGGCATCGACATCACCGACCAGCTGCCGGATCGGCGCCGGCTGGTGAACGCCCTCAGCCTGCTCGTGTCCTGGGGCGTCATCGAGGAAACCGACGGTACCGCCGTTGGGTGGAGCGAACGGCGGGACGAGGCGCTGCTCACCATCAACAGGGCCCTGCTGCCGCACCTGCTTGCCCGCCCGCTGCTGGCCGCCGACCTGCCGCAGGACACCTGGGCGATCGACGAACAGCTCGCCGAGCAACCCCGCAGGTCGCTGCGCCGCAAGCTCGTGGAGAACCCGCTCGTGCGCCGGGAAGATCTCACCGATGCCGAACAGGACGTTCTGTCCCGCGAACGAACGGAACAGAGCCGCATCCTCGAGGAGTACTTCGGGCTTACTCTCGAAGTTCGGCTGGAAGGGGCGCTCGCCTACGACTCGTCTTCGGCGACGACCGACATCGCCTTTCCCGGGACCGGCAGTCTGAAGCAAGCTGCGCTGCTCCTGCTGGCCGAACTCACCGATCGGCTCGAGCCCGAATCCGGCGCGGCCGCCGTCACCGACGACGGCCGCGCCGTTCCTGGAGCCGCCGCGTCCCAGACCGTGGTTGACGAGGTACTGGCCATGCTCACCGAACGGCACGCCAAAGCATGGGGTGCCGAGGCAGTCGAGAACGCCGAGGGATTCCGGACCTCCCTGCTGAACCTGCTGAACGAGGTAAGCCTGGCTCGTACCACCAGCGATGGCGTGATCCTCCACCCGGCATCAGCACGCTACCGCCCACTGCCGGAAGCGTCCGCACCAACCCGCGCCACACGCCGCGCCGCGACCTCGGCTGACCAGACGGGGCTGTTCGGATGAACCCTGCCGCACAACCGCTGCACCCAGCACTACGCCCCGCCCAGGAGACCCCGTGACCACCACCGCCGAACCGACCGACACGTTCGACCGAACCGAGACCAAGCAGTTCCCACACCGATGGACGATCGCTCGCGCCGGCATCCAGAACGTCTGGCACTACTGGGACAACGAGTTCATCGCCTCCGGCGGCCGATTCATCCTCCGCGGCACGAACGGCTCCGGAAAGTCGCGGGCGCTGGAGATGCTGCTGCCGTTCCTGCTGGACGCCGACCGGCGCAACATGGGCACCGGGTCCGCAGTGAAGATGGAAGACCTAATGCGTGTCGGCAACGCCGGTCAGCCGAACCGACTCGGTTACCTGTGGCTGGAGCTGGCACGGTCCGTGCCCGAACCCGGCGTCGAACCGACGCGGCAGTACCTGACAGTCGGTGCGCTCGTGCGCTACTCCGAATCTGCAGCCGAAGCCAAGGTCTGGTATTTCACGACCCCCCTGCGCGTCGGACATGAGCTCCAGCTCATCGGCGCCGGCCGTGAACCACTATCACGCAAAGCGCTCGGCGAGCTCATCGGCGACGACCGGATCGTCGACTCGCCCGAACGGCACCGGGAACGGGTGGCCTCGCTCATGTTTGGCGCCACCGGCGAGCTCGGCAAGGACCGCTTCGACGGGCTCATGAAGCTGCTGCACACCCTGCGGGCACCCGATGTCGGCAACCGGATCGAGGAAGGCAAGCTGCCCGCCATCGTGTCCGACTCGCTGCCGCCGCTGTCCGAGGGCGCGCTCACCGACGCCGGCTCGCAACTGGACGGACTCAAGGACACCCGGTCCCGGCAGCAGGCGCTATTGCAAGTCCGCGAGGAGGTCCGCACGCTGCTGACCGTATACCGTCGCTATACCACCGGCGTGATCGCCGAGGCCGCGCAGACGGTGCAGGCGACCGCGGAAGCAGCGCGCCAGGAGAGCCGCAACGCTGAGCAGCTCCGCAGCCATGCCGAACTCCTCGCCCGGCGCCAGCGGGACAAGGTCGCCGAACGGACGACGCTGGCCGACCAAGCCGGTGAACTGTCCGCCGAACTCGATGGCCTCAAGGACTCCGACGCCTACCGCAGCGTTCAGGAACTCCACGACCGAGACCGGACGCTGAGTGCGTTCGCCGGCACCGCCGACCTCGCGTTCGATGGCGCGCAGTCCGCCCGCGAGACGCACCGAGGCCGCGTCGGTGACGCCGACCGTGACGGCCGCGACGCGGTCACCGCCGTCGAGAGGCTCGCCGCGGCTGTCGACGAGGCGCGCACGAGGCTGCTCGGCATCGGCTTGGCCGAGCACAATTTGCCGGCCGCCGTCACCGCGAATCTTCCCGACCAGCCTCCTGCTGTTGTCGATATGAGGGTCCGGCGCACCGAGAACCCGATCCCTGTGGACCGGCCCGCACCGGCAATGCTGACCATCCTGCCCGCCGACCTCGACCAGGTCGCCGAACCGGCCGAGAGGTCCCGGCAGGCAGCCGAGGAGCGCGGCACCCAGGCTATGAACCGGGCCAAGGACGCCGCCGACCTGGATCGGGCGCAGCAGAAGGTCGAGCAGGCCCAATTCCGTGCCGACGACGCTGACACGCTCGCCGACACCGACCGGGAGCAAGCCGAGACCGCCGCCAGCGATCGCGACGACATCGCGATCGAACTGGCCGAGCAGTGGCAGCTGTGGGTGGCCGACCCGGACACAGCTGATCTGCTCGGCGCCGGCGTCGCGTGGGTCGAGCACCCCGAGCTCGGGCCCGTTCTCGCCGACACCACCGAGCTGGTAGGCACCGACTCGAGCGTCGACTTGCGCGGCCTCGACCACGCCGTCGACCAGCCCTTGGATGCTGCAATCGCGGACCTGACCCGCCGCATCTCGGCCGTGGATACGCGGCGGGAGACGATCGCTGCGGAAATCGACGTACTCACCCGGGAGCGGGACGCCCGTCGCGCCGAACGCGATCCCGACCCGGAACAGCCGTTCTGGCAGACCAGCAGCACCGACCTGCCGTTGTGGCGCTGCTTGGACTTCACCTCGGCCGCCGACTCGGCGGTACGGTCCGGGATCGAAGGGGCGCTGCATGCGGCGAACCTGCTCACGGCCACCATTCACCAAGACGGCACCCTTACCGCCGCAGACGGGCAACTCCTGCTCCTGCCCACCCAGCCGGGCCTGGATGGGCAGACGCTCGACGCTGTTCTCGCACCCGATGAGAACCTCCCGGCCGAGACCGCGGACCTGGTCCGCACCGCGCTGACCGCGATTGGCTACCTCGACCATCCCGGCAACGCCCGCCCGGACAGCCCGATCTGGATCGCCGCCGACGGCTCTTGGCGCAACGGTCCGCTGACCGGCCGGTACACGCCGGTAGCGGCCCGTTTCATCGGCGCAGCCGCGCGAGCGCAGGAACGAGCGAGGCGCCTGGCCGAGATCGAGGCACGGCTCACCGAACTCGCCGACATCGACGACAGTCTGGCGGACCAGGGCAGGCAACTCCTCGCCCGGCAACATCGAGTTCGCAGCTATATCCGCGACACCGGGCCGCAATCCCGCAAGCTGGACCTGGCCCGGGCCGCCGCCGCAGCCGCCGCAGGACGCGCCACCAGATCAGCTGCGACCGCGGCGAGGCTGCGAACCGAAGCGGATACCCTTGCGCAGCGGTGGTCCGTGCAACAGCGTGCCCACCAGGCGCTCTGCGCCGAGTGGGGTCTCCCTGTCGACCAGGTCGGGCTCACCGACATCGCGTCGGCGGCGCGGCATGCCGCCGACACCTGCCGAACCGTGGTCAGCCGAACGGCCTCGGTACGCGCCGCGCTCGGGCGGCACGAACGGTCCTGTCAGGCGGCCGTGGCTGCGGAGCTGGCACGCGACGATGCGGAGACGACCGCACGGACCGACTGGTCAAGGTGGCATGAGGAGGAGCGCCAGTTGCAGTCGCTGCGCGACGCCGTCGGCAAAGACGTCGCCGAGGTGACCGCGAAGATTGCCCGCGCCAGCGAACAGCTGCAGAAGGTACGCGCTCGCGCCGATGCCGCGCATATGGAACTCCGCGCGCTGGACAGCCAGGTCGGAGAGGCGACAGCGAACCTCACCGACGCCCGGCGACGGGCCGGCGAACGAGCGCACGAACTCGTAACCAAGGTCGGAACGCTGCAGCAGATCCTCAACGCACCCGGGGTGCTCGCCTCCGCACTGCCGGATGCCGACGAGCCACCCGTGATCAACGCGGCAGACCCGCGCCGCGCTGAGGCGGACTGCGAAGCGCTGCTGGCCATGCTCAAGCGGGCCCGCAGCGATGAGACGCAGCTGGCCGCGGCACGCAACACGTTTGCCCGGTCCATGCAGAGTACTTATGACCTCGTCGAGTCCCGGGTCGGAACGCTCGCGATCATTGAGCTGACCGACTCCGTCGGCCGGCGCACGTTGGCGGCCGCTGCCGCGGATCTCGAGCGGCGCTGCGAAGAAGGTCAGCGGGCTCTCACCGAGCGCGAACAGCAGGTGTTCCGCGACTTCGTCCTCGGTGACGTCGCCGAAGAGCTGCGCCGGCGGCTGACGCACGCCGAATCGCTGGTCGGCGCGATGAACGCTTCGCTGCGCTCCATCCGCACCTCACACGGCATCGGCGTCCGCCTCACCTGGAAGCTCGCCGAGGACGCCTCCGGCGACGTAGCCCGGATCAAGTCCCTCGTCGCTACCGCAGCGTCGGTCCGAACTCCGCTGCAGGACGAGGAGCTGCTGCGACTGCTATCGGACCGGGTGTCGGCTGAGGCTAGTGCTGACCCGTCGGCCGGGTCGGCGACCCACCTGCGCAGCGCACTGGACTACCGGTCCTGGCACACCATCGACGTCATCATTACTGGACCGGAGCAAGGGCGGGAGCGGCGAATCTCGCGACGCGCGAAGTTATCGCAGGGTGAGATCCGGTTCGTGTCGTATGTGAGCCTGTTCGCCGCGGTCGACGCTTACCTGTCGGGCCTGACAGCCGACGGGTCGAACCTGCGTCTTATCTTGCTCGACGACGCGTTCGCCAAGGTCGACGAGCCGACGATCGCGGAACTACTCGGTTTACTCGTGCGCCTCGACGTCGACTTCGTAATGACCGGCCACTCGCTGTGGGGTTGCTATCCACAGGTGCCTGCGCTCGACATCTACGAAGTGTGCCGCGACGAAGGTTCCCCTGCCGTCACGGCCCGCGTCCACTGGGACGGCAAGACCCAAAGCTTCCTGAGGCCCGTGTGACCGAAATATCGTTGCCGCCGGGGATGACCGACCTGCTCGGACATCCGGACCTCGCGCCGCTATGGCGTGCGATCGCCGCGCGGCTGGAGGGCAACGGCCTAAGCCCGTCGGGCTACGTCAAGGCTGATCTGAGCGAGGAGGCCGCGGACCGATTGAGCGGCCTGGTCGGCGCGACCGTGACCCCGGGATCGGCAACACGGATCGGTCTCGGGCAGCTGGACGCCGCTTTCCGCCGATCGAGAGCCGCACTCGGGCTTGTCCCGGCCATCGCCACCCTCACCGGCGCACCGCTGCTCGACCGGCGTGCGGCACGTCAGCAGCGACAGGACGAACGGGCACAGATGTGGGCGCAGATCGATTCCTTGCTCGCCGACGCCGGACTGGCCGCGGCAGCATGGGTGCCGCGCTGGCAGAGCGCGCTACGCCAGTCCGGCATCCTCACCCGCGCCGGCGCCGGCGCCGCCCTAGCCGAGGCGAGGATCGCCGTTGCCGCTCTTGCCCTGCTTGCCGGCACTGTGCCAGCTCTGCTGCCAGATAGCAGCGGTCAGGTCGACTCAGCCGGAGCCATCCAGATCTGGGGCATCGGGCAGTTGGCCGCAGCGGTGAGCGGCGACGCGCATGGACTTGACGACAACCGGCTCGCGTCTGCGCTCGCGTTGAAAGCCCTCGCTGCCGCCACCGGAACTGCGGCACCGACGACAGCTGCCGAGCGGCGGGCCATGTGGTTCTCGGTGGGAGTGTCGCCGGACTCGGTGTCCGGGACGACCATCGTGCACGGCCTACGCCCGCCCGGCGATGACCCGTGGTCGCAAATGATGCGGTGCCGGGCCGACCTTGGCCTAGTCACGCACCTGACCCTGCTGGAGCTCGCCGGGCTCCCGGATGAAGTCGCGCTCGCGCCATCCAATTGTGCGGTATGGGTTTGTGAAAACCCGCAAGTGCTGCAGGCTGCTGCGCTGTCCAACACCGGGGCAACTGTCGTTTGCTTGCTGGGCAACCCGTCTAGCGCCGGATCGATGCTAATCCGACGCCTGGTCGACCGCGGGGCGACGCCCGCGTATCACGGTGATTTCGACTGGCCTGGCGTCGCAATCGCCGGGCGCATGATCGGGGCTGGCTGCATTCCGTGGCGGATGTCCGCCGACGACTACCGCACGGCCCTTACGACCGATGCCGCGAGGCTGCCGCTGTCGGGCGAGCCGGTAAACACTGGGTGGGACCCGGAGCTGTCTCGGTTGATGGCTGCCACGAACGTCGCGGTGCACGAGGAGGCGCTGCTCCCATTTCTGCTCGCCGACCTGCCGCCCAGATCTACTTCAGGATCCGGCGGGCAATGACCATCCGGTTGATCTGGTTGGTGCCCTCATAAATCTGAGTGATCTTCGCGTCGCGCATCATCCGCTCGACCGGAAAGTCGCGGGTGTAGCCGGCGCCGCCGAACAGCTGCACCGCATCGGTGGTCACCTTCATCGCCACGTCGGAGGCGAATGCCTTTGCCGAGGCGGAGTACCAGGGCAGATCCGGCTCTCCCCGCTCGGCCTTCGCGGCTGCGGCGTAGATCAACTGCCGGGCTGCCTCGGTCTGCATGACCATGTCCGCCAGCATGAACTGCAGGCCTTGGAAATCAGCGAGCCGCGAGCCGAACTGCCGACGTTCCTTCATGTAGTCGACCGAGGCGTCGATGGCGCCCTGGGCAATGCCCAGCGCCTGCGCGCCGATGGTCAGCCGGGTGTGGTCCAGCGTGGTGAGCGCGGTCTTGAAGCCGGTGCCCGGTTCGCCGATGATCCGGTCCTGCGGGATGGTGCAGTTGTCGAAGTGGATCTCACAGGTCGGCGAGCCCTTGATGCCGAGCTTGCGCTCGTGGGTGCCGACCGAGAAGCCGGGGTCGTCCTTGTGCACCACGAACGCCGAGATGCCGCGGCTGCCCTGGGACGGCTCGGTCACCGCCATCACCGTGTAGTACGTGGACACGCCGGCGTTGGAAATCCAGCATTTCGTCCCGTTGAGTACCCAGTGGTCGCCGTCCAGCACCGCCCGGGTCCGCATCGCGGCCGCGTCCGAACCGGCCTCTCGCTCGGACAGCGCGTAGCTGAACATCGCCTCGCCGGCAGCTACCGGCGGCAGCACCGCCTTCTTCAGGTCCTCTGAACCCGCCAGCAGTATCGGCATGGTGCCGAGCTTGTTCACCGCCGGGATCAGCGAGGAGGACGCGCATACCCGGGCGACCTCCTCGATGACGATCGCGGTGGCCAGCGAGTCAGCGCCCGCCCCGCCGTACTCCTCTGGGATGTGGGTGGCATGAAAGCCGGCCCGGGTCAGCGCCGCAAGCACGTCGTACGGGAACTCGGCGGTCTCGTCGATCTCGGCGGCTCTCGGTGCGATCTTGTCCTCCGCCAGGGAGCGCACCGCGTCCCGGAGCATCACATGCTCCTCAGCGAGCTGATAGGTGCCGAAGTTCGGGTTGAGCGCCATGTTCTAAGCGTTACCCATCGGTATCCGGGGGCGCAACGATCTGCGCGAATCGTCACGCTGTGTCAGCTGCGCTCGTCGGACACCCAAGCCGGCGACCTTCATAACCGCCGGTCGTTATGGCGACCGAGGTCTATGAAGATCGACGCTGGGATGCTCCGGTCGGACCGGGCCGGTGGGCCGGCCCACCAACGACCCCGCGTAACCTCGTGACGGGCCCCGGGCTGGCCGGGGTGAGCCGAGCTCAGCTGGAGACACCTAGATGACGCAGCGCCCCCGCCTGTCGGTGATCGGTACCGGTTACCTCGGCGCCACCCACGCCGTGTGCATGGTGGAACTCGGTTACGACGTGATCGGGGTGGACGTCGACCAGGCCAAAATCGACTCGCTGCGCAAGGGCGTGATCCCGTTCTTCGAACCGGGCTTGCCGGAACTACTGAGCAAGCACAGCGATTCCGGCCGGCTGCGCTTCACCACGGACTATGCCGAGGCGGCCGAGTTCGCCGACGTGCACTTCATCTGCGTCGGCACCCCGCAGAAGCAGGGCCAGTACGCGGCCGACCTGAGTTACGTGGCCGCCGCATTCCGCTCGCTTGCCCCACATCTGAACCGGCGGGCGCTGGTGGTCGGCAAGTCGACGGTGCCGGCCGGCACCGCGGTGCGGATGGAGAAGGTGCTGCTCGAGCACGCCCCGTGCAAGGAGGCGGAACTGGCCTGGAACCCGGAGTTCCTGCGCGAGGGCTTCGCGGTCGAGGACACCCTGCGCCCGGACCGGTTGGTTTTCGGCGTGCACAGCGAATGGGCCGAGCAAACCCTGCGGTTGGCCTTCGAACCGGTGATCGAGGCCGGCACCCCGGTGATCGTCACCGACTTCGCTACCGCCGAACTGGTGAAGGTCGCCGCCAACTCCTTCCTGGCCACCAAGATCAGCTTCATCAACGCGATGGCCGAGGTGTGCGAGGCGACCGGCGCCGACGTCACCCAGTTGGCCGACGCGATCGGCCATGACGCCCGGATCGGACGGCGGTTCCTGAATGCCGGGCTGGGCTTCGGCGGCGGCTGCCTGCCCAAGGACATCCGTGCCTTCATCGCCCGGGCCGGCGAGCTGGGCGTCGACCAGGCGGTGTCTTTCCTGCGCGACGTGGACGAGATCAACCTGCGCCGCCGGACCCGCACCATCGAGCTCGGCCTGGACCTGCTGGACGGCAGTTACCGGGGCACCCGGGTGGCGGTGCTCGGAGCGGCGTTCAAGCCGAACTCCGACGACGTCCGGGACTCGCCGGCCCTCGATGTGGCCGCCGGGATCGGCCGCCGGGGCGCGAGCGTGCAGGTGTTCGACCCGGAGGCCAACGAGAGCGCCCGCCGGCTGCATCCGGAGCTGAGCTACGCAGGCTCGCTGGACGAGGCGCTGACCGGGGTGGACCTGGTCATGCTGCTTACCGAGTGGCAGCAGTTCCGGGCGATGGACCCGGCCCGGGTCGGTGAGCTGGTGGCGCAGCGCAATCTGGTGGACGGCCGCAATGTCCTCGACCCGGTGCGCTGGCGCGCGCAGGGCTGGCATTACCGAGCCCTCGGCCGGCCCTAGCGCCATAGCCCGCACTCGCACCTCCCGCGCCCAAGGGTGCCGGTACGGGATAGTGCTGCCATGACGACCGTGGTGGAGGTACGGGGGGCGCACAAGACCTATCGCCGCCTTCGCAAGCCGCCCGAGCACGCCGTATGCGGCCTGGATCTGCGGATCGAGCAGGGCGGGGTGTTCGGCTTCCTGGGTCCCAACGGCTCGGGCAAAACCACCACGCTGCGGTTGCTGCTCGGGCTGGCCCGAGCCGACGCCGGCGAACTGCGGTTGCTCGGCCACCGGGTACCGCAGGAGCTGCCCGCGGTCATCGGCCAGGTCGGTGCGCTGGTGGAAAGCCCGCTGTTCCTGCCCAGCTTCAGCGGCCGGCGCAACCTGAACCTGCTGGCCGGCGCGGCCGGCATCCCGACCAGCCGGGTAGACGAAACGCTGGAGTTCGTGGGGCTGTCCGGTCGGGCCGACGACCGGGTCCGCACCTACTCACTCGGCATGAAACAACGGCTGGGCATCGCCGCCGCGCTGATGAAGAAACCCCGGCTGCTCATCCTCGACGAACCGGGCAACGGGCTGGATGCCGCCGGCATCCGGGAGGTCCGCGAGCTGATCAAGCTGCTCGGCCACAACGGCGTCACCGTGCTGCTGTCGTCCCACCAGTTGAGCGAAGTGCAGCAGGTCTGCGATCGGGTGGCGATCATGTCGCGCGGCCAGGTCATCGCCGGTGGCTCGGTGGCCGAACTGCTGGCCGGTGGAGCGTCCGGCGACCTACGGGTGCGGGTGCCGCAACCGGAAACCGCCCGGGAGCTGCTCGAACGCGCCGGGTATACGGTCAGTCCGCTCTCCGACGCCTGGCGGGTCGGCGGCGTGAGCGATCCGGGCCGGCTGAACCGGCTGCTCAGCGACGCCGGGCTCTACCTGACCGAGCTGACCCCGATCGCGGCCGATCTGGAAAGCGTCTTCCTCGACCTCACCCAGAGCGACTCATGACCGCCGAACTGACGCAGCCCGAGCCCATGACCGACGACTGGGTAGGCGGCAACTGGCCGGGCCGCGCGCCCAGCTTCGGTCGGCTGCTGACCGCGGAATTCCGCCGGCTGGTCTACCGGCGGCTGGTTCGGGTGCTCGCGGTGCTGGCGGTGCTCGGCTTCATCGCGGCGGTGTACGCGATTTACGCTCGGCACCACAAGACCACCGCCGCCGACCTGGCCGCGGCGTCCCGGTCCCGGGACGCCCAGATCGCCGAAATCCAGCGAGAAATCACCGACTGCATAAGCTCGTTGCCTGCCGGCACCGATCCGCAGTCGCAGTGCGGAGTGCCGCCGACCGCCGCCGACCTGCCGATCGAGCAGTACCTGCACCGGCGGCCATTGGAGCCGGACCGGATCTCCGACTACGCGCTGGCCATTGGCACCGGCGTGGCGCTGCTCGGTTTCGTGGTCGGCGCCAGCTTTATCGGCGCGGAGTGGTCGAGCAAGAACCTGGTGTCCTGGTTGTACTGGGAGCCACGTCGGATCCGGCTGATGGCCGCCAAGTTGCTGGCACTGCTGTCGGTGATGCTGGCGGTGGCGGTGCTGGCGCAGTTGGCCTGGTTCGGCGTCGCGCACCTGCTGCTCCACTACCGCGGCCTGCCGGTGTCATCGCTCGGGCCGCGAGCCCACTACTTCTGGCGGCACATCCTGGACGCTCAACTACGGGCCGCGCTGCTGATCTTGCCGACCACGCTGCTCGGCTTCGCCATCGCCAACCTGATCCGACACACGGCGGCCTCGTTCGGCGTCGGCTTCGTGTACTTCGCGGTGGTGGAAAGCCTGATCCGCAACTGGAACCCGGATTGGCAGCCGTACCTGCTCACCACCAACATCGGCGCCTGGATCAGCAACGGCGGGCTGACCGTGTTCGGCCGGACGGTGTACAGCCAGCGGCTGGGCGGCTTCATCGCCCGGCCGATCCACCTGTCCAACGGGCACGGCGCGGCCGTACTAGCGCTCTACACCGGGGTGATCCTGCTGGTCTCACTCGCGGTGTTCCGCCGGCGCGACGTCAGCTGAGCCGGGTGGGTCAGCTGGTGATGTCCTTGCGCGCGAACCGAGTCCAGGCCGCGGTGAGCAGCACCGCGGTGTAGATCGCCGCCAGCGCGCTGCCTCGGATCATGTCGTCCCAGCTGATGCTCGGGGTTAGTGCGTCCAACCAGGAGTATTGGAAGTGGGTGGGCAGCACCACCCGGTACGGGTCGAGCGCGGTGATCGAATCCAGGATGTTGGACACCACCACCAGGAACGTCGCGCCGCCGACCGCGGCCAGCGGGGCGTCGGTCAGCACGGTGAACAGGAACGCCAGCGCCGCCACCAGCACCGCCTGGCCGCACGCGTATCCGGCGACGATCAGCAGCCGGATCACCGTTTCGTGGTAGGAGAAACTGCCACCGAACGGCGACCTGGCCGGTGCCCAGCCGAAGAACGCGCCACCGACCAGGTAAGCCCACGCCGGCAAGAGCAGGTTCACCCCGATGCTAAAGCTCAACGCGACGATCAGCTTCTGCCGCAGCAATCTGGCCCGTGGGACGGGCAGGGCCAGCAGGTAGCGCAGTGAGGACCAACTGGCTTCGCTGGCGACCGTGTCTCCGCAGAACATCGCCACGATCACCACCAGCAGGAAGCCGACCGAGGCGAACTCGGTGAACAGCGCGAAGTTGCCGGCGCCGTCGGTGGCCAGATCCACCAGGGCCGGGGCGGCGCCCTGGCTGCGGTCCGAGCCGCCGATCTCGAAGGCCAGCCCCATCAGGATGGGCAACAACAGCAGGAAGGCGCCGATCAGCTGGGTGCGCCGGCGGCGGAACTGCCGGGTGAACTCCACCCGCAGCGGCATCGTCCGGCTTGGGCGGAAGTCCGGCGGCGGGGCGGTTTCGGCGAGCGGGGGCAGGGCACCGAGCCGGTCGTGCACGCCGCGCCTGGTGGGTGCCTGATCAGTCACCGCGGCCCCCATCGTCCTCGATCAGATCCAGGAAGACCTCCTCCAGCGCCCGGCGGGCCGGTACCGCCCGGGCCGGAATGCCGGCAGCGGCCAGCACCGCCACCGCGTGCTCGGGCTGCTCGACCACGAGTTGGCTGCTGCCCGCGCCGGCCACCTCTGCGACCGAACCGGCCGCCACCAGCCGGCCCCGGTGCATCACCACCACGTGACTGCACGTCTGCTCGACTTCGGCCAGCAGGTGCGAGGACACGATCACCGTCCGCCCGGTTCCGGCATAGCGGGCCAACACGATCCGCATCTCGGCGATCTGCGGCGGGTCCAGGCCGTTGGTGGGCTCGTCCAGGATCAGCACCTCCGGCAAGCCGAGCATCGCCTGGGCGATTGCCAGCCGCTGCTGCATGCCATGGCTGTAGGTGCGTACCTTGCGCTCCAACGATGCACCTAGGCCGGCGATGTCGAGCACCGTGTCCAGCTCGGCCTGTTCGACCGGCCGCCCGGATGCTGCCCAGAACAATCGCAGGTTCTCCCGTCCGGTCAGGTGCGGCAGGAAGCCCGGTCCCTCGACGAAGGCGCCCAGCCGGGACAGCACCGCGGCACCGGGCACCACCTGCTCACCGAAGACCCGGACGCTGCCCGAGGTCGGCAGGATCAGTCCCATCAGCACCCGCAGGGTGGTGGTCTTGCCGGCCCCGTTCGGTCCGAGCAGGCCGAGCACCTGGCCGCGCTCCACCCGGAAGGTGACCTCGTCCACCGCCCGGTAACCGTCGGAATACACCTTGGTCAGCTGGGAAACCACGATCGGGACGCCGGCCAGTTCGGCCGCCGGCGCGGTCGGTCGGCCGGCTCGTAACCGCCAGAACCCGAAGGCCAGGCAGGCCAATACCACCACGGCCGCGGTGACCAGCCAGCCACCGAGGTTGCCGCTGCGTACCTGGCGTACCGGCAGCGAGGACAGCGCCAGCTCGGATCCGTCCAGGCCGACCCGGTAGCTGTCCGGCGCGCTCGGCAGCGCGTAGCTGAAGTCGGTGGTCGACACCTCCACCGCGATCCGGTGGCCGGCCGGGATGTGACTGACGATCCACGGCAGCTGCACCCGGATCGAGTGCCGCTGGTTAGGCGCGCCGGTCAGTCGGACCGCCGAGACCAGTTGAGCGGGCAGGCTGTCCGAGCCATCCGGGCCGAGGTCGTGCAGGGCCGCGAACAGCGTGACGGCACCGGACGTTCCGGCGGTCACCGTCAGCGTGACGCCGGACGAGCCCACGACCAGCATCGACTCTGCCAGCGGCGCCGAGCTGAACACCGCGGTCTGGCCGGGCAGCCGGGACAGCGACTCCCCCGCGCCACCGGACAGGCCCTGGGCAGCGGCAATGACTTGGCCCAGGCCGGGAAGGTTGGTCACCACCGCCGGTGTGCCACCGGCCGGGGCGCTGATCTGCTGGTCGGCGCCGGTGAGCGTGACCGGCGTGCTGGTGAACGCGATGCTGGCCGGTGGCAGGCCCGGATAACTTGCCGCCCGCAGCGTGGTGTTCACCCGCCGGCCGTTGGTCGCCGAGATCCCGGCCCCGGGCTGGGAGAGCAGGAAGGCCGGTGACAGCCGGGTGTGCCTGCGCAGCTCGTCGATGAAGAACTGCCTTTGCCAACCGGCCACATCGTCATCGGTGCCGGTGGCGTCGTGGCCACCGGCTCGCCAGCGCAGTTGCACCTGCACGCCGGCCTGCGCCAACTGGCGGGCGTTTGCGTCCGCCTCGGCCAGGCCGAACAGCGAGTCCTGCTCGCCCTGGCTGAGCAGGGTCGGTGCCCGCATGCCGCTGAGCACATCGGCCGGGCTGGAATCGGCGAGCAGGCCGGCCAGCTCGGCGTCCAGCGGCGCACCGGCGGCGGCACGCTGGTAGAGCTCGCACAGCTCCGGCGCGAACCGGCCGCAGCCGGCCACGGTGCCGCTCGGTGGGTCAGCGGAGTTGGTACCGGTGTCGAAGCCGGCGGAGAACAGGTAGCCGGCCCACAGCTTTTTGAACACCCCCAACTGGTTGCCACCGGCGTTCGGAAACAGCGCCCGGGCCAGGTTGTTCCAGGTGATATCGGCCGCCACCGCGCCGATTCGGTGATCGGTCGCGCCGAGCATCAGCGCCAACGCGCCACCGTAGGACGAACCGGCCACCCCGACCACCGGCTGCCCGGCCAACTTGGCGACCTCCGGCCTGCTCGCCAGATAATCGACCAGCCGGGAGCCGTCGGCCACCTCGTAATGCACCGAGTCCAGGTGGATCAACCCCCCGGAGGCGCCGAATCCCCTTGCTGTGTAGGCCAAAGCGACGAAACCGGCCCGAGCCAGTGACCGGGCCTGGCCGGCCAGGTCGGCCTTGGTACCACCGAAGCCGTGCGCCAGCAGGACGGCCGGGGCTGGCGTGCTGGCCGGCAGGTACAGCTCGGTGTCCAGTCGGACGGCGGTACCGCCGGGTTCCGGGGTGGCCGTGATGAACTGGGCCGACGCGCGCACCGGACTGGGCTGGCGCAGCACCAACACGGTGGCGGTGGCGGCGACCAGCAGCGCCAGCACCACCAGCGCGACCCAGCGCCGGCGGCCGGACCGCAACCAACGGCGCGCCCGGCGAGCGGCGGTCGGCAGGGTCGCGCTCGGCCGGCGGGTCACCAGCCGAGCGTACGTACCTGCTCGGACAACGCCTGGTCCTTGCTGTGCACGGTCTCAGCAAGCTGCTGCTGGAATCGCTGCATCCGCGCCCGCAGCCGCTCGTCGCCCGCGCCGAGGATGCGCACCGCGAGCAGGCCGGCGTTGCGGGCGCCGCCGATGGACACCGTGGCCACCGGCACCCCGGCCGGCATCTGCACGATCGACAGCAACGAATCCACCCCATCCAGGTGCTTGAGCGGGACCGGCACCCCGATCACCGGCAACGGGGTGAGCGCGGCCACCATGCCCGGCAGGTGCGCGGCGCCGCCGGCGCCGGCGATGATCACCCGCAGCCCACGACCGGCGGCGGCGCGGGCGTAGTCGAGCATGCCCTCCGGCGTCCGGTGCGCCGACACCACCCGCACCTCGAAAGGCACCTCGAACTCGGCCAGCGCCTTGCCGGCCTCGGACATCACCGCGAAATCCGAGTCGCTGCCCATGATCACGCCCACCACCGGGTCGGTGCTGTCAGCCATGCGCGTCCACCTCTGCTCGATCGCCCAGCGACAGGTAGTCCGCTGCCGCCCTGGCCCGCTGCCGGACCGTGCCCAGTTCCGTCCCCAGCGCGGTCACGTGCCCGACCTTGCGGCCGGGACGGAATCCCTTGCCGTACAAATGGATCTTCACGTCCGGCCAGCGTGCCAGCAGATGATGCACCCGCTCGTCCAGGCCCGGCGTGGTGCCGTCCGGGCCACCCAGCACGTTGGCCATCACCACCACCGGCGCGGTCTGGCCGGTAGCGCCGAGCGGGTAGTCCAGCACCGCCCGCAGGTGCTGCTCGAACTGCGAGGTACGCGCGCCCTCGATCGTCCAGTGCCCGGAATTGTGCGGACGCATCGCGAGCTCGTTGACCAGCAACCGACCGGAACGCTCGACGAACAGCTCCACCGCGAGCACGCCGACCACGCCGAGTTGCTCGGCGATCCGCAGCGCCAGCTGGGTGGCCTGCTCGGCCCGGCCGGCGTCCAGCCGCGGTGCCGGAGCGATCACCTCGGTACAGATGCCGTCGGTCTGGACGGTCTCCACCACCGGCCAGGCGGCACCCTGGCCGAACGGCGAGCGGGCCACCAGCGCGGCTATCTCGAAGTCGATGTCGGCCTTGGCCTCGACCAGCAACCGGGTGCCGCTGGCCAGCACGGCCCGCGCCTCGGCGAGCGAGGAGACCAGCCACACTCCCTTGCCGTCATAGCCACCGCTGATCGCCTTGAGGACTACCGGCCAGCCGACCCGGCCGGCGAACTCGGCCAGTGCCGCCGCCGGGTCGGCCTCGACCGACAGATCCCGCCAGGCCGGCCCGGGCACTGCGAGCTGCGCCATCCGGGCCCGCATCGCCGCCTTGTCCTGCGCGAAATGCAACGCCTCGGCGCTGGGTAGCACCCGCACCCCGGCCTCTGCCAGCGCCCGTAGGTGTTCGGACGGCACATGCTCGTGGTCGAAGGTGAGCACATCACAGCCGCCGGCGAAGCCGAGCAGATCCGGCAACGACCGGTAATCGCCGACCACCACGTCGTGGGCGGCCAGCGCCGCGCCATCGGACGGCGAGTCGGCGAGCAGCCGTAGCGACTGGCCGAGCGAGATCGCCGCCTGGTGGGTCATCCGGGCAAGTTGCCCGGCGCCGACCATGCCGACGACCGGCAGTCCGGTTCGTGGGTCCACGGCAGCTGAATCTATCGGCCGGCCTGAGACGGTGGTACGGCCGGCGTCAACGCCCCGGCTCAGTACCGTGGCCAGCATGACCGAACCGCTGCCGTCCCTAGACATTCGTGCCGGCCAGCGGCCGCCCGAGGCGGTGGTCCTGGTCCTGCACGGTGGCCGGGAGTCCAGCCCGGAGCCGGTCACCGCACGGCAGTTGGCGGTGCTGCGGATGGTGCCGTTCGCCTCGGTTATCGCGCGCCGGGCGGCCGGTCGAGTGGCGGTGGCCAGGCTGCGCTACCGGCTCCGCGGCTGGAACGCTCGGGCCGGCCGGCCGCCGGCACCGGTGGCCGATGCGGATTGGGCGCTGCACCGGCTGACCCAGCGGTTCGGCCCGCTGCCGGTCGGCCTGGTGGGGCACTCGATGGGTGGCCGTACCGCGTTGCGGATCGGTGGCACCGAGCAGGTGCGTGCCGTGGTCGGGCTGGCCCCGTGGTTGCCGCCCGGCGAGCCGGTTGAGCAACTGCGGCAGCGACAGGTGCTGCTGGTGCACGGCACCGACGACCGGCTGACCGATCCCCGGCTGACCGCCGCGTTCGCCGACCGGTTGCAGGCGGCCGGCGGCACGGTCAGCCTGGTCCGGGTTTCCGGTGGCCGGCATGCCATGCTGCGCCGGCCACAGTTGTGGCACGAACTGGCCGCGCAGTTCGTCCTGAACGCGGTGCTGCCCAACTACCGCCCATCCGGCTGGCCGCACGCTCCGAACTTCTTGCATCAGGTAGGTGGGGCATCGGCTCGAATAACCTACTGACCATCCTGGGCGGGGAGGTTGGCGCATGTTCCACGAGTGGGCGGTTCCGGCACGAGTGGGCGGTTGCAACTGCCCACTGAACGCAGAACTGCCCACTCGCGGGCTGACCAACTTCGGGCTGACCAACTTCGGGCTGATTAACCTGAGTGAGCATCGCAGCGAGCGCCAGCGAGCGAGGAGCGGAGCGAGGGCCAGCGATGAGCGCTTGCGCGAAGAGCAGCTGACTTGGTGAGCCGGCGCCGGATCGCCGTGGTGGGCAGCGGCGTCGCGGGCCTGACCGCCGCCTACCTCCTGCAACGCACGGCGGATGTCACGTTGTACGAGGCGGATTCTCGACTGGGCGGCCATGCCCACACCCATGACCTGCTCGACCGAACGGGCCGATCGGTGCAGGTCGATACCGGTTTCATCGTGCACAACCCGCGGACCTACCCCAACCTGCTGCGCCTGTTCGCCGAACTGGGCATCGAAACCCAGGACTCCGAGATGAGCATGTCCATCCGCTGCGCCGGGTGTGGCCTGGAATATGCCGGGGCGCGTGGCCTGGGCGGCTTGTTTCCGCGCTGGACCAACCTGGGCCGGCCGCGCTACCTCTACCTGCTGTGCGAGATCGTCCGGTTCCATCGGCAGGCCCGAGCGCTACTGGCGCTGCCCGCCGCCACCGATGCCGCGCAAGCCGAGACGATGGACGAGTTCCTGGCCCGGGGCCACTTCACCCAGTACTTCCGCCGGCACTTCGTCACCCCGCTGATCTCGGCGGTCTGGTCCTGCGCACCCAAGCTGGCCGGTAGTTACCCTGCCCGGTACCTGTTCGAATTCCTCGATAACCACGGCATGTTGACCGTCACCGGCTCACCGCAGTGGCGCACCGTGGTCGGCGGCTCGGCCCGCTATGTAGAACGCGCGGTCAAACCGTTGACCGCGGTGTACACCAACTCGCCGGTGCGCTCGATCGGCCGCGAGGGCGACGCTGTCCGAATCCAGCTGGACGATGAAGACGATGAACCGGACCAGCTCTTCGACGGCGTGGTGGTCGCCACCCACCCGGATCAGGCCCTGCGCTTGCTGGCCCAGCCGACGCCGCTTCAGCGCGAACTGCTCTCGGCGATCGAGTACTCCCGCAATCCGACCACGCTGCATTGCGACGTCTCGGTGCTGCCCACCGCGGCCCGGGCGCAGGCGTCCTGGAACTACCTGCTGCCGGACTGTGCCGCCGGCACCGCCGCGCACGTCACCTATGACATGAATCGGCTACAGCGGCTGGACGCCGAAACCCGGTACCTGGTCACGCTGAACGACGAAGCTCCCGGCTCGGCGGTCGACGACGGCAGGGTGATCCGCCGGATGGTGTACGACCACCCGATCTTCACGCCGACCTCGGTAGCCGCCCAGGCCCGGTTACCGGAATTGAACGACGGCGTGCTGGCCTTCGCCGGCGCCTACCACGGCTGGGGTTTCCACGAGGACGGTTGCCGGGCCGGTGTCGAGGCCGCCCGCAGCCTGGGCGGCCAGTGGTGACAGGGCAGCCGATCGACCGTCCCGTCACGCCGGCGCGCTATGCCGTGCGGATCAGCCATCGCCGCCGGGATCCGCTGGACTACGGCTTCAGCCAGCGCAGTGTCAGCTGGCTGGTCGACCTGGCTGAGCTGCCCAGCCTGCCGCCCGGCCTGCGCTGGCTGTGCCGGTTCGCCGGCGAGGACCACCTGGGCGACCCGCGGGCCGGCCTGCACGAGAACGTGTGCGGGTTCCTGGCTGAGCACGGGGTGACCACACCGTCCCGAATCCTGATGTTGGCCAACCCGCGGGTGCTCGGCTACGTGTTCAACCCGCTGTCGGTCTTCTACTGCTACGACCAGCAGGGACGGCTCGCGCACACCGTGGCCGAGGTGCGCAACACCTACGGTGGCCGGCACTGCTACCTGCTGGAGACCGACCAGGCCGGCCAGGCGGAGACCGCCAAGCGGTTCTACGTCTCGCCGTTCTATCCGGTCGACGGCAGCTACACCATGCGGATGCCCGAGCCGGGCGCCCAGATCTCGGTCACGGTGACCCTGCATCGCAGCGGCGAACGGCCGTTCACGGCCGTCCTGACCGGCGATCGGCAGGGCGGGCGCAGCCGGCTGATCAGCGCGCTGGCCAGCCCGCTGGCCACCCGAGCGGTGATGTTCGGCATCCGGCGGCACGGCATCGCTCTGTACCTCAAGGGCCTTCGGACCTACCCTCGGACCGCCGGAAGTGAGAACGCCGCTGGCCGGCAAGAACGGTCTTCCGCACGGAGTGATGCGAGATGAGTTCGACGACGCTGGCGGCCGCTGCCGCTGTCGACCCTGTCCGCTGGCCGGACGTGGCCGCGGTCCCCCAGAACCGGCTCCGAGCCGTGGTGGCCGAGCAACTGGTCAAGCGGGCAGTGCACTCGTTGCCGATTCGGGTCACCACCGCCGATGGCAAGCGGTTCGGCGCCGGCCGGGACGGCGACCCGGATCTGCACCTGGTACGTCCATCCAATTTCTACCGTCGGCTGGCGGCCGGCGGCCTGATCGGTTTCGGCGAGTCCTTCATGGCCGGCGACTGGACGTCGGAGGACCTGGCCGGCGTGCTCACGGTGATGGCCGGCCGAATGGCGACGCTGATCTCGCCGCTGCTCCAGCGGCTGCGGACCGCGGTGGTGCATGCCAGGCCGGCGGTCCAGGACAACACGCTGTCCGGGGCGCGGCGCAATATCCGCCGTCACTACGACCTGTCCAACGAGCTGTTCGAGCTTTTCCTCGATGAGTCGCTGACCTACTCCTCCGCGGTGTTCGACGCCGACCCGGACCACAGCCCGGAGGAACTGACCAGTGCGCAGCACCGCAAAATCGATCGGCTGCTCGACCTGGCCGACGTGCGGGCCGGCAGTTCGGTGGTCGAGATCGGCACCGGCTGGGGTGAGCTGAGCATCCGGGCCGCTCGCCGCGGCGCCCGGGTCAGCACGGTGACCATCTCGGTAGAGCAGGCCGAGCTGGCCACCAAGCGGATCGCCGAGGCCGGCCTGACCGGCCAGGTCGAGGTCCGGCTACAGGACTACCGCGAGATCCAGGGCAGCTATGACGCGCTGGTCAGCGTGGAGATGATCGAGGCGGTCGGCGCGAACCACTGGCCCGAGTACTTCGGCACCATTCACCGGCTGCTCAAGCCCGGCGGCCGGGCCGGCCTGCAAGCCATCACCATGCCGCACGACCGAATGATCGCCAGCATGAACACCTATACCTGGATGTTGAAATACATCTTTCCCGGTGGCCAACTGCCGTCGGTGACCTCGATCCGGCAATCCTGCGACCAGGCCGGTTTGACGGTGGCCTCCGAGTTCGGATTCGGCTTGCACTACGCCGAGACGTTGCGCCGCTGGCGCGCCCGGTTCGAGGCCCGGGCCGATGAGGTGCGGGCGCTGTCCGCCGACTTCGACCAGGTGTTCCGGCGGATGTGGTCGCTGTATCTGGCTTATTCCGAAGCGGGATTCCGATCCCGGTACCTAGACGTGGTGCAGTTCGGCCTGATCCGGCCGGCCATTGCCCGGAAGGTGACGTCGGTCAGAAAGGCGGCGAGGCCATGACGGTCGCAGCCAAGCTATCGGCATTGCTCAGCCCGCTGGTCGGAGACCAGTTGCCGGTACGGATCCGAGCCTGGGACGGTAGCGAGGCCGGCCCTGCCGACGCGCCGATGCTGCACCTCACGTCCCGGCGGGCACTGCGCCGGTTGCTGTGGCAGCCGGACGAGTTGGGCATCGCCCAGGCTTACATCACCGGTGAGCTGGACGTACCGGGCGGCTCGGGAGAACTCGCCGACGGCCTGCGCCGGGTGTGGCAGCATGCCCGTGCCCACCAGGCTGGTCCGATTACCTTGACACTAAAGCAGAAACTCGCTGCCGCACTGCTGGCGGCGCGACTCGGGGCGCTCGGCCGGCGCCCGGCACCGCCGTCGGCACAGGCAAAGATCAGCGGCGCACTACACAGTCGAGCCCGCGACCGGGCCGCCATCGCCCACCACTATGACCTATCCAACGAGTTCTACGCGCTGATCCTGGATCCCTCGATGGCCTACTCGTCGGCCTATTACCAGGACCCGAGTAGCACATTGGCCCAAGCCCAGCAGGCAAAACTCGACCTGATCTGCCGCAAGCTCGGACTCGCGCCGGGTATGCGGCTGCTGGACGTCGGCTGCGGCTGGGGATCGCTGAGCTTGCACGCCGCCGAGCACTATGGCGTACGGGTGCTGGGCATCACGCTGTCTGGCGAGCAACACGAGTTCGTCAGCAAGCGGCTGATCGAACGCGGCCTCGACGACCTGGTCGAGGTACGGGTACAGGACTATCGGGAGCTGTCCGAACCACCCTTCGATGCGGTCAGTTCGATCGAGATGGGCGAGCACGTCGGTGAGCACAATTACCCCAGCTACGCCGGCACATTGTTCGCGCACCTGGTTCCGACCGGCCGGTTGCTGCTTCAACAGATGTCGCGCCGGACGGACGCGGCGCCCGGCGGCGGGGCCTTCATCGAGAACTACATTGCGCCGGATATGCACATGCGGCCGGTGAGCGAGACGCTCGGCTTTCTGGAACGGGCCGGTTTCGAGATCCGGGACGTACAGGCGCTGCGCGAGCACTACGTCCGGACGGTCCAGGATTGGCTGGCCACCTTCGAGGCCCGGTATGCCGATGCGGTCGCCATGGTCGGTGAAGAAATGGCCCGGATCTGGCGGCTGTATCTGGTAGGCGGCGGTCTGAGCTTCGAGGAGGGCCGGATGGGTGTCGACCAGATCCTGGCGGTGCGGCCGTCGGCGGCCGGACGGTCCGGGATGCCGCCCACTCGGGAGTGGACGAGCCCGTGATGGTGTCGGCGGCCGGCGGTTTCGTCGGTGACCGGTTCGTCGAAAGCCTGTTACCGGCAGCCGGCGCCATCCTGCTGGTGCTGGTGCTGACCTACCTGGCCGGACGGATCGCCGGCCGGCATAGCGTGATCGATACCGCCTGGGGGCTGCTGTACTGCGCCGTCGCGGTCGTCGGATTCCTGCTCGGGGCCGGCCACGGCGACCCGGGCCGGCGCTGGTTGCTGCTCGGTCTCACGCTGATCTGGGGGCTACGGCTGGCGGTGCACATCGGCCGGCGGTCGATCGGCAAAGGCGAGGATCCGCGCTATCAGCAGATGTTGCGCGATCGGGGTCCGGTTCAAACCATCGCGCTGGTGTACGGGGTACAGGGGCTGCTCGCATACCTGATCGCGATGCCGCTGCTGGTCGGCAGCTTCGAACCGGGCGGCCTCGGCGTGCTGGCCGGCATCGGGGTGCTGCTGTGGATCATCGGCATACTCTTCGAAGCCATCGGGGATTGGCAACTGGAGCGGTACAAAGCCGATAAAACCGCCGGCAAGGACGTCGGTCAGGTGATGGATCGCGGACTGTGGCGGTTCACCCGGCACCCGAACTACTTCGGTGACGCCTGCGTCTGGGTAGGAATCTTCTGTGTGTGTGCCGAACGCTGGCCGGGGCCGCTGACGGTTTTCTCCCCGATAATCATGGTGTATCTGCTCGCCTTCGGGTCCGGCAAACGGGTGTTGGAGCGCTCGATGGCCCAGCGTCCGGGCTATCGCGACTACATGGCCCGCACCTCCGGCTTCATCCCGTTGCCGCCGGGCCGCTAGTCGCAGCCTTGGGCAGTTGATCAAGACGACCGGAGCATAGAGCTGCGCCACGTACACTCGACGGCAATGTCTCAGTCACTCATCGACCACATCCGCGGCTCGTGGCGAATCCTCGTCAAGGAGATCACCGCCTTCGGCGCCGTCGGTGCGGTCGGGTTCATCGTCGACCTGAGCCTGTTCAACTTCTTCTTCAATGACGGCCAAATCGTGGCCAAGTCGATCTCCACCTCGGTTGCGACGGTGGTGACCTATGTCGGCAACCGGTACCTGTCCTTCTCGCACCGGGCCCGCAGCAAGCTGAGCCGGGAAGCCGGCTTCTTCTTCCTGATCAACCTGATCGCGCTGCTCGGCGCGCTGGTCGTGATCGGGATCTTCTCCTACCCGCTGCACTTCAAGCATCACCTGCTGGTGATGAACGTGGTCAACGTGTTCACCATCGGCATGGGCACCGTGTTCCGGTTCTGGGCTTACAAGCGCTTCGTTTTCCTGCATCCGGACCGGGTCGCGGCCGGACTGCCCGATGACGATCCGGTCGACTATGACGCCCCTAAGCACCGGCCGGCCGATGATGACCCGGACGAGGCGCCGGAGAACGAATCGGTGATCCGGGCCGGCTAGCGCCGGGCCTTGGTCAGCCGCTCGGGCGCTCCAGCCGGCCCAGCCGCTGCCGAATCTCCTCCAGTACCGAGCGCACCGGCGCGCTCAGCGCGGCCAGCGACAGGTTGCCCCGGGCATGGTTGAAGCCGCCCTGGGCCGCCCGAACCAGCGTGCGGCCGGCCTGTAGTTCCAGGCCCAGGGTGCGCAGCGTCGTGGTGGCCGGGTCGTCCTCCTCGCCGGACAGGATCGCCAACAGCAAGTGTTCGCAACCGATGTAGTTGTTGTCGAAGCCGCGGGCGATCAGCACCGCACGGTCACGGAGTTCGCTGAGCGAGGCGGCAGCCAGCTTGGTATCGGAGCGCAATGCTTGCGAGACGGTGGCCCGCAGCTCATTGACTAGGTCGGCCGGCTCGATGTCGACACTGCGCAGCGTCGTCAAGGCCAGATTGTTGCCTTGGAGCACCAACGCCTCGGCCAGTTCCACCGAGGTGACATGCTGCCGGTCGCCGGTCTGCTCAGCGGCCATATCGATCACCATCATGGCCCGGTCGGTCAGCCGGTTGCGGAGCCGCTCCATGGTGTCGGCGCTGCCCTCGTTCGGGGGCGGTGGATCGATGACCGCACTGTCGGCGGCCGACACTGCATCTGCCAGCGCCCGCTGGCATACCGCCGACACCGGTATCTTCGCCTCGCGGACCGCGGTGTGCAGGTCGTCCGGCAGGTAGATGTTGATCTTGGGCATGAGAGTCCTCCCGGGGACAGTCTGCCCGGTTATAACCCCATTGGGGTTATGGGTCAAGCGACGCGGCTGTCAGCACCGGCGCCTACCGTGATCTCATCTCAGCAGAATCCGACGCTTCGAGGAGTTCCATGACCATCCTGTCCGATCGACCGAACACCGCGCTGCTGGTCGTCGACGTCCAGAACGACGTGATGGCCGGCACCCACAACCGTGATGGCGTAGTCGCCAACATCGCCACCCTGGTGGAGAAGGCCAGAACCGAGAGCGTGCCGGTGGTGTGGGTGCAGCATTCCGGCGAATCCCTCCCGCAGGGCAGCGCCGGCTGGCGTTACGTGCCCGAGCTCAGCCAGCAGGAGTCCGAACCGGTGGTGCACAAGCGCTACGGGGATGCCTTCGAGGAGACCGACCTCGAGGCGGTGCTGGCACAGCACAAGGTAGGACGGCTGATCGTCGCCGGTGCGCAGACCGACGAGTGCATCCGGTCAACTCTGCACGGGGCGATCGTCCGTGGCTATGACGCGACGCTGGTGGAAGATGCGCACACCACCGAGGACCTCAGCGAGTGGGGCGCTCCACCGCCGGACAAGGTCATCACGTTCACCAACCTCTACTGGGGCAATCACGCCGCGCCCGGCCGGACGGCGGGGACGGTGAGCACCGAGTCGGTCAGCTTCGGCTGAGCCGGGCCTGACCTGATCAAGTGGAGTATCAGGACGGCGGAATCGGCCACCGGTTGGCGCCGAGCTCTCTGGAGATGTTGCGGGCGGCTTCCCGGAGCGCGTCGAGCACGGGTTCGCTGACCGGCCACTCGGTGGTCGGTAGCACGACGCCGATCGCGCCGACGGTGGTGCCGTAGGCGCCGAAGATCGGTGCGGCCACGCTCGACTCGCCGAGTACGGCCTCGTCCTTCTCCTCGGCGATCGCGGTGCGGGCGATCGTGGCGAGCTGCGTCCTCAGCTCTTCGGCGTCGGTGATCGTCTCGCCGGTCATGCTGCGGTGCGCCGCGCCGAGCACCCGGTTGGCCTCCTCCGGTAGGAACGCGAGCTGTGCCTTGCCCAGGGCGCTCGCGTGTTCCGGGATGACGATGCCGATCTCCGGCATCTGGCGGCTACCGTCCGGTCGCGGCTCGTGGTGGATGATCACGACGTCACCGGCAGCAAGCACGCCGGTGCGTACCGCCATTCCGGTCCGGCGGGCAAGCTCCTCCGACCAGGGCACCGCCCGCGAGCGCAATTCGAGCGTGTCGAGGTAGACGTTGCCGAGTCGAAGCACCGTGGGCCCGAGCTGGTAGCGACCGGTCGCGCCGTCCTGGAGGACGAGGTGGTGCGCTGCCAGCGTTTTCACGATTCCGTGCACGGTCGACGGTGCCAGCTCCAACCGCGCCGCCAGCTCGGCGATGCCGAGCCGCCGTTCGCCCTGAAGCGCGAGAAGTATCCGGATGGCGCGGTCGACGGACTGGATCACGACACCCTCCTCCAGACACGCCAATTCGAGAAGACCTCTTGACCTTATTGAAGCATGGGCGTAACTTCCGTGTGTCATTCGACATTATCGAATGACACTCGACATAGCAATCGCAGGCAGGGGCTAGCGGACGGCCGCTACCCATCCCGAATCCTCAAGGAGCCCGCCATGGATGAACCGTCGATCCGCCAGAAGCTCGTCGCCGAGGTCATCGGTACGGCGTTCCTGGTGTTCATCGGAGTCGGCTCGGTGCCGGCCACCCTGATCGTCAACGGCAAGGCGCCGTTCACGATGGCCGACCTGGGCATGATCTCGCTCGCGTTCGGAACGATCGTCATCGCGACCGTCTATGCCCTCGGACACGTCTCCGGCAACCACATCAACCCGGCGGTAACGCTAGGTCTCGCAGCGACCGGCAAGTTTCCGTGGCGCCAAGTACCGGCCTACATTGCCGCCCAGGTGACCGGCGCGATCATCGGGGCGGTCGCGATCATCGCCGTGCTCGGCAAGAAGGCCAGCGACGTCGGGCTCGGCGTCGCATCCTACAGCAACTCGGTGCACTGGCCGCAGGCGTTCGCCGCGGAGTTCGTCGGCACCTTCATCCTGGTCTTCACCATCTTCGGCGTGATCCACCGCAAGGCGGTCAGCGGCTTCGCCGGTGTGGCAATCGGCCTGGTGGTGTTCGCTGCGATCATCCCGGTGGCGCCGACCACTGGCGCGTCGATCAACCCGGCGCGCACCATCGGTCCCATGCTGATCCAGCAATTCTGGGGCGGCACCGTGCACTGGAGCCAGCTGCCGGTCTACCTCATCGCCGAGCTGCTAGCCGGTGCGGCTGCCGGCGCGGCGTTCGTCGCGATCTCCCGCACCCATGCTGACGCGCAGGTTCCCAACACCGTTGCCGACCTCGTTCCCGCGGAGGCGTGACATGAAGAAGCTGATCAACGACCCGGCCGACGTAGTCGTCGAGGCGCTCGTCGGGGTAGCGGCCGCGCATCCCGAGTTGCGGGTAGACCACGCCAACAAGATCGTCTACCGCGGTGACGCGCCGCGGCCCGGCAAGGTCGGCCTCATCTCCGGCGGCGGGTCCGGTCACGAGCCGCTGCACGCGGGCTTCGTCGGCCCGGGCATGCTCGATGCCGCCTGCTGCGGCGAGGTGTTCACCTCCCCGGTGCCGGACCAGATGCTTGCCGCCACCAAGGCGGTCAGCGGCGGCGCGGGTGTGCTGCACATCGTGAAGAACTACACCGGCGACGTCATGAACTTCGAGATGGCAGCCGAGCTTGCCGCCGCCGAAACCGGTGTCGAGGTCGTCTCGGTCGTCACCGACGACGACGTCGCGGTCCAGGACAGCACCTGGACCGCCGGCCGACGCGGCGTAGGCGTCACCGTGCTGCTGGAGAAGATTGTCGGGGCGGCCGCGGAGCAGGGACGTCCGCTCAAGGAGGTCGCCGACATTGCCCGCGAGGTGAACGCCAACGGCCGCAGCATGGGCATCGCGCTGACGTCCTGCACGCTGCCGGCGAACGGTAAGCCGACGTTCGAGCTGGGCGAGGCCGAGATGGAGGTCGGGGTCGGCATCCACGGTGAGCCGGGCCGGTCCCGGCAGCCACTCGCGCCGGCGCGTGACGTCGCTGCGCTGCTTCTCGAACCGATCCTGAACGATCTGCCGTTCAGCAGAGGCGATCAGGTGATCGCGTTCGTCAACGGCCTCGGCGGCACCCCGCTCATCGAGCTGTATCTGATGTACGCCGAGGTCGCGAAGATCCTCTCCGGCCACGGGGTCACACCGGTGCGCAGTCTGGTCGGTCCGTACATCACCTCGCTCGACATGGCCGGCTGCTCGGCGACCCTGCTGAAGGTCACCGACGAACTGCTGCGGTTGTGGGACGCTCCGGTCAACACGCCCGCACTGCGCTGGGGAGTCTGAGTCATGGCCGATGGCCGCATCACCCTCGAAGAGCTGAAGAGCTGGCTTCAGGAGTTCGCGCGCCTGGTCGCCGAGCAGCGGGCGGAGCTTTCCGAGCTCGATGCGGCCATCGGTGACGGGGATCACGGTACGAACATGGACCGCGGCATGCAGGCAGTCGTCACCGGCATGTCCGGCGAGACGATCGGCGATCTCGTCAAGCAGGCGGGTATGACGCTGGTCAGCACGGTCGGCGGCGCGAGTGGGCCGCTCTACGGCACCTTCTTCCTGCGCTTCGCCACATCCGCCGGTGCCGTCGGAGAACTCGACGCCAGCCAGTTCGCTGCCGCGATGCGCGCCGGTCTGGAGGGCATCGTGGCGCGTGGCAAGGCCGAGCCGGGCGATAAGACGATGTTCGATGCGCTGGCACCGGCGGTGCAAACGCTCGAAGCCGGTGTAGTCAACGACCTAGCTGGCACCCTTGCCGCGGCTGCGGACGCCGCGGACAAGGGCCGGGACGCGACGATCGAGATGCTGGCCCGCAAGGGCCGGGCGAGCTACCTGGGCGAGCGGAGCATCGGCCACCAGGATCCGGGCGCAACCTCGGCCGCGCTGCTTGTGCATGCGGCCGCCTCGGCGCTGGGCTGATCCGATGGTCGGCATCGTCGTCGTTTCGCACAGCCGGGCATTGGCCCGGGCCGCGACCGAGCTGGCCGGTCAGATGGTGCACGGCACCCGCCCGGCGGTTGCCATCGCGGCCGGCCTGGACGAGACGACGCTCGGCACCGACGCGGTACAGGTGAAGGAGGCGATCGAACGGGTCGACTCCGGCGACGGCGTCGTTGTCCTGCTCGATCTCGGCAGCGCGGTGCTCAGCGCCGAACTCGCCCTGGATCTGCTCGACGACGACCTGCGGGAGCGGGTCGTGCTCAGCCCGGCGCCGCTCGTCGAGGGTCTGGTCGCGGCGGTCGTCACCGCTGTCGGTGGCGGCACGGCGGCGGAGGTTGCGGCCGAAGCAGCGGACGCGCTGGCCGGCAAGCAGGCGCACCTGACCGGCTCGGTGGTCCCGACCGCGGCGGCGCCCCGAGCAGTGGACGCGCGGCGCGGCGTGTTCGTCGTGCACAACGCGCACGGGCTACACGCCAGGCCCGCTGCTCGACTGGTGGCACAGGTTCGCACCCTCGACGCACACGTCGAGCTGACCAACCTCACCACCGGCGCCGGACCGGTGCCCGCGTCTAGCCTGAGCCGGGTCGCGACGCTCGCTGCGCAGCGCGGCCACGAGATCGAGGTGACGATCACCGGCAGCCAGGCCGCCGAGGCGCTCGAGCAGATCCTGGCGCTCGCCGGCCGACAGTTCGATGAGGACGAAGCGCTCGACTCGCTGCCGGTGCCGGCCTCGACCACCGGCCCGATCGCCGCCTCGCCAGGCATCGCGATCGGACGCGCCTGCCGGCTGGAGGCCGGTCCGCTCGTCCTGCCCGAGGACGAGCCCGGCGACGACGCGGCGCGCTGGCGTCGGCTGCGCGAGGCGATCGCCGCGACCCGCCGAGACATCGCGCGCACCCGCGCGCAGGTGGCTCGCGAAGTCGGCGAGGCCGACGCGTCCATCTTCGACGCGCACCTCATGCTGCTCGATGACCCGGAACTGCTGGCGCACGCGCAGCAGCTGATCAAACAAGACACCGGTCCGGCGCGTGCCTGGGATACGGCGGTGCGACGGATCGAGGCCGAACTTTCCAGCCTGCCGGACTCCTACCTACGCGGCCGGGCAGCCGATGTCCGGGCGGTCGGCGATCAGGTTCTGCGCTACCTGCTGGGTGTCGACGGCGGCCGCCGGGCCGCAGCGGGCATCCTGGTCGCTACCGACCTCACGCCTGCCGAGGCGGCCGAGCTCGACGCCGGGGTCATCAGTGCGGTGGTACTCGCGTTCGGCAGCCCGACCTCGCATGCGGCGATCCTGGCGCGGGCGCGGGGGATCCCGCTGCTGGTCGCGGCCGGTGCCGCGGTGCAGCGCATCCGGGACGGGCAACTGCTGGTGGTCGACGCGGACGGTGGAAACCTGCTGGTCGATCCGGAGCCCGACGTCCGGGCCGACTATGAGCAGCGCATCAGCGTGCGGGAGCGCGCGCACGCCGCCGCGGTATCGGCCGCCGCGCTGCCGGCAGTCACCGAAGACGGAGTCGCCATCACCGTCTGTGCCAACGTCGGGTCGATCGACGACGCGAAAAACGCGGCCGACGGCCACGCCGATGGCTCCGGCCTGGTGCGTACCGAGTTCCTCTTCCAGTCGCGCTCCGAGCCGCCGTCGGTCGGCGAGCAGGAGGCGATGTACCGCTCGATCTGCGATGCATTCGGCCAGCGGCGGGTGGTGTTCCGCACGTTGGACGCAGGCGGTGACAAGCCGGTGCCGTTCGCGAGCGTGGCCCACGAGGCGAACCCGTTCCTCGGCGTGCGCGGCATCCGCTTGTCACTGCACTACCGCGGCCTGCTGCGGGATCAGTTGCGCGCGTTGTGCGCCGTCGCGGCCGAGGCGCCGGTCAGCGTGATGTTCCCGATGGTCACGAACGTCGCGGAGGTGCGTGAAGCAAACGCGGTGCTGGACGAGGCATGTGATGGCCGACGCCCGGTGGGGCTGCGGGTCGGCATCATGGTCGAGGTGCCCTCGGTTGCGTTGAAGGCCGCGGCGTTCGCCCCGCACGTCGACTTCTTCAGCATCGGAACGAACGACCTCACCCAGTACGCGCTCGCCGCCGAACGCGGCAACCCGGCCCTGGCCACCTTCGCCGACCCGCTCGACCCCGGTGTGCTCAGACTCGTCGCCGAGCTCTGCGCCGGTGCGGGTGCGGTGCCGGTTTCGGTGTGTGGGGAGGCCGCTGCCGACCCGGCGGCGATCCCGATGCTGCTCGGCCTCGGCGCCCGGACCCTCAGCGTCCCGCCACCCGCGATCGCCTCGGTGAAGCAAGTCGTCCGAGACCTCAACCTCGGTGAAGCGGGTGATCTGGCACGCCGAGCGTTGGCCCTTGGATCCGCTGCGGAGGTCCGAAGCATGTCGTAAGCCGGACGTGGGTGGCGGCTCAGGGTCGCCCAGTCATCGGTACCGACCGACCAGCTGGAGCAGATCGTGGTGGGTGCTGGGATCCGCCGCGGCTATCAGTCCTGGTCCGGAGTAGATCGCATCCCCCGCCAGATCGGTGACGACACAGCCCGCGGCACGGCAGATGGCGATGCCGGCGGTGAAGTGCACGCTGCCGGCCAGGTTTCCATCGGTGATATAGCCGGCTCGACGACCAGCTGCGACCCACGCGACCGCCAGGGTGGTGGACAGCACTCGGGGTCCGTATCGCGAGCGCAAGGCACGATCGGCCATCAATTGCGGGCCGACAAAGTCCCCGACGCCGTCGCAGTTGATGTCGATGAGCTTGGAGGATGCGGTTGGTTCCAACCGGGTGTCGATCCCGGCTCGACGCACCCAGGCAACTCGGCCGTCGCTCCAGAACGATTCGCCGGAGATCGGATCGGCTGATACCGCTGCCAGGAGGTCATCTGACCTCACCAGCGCGACGTTGACCGCCGCGAGCGGGGTGCCTGCGGCGTAGTTCAAGGTGCCGCAGAGCGGATCGACCAGCCAACGACGAGCATTGCCCTGACCGAGCGCCTCGCCGCCTTCTTCTCCGACGAAGGTATCGGCGGGCCGCGCACCGCGGATGACCGTGCGGATTGCCTCCTCGGCTTCGAAATCGGCCTGCGTTGCGAAGTCGATCGCCGACTTGCCGTAGTGGACGAGCGGTTGCTGGTAGAGCCGGCGCACGACGGCCGCGCCCGCATCGGCCGCTGCGAGCGCCACAACTGAATCCGGTCGCGAGTCCACGATGTCGGTTGTCATCTCCTTATCCGGGTGGTCAGGTCGAGGTTGACATATTCGAACATATGTTCGAGCATGTAAGGGTGACCGCGGCAGCTTCGTTCCAGCCCGGGTACGTCGCCGACCCCGGCGACGAACTCGATGCTGCCGAGCTCTTCGACGATAGCGACGGCGCCTACGCGGTCGCCGAGCCGGATCCATTCGCCGATTCCAGCCCGATCAGCGCTCGACCATCGCTTAGGGCAGAACTCGGCGCCACCGCGGGCCGCCAACTCGCCGGCAGCACCAGGTTGCGCCCGGCGCTGCCGCCGCTACCGGTGCCGGACCAACTGGCGGAGTTGTTGCCCGGTGGCCTACGCCGGGGCAGCACGATCGCCGTCACCGGTTCGGTATCGCTGCTGCTGACCCTGCTCGGCGCGGCCTCCCAACACGGCGCCTGGACCGCTCTGGTCGGCATGCCCGCGATCAGCGCCGAGGCGGCGGCCGAAGCCGGCCTCGACCTCGGACGGCTGGCCATGGTCACGCCGACCGACGGCAGCTGGACCGGTACCTCCTGGACCACCGCGGTGGGCGCGCTGCTGGACGCACTGGACGTGGTGGTCGCTCGGCCCGCGGCCATCGGCACCCGCTCGGATGAGATCAGCCGCCCGGGCTTGGTCACCGGCCGGCCGGGAATGACCTCCGGCCGGCCGGGCGTGACCGTCGGCGACAGTCGCCGGCTGACTGCTCGGGCCCGCACCAAGGATGCGGTGCTGGTGTTGTACGGCCGGTCCAGCGAGGCCTGGCCGGCGGTTGAGCTCAAGCTGTCGGCCGAACACACCGGCTGGACCGGGATCGGTACCGGCTACGGCCGGCTCGCGCACCGACGGCTGCTCGTCACCGCGACCGGTAGGGGGCGCTCGTCGCGGCCGCGCACCGCCGAGCTGCTGCTGTGACCGGCCGGAGCCCCGGTCGATGACCCAACCGCCCCGAATGGCCGCGGTCTGGTGCCCGGACTGGCCGGTGGTCACCGCATGCGCCGGCACCCGCTTGAGCACTGCTGATCCGGTTGCGGTACTCACCGCCAACCGGGTGGTGGCCTGCTCACACACCGCTCGCGAGTACGGCATCAGGCGCGGGCTGCGCCGGCGCGAGGCGCAGAGCCGCTGCCCGGAACTTGCCCTGCTGCCGCGCAATCTCGCTGCCGAGGCGCGGGCCTTCGAGCCGATCATGGCCGCGATCGAGTCGATCGCACCCGGCGTCGAGCTCGACCGGCCAGGCCTGGCCGCGATCGGCATCCGCGGCCCGACCAAGTACTTCGGCAGCGAAACCGCTGTCCTGCACGCGCTGACCCGGGCGATCGCCCCGCACACCGAGGACGTCCTGATCGGGATCGCCGACGGCCCGTTCGCGGCCGAGCAGGCGGCCCGGCGCGGTTGCATCGTGGCACCCGGGGAATCGGCTGACTTTCTCGGCCGGCTGCCGATAACCACCCTGGAGCAGCCGGATCTGGTGAATCTGCTGAAGAGATTGGGCATTCGCACACTGGGCGAGTTCGCGGCGTTGCCCGCCGCCGACGTGCTGGTGCGGTTCGGGCCGGTCGGCGGCTGGGCGCATCGGCAGGCCGGTGGGCTGGATTCCCGGCCGATCGCCGGCCGCACCCCGCAGGTGGAGTTCGAGGTGGACATCCCGCTCGAACCACCGCTGGACCGGGTGGACAGCATTGCCTTCAGTGCCCGGGGTGCCATCGAGCGGTTCGTGCTGGAGCTGGCCGACCACGGTTTGGCCTGCACCTGCTTCGAACTGCTCGCCCAGACCGATCGGGGCGAGGAGACCCTGCGCCGCTGGCGGCATGCCGGCGTGCTCACCGCGGTCGATGTCACCGACCGGGTCCGCTGGCAGCTGGAGGGTTGGCTGAACCGGGCCACCGGTGGGCCGGCCGCGCCGACCGGACCGGTGCAGCTGCTCCGGCTTACCCCGATCGAGACGGTGCCGACCAGCGCCAACCAGGCTGCGCTCTGGGGCGGCGACGGGGTCGTCGACGAACGGGCGCATCGCGCGCTGGCTCGGGTGCAGACCCTGCTCGGGCCCGGTTCGGTGCAGACGCCGATGGTGTCGGGCGGCCGCGGCCCGCTCCAGCGCACCCGGCTGGTGCCGTGGGGAGACCAGCGCGAGGATCCGGACGACAAGGCCGACCAACCCTGGCCCGGCCGGCTACCGGCCCCGGCGCCGTCGGTGCTGGTCGATCCACCCCGGCCGGTACAGGTCCTGGACCGCGCGGGCCAGCCGGTGCTGGTGACCGAACGGGGCGCGGTAACCGATGCGCCCAGCCAGTTCTGGTGGGACAGCGCCGCAGACTCTGCCGCCGGCATCACCGCCTGGGCCGGTCCCTGGCCGGTGGACGAACGGTGGTGGGACCCACAGTCAGCCCGCCAACTGGCCAGGCTGCAACTGGTCGACGTGGTCGGTCGCGCCTACCTGGTGTGCTTCGACCGCACCGACCGGCGCTGGTTACTCGAGGGCATCTACGACTAGCGCTTGGATACCAGCGAGCGCAGGAAGAAACCGAGGTTGGCCGGCCGCTCGGCAAGCCGTCGGACGAAGTAGCCGTACCACTCCTCGCCGTAGGGCACGTACACCCGCATCCGATGGCCACCGGCCACGATCGCGCGCTGCTCCTCCGGCCGGATGCCGTACAGCATCTGGAACTCGTAGCTGTCCGGCGACCGCCGGTGCTCGCTGATCAACTCGCGGGCGGCCGCGATCATCGCCGGGTCGTGGCTGGCAACCATCGGGTAGCCGTCGCCGGCGAACAGCACCCGCAGGCAGCGCAGGTAGGACTCCTCGACCGCGGCACCGGAGAACGCCACTGATTCCGGTTCGGCGTAGGCGCCCTTGCACAACCGGATCCGGGAGCCGGCGGTGGCCAGGTCACGGCAGTCGGACTCGGTGCGCTTCAGGTAGGCCTGCAACACCGCCCCCACCCAAGGAAAGTCGGTGCGCAGCTCGGCCACGATGCCCAATGTGCAATCGGTGGTGGTGTGATCCTCCATGTCACAGGTCACTGTGGTGCCCACCCGCGCCGCCTGCTCGCAGATCTCGCGGGCGCCGTCCAATGCGATCTTCTGACCGTCCCCCGGTAGCGACTGGCCGATCGCCGACAGCTTCACCGACACCTCGGCATGCGCGGCCAGGCCCTGCTCGGCCAGCGCAGCCAACACCGAGCGGTAGGCGGCCACGGTGTAGCGAGCCTGCTCCAGTGAAGTGGTGTCCTCACCGAGGAAGTCGAGGGTGACTTGCAACCCGGCGCCCACCAGGTCACCGGTCACCCGTAGCGCGGCAGCTTCGTCGCGGCCGGCCACGAACCGGTTCACCACCGGACGGGTCAGCCGGGAACCTTCGGCCAGCCGGCGGAGCCGGGCCGAGCGGGCGGCGGCGAGCAGCGGAACCCGGAGCAGATCCATCTCAGCGGCCGGCCCGGTCGGCTTCGGCAACCGACACCTGCTCGGCTCCGGCGTCCGGAGCCTGGTGCGGGTAGCCCACCGAGGTCGGACCGGCGAAGGTCTCCTTGATGGCACGCGGTGAAACCCACCGCTGAAGGTTGAGTATCGATCCGGCCTTGTCGTTGGTACCCGAAGCCCGGGCCCCACCGAACGGCTGTTGGCCGACCACCGCACCGGTCGGCTTGTCGTTGATGTAGAAGTTACCGGCGGCGAACCGTAGGCGCTGCTGCGCCTGCACGATGGCGCTCCGGTCGGTGGCGATGATCGACCCGGTCAGCGCGTACGGGGTGGCGGTGTCCACCACGTCCAGGATCTGTGAGAACGCCGCGTCCGGATCGGCCGCGTCGTCATAGACGTAGACCGACAGGATCGGCCCGAAGTACTCGGTGGAAAACACCTCGTGGTTCGGATCCTCGCTGCGCAGGATGGTCGGTCGGATGAAGAATCCCTCGCTGTCGTCGGCAATTCCGCCGGCAATGATCTCTAGCGCCGGGTCGTTCTTGGCCGCGTCCAGCACGCCGGCCAGCCGGTCGAAGGCACGCCGGTCGATCACCGCGCCGATGAAGTTGCCGAAATCGGTGACATCACCCATGCTCAGCGCATCGGTCTCGGCGGCTAGGGTGTCCCGCAGTTTCGGCCAGATCGAGGCGGGCAGGTAGGCCCGAGAAGCCGCCGAACACTTCTGGCCCTGGTACTCGAATGCCCCACGGATCAGCGCGGTACGCAGGATGTCCAGGTCGGCGCTGGGGTGGGCCAGCACGAAGTCCTTGCCGCCGGTCTCACCCACCAACCGCGGATAGGTCCGATAGCCGTCGAGGTTCTGCGCAACGCTCTGCCACAGGTGCCGGAAGGTACCGGTCGAACCGGTGAAATGGATGCCGGCCAGGTCCGGGTGGGCCAGCAGCACCTCCGAGACCGGCAGCCCGTGCCCGGTCAGCAGGTTGATCACGCCCGGCGGCAGCCCGGCCGCCTCGAGCAACCGCATGGTCAGATGGGCCGCCAGCAATTGGGTGTTCGACGGTTTCCAGATCACCACATTGCCCATCAGAGCCGGTGCGGTAGGCAGGTTGCCGGCGATGGCGGTGAAGTTGAATGGCGTTATCGCATAAACGAAACCCTCGAGTGGACGGTGGTCCAGCCGGTTCCAGATGCCGGGCGAGGAGATCGGTTGTTCGGCCAGCACCTGGGCGCCGAAGGCGACGTTGAACCGCCAGAAGTCGATCAGTTCGCAGGCCGAGTCGATCTCGGCCTGGATCGCGGTCTTGGACTGCCCGAGCATGGTGGCGGCGTTCAGCTTGGCCCGCCACGGACCGGACAGCAGATCGGCCGCCCGCAGGAAGATCGCCGCCCGGTCCTCATACGACATCGCGCGCCAGGCCGGCGCCGCCGCGGCCGCCGCGGCCACCGCGTCCCGGGCGTCTTGCCCGTTGGCGTTGCGGAGCACCCCGAGCACCTGCGAGTGCCGGTGCGGTGCGACGACCGTGTCACGCTCACCGCCTCCCATCCGCTGCTGGCCACCGATGGTGCAGGTCAGCTCGATCGGCGTAGCGGCGAGTTCGGCCAACTGACGGGACAGCTCCCGCCGCTCCGGCGAACCCGGCGCGTAGTTGAGAACCGGCTCGTTGCGCGGCGTGGGGATGCGGCTCGAGGCGTCCATCGCGGTCTCCTGATCGATCGGCTTCGTTGCTGAACGGGTTGACTTCACGGTATTACTTTCAGCACCGGCCATGTGGCTCGGAAACGATAAGATTCGCGGCATGGACCACTCCGATCCGAGCAATGAGCTGTCGGAGTTCCTCGCCGGCTTGCCCGCTGCCGGCACGGTCGAAATCGCCGATCCCGACGAACCCGACACGGCGCCGTCCGAGGCCGCCGTGGTGCTCGGCATCCGGCTCGATCCGGCTGGCACCGAGCGGTTGCTCACCGCGGCCGGCCGGGTCGGCGCGGCCGCGGTGGTGCTGCGCGGCCCGATCCCACCGTCGACCGCCGAGCTGGCGCACCGAACGGGGGTTGCGCTGTACGACCTGCCACCGACGATCGGCTGGCACGAGCTGCACCGGCAACTGCTCCGGCAACTGCGGGCACCGGCGGTGCCGGACAGCGAGCTGGCCGAGCTGGCCCAGACCATCGCCACCCTCACCGGCGGCCTGGTCACCATCGAGGACGCCACCTCGGCCCGGGTACTTGCCTACTCCCGGTCCAGCGACGAGGTGGACGAGTTGCGCCGGCTGTCGATCCTCGGACGCAGCGGACCGCCGGAGTATCTGGCGCTGCTGCGCGAATGGGGCGTCTATGACCGGCTGGCTCGGTCCGAAGAGGTCATCGAGATCGGCGAGTACCCGCCGGCCGGCGTCCGGCGCCGGCTGGCCGTCGGGGTGTTCGCCGGCCGCCGGCAGCTCGGCACGATCTGGGTGCAGCAGGGGGCCACCGAGTTCGGGCCGCATGCCAAGCAGGCGTTGCTGGGCGCCGCCCGACTCACCGCGCCGTACTTGCTCGGGACCACAACCGCCGACCGAAGCGCTGGCGGTCGCCGCCCCGGCGCCGGACTGCGTGCGATCCTTGCCGGCCGGCCGGACAGCGCGGCCGCCCGACTCGGCCGGGCCGCCAGCCGGCCGTGCGCGGTGGCGGTGTTCGTGCCCGGATCCCAGCCACCGGATCCGACTGCCGCCAGCCTGCACCTGGACGAGTTGGCCTCGATCGTGACGGTGCACGCGCTGGCCTTTCGCCGCGACGCACTCACCGAGTTGCTGGACGGCAGGGTGTACCTGTTGATCCCGAACCTGGTCGAGCCGGAGGACGCACTGGACATGCTGACCAACGCGGTCTCGGCGATCCGGGCGCACCTGGAGAATCAGGCCCGGGCGGTAATCGGGATCCGGGTCGATGACGTGGCCGGCGCACCCGCCTCGCGGCGGTCGGCCGACCTGGCGCTGGGTGTGGCCAGCACCGAACCGGTAGTCAGCTTCGCCGCCGTGCGACCCCGGTTGATCACCGACCTGGTCGAGAATCACCTGTGCCAGCAGCTGGTACCCCATCCTGAGCTGCTCGATCCACGACTTGCCGCGCTGATCCGCGACGAGCCGGTAAACGCCCGTACGCTGCTGGATTACCTGGATTCCGGCTCAGACGTGGTAAGAGTTGCCGATCGGCTGGGGGTGCATCCGACCACTGTCCGGTATCGGCTCAGACGGGTACAGGACAGCCTGCATACCCAGCTGTCCGAACCGGATGTGCGACTCGCGACACAGCTTCAACTGCGTTGCGGTTTGCGCACGCGGCCTAAAGAGAGATGATTCTTCTCATCGGGGGGAAGGGACGGGCCATGACGGACGCGCAGCTGGCCGGCGGGCGTCAGTGGGTTGTCCTGATCGCGGAGGACGACCGCGACATTCGTGAGTTGGTGACCGTGAAGCTTCAGGCCGCCGGCTACCGGGTGGTCGGGGTGGACGACGGGCTGCACGCGTTGCGCGAGATCCGAGAGCAGCGCCCGGATCTGGCCCTGTTGGACGTGATGATGCCCGGCATCTCAGGCCTGGACATCATCGCCACCTTGCGCCGGGACCCGAGCACCGCCACCGTGCCGGTGATCTTGATGTCGGCCAAGAGTCAGGAGTTCGACATCCAGTCCGGGTTGGCGCAGGGTGCGGTCGACTACATCATCAAGCCGTTCAGTCCGCGGGAGCTGGTGACCCGGGTCGAGGCGGTACTCCGGCGGACTGGCCAGTGACCATCGGGGCACTGCCGGACTCCCGGGATGCGGTCGGCATCCGGCTGCGCCGGTTAGCCGCTGCCCTGCTGCTACTGCTGATCTTGGTCGGCGCGGCCGGCGTGGTGGCGATCCAGGTGGCCACCAACCAGGTCGACCGGCTGACCCGGGGTTACACCCCGGCCAGTGACGCACACACCCAGACGCTGACCCTGATGCTCAACGCCGAAAGCGCCGTGCGCGGCTACCTGCTGACCGGAATCGACAGCTTTCTCAAGCCATACCAGGACTCCCGGCCGCAGATCCTGCCCAGCCTGGACCGTACCGAATCGGCATTGCACGGCATCGGGGTGCGGACCTGGGACTCGGCGATCAGCGCGGAGCGGCGGGACATCATCCAGTGGTTGAGCCAATATGCCGATCCGATAGCGGCAAACCCGACCGCTAACCTGCCCGACCAGCCGGCACAGCAGGCCGGCAAGCTGTTGTTCGACCGGTTCCGGGCCGCCGACGCCGTGGTGAGCGCCCGGATCGAGGCCAGCCGGGCGAGTTTACGCAGTCAAACCCGTGAGATTCGTTCGTTGGCGGTGCCGCTGCTGATCGTGGCAACCGTGGTGTCGGTGCTGGTCGCCGCAATTTTGGCGCTGCGCACCGCGACCGGCATCAGCCGTCCACTGCGCGCACTTCGCTCGGTGGTGTCCCGGTTGGACCGTGGCGATCTGGCCGCGCACGCCAACGAGCAGGACGGGCCGTCCGAGGTACGGGCCCTTGCCCGGGCGGTCAACGCGATGGGCCGGCGGGCCCGGGCCGAGGCCACCGCCGACCGGGACGCCGAGCAGTTCCGGCAGCGGACCCGGCTGATCTCGTCCACCATCCGCCGCACGACCAATGGGGCGCAGATGGCTGATCATCTGGTTCGCGGCCTCGGTGATGCCTTCGAAGTGGACCGGGTTTGGCTACAGACCTTCGCCGATGACCGGGTACCGCAGCTGACCGCCCAATGGCATAAGGAGAATCTCGGACCGTTGCCGCCGGCAGCCGAGCATCAGCTCGCCGAGGCGCAGGCACTGGCCGACCGGCTGTGGGACAGCGCACAGGTCATCACGATCAACGACTACCGCACGTACGTGCCCAGCCCGTCCGGTCGCGCGATCTTCAAGCTGGCTCGAACGGCCGGTGCCAGCGCGTCGATGGTGGTGCCGATCGGCGACAACACCAGCGCCTTCGGCATCATGTGGATCGCGATGACCGGCCACTCCCGGCACTGGACGCTCACCGAGACCGGGGTTGCCCAGTTCCTGGCGGCCGATCTGGCGCACAGCCTGGTGCAGGCGCACGTGATTGCCCGGCAAGCCGAGGCGGTGCAGGCACTACGCGAACTCGACCAGGCCAAGTCCGATTTCGTGTCCACCGTCTCGCACGAGCTGCGCACACCGCTCACCTCGATCAGCGGTTACCTGGAGATGCTTCAGGACGGCGACGGTGGTGACCTGCCGGAGTCGACTCGGCAGATGCTGGCCGTGATCGACCGCAACGCCACCAGATTGCGCAATCTGATCGAGGATCTGCTCACCCAGTCCCGGATCGACGCCGGCCGGCTGCGGCTGGAGCTGACCACCGTCGAGATCAGCTCGGTGTTGCGTACGGTGCATGAGGCGATGCTGCCGTTGGCCGCCGCCAATCACGTCCGGCTGACCCTGGAGGCACCCGGTGATCTCAAGGTCGAGGGTGATCCGGTGCAGTTGGAGCAGGTCTTCACGAACCTGATCGCCAATGCCTGCAAGTTCACCCCGCCCGGGGGCCGGGTCCGGGTGGAGCTGGCGGCCGACGAGGACGACGGAGTGCTGGTGCTGGTCAGCGATAACGGCATCGGGATTCCGGTGCAGGACATCGGCAACCTGTTCACCCGGTTCTTCCGAGCATCCAACGCCACCGCCGCCGCGCTGCCGGGCACCGGTCTGGGATTGGCCATCGTGCGCGAGATCGTGCAACGGCACGGCGGCTCGATCGACGTGGAGTCCGAACTCGGCGCCGGCAGCACGTTCAGCGTCTGGCTGCCCGGCCGGGTGGCCAGCGGCTGAGCTGCTGGCTCAGTCGCTCGCCGGCTCCGGCGGTGCCACCCGAACAGCCCGCCGGCGCCACCACAGGGTCGGCGGTATCACCAACACGACCAGTACCACCAGGAACGGCAGCAGATAGCCCAGCAGCGCGGCCGTCCAGCGCAGCGTCAGCACCAACCCATGCGTCGCCTGCACCAGGGCCGCGCCGAAGCCGGCCGGCGACGAACCGGCGATGCGCGTTGCGGACTTCAGCTCAACGGTCAGGCTGGCCAGATCCACCTGATCGGCCAGCGCGTGCTGTTGCGCAGTCGTCGACTCCAGCTCGGATTCCCGTTGCGTCAGCTGGGATTCCAGCGTCACCAGTTCGGTGATGCTGCCTGAGTGCCTGAGGTAGTCCTGGAGCCGGCCGACACTGATGGTGAGCGCGGTGACCCGGGCGTTCACGTCGGCCTGCGAGGCGGTGACGTCCTCGCCCAGCACGCTGTGGTTGTCCTCGTGACCGAGCCGGCTGATCGTGTCCATCAGCGATTTCAACTTGGCCGGCGGTACCCGCAGTATCAGTTCGGCGTGTCGGGCGAGTCCGTCGTTGTTGCGATTGTCCTGGTCGAACCGGCCACCGTCGGCGAGGGTCGCCGATAGCGCGCTATCGGCGGCCTGGTCGACGTCGGCCACCGTGACGGTCATGTTCGCGGTTCGCACCACCGCCCGCTGCTGGAGCGGCGCGCTGGGCGCCTTGACCGAACCGGTCGTCGGCTGCTCGGCCGACGGTGCCACGGCGGCGCCGTTGGCCGGCCCGGCGCCGTCGAACCCGCCGGCCGAGTTGCTCTGCGAATGCTTGCCGGATCGGGTACAGCCGGCCAGCGCCAGGATGGTTAGCACCGCGAGCACGGCCGACAAGATCAGTCGGCGGGACGGTCTGGTCGACGGCTCGGACGGCAGCGCGGCGGTAGCTGGCATGGCTCCTCCTCGGGTGGCTTCATTTCCGAGGATGTGCCGGCACCGCACCGGCGTTGCTGCTGTTATCGCCTCGTTAGCTGAGCTGGCCGCGGAGGTAGGCGGCCTGGCCGGCGTGCTGGAGGTCGTCGCTGAGCACGCTGACCAACCGGACGCCGAGGGTGACCGGCGGATCCCAGCGCTCGTCGACGATCCGTGCCAGCTCGGCATCGGTCAGCCCGGCCACGAACCGGCTGGTCTGCCGGTATACCGCGTCGTGGTAGGCGATCAACAGTTCGGCGCTGACCCGTACCGCGGCGACCTCGTCCGGACTCTGGCCGTAGCCGGTGGCGGTGGTGTCGAACGGCAAGGCGAACCGCTCGTAAAAGCCCTGGCCGGTCCAGACCTGGTCGAGTCCGGCGGCTTCGGCGACGTGGTCGTCCTGGATCCGGGTGAGGTGCCAGATCAGCCAGCCGATGCTGTTGGCCTCACGCCCGGGTCGGTGCCGCAGCTGTTCGGTGCTGAGGCCGTCGACCGTACTGGTCACCACCTGGTGGACGCGGGAAAAGGCATCGCCGAGCAGGTCGGCGACGGCGGTGGCTTGCGACATGAAGCCAGTTTCGCAGATGCCTCGGCGCAGCCGCTGGGCGATACGCTCACTGGGTGAACGCCGCGCCGATCGAGACCCCGCTGCTACGCCGCATCCGCGAGTCGGTGATCGGGGACGACCAGGTGATGGACGGCCCGTACGGGCCGCGCCGGGTCACCTACGCCGACTACACCGCCTCGGGCCGGGCGCTGGGCTTTTTGGAGGACTTCATCCGGGACGAGGTGTTGCCGAGGTACGCCAACACCCACACCGAGTCCAGCGGCACCGGCCTGCAAACCACCCGGCTGCGGGAGGACGCCCGGGCCATCATCAGCGACGCGGTCGGCGGCGACGCCGAGACCGCGGTCATCTTCGCCGGTTCCGGCTGCACCGGTGCGGTCGACAAGCTGATCGGCATCCTGGGGCTGCGAATCCCGGCCGGCCTGGAGGACCGGTACCGGCTGTCGTCGCTGATCCCGGCCGAGCACCGGCCGGTGGTGTTCATCGGTCCGTACGAGCACCATTCCAACGAGCTGCCCTGGCGGGAATCTATCGCCGAGGTCGTCATGATCTCCGAGGACGCCGACGGCCATATCGATATCGATGAGTTGACCGAGCAGTTGGTGCGCTATGCCGACCGGCCGGTGAAGATCGGTTCGTTCTCGGCGGCCAGCAACGTGACCGGCATCGTCAGCAACACCGCCCGGATCGCGGCCCTGCTGCACCGGCACGGCGCGCTGTCGTTCTGGGATTTCGCGGCGGCCGG
>DATFHF010000033.1:0-138007 GCA_035248685.1 Jatrophihabitans sp.
TTCTGAAGGATGTCCAGGCCGGCCGCGACGTGCCCGATCACCGTGTAGTTCTTGCCCAGGCTGCCGTTGGAATCCTTGGTAATGAAGAAGAACTGGCTGCCGTTGGTGTTGGGCCCGGAGTTGGCCATCGCCAGCGTGCCCGCGGTATAGCTGGCCTTGCTGAGGTTCTCGTCCTTGGTGCTGTAGGTCGGGCCGCCGGCGGTGGAGCCGGACGGGTCACCGCACTGCACCACGAAGATGCCGGAGTTCACCGAGCGCGGGCAGGAAGTCTCGTCGTAGAACTTCTTCTTGATCAGGTATCTGATGCTCTGCACGTTGCACGGGGCGCTCTTGCCGTCCAGTTGGACGGTGATGGCACCCAGGTTGCTGTGGAACACCGCGATGTAGCTGCCGGTCGGGGTGGGCTTGGGGTCCGGCGGCAGGCCGACGTCGAACAGGTTGCCGGAGGTCAGCTTGCTGGCGTCCTCGGCGTACTTGCAGGGCCCGGTGGTCTTCTTCGCCGCCCGGGACGCGATCGGGGCGGCCGAGCGGGTCGGGCCGATCGAGGTGGTGCGGGATGGCGAGGCGGACGGCGATGCCGAGTTGCTACTGCTGGCGTCCGCTGACTTCTTGTGGTCGTGACTGAGCATCACCACGCTGACGATGATCACCACGAAAATCGCCAGCACGCCCACCACGGTGGCGATCAGGTTCAGTTGCCGGCGGCGGGCGTTGCGTTGTTGGCGGCGCACCAGCTGGCGCTCGAGGTGGCGGCGGGCCGCGTCACGGCGCTGCTTGCTGTTCGGCACTGATAGTCCTCCCGGGTAGGCGCGCCGGCCGGTGCGCCTGAACGTGAACGGTCACGGTGGGCGAATTCTACGAAACCGCGTTGGGTGCCGTGACCGGCCCGGTTAAGAGTCCGTTCAGCAGCGGGCAGAGCCTAGCGCCAGGCCACCGCTGGGTAGGCTCGGGCGTCGGCCAGGCCAGGCGAGGAGGAGGTGGGACGAGTTGTGCTGATCCAGGGCTTTCCGTCCCAGCTGTTCGGAACCAACTGCTTCGTCGTCGCGGACGGCCCGGGGGAGCAGTGCGTCATCATCGACCCCGGCATCGGGGTGACCGACCAGCTGGACGAGATCATCGCCGAGCACCGGCTGCACCCGGTCGCGGTGTTGCTGACCCACGGGCACCTGGATCACACCTTCTCGGTGCTGCCGGTCTGCCAGGCGCGCGACGTGCCGGCCTACATCCACCCCGACGACCGGTTCGCGTTGGCCGACCCGTGGGCCACCCTCGGCCAACCGGTCGGCTCCCCGATCTTCGGCATCGCCGGGCTGACCTTCGCCGAGCCGTCCGACGTCCGCCCGCTCACCGACGGCGCGCTGATCGAGATCGCCGGGCTGGGGTTTTCGATCCGACACGCGCCTGGGCACACCGCTGGTTCGGCGGTGTTCGACCTGCCTACCGGTCGGGACGAGCCCAGCGTGCTGTTCTCCGGTGACGTGCTGTTCGCCGGCTCCATCGGCCGTACCGACCTGCCCGGCGGCTCGATGCCGGCCATGCTCGAATCGCTGCGCACCGTGATCCTGCCGATGCCGGACGAGGTAATCGTTTGTCCGGGCCACGGTCCACAGACGACCATTGGGCGCGAACGCCTCACCAATCCCTATCTGAGAGAGCTGATGTGACCGAACCTGAGGGCACCAGGCCGGCGAGCGCCAAGCCCAGTGCGATCAGCGGATTCCCGGAACTGCTGCCGGTCGAGCGGCTCGCCGAGCAGCAGATCATCGACCAGTTGCGGGCGGTCTTCGAACTGCACGGCTTCACCCCGATCGAAACCCGCGCCGTGGAGCCGTTGGAGCAGTTGCTGCGCAAGGGTGAGATCGACAAGGAGGTCTACTTGCTGCGCAGGCTGCAGGCAGGCGATGAGGCTGACTCCGATCGTTCGGAACTGGGCTTGCACTTCGACCTGACCGTGCCGTTCGCCAGGTACGTGCTGGAGAACGCCGGCCGGCTGGAGTTCCCGTTCCGGCGCTACCAGATCCAGAAGGTGTGGCGCGGCGAACGTCCCCAGGAAGGTCGCTACCGCGAGTTCACCCAGGCCGACATCGACGTGGTGGCCCGCGACGTGCTGCCGTTCCACTTCGACGTCGAGGTGGCCCGGGTGATGGCCGAGGCGCTGTCCGCGCTGCCGGTGCCGACGCTCACCCTTCAGGTGAACAACCGCAAGCTGATCGAGGGGTTCCTGCGCGGCATCGGGGCCGGTGAGCCGGCGGCGGTGATGCGAGTCATCGACAAGATGGACAAGGTGCCGGCCGAGGTGATCGCGAGCATGCTGGTCTCCGACGCCGGCTTGGACGACCGGCAGGCCGAACTGTGCCTGGCGATGGCCGGCATCTGTACCCCGGACACCTCGTTCGTACAGCGGGTGCGCGAGCTCGGGGTCAGCGACCCGCTGCTGGAGGAGGGACTGGCCGAGCTGGCGGCCGTGATCGACGGCTGCGCGGCGCTGTCCGGTGAACGCTTCCAAGTGCAGGCCGACCTGCGGATCGCCCGTGGCCTGGACTACTACACCGGGACGGTATTCGAGACCCGGTTGGCCGGCTTCGAAAGCCTCGGCTCGATTTGCTCGGGCGGCCGGTACGACGCGCTGGCCAGTGACGGCCGGACCAGCTACCCGGGCGTCGGCATCTCCCTGGGCGTCACCCGGATGCTGGTTCCGCTGTTCGCGCGTAAGAAGATCACCGCGAGCAGGTCGGTGCCTTCGGCGGTGCTGGTGGCGCTGCCGGACGAGAACGCCCGGGCCGCCAGCGACGCGATCGCGCAGAAGCTGCGGGCCCGCGGCGTGCCGTGCGAGGTTGCGGCCAGTCCGCAGAGGTACGGCAAGCAGATCCGGTTCGCCGACCGGCGGGGTATTCCGTTCGTCTGGTTTCCGGCCGGCGCCGGCGAGAATCCGGTTGCCGGAGCGGACGATTCGCCCACCGATACGGTGCGCGATATCCGCACCGGCGATCAGGTCCCGGCCGATCCGGACAGCTGGTTGCCACCGGCGGAGGATCTGCGGCCGCAGATCGTCCGTCCGGATTCCTGACCGGTCCCGTCCGTCTGCCGGTCATTGGCCAATGGGACAATCGGTCCCGGTACTACATCGTTGTGCTCGAACGTTGAAGGGAAACCCTGTGCTCCGCACGAGTGAGGCCGGGACGCTGCGCGCGTCCGACGCGGGTGAGCCGGTCGTCCTGACCGGGTGGGTGGCCAGTCGCCGTGACCACGGCGGGGTCGCCTTCATCGATCTGCGCGACGGCAGCGGCGTCGTCCAGGTGGTGATCCGGGACGACGAAATAGCACACGATTTGCGCAACGAGTGGTGCGTCCAGGTCGCCGGCGTGGTGCAGGAGCGGCTTGCCGGCAAGGTCAACCCGAACATCCCGACCGGTGAGATCGAGGTGGCCGCGTCCAGCCTGGTGGTGCTCAACCCGTCCGCGCCGCTGCCGTTCCAGATCGACGAGCACACCGAGGTCGGCGAGGAGGCCCGGCTGAAGTACCGCTACCTGGACCTGCGACGGCCCGGTCCGGCGGCGGCATTACGTTTACGCAGCAGGGTAAACCGGGCCGCTCGGGAGGTGCTGTACGCGCAAGACTTCGTAGAGATCGAGACCCCGACGCTGACCCGGTCCACGCCCGAGGGTGCCCGCGACTTCCTGGTGCCGGCCCGGCTTCAGCCCGGTTCGTGGTACGCGCTGCCGCAGTCGCCGCAGCTGTTCAAGCAGCTGCTGATGGTGGCCGGCATGGAACGCTACTTCCAGATCGCTCGCTGCTACCGGGACGAGGACTTCCGCGCCGACCGGCAACCGGAGTTCACCCAGCTCGACATCGAGATGAGCTTCGTCGAGCAGGATGATGTGCTCGCGGTGGCCGAGCAGGTGCTGCGGGCGTTGTGGGACTTGATCGGCTACCGGATCCCGGACGACATCCCGCGGATGACCTATACCGACGCGATGAACCGCTATGGCTCGGACAAGCCTGACCTGCGGTTCGGGTTGGAGCTCACCGACTGCACCGATTACTTCGCCGAGACGCCGTTCCGGGTATTTCAGGCCGAGTACGTCGGCGCCGTGGTGATGGCCGGCGGAGCGTCCCAGCCCCGTCGGCAGCTCGACGCCTGGCAGGACTGGGCCAAGCAGCGCGGCGCCCGCGGGCTGGCGTACGTGCTGGTCGGCGAGGACGGCGAGCTGTCCGGCCCGGTCGCCAAGAACCTGTCCGAGTCCGAGCGGGCCGGGCTGGCCGAGTTCGTCGGCGCCCAGCCGGGCGACTGCGTGTTTTTTGCGGCAGGCGCGCGCAAGACCGCGCAGAACCTGCTCGGTGCCACCCGGATCGAGATCGGCCGGCGGGCCGGCCTGCTCACCGAAGGTGAGTGGTCGTTCCTGTGGGTGCTGGACGCGCCGCTGTTCGAGCCGAGCGCGGAGGCCACTGCCAGCGGGGATGTTGCGGTCGGTGCCGGAGCCTGGACCGCCGTACACCACGCTTTCACCAGCCCTAAGGCGGAGTTCTTCGACAGCTTCGACACCGACCCCGGCAACGCGCTGGCCTACGCCTACGACATCGTCTGCAACGGCAACGAGATCGGTGGTGGTTCGATCCGTATCCATCGGCGGGACATCCAGGAGCGGGTGTTCGCCATGATGGGGCTGTCGCCGGAGCAGGCACAGCAGAAGTTCGGCTTCCTGCTCGACGCCTTCGCCTACGGCGCCCCGCCGCACGGCGGCATCGCGTTCGGTTGGGACCGGATCTGCGCGCTGCTGTCGGGCACCGACTCGATCCGGGACGTAATCGCCTTTCCCAAGACCGGCGGCGGTTACGACCCGCTCACCGAGGCGCCGGCGCCGATCACGCCCGAACAGCGCCGGGAGGCCGGGGTGGACGCCACGCCGAAGGCAGCCGAGAACAAGCACGCGCTGCCTACTGGCGAGCCGGCCGTACCCAGCGTCGCGGGTGGCTGATCCAGCGTTACGGGTGGCTGACCCGGGCGAAGAGCAGCTAACTATGGCCGAGCTGCTCGCCTTCGACCGGCAGCACGTCTGGCACCCGTACGGGCCGCTGCCGGCCACCGCGGAGCCATTGCTGGTTCGCTCGGCCGCCGGCGTCCGGCTGACCCTGGCGGACGGTCGGCAGCTGATCGACGCGATGTCGTCCTGGTGGGCGGCCATCCACGGCTACCGGCACCCGGTGCTGGACGCCGCGGTGCGCGAGCAGGTCGATTCGATGAGCCACGTCATGTTCGGCGGCCTCACCCACCGGCCGGCGATCGAGCTGGCCCGGCTGCTGGTGGAGCTCACTCCAGAGCCGCTGCAACGGGTGTTCTTCTGCGACTCCGGTTCGGTGGCGGTCGAGGTGGCCGCCAAGATGGCGGTGCAGTACTGGGCCAGCGCCGGCCGGCCGGCCAAGCACCGGCTGATCACCTGGCGGGGCGGCTACCACGGCGACACGCTGCACCCGATGAGCGTGTGCGACCCGGACGGCGGCATGCACGCACTGTGGCGGGGGATGCTGCCCGCGCAGCTGTTCGTCGACGAGCCGCCGGCCGGGGCTGAGCTGCGGCCGGAGTACCTCGGGGTCTGGGACGATGCGCTGGCCCAGCACGCCGATGAGATCGCGGCGATCATTGTGGAGCCGGTGGTGCAGGGCGCCGGTGGCATGCGCTTTCACCACCCCGGCTACCTGCGCGGGCTGCGGGAGCTGGCCGATCGGCACCGGGTGCTGCTGATCTTCGACGAGATCGCCACCGGGTTCGGGCGCACCGGGACCATGTTCGCCGCCGAGCAGGCCGGGGTGTCGCCGGACATCTGCTGCCTGGGCAAGGCAATGACCGGGGGCTACCTTTCGATGGCCGCCACGCTGTGTACCGCCGAGGTGGCCGAGCGGATCAGCCGCGGTCAGGTGCCAGTGCTCGCGCACGGACCGACCTTCATGGCCAACCCGCTGGCGGCCGCGGTGTCGCTGGCCTCGATCCGGCTGTTGCTGGCCGGCGATTGGGCCGGTGCGGTGGGCCGGATCTCGAACGGATTGGCCGCTGGCCTGGCGCCGCTGGCCACCCTGCCCGGGGTGCGCGACGTCCGGGTGCTCGGCGCGATCGGGGTGGTGCAGCTGGATCGTCCGGTGGCGGTGCCGGCGGCCACTGCGGCGGCGGTGGCGCACGGGGTGTGGTTGCGGCCGTTCCGGGATCTGATCTACACCATGCCGCCGTACCTGTGCACCGACGCCGAGATCGCCGCCATTTGCACGGCAATGGCCGCCGCCGCAGAAGCCTCGCGCTAGGGATGCATTGTGCGGCCCGAGCTGGCGGTTTGCGGGCCGGAAACCGCCTGCCCGGGCCGCACAATGCGATCGACGGTACGTTCGGCGACTGTGACCGAAACCGTGGCGCCGGCCGAGCCGCAACAGCGAGCGCTACCGGATCTTGCCTGGCGCTGGGTCGGCTCGGCGATGGCGGTGCTGGCTGTCGCATTGACCGCGACCAGCAACGGCTACGGGTTCGAACGGGACGAGCTGTACTTCCGGACGTTGCCGGCCGGTTGGGGGTATGTCGACCAGCCACCGTTCACGCCGTTGCTGGCCCGGGTGGCGGCCGAGCTGTCCGGCGACCCGTGGCTGGGTCGGCTGCCCGCCACGGTAAGCGCGGTGCTGTCGGTGTTGGTGGCCGCCCTGATCACCCGGGAACTCGGCGGCCGAGCCGGCGCGCAGGCGTTGTGCGCCTGGGCCTACGCATTCGCCGCGATCCCGCTGGTGTTCGGCCACGTCCTGTTGACCACGACGTTCGACCTGCTGGTCTGGCCGTTGGCGTGCCTGTTCACCATCCGAGCGCTGTGCCGGGGCGAGCCTCGCTGGTGGCTCGCGGTCGGCGCGATTATCGGGATCAGCACGTACAACAAGCTGCTCGTCGTGCTGCTGGTGATCGCGCTGGCGCTCGGGTTGCTGATCAGTGGGCCGCGCCGCGCGCTCACCGACCGCTGGCTGTGGGCCGGGGCCGCGCTGGCATTGCTGCTCGCGGTGCCGAACCTGGTGTACCAGGCAACCAATGACTGGCCACAGCTGACCATGGGCCGGGCGCTGAGCGAGCACAACGCCGGCAGCGTCCGCATCCTGATGTGGCCGTATCTGGCGCTGCTGCTCGGCCCGCCGCTGGTGCCGATCTGGGTCGCCGGGCTGGTCGCGTTGCGGCGCCGGCCGCAGTGGCGGGCCGTACGCCTGCTGCCCACCGCCTTCGTCGTCCTGCTCGCTGAAACGTTCGTCGGCGGCGGCCAGCTGTACTACCCGATCGGCCTGCTCATCGTCCTCTTCGCTGCCGGCTGCGTGCCGGCAGCCGACTTGCTCGCCCGGTCCACCGCATGGCGGCGTGCCGCCTGGGTGGCGATCGCGATCAATGCCGCGGTGGCCGCGGTGCTGGCGCTGCCCTTGGTGCCGCCCTCGGTGTTGGCCGACACCCCGATCCCGGCCATCAACCAGACGGTGCGTGATGAGATCGGCTGGCCGGAGTACGTGGCAGAAATCGCCGCCGTCTACCGGACGGTGCCCAGCGATCAGCATCCGGTGCTGATTACCAGCAACTACGGCGAAGCCGGCGCCGTCATCCGTTACGGCCCGGCGCTGCGGCTGCCCCGCCCGTACAGCGGACAGAACCAGCTCTACTTCGACGCCCGGCCACCCGACAGCGCCGGCCCGGCCGTCATCGTCGGCTACCAGCTCACCGACGTCGAGCAACTTTTCTCGTCCTGCACCGTGCTCGCCCACCTGCACAATCGCGCCGGCGTGGACAACGAGGAGGTCGGAGCGCCCGTCGCGGTATGCCGGGGGCCGAGGCAGCCCTGGCACACGCTCTGGTCCAGCTTTCAGCACTACGACTAAGGGGGACGGAGCGAGGTGACGACTCGGCTGAGCGTCGATCCGCAGGCCTGGCTGGCCGCGACCGCTGCCGAACGGGCGGCGGCCGGGCTGCGCCGACGGCTATCGCACCGGCAGCCGGATTCATCGGTGCTGGATCTGGCTTCCAACGACTACCTCGGCCTGTGCCGGGATCCGCGGCTGAGCCGGGCGGCGGCTCGGGCGGCCGACGAGTGGGGCGCCGGCGCGTCCGGCTCCCGGCTGGTCACCGGCAGCACCGCGTTGCACGCCGAGTTGGAGGCCGAGCTGGCCGCCCTGGTCGGTGCCCCGGCCGGGCTGGTGTTCTCTTCCGGCTACCTGGCCAACCTGGGCGCCGTCACTGCGCTGGCCGGCCCGGACTGCCTGGTGGTCTCTGACGCCGGCAACCACGCCTCGCTGGTGGACGCCTGCCGGCTGTCCCGCTCAACGGTGCTGGTGAGTCCGGCCGGTGATCCGGCCTCGATCGAGAATGCCCTTGCCAACCGGGAACAATCTCGCGCGGTAGTGGTGGTGGACGCGGTCGGCTCGGCCAGTGGCGAGCTGGCTCCACTGGCCGAGCTGGCCGCCATCGCCGACCGGCACGGTGCCCTTCTGGTGGTGGACGACGCGCACGGGCTCGGCGTGCGCGGTGGCGGCCGGGGTGCGGCGGCGGAGGCCGGCATCACCGGCCACCCGAACGTGCTGACCACGGTGACGCTGTCCAAGGCACTCGGTGCGCAGGGCGGTGCGGTGCTGGCCGGCCAGCCGGTGATCGAGCACCTGATCGACACCGCCCGGTCGTTCATCTTCGACACTGGGCTGAACCCGCCCGCCGTGGGCGCGGCGCTGGCGGCCGTGCGCATCATCGCCGCCGAACCGGAGCTGGCCGCCGCCGCGCTGGACCGGGCCGCCGAGCTGGCCGGCAGCTGCGGCGTCCCGACCACCGGCTCGGCCGTGGTGCCGGTGCCGGTCGGCGAGGCGCAGGCCGCCTACGACCGCTCGCTGGCGTTGCTCGACAAGGGGATCCGGGTGGGCTGCTTCCGGCCGCCGTCGGTGCCGGCCGGCAGTGCCCGCCTCCGGCTGATCGGTCGGGCGAACCTGACCGGTGCCGAGCTGGACCGGTTCCGTCGAGCCTGGGCATCGTTGCCATGAACTGTGTCGTGGTGACCGGGACCGGCACCGGGGTGGGTAAGACCATCGCCACCGCGGCGATCGCGGCCTGTTCACAGCGGCAAGGCCGGCGGGTGGCGGTGGTCAAGCCGGTGCAGACCGGGGCGCGACCCGGTGAGCCGGCCGACCTGGCCGAGGTGGCTCGGTTGACCGGGCTGGCCGACCTGCACGAGTACCAGCGCTACCGCGAGCCATTGGCCCCGGCCACCGCGGCTCGCCGGTTGGGCGAGGCCGGGCCGGGCCCGGCGCAGCTGGCCGACCGGATCGGCGAGCTGGCCGATCGGGACCTGGTGGTCATCGAGGGCGCCGGTGGCTCGTTGGTGCGATTCGATGCCGCCGGCCACGGCATCATCGAGCTGGCCAACACGCTGGCCGACCGGGTGGCCGGATTGCGGGTGGTGCTGGTGTGCTCGTCCCGGCTCGGTGGCCTGCACGATGCGGCGGCCAGCGCACGCCCGCTGGCCGAGGCCGGGCTGGGCCCGCACCAGCTGGTGATCGGCGACTGGCCGGCGACGCCCGGGCTGGCCGACCGGTGCAACCTGCACGACCTGCCCGACTACGCCGGTGCGCCGATCGGCGGTGTGCTGGCGGCCGACGCCGGCCTGCTGGAGGGTGCCCGGTTCGCCGAGTACGCCGTGCGATCGCTCACTCCGGCGCTGGGTGGGCGCCTGGATGCAGCAGACTTCGTCCGTAGCCACGCCGCCGCACCCCCCGGAGCTGAGAGCCTGTGACTATCGATGTGTTGGACGCCGCCCGGGACCAGGTGCTCGAGCGGGGCCAGGGGCTGGCCGAGCCCGCCGTGCTGGAGGTGCTCCGGCTGCCGGACAGCCGACTGGACGAGCTGCTGGAACTGGCCCACCAGGTCCGGCTGCGCTGGTGTGGCCCGGAGGTGGAGGTCGAGGGCATCGTCAGCCTGAAGACCGGCGGCTGCCCGGAGGACTGCCACTTCTGTTCGCAGTCCGGCCGGTTCGACTCGCCGGTGCGGACCGCCTGGTTGGACGTACCGAGCCTGGTCCGGGCGGCCCGGCAGACCGCGGAGACCGGAGCCAGCGAGTTCTGCATCGTGGCGGCGGTGCGCGGCCCGGACGAGCGGCTGATGGCCCAGGTCGCCGAGGGCGTGCGGGCGATCCGGGCCGAGGTCGACCTCCAGATCGCCTGCTCGCTGGGCATGCTCAGCCAGCCACAGGTGGACGAGTTGGTGGCGCTCGGCGTGCACCGGTACAACCACAACCTGGAGACCGCCCGCTCGTACTTCCACCGGGTGGTGACTACCCACACCTGGCAGGAGCGCCGGGACACCCTGCGGATGGTGGCCGAGGCCGGCCTGGAGGTGTGCTGCGGCGGCATCATCGGCCTGGGCGAGACGCTGGAACAGCGCGCCGAGTTCGCCGCCCAGCTGGCCGCGCTGGACCCGCACGAGGTGCCGATGAACTTTCTCAACCCGCGGCCGGGCACCCCGTTCGCCGACCTGCCGGTGCTGGACGGACGGGACGCGCTGCGCACCATCGCGGCGTTCCGGCTGGCGCTACCTCGCACCGTGCTGCGCTTCGCCGGCGGCCGGGAGCTCACCCTCGGCGATCTGGGCGCCCGGCAAGGCATGCTCGGCGGCATCAACGCGGTAATCGTCGGCAACTACCTGACCACCCTGGGCCGGCCGGCCGCCGCCGACCTGGCGCTGCTGGACGAACTGAGCATGCCGATCAAGGCGCTCTCGGCGACTCTCTAGGCCTGTCAGGTGTCTGAGCAGACGGCATTCTGCGGGCAGTGCGGCCGGCCGGGTGATCACCCCGGCTGCCGAGCTCGGGCTGCGCTTGAACCGCCGCGGTTCTGCCCGGACTGCGGCCGGCGGATGGTGGTTCAGGTAGAGCCGGCCGGCTGGCGAGCGCGCTGTTCCCGGCACGGCGAGCGACGCGACTAAAGCCAGGTGCCGGTGATCCGAGCCGCCGTGCTGCTGCTGCCGACCTCCGGCAGGCCGTAGGCGTCCTCCAAGGCGCGCAGCACCGCGTAGTGGGTGATCCGCTCGGAATACCGGCCGACCAGCACCGACTGGCCGTAGAAGATTGTCGGAATGTGGTTGTCGGCGCTGTTGTCGTCCTCATCCCAGGTGACGATCAGCAGGCTGTTATGGGTCTTGGCCCATTGGGCGTAGCCGCCGAGGTGCGCCTTGAGCCAGCTGTCGCCGGTCGCGATGCTGCCGCTGTGCATGTTGTCGTACTCGTTGGGGACGACGAAGGACACCGTCGGCAGCGAGCTGTAGTTGGCCGGGAACGCGCCAAAGGTGCGGTTGTCCGAGGCCGGCACGTTGCTCGGGAAGTCCACCCACGGGTTGTGCTTGCGGGCGTACCCGCCGCTGCTGCAGCCGGTGTAACCGGTGGACGGCATGGACTCGGAGTAGCCGGCGAAGCTCCGGCCGGCGCGGATCAGCTCCGAGCCCAGGTTCTGGGTGGTGTAAGTGTGCGGGCAGGCGTCGCTGGTCAGGCCGTGCGTGGAGCCGGAGAACAGCGCCAGGTAGTTCGGCTCGCTCGGGTGGGTGATCGCGAACGACTCGGTGAACAGCGCCCCGCCGGCGGCCAGTGAGTTGATGTACGGCGCGGACGACTTGCCGATGATGTCGGCGTAAGAGCGGTTCTCCTCGACGACCACCACCACGTGGGCGAACTGCGGGATGGAGCTGGTCGGCTGCGTCCGGGCCGAGCCGGTCGCGGCGGTGTCCGACCGCGGCTGAGCCGAAGAGCGCGCCGGGGTGACGGCCGAGGTGCAGGCGACCAGGGTTACCGCGGTAATAGCGACGGCGGCCGTCCGGCCGCGGGCGGAACGAAACAGCATCGGAGGGAGTCTCCTCAACAGCGACCGCATCGGGGCTGGATGGGCACCTCTAACTATGCTCCGAACGAGCTGAATACCTGCTGTGCTCGTGATGACGGTCCTCCGACAACTCGGTGATCTCCTGCGCTAGAGACCGGTGACCAGGTCCTCGCCGGCGTAGACGTTCATCCGGCCGCCCCGCACCATTCCGGCCAACACCAGCTCGTGCTCGCGGGCCAAATCCACCGCCAGGTCGGACGGGGCGGAAACTGCGACAATGCCCGCGGCACCGGCGGCGACCGCCTTCTGCACGATCTCGAAGGAAATCCGGCCGCTGACCACCAGCAGCAAGTCGGTGGCCGGCAGCCGCTCGGCGAGTAGCGCCCAGCCGTGCACCTTGTCCACCGCGTTGTGCCGACCGACGTCCTCGCGTACCGCCAGCAGCGTGCCGTCCGCGCTGGCCAACGCGGCCGCGTGCAGCGAACCGGTCCGGTCGAAGGTCTTCTGCTGCGCGCGCAGTGCGTCCGGCAGCGCCAGCAGCGCCCGGGCTTCGACCGTCCAGCCGGGGGTGTGCGGATCGCTGCGGCGCAACGGGCTCAGATCCAGCACGTCGGCGCTGCACACCCCGCAGGCTGCGCCGGTCACCCAGGCCCGTGGCCGGGGCGGCTCGATCCCGGGCCGCAGCGCCAGGTCCACCTGGTCCACCCCCCGGCCGGACACCCCGTCCGCCGCCCGCGCCGCCAGGTCGTCCTCGGTTCGGCACTGCCGCAGACCCACCAGGTCGGCGGGCCCACGCACTCCGGACTCGACGGTCAGCCAGCCGGCAGCCAGCTCCAGGTCATGCCCCGGCGTGCGCATCAGGGTTGCGATGGACTCGCCGTCCAGGATCAGGTTCAGCGGTGCCTCGACGGTCAACTCGTCGCCGAGGGTCTCCACCGCGGGATCGGCGCCGTCCACCGACCTGATCCGGGTGATCCGGCGACGCGCGGTCATCACTGCCATGCCTGCCAATGTAGAACTGCTCCGAGCCATCGACAGGCTACGGTTAACGGGGAGGGATGGACGTGACGCTGTTCGGTGAACTGTCCGACGACGCAGATCCGACCAGCACCGCCTCCAGCGCCCAACAACCGGCGACGGTCGACCCGAACGCCCCGCTCGCCATCCGGCTGCGACCCCGCACCCTGGACGAGGTGATCGGCCAGCAGCACCTGCTCGGCCCCGGTTCGCCACTGCGCCGGTTGGTCGAGGGGGACGCGCCGATGTCGCTGATCCTGTTCGGCCCGCCCGGCACCGGCAAAACCACGCTGGCCAGCATTGTGTCGACGGCCAGCAACCGGCGGTTCGTCCAGCTGTCGGCGCTCAATGCCGGGGTCAAGGACGTCCGGGCGGTGATCGACACCGCCCGCCGCACCCTGGAGCACGGTGGCCGGCAGACCGTGCTGTTCATCGACGAGATCCACCGGTTCTCCAAGACCCAGCAGGATTCGCTGCTGGCCGCGGTGGAGGCGCGCACCATCACGCTGGTCGCCGCGACCACCGAGAACCCGTACTTCTCGATGGTGTCGCCGCTACTGTCGCGCAGCCTGCTGCTCACCCTGCAGCCGCTGGACGATGCCGACATCGAGCAGCTGATCGACCGGGCGCTGACCGATCCGCGCGGGCTGGCCGGCCAAGTCAGCCTGGCCGCGGACGCCCGAGCCCACCTGGTGCGGATGGCGACCGGGGACGCCCGCCGGGTGCTGACCGCGCTGGAGGCAGCGGCTGGCACGGTGCTCGCCGAAAGCCAGAACGACGCCGGTCCGGTCGAAATCAGCCTGCCGGCGCTGGAACAAGCCGTCGACACCGCCGCGGTGCGCTACGACCGCGACGGTGACCAGCACTACGACGTGATCAGCGCGTTCATCAAATCCATCCGGGGCTCGGACGTCGACGCCGCGCTGCACTACCTGGCCCGGATGATCGTGGCCGGCGAGGATCCGCGCTTCATCGCCCGCCGGCTGGTGGTGCACGCCAGCGAGGACATCGGCCTGGCCGACCCGGGCGCGTTGCTGGCGGCCACCGCGGCCGCGCAGGCGGTTGCCCTGATCGGCATGCCGGAGGCCCGGATCAACCTGGCCCAGGCCACCATCCACCTGGCGCTGGCGCCCAAATCCAACGCGGTGATCCGCGCCATCGACTCCGCGATCGCCGACGTTCGGGCCGGTCAGGCCGGCGCGGTGCCGCCGCCCTTGCGGGACGGCCACTATGCCGGCGCCAGCAAGCTCGGGCACGGCCAGCGCTACGTCTACCCGCACGACCTCGCCGAAGGGGTGGCCAGTCAGCAGTACCCGCCGGACGAACTGGTCGGCACCGACTACTACCTGCCCAGCCAGCGCGGGGCGGAGCGGGCGGTGGCCGAACGGGTCGACCGGCTGCGCGCGCTCATCCGGGACAGCGAGCCCTGAGCCGGCCCAGGTAGGGTCTTGCCAGAGCAGCAGAGCAAATAGTGCGCACTGAGGAGGAGGGGGCACCGTGCACGCTGGAGCAATCGCCGGGCTGATCGCGGCGGGTGCGTTCGTCCTTCTGGTGTTGTTGCTGGCTATCCCGTTGCTGAAGCTCGGCCGGACGTTGGACGAGGCCACCCTGGCGATCCGCAAGACTCACGAGGGCGCCACCCCGCTGCTGACCGGCGCGCAAACCACCGTGGCCAATGTGAACAGCCAGTTGGCGCAGGTCGAGGACATCACCCGCGGGGTCAGCTCGATCACCACCAACGCCGCCGCGCTGACCTCCATCGTGTCCTCGGCGGTGGGCAGCCCGCTGATCAAGGTCGCCGCCTTCTCCTACGGCGTGCGGTCCACGGTCAAGAAGCGCCGGGACGCGCAGGCTGTCGCCGAGGCTCGGCGGGGCCGCCGGGCGGCCGGTCGCCGGCGGGTGCGCTGATGCGCCGGCTGTTCTGGCTGGCTTTGGGCGCCAGCCTCGGCGTGCTGATCTTCCGCAAGCTGTCGCGGGCCGCCGACAAGCTCACCCCGCAAGGCATCGCGGCCAGCGTTGGCGCCGGGCTCACCGAACTGTCCTATGCGCTGCGGGACTTCGTCGACGATGTGCGCGACGCGATGTCCGCGCACGAGAGCGCGCTACGTTCGGCCGCCGGCCTGGATTCGGGCGTGGTCCCGGATCGGTCCGGCAGCACGGCCGGCTGACCAAGTAGAGGTAAGGAGCTACCCCATGCGCTCTGCCGAGATCCGGCGGCGCTTCCTTGCGCATTTCCAGGCCAATGGGCACACCGTAGTACCCAGCGTGCCGCTGCCCTTCGACGACCCGAACCTGCTGTTCGTCAACGCCGGCATGGTGCAGTTCGTCCCCTACTTCATCGGTCAGCAGGCCGCCCCCTGGAAGCGCGCCACCAGCGTGCAGAAGTGCATCCGGACCCAGGACATCGAAGAGGTCGGCAAGACCACCCGGCACGGCACGTTCTTCCAGATGAACGGTAACTTCAGCTTCGGCGACTACTTCAAGGAGCTGGCCATCCAGCTGGCCTGGCAGCTGTCCGTCAACCCGATCGCCGACGGCGGCTTCGGCCTGGATCCGGAACGGATCTGGCCCACCGTCTTCCTCGACGACGACGAGGCCGTCGACATCTGGCAGCGGGTGATCGGCATCCCGGCCGAACGGATCGTCCGGCGGGGACGGGCCGACAACACCTGGGACATGGGTATCCCCGGGCCGGCCGGCACCTGCAGCGAGCTGTTCTACGACCGCGGTCCGGAGTACGGCCCGGACGGCGGCCCGGCGGTGGACGAGGACCGGTACATGGAGTACTGGAACCTGGTTTTCATGCAGTACGAGCGCGGCCGGGCCACCGGTCCGGGCAAGGGCGAGTACGAGATCCTCGGCGACCTGCCCAACAAGAACATCGACACCGGGATGGGCCTGGAACGGATGGCCACCCTGCTTCAGGGCGTGGACAACCTCTACGAGATCGACGAAACCCGGCCGATCCTGGACCGGGCGGCCGAGCTGACCGGCAAGAAGTACGGCGCCCAGTCCGGGCATGCCGCCAGCCAGTCGCACCCGGACGATGTGCGGTTGCGGGTGATCGCCGACCACGTCCGGACCGGGCTGATGCTGATGGGCGACGGGGTGACCCCGTCCAATGAGGGCCGCGGCTACGTGCTGCGCCGGATCCTGCGCCGCGCCGTCCGCTCGATGCGGTTGCTCGGCTACGGCGACCCGGCGCTGCCCGAGCTACTGCCTGTGGCGCGCGACTGCATGTCCCCGTCCTACCCGGAATTGGCCGAGAATTACGACCGAATCGCGATGATCGGCTACGCCGAGGAGGAAACCTTCCGGCGGACGCTGGTGTCCGGAACCGCCATCTTCGACACCGCGGTGCAGACGGTGACCGAGTCGGCGGGCACCGTGCTACCCGGCGAGCAGGCGTTCAGGCTGCACGACACCTTCGGCTTCCCGATCGACCTGACCCTGGAGATGGCGGCCGAGCAAGGCCTGTCGGTGGATGTCGAGGGCTTCCGGCGGCTGATGACCGAGCAGCGCGAGCGGGCCAAGGCCGACGCCAAGGCGAACAAGAGCGGGCACGGCAACTCGCCCGCCTACCGGGAGCTGCGTGACCGGGGCGAGACGGTGTTCACCGGCTACCAGCAGCTGGCCAACCAGGCCACCGTGCTCGGCCTGGTCGCCGACGGCGAGCTGGTTCGATCAGCCGGGGCCGGCCAAATCATCGAAGTGGTGCTGGACGAGACCCCGTTCTACGCCGAGTCCGGTGGGCAGGTCGCCGACGAGGGCACCATCGTCTCCGACGGCGCCGAGCTGCGGGTGCTGGACGTGCAGAAGCCGGTCAAGGGCCTCATCGTGCACCGGGTCGAGGTCAGCGCCGGCGAGATCGGCGCGGGCGAGCAGGTGCTGGCGCAGGTGGATCCGGAATGGCGCCGGTCAGCTCGGCAGGCGCACTCCGGCACCCACGTGGTGCATGCGGCGTTGCGGGAGGTGCTCGGCCCGACCGCGCTCCAGAGCGGTTCCTACAACCGGCCCGGCTACCTGCGGCTGGACTTCGCCTGGGGCTCCGGGTTGCCGCCGGCGACCCGGCGCGACATCGAGCAGGTCGCCAACCGGGCGCTGCGCGCCGACCTGCCGGTGGCGGTGCGCTACATGCCGCTGGCGCAGGCCCGCGAGATCGGCGCGCTGGCACTGTTCGGCGAAACCTACGACGCCGAAGCGCGGGTGGTCGAGATCGGCGGCCCGTGGTCGCGGGAGCTGTGCGGTGGCACCCACGTCGAGCACTCCTCGCAGGTCGGCGCGATCACCCTGGTCGGCGAGTCGTCGGTCGGCGCCGGCGTGCGCCGGGTGGAGGCCTTCGTCGGGCTGGAGGCGTTGGACTACCTGGCTACCGAACGGGCGCTGCTGAACACGGTGTCCGAGACGCTGAAGGTGCCCAGCGCCGAGGTGCCGGACCGAGTGGCCGCCCTGGTGGAGCGGCTGAAGGTGGTGGAGAAGGAGCTGGAACGCCGACGGGTCGCCGCCGTGCTGGCCGGCGCCGGCGAGCTGGCCAGCCAGGCCACCGAGGTCGACGGGGCACAGGTGGTTGCGGTGGCAGCGCCGGCCGGGCTGACCGGCAACGACCTGCGCACGCTGGCCACCGACGTCCGAGCCCGGCTGGATGTAAATCGCCCGGCCGTGGTGGTGCTGGTGTCCGACGTCGAGGGCAAGGCGCACTTCGTGGCCAGCGTGAACCAGGCGGGGCAACAGGACGGCCTGTCGGCGGGGGAGCTGGTCAAGCAGTTCGCCCCGGTGCTGGGTGCCCGCGGTGGCGGCAAGGCCGATCTGGCCCAGGGCGCCGGTGGCGATCCGGCCCGCACCGGTGAGGCGATCGAGGTGGTCTTGCGCGCGGTTGCCGGCCGCCGGTGAGCCGGCCGGGGATCGGGCGATGAGCCGGCCAGGGGTCTGGCTCGGCCTCGATGTCGGCGCGGTCCGGATCGGAGTGGCCCGCAGCGACCCAGACGGGGTGCTCGCGGTGCCGGTCGAGACGGTGCCGGCCGACCCGCGCGGCGGCCGGGATCTGGCCCGAATCGCCGAGCTGATCGCCGAACATGAGGCGGTCGGCGTGGTGATCGGGCTGCCTCGGACGCTGGCCGGCCGGGACGGACCGGCGGTACAGGCGGCCCGGACGTTCGGGGCGGCGTTGCGGGACCGGATCGACCCGGTTACCGTCCGGTACGTCGATGAGCGGATGACCACCGTGCTGGCGCAGCGTAACCTCAGCACGAGCGGCGTACGGGGCAGGGCCAAGCGGGCCATTGTGGACCAGGCAGCGGCGGTCGAAATCCTGCAGACCTTCCTCGATGGCGTGGCTACCAGCACGGGCACAACGAAGTCGCCCACCACAGACGGCGACACGGATGGAGAGTGAGGGAACCGGCCAGGTGGGTTCGATCGACGAGATACACGAAGACGAGCACCCCCTATTCGGTTCCGACGACCCGGCCGGGCCCGGCCAGCCGCACGGCCACGCCAGGGTGCGGCGAGCCGACCGGCATCGGGTCCGGCGCCGCCGCCGACGCCGGATCTTCCCGCTGCTGTCGCTGCTGATCATCTTCGTCCTGATCGGAGCCAGCTTCCTGCTGGTGCGCTCGGTGATCGGCGACTTCCGCACGCCGGACTACGTCGGCAGCGGCACCACCTTCACCAAGGTGACGGTGGCACCGGGCGACGACGCGTCCGACGTGGCGGCGACCCTGCTCAAGGCCGGCGTGGTCAAGTCCACCCGGGCCTTCATCAACGCGGCCAAGCGCTCCGGCCGGGCCGGCGACATTCAGCCCGGGGTGTACCAGGTGCGGTTGCAAAGCTCCGGCGACGCCGCGATGGCAGCCATCCTGGATCCGGCCAACCGATTGGTCAGCCAGCTCACCATTCCGGAGGGCTATACCGCTAAACAGATCCTCGCCGAGCTGGCGAGCAAGCTCGGCCTACCGCTGGCCCAGCTCCAGGCCGCGGCCGGCCAGCTGGCCAACCTGGGACTGCCCGAAGATCTGAAGCCGGCCAGCGCCGAGGGGGTGCTGTTCCCGTCGACCTACTCCTTCGACCCGGGCACCTCGGCTACCGCGGCTGTGCAGCAGCTGACCGCGCAGTTCGACGTGGAATACGTCAAGCTCGGCTTCTCGGCGGCCGCTAGGGCCGAGCACCTGAGCCCCTACCAGGCGCTGATCATTGCTTCGCTGGTGGAGTCGGAGGCCAAGTTCCCGGAAGACCGGCCCAAGATCGCCCGGGTGATCCTGAACCGGATGGCGGCCCGTCAGCCGATCGGCATCGACGCCTCGAACCGGTACGGGGTTGCGCTGTCGGGCAAGGACCCGAACCAGACCACCTACACCGAGAACTCGCCGTACAACGTGCGCACCCACCTGGGCCTGCCGCCGACAGCGGTGTCCAACCCTGGGGAGGCCTCGCTGTTGGCGGCGATCCATCCGGCCACCGGCGACTGGCTCTACTACGTGGTGGTCGACGCAGCCGGGCATCACATGTTCACCGACGACGTCCAGGCCTGGCAGACCGCGACCGCCAAGTGCCAGGCGGCAGGCTGGTGCCACTAGCACGTTGGGCCGCCGTGCTCGGCTCACCGGTCGCGCACTCGCTGTCACCGGCGCTGCACCGGGCCGCCTACGCCGCGCTCGGCCTGACTGACTGGACGTACCGCACCATCGAGTGCGCCGAGGACGAGCTGGCCGGCCTGCTCGCTACCACCGAGCCCGGGGTGGCCGGTTTCTCCTGCACCATGCCGCTCAAACGCCGGTTGCTCGAACTGGCCGCCAGCGCCAGCCCGCAGGCCGAGGCGATCGGCGCCGGCAACACCCTGCTGCCTCGTTCGGACGGCTGGCATGCCGACAACACCGACTGGTTGGGCATCCGGCAGGCGCTGCTCGAGCGGGACGTGCCGCCGGCCGGCGAGGTGGTACTGCTCGGGGCCGGCGGCACCGCCCAGGCCGCGTTGGCCGCGCTCAGCCCGTCCGCCCGGGTCACCGTGCTGGTCCGGGATCCGGACCGCACCGGTGCGCTGCGGGCGACCGCCGAACGGCTCGGCGTGCCGGTAACGGTGGCCCGGCTCGACCAGTCGGCGCCGATCCGGGCGGCCGACCTGGTGCTGTCGACGCTGCCGGCCGGTGCCGCCGACCCGCTGGCCGGGGCCGGCTGGCGGCCGGGGCAGGCGGTGCTGGACGTGGTGTACCAGCCGTGGCCGACCCCGCTGGCTCAGGCCGTCAGCCGAGCCGGCGCAGTCGTCGTCAGTGGGGCGGCCATGCTGCTGTTCCAGGCGGCTCGCCAGGTCGAGCTCATGACGGGGAGTGCAGCTCCAGTCGCGGCCATGCGAGCAGCGCTGCTGGCAGCTGCCCCGGGCTGCGGCGCATGATCCGCTCCTGCGCCTGCCGCAGGTCGTGCGGGGTGTCGCAGTCGGCCCCCAGCGCGTCGAAGTCCGGTACGTGGCCGATGTCGCGGCCCTGGTACAGCGCCCGGACCGGCAGATTGGTCGGGTCGCCGAGCGCGTCCAGCGTCTGCAACAGAGCCGAGGTGCGCCAGACCGCGGCCAGGTAGTTGCTGCGGCCGGTGGTGTCGACCAGCAGCCCGACCTCGCGGGTGCCCAGCGTCACGCACTGGCGCAGCTGGTCCAGCGCCGGCCCGATGAACGGCAGGTCGGCGGCCAGCACCGCGACGATGGGCTGGCGAATCCGGCCGGCCGCCGCGGCGATCGCTGCCACCGGCCCGGCCCCGGCCGGCTGCTCGCGGCAGAACACCGGGTCGGCGAGTGCCATCCGCCGCGGGCCGACCAGGATTCGGGTGCTCGCCCCGCTGGCCGCCAGCAGCACGTGATCCACCAGCGGCCAGCCGGCCAGCGGCAGGCCGGGCTTGTCGACGTCGCCGGTGCCGGCGAGTCGGCTGCCCCGGCCGCCGGCCAGCACAATCGCGTCGTAGGCCAGCCGTTGCCGGACCCGGCCCAGCGCCAGCTCGCTGCTCTGGATGGCCCGGGGGTTGGCGAAGCCCCGGCGCATCGTCAACGCCAGCTCGAAGCAAGCCGCCGCCTGGTCGTCGTCGCCGTACTGGAACCAGCGCTTGCCGACATGGTGGATGGTGGTGGCCTGCCGGGTGCGGCTGCGGGCGCACTTCCAAGCGGCGGTCTGCAACTGCTCGGCCTGGTCCAGCTCGTGCCGCCAGCGGTGCAGCTCGGCGGTCAGCAGCAGCACCCGCCACGGGTCTTCCCGCACCTGTTCGGTGGACAGCAGCTCGCGCGCCTCGTCCATTGCCTCGTCGACCCGGCCGAGCAGCGGCAGCAGGAACAGCCGGTCGGCGGGGTTGGCTTCGGCCAGCGTCGCTTCCACGATCCGCCGGTCGGTGAGCACCGGCCGCAGCATGATCGGGTCCATCCGCCAGCCGGCGCTCTCATCCACCCGTCCATCATGCGGGCCTGGGCTACCGACCGCCCAGCGCGGGTCTGCGAGAATCCGGTGGTGCTGCGCTGGATGACCGCTGGAGAGTCGCACGGGCCCGCGCTGGTGGCCATCCTCGAGGGCCTGCCGGCCGGAGTGGCTGTCGACACCACCGTGATCGGCGCCGAGCTGACCCGCCGCCGGCTCGGTTACGGTCGCGGCGCGCGGATGAGCTTCGAGCAGGACGAGGTAGAGCTGACCGGCGGGGTGCGGCACGGCCGGACGATGGGTGGCCCGGTGGCGGTCCGGGTCGCCAACACCGAGTGGCCCAAGTGGCAGACCGTGATGTCGGCCGATCCGGTCGATCCCGAGCTGTTGGCCGGCCAGGCCCGCAACGAGGCGCTCACCCGCCCCCGTCCCGGGCATGCGGATCTGGTGGGCATGCAGAAGTACGACCTGGCCGACGCCCGTCCGGTGCTGGAACGGGCCAGCGCCCGCGAAACGGCGGCCCGGGTCGCGCTCGGCACGGTGGCCAAAGCGTTTCTGGCCCAGGTCGCCGGGGTGGAGGTGCTCAGCCATGTCACCGCGATCGGCACGGTGCGAGCACCGGCCGGCTCGCTGCCGGCGCCCGGTGAGCAGGCCCGGGTGGACGCCTCGCCGGTGCGCTGCCTGGACTCCTCGGCCAGCGCCGCGATGATCGCCCACATCGACCAGACCCGGCGGGCCGGTGACACCCTGGGTGGCGTGGTCGAGGTGGTGGTGCACGGCCTGCCGCCCGGCCTGGGCAGCCACGTCCAGTGGGACCGTCGGCTGGACTCCCGGCTGGCCGGCGCGCTGATGGGCATCCAGGCCATCAAGGGCGTCGAGGTCGGCGACGGCTTCGAGCTGGCCAGCCGACCAGGCTCGGCGGCGCATGACGAGATCGAGCGGGACGGCGATGGCGTCCTGCGCCGGCGCTCGCACCGGGCCGGCGGAATCGAGGGCGGCATGTCCACCGGTGAGCTGCTGCGGGTGCGGGCGGCAATGAAGCCGATCTCGACGGTGCCCCGGGCACTGGCCACCGTCGACGTGGCCACCGGGCAGCCGGCGGTGGCCATCAATCAGCGCTCGGACGTCTGCGCGGTGCCGGCCGCCGGGGTAGTGGCCGAGGCGATGGTGGCGCTGGTGCTGGCCGACGCGGTGTTGGAGAAGTTCGGTGGCGACTCGGTGGACGAGACGGCGCGCAACCTGGCCGGCTACCTGGCCAGGCTGGCCGAGCGCGGGATGAGCGCGCCGCAGCTGTCCGCCGAGCCGGCCGATTCGCCCTGATGCCACCGCGTGCCGTGCTGGTCGGGCTGCCCGGCGTCGGAAAGACGACCGTCGGCCGGCTGTTGGCGGCCCGGCTGGCGGTGCCGTTCGCCGATTCCGACGACCTGGTCACCGATCAGGCCGGCCGGACCGTGGCCGACATTTTTTCCCAGGACGGCGAACCGGCGTTCCGGGCCCGGGAGTCCGCGGTGATCACGGCGGCGCTGCGGGACTTCGACGGCGTGCTGGCCCTCGGCGGCGGCGCGGTCGGCTCCAGCGCGGTGCGGCAGGCACTGGCCGACTCGCCGGCGCCGGTGCTGCTGTTGACCGCGGCCACCGAGGACCTGCTAGCCCGGATCGGCCGCACCGAGCACCGGCCCCTGCTGGTTCGGGATCCGGCCGGCGCACTCGCCGAACTGCGGGCCGTTCGGGCACCGCTGTACCAGGCGGTGGCCACCGCGACTATCGACACCACCGGCAGCTCGGTCGAGACGGTGGCGTGCCGACTACTCGCCACGTTGGGCAGCACCGAATGACCGGCTCGAAGCAGCCGACTCGGATCGAGGTGACCGGCGACCGGACGTATCAGGTGGTGGTCGGGGCCGGCGTGCTCGGCGAGCTGGCCGGCCTGCTGGCCGGTGCCCGGCAGGTGGCGATCGTGCACCCGCCGGTGCTGGCCGACCGGGCCGCGGCGGTGGCGGCCGACCTGCTCGGCGCGGGCTATCGGCCACTCCAGCTGGCGGTGCCCGACGGCGAGTCGGCCAAGACCCTGGCGGTCGCCGCGAGCTGCTTCGATCGGCTGGCCTCGGCCGGCTTCACCCGCAGCGACGCCGTCGTCGGCCTCGGCGGCGGGGCCACCACCGACCTGGCCGGCTGGGTGGCGGCCAGCTGGCTGCGTGGGGTGCGGGTCGTCCAACTACCGACCACGCTGGCCGGCATGGTCGACGCGGCCATCGGCGGCAAGACCGGCGTCAACCTGGACCAGGGCAAGAACCTGGTCGGCGCGTTCCACCCACCGGTCGGCGTGCTGTGCGAGCTGACGGTGCTGAACACGCTGCCGGAGCCGGACTACATCGCCGGCCTGGCCGAGGTGGTCAAGTGCGGCTTCATCGCCGACCCGGCGATCCTGGAGCTGATCGAGGCCGATCCGAAGCGGGTGACCGCGCCCGGCAACCCGGTCGAGCGGGAGCTGATCGAGCGCTCGGTGGCGGTCAAGGCTCGGGTGGTTTCCGCGGATCTCACCGAGCAGGGTCCGCGGGAGGTGCTCAACTACGGCCACACGCTGGGCCATGCGATCGAGCAGGCCGAGCACTACCGCTGGCGGCACGGCTCAGCGGTGTCGGTCGGCCTGGTCTACGCGGCTGAACTGGCCCGCGAACTCGGTCGGCTGGATGCTGACACCGCCGCTCGACACGCCCGCATCCTCGGCTCGCTAGGGTTGCCGGTGGCCTACCGACCCGGCGCGTTCGAGCAACTGGTGGCCGTGATGCGGCTGGACAAGAAGGCCCGCGGCGACCGGCTGCGGTTCGTCCTGCTGGACGGGCTGGCCCGACCGGTGACGGTGGACGATCCGGATCCGGCCGCGCTCGCCCGGGCATACACGAAGCTGGAGTCATGAGCGAGCGGCCTCCCTCCGCGAGTGGGCAGTTCGCGCACGAGTGGGCAGCTACAACCGCCCACTCGAGCCGCAACCGCCCACTCGCGGGAGCAACACAACGGCAGGAGAGAGCATGACTGAGGGCGGGCGTCGGGTACTGGTGTTGAACGGGCCGAACCTGGGCCGACTGGGCAGCCGGGAACCGACGATCTACGGCAACACCAGCTACCCGGAGCTGGTGGCGCTCTGCGTGCGAGCCGGCGAGGAGCTGGAGCTGGCGGTGCAGGTCCGCCAGTCCGACTCGGAGGCCGAGCTGCTGAGCTGGTTGCACGAGGCGGCCGACCACCGGTTGCCCGTGGTGCTGAACGCCGGCGCGCTGACCCATACCTCGATCGCGCTGCGGGACGCGGTGGCCGCCCGGACCGCGCCGCTGGTCGAGGTGCACATCTCCAACGTGCATGCCCGCGAGGAATTCCGGCACCACTCCTACGTGTCCGCGGTGGCCTCCGGGGTCATCGTCGGCCTGGGCGTGCAGGGATACGTACTGGCGCTGAGCTGGCTATCCGCGCTGCCCGACGACGAGGCTCCCCGATGAATCCACGCTTCCCGGACCGAATTCAGCGTTGGCGCGGGCTGGAGTCGATCCCGGCCGGCTGGGGCCGGTGCGTGGCGACCATCGGCGTGTTCGACGGCCTGCACCGCGGCCACCAGCAGATCATCGCCCGGGCCCGCGAGCTGGCCGACGAGCGCGGGCTGCCGACCGTGCTGGTGACGTTCACCCCGCATCCGTCAGAGGTGGTCCGGCCCGGCAGCCATCCGGCGCTGCTCACCAGCAACACCCGCAAGGCCGAACTGGCCGGCGCACTGGGTATCGACGTGATGGTGTACCTGCCGTTCACGCTGGAGTTTTCCCGGCTCAGCCCGGCCCGCTTCGTCCACGAGGCGGTGGTGGCCGACCTGCACGCCTCGGCGGTGGTGGTGGGGGAGAACTTCCGATTCGGGCACAAGGCCGAGGGCGACGTGACCAAGCTGTCCGAACTCGGCCGGCGCTGGGGCTTCGACGCCGAGGGCGTGCCGCTGTTGAACAACGGCACCCACCCGATCTCCTCCACCTATATCCGATCCTGCGTGCAGGCCGGTGACATGGCGGCTGCCGAGGCTGCGCTGGGCCGTCCGCACCGGTTGGACGGGGTGGTGGTGCGCGGCGACCAGCGCGGGCGGGACCTGGGCTTCCCGACCGCCAACCTGCGCGCGGACGCCTTCGCCGCGGTGCCGGCGGACGGGGTGTATGCCGGTCGGGTGGTCCGGATCGACGAGTGGGGCAACACTCGCACCGACGAACCGGCCCGGACCGCGGCCATTTCGGTCGGGACGAACCCCACCTTCGAGGGCATGCACCGCTCGGTGGAGGCGTTCGTGCTGGACTTCGACGGCGACCTGTACGGCCAGAACCTCGGGGTGGAGTTCATCCGCCGGCTGCGCGGCATGCACCGCTATGAGGCGATCGGCGAACTGGTCAGCCAGATGGCCGAGGACGTCCGGCAGACCCGGGAGCTGCTCGGCTGAGCCGGTCGGCTGGTCAAGGCGGCTCGTCAGCCCTGCTATCCTGGGGTTCGCACAGGTGTCACAGCCGTGCTCGCATCGTGCGTTCATCACCCGTCGTGACTCAGACCGATGGGGCGCGCCCTGCACCGGATGAAGGAGATCGGCAATGCCCCTGGCCAAGAACATCAAGCAGCAGCTCATCAGCGAGTACGGCGCGTCCGACACCGACACCGGTTCGGCCGAGGTGCAGATCGCGATGCTGAGCCGTCGGATCTCCGACCTCACCGAGCACCTGAAGTCCCACAAGCATGACCACCACAGCCGCCGGGGGCTGCTGTTGCTGGTCGGCCGGCGCCGCCGGCTGCTGAACTACCTGATCAAGACAGACGTCAACCGCTACCGCTCGATCATTGAGCGGCTCGGCCTGCGCCGATAGCGGTGCGCAGCTAGACAACTCAATCCCTAACGCCGAGCAGGGCACGCGCCGGCGCACCGTATTCGGTGCCGAGGCAGTGCGGCTCTCCGAGGTCGGTCCTCGGTAGTGGCGTCTTGAGGTCGGACGGTCCGCCGTTCGAGGGTCAGGCGCTTCGATCGAAGACCGGCACCGCACCCGCCGAGTACTCGGCTACCTGGTGCGCAGGCAGTTGTCCCGCCCGGCTCCGTAACAGCACGCGACGAGAGCGTGCTGCCAGAGAGAGGCGGACTGCTATGTCCGACAACGACGTCACCGAAGCGGTGGCTGTCATCGACAACGGCTCCTTCGGTAGCCGTACCGTCCGGTTCGAAACCGGCCGGCTGGCCCGGCAGGCCGCCGGCGCCGTCGTGGCTTACCTCGACGACGACACCGTGCTGCTGTCGGCCACCACGGCCGGCAAGAGCCCCAAGGACCAATTCGACTTCTTCCCGCTCACCGTGGACGTCGAGGAGCGGATGTATGCCGCCGGCCGGATCCCGGGCTCGTTCTTCCGCCGGGAGGGCCGTCCGTCCGAGGACGCCATCCTGACCTGCCGGCTGATCGACCGTCCGCTGCGGCCGACCTTCATCAAGGGCCTGCGCAACGAAGTGCAGGTCGTCATCACCGTGCTGTCGCTCAACCCCGACCACGCCTACGACGTGCTGGCGATCAACGCCGCGTCGGCGTCCACCCAGATCTCCGGCCTGCCGTTCAACGGCCCGGTCGGCGGTACCCGGGTAGCCCTGATCGAGGGCCAGTGGGTGGGCTTCCCGACCCAGACCGAGCTGGAGCGGGCGACCTTCGACATGGTGGTGGCCGGCCGAGTGGTCGGGGCGTCCGGTGATTCTGATGACGTAGCGATCATGATGGTGGAGGCCGAGGCCACTGAGAACACCATCGAGCTGGTCGCGGGCGGCGCCACCAAGCCCACCGAAGAGGTGGTCGCGGCCGGGCTGGAGGCGGCCAAGCCGTTCATTGCCGCGCTGTGCCGGGCCCAGTCCGAGCTGGCCACCAAGGCTGCCAAGGAGACCGTCGAGTTCCCGCTGTTCCTGGACTACCAGGACGACGTGTACCAGGCGATCAAGGACGGCTACAGCAACGACACCGCTGCCGCGCTGACCATCGCCGACAAGCAGGACCGCGAGGCCCGGCTGGACGAGATCAAGGAGCAGGCCAAGGCCGAACTGGCCAGCAGCTTCGAGGGTCGCGAGAAGGAGATCAGCGCCGCCTTCCGGTCGCTGAACAAGGCCCTGGTGCGCCAGCGGGTGCTGCGGGACAAGGTCCGTATCGACGGCCGTGGCCTGACCGACATCCGGACGCTGTCGGCCGAGGTCGAGGTGTTGCCCAGGGTGCACGGTTCGGCGCTGTTCGAGCGGGGCGAGACCCAGATCCTGGGGGTCACCACGCTGAACATGCTGGGCTTGGAGCAGAAGCTGGACACCCTCAGCCCGAACCGCACCAAGCGCTACATGCACAACTACAACTTCCCGCCGTACTCGACCGGTGAGACCGGCCGGGTGGGTTCGCCCAAGCGGCGCGAGATCGGGCACGGTGCGCTGGCCGAGCGGGCGCTGATCCCGGTGCTGCCCAGCCGAGAGGAGTTCCCGTACGCGATCCGGCAGGTGTCTGAGGCGCTGGGCTCGAACGGCTCGACCTCGATGGGTTCGGTCTGCGCGTCCACGCTGGGCCTGCTGAACGCCGGCGTGCCGCTGAAGGCGCCGGTGGCCGGCATCGCGATGGGGCTGATCTCCGACACCGTAGAAGACGCAGCCGGTAACTCTTCAGTGCAGTACGTGGCGCTGACCGACATCCTCGGTGCCGAGGACGCCTTCGGTGACATGGACTTCAAGGTCGCCGGCACCAAGGAGTTCGTGACCGCGCTTCAGCTGGACACCAAGCTCGACGGTATCCCGTCCGAGGTGCTGGCCGCCGCGCTGTCGCAGGCCCGCGATGCCCGGCTGCACATCCTGGACGTGATGGCCGAGGCGATCGACCGTCCGGACGAGATGAGCCCGTACGCGCCGCGGGTCACCGTGGTGAAGATCCCGGTCGACAAGATCGGCGCGGTGATCGGTCCGAAGGGGCAGATGATCAACTCCATCCAGGACGAGACCGGTGCCCAGATCACCATCGAGGACGACGGCACCATCTACGTCGGCGCGTCGGACGGCCCGTCCGCCGAGGCCGCGGTGGAGCGGATCAACGCCATCGCCAACCCGCAGATGCCCAAGGTCGGCGAGCGGTTCCTCGGCACCGTGGTGAAGACCGCCGCCTTCGGCGCCTTCGTCTCGCTGCTGCCCGGCAAGGATGGCCTGGTGCACATCTCCAAGCTCGGCAACGGCAAGCGGATCGGCAAGGTCGAGGACGTGGTGAACGTCGGCGACAAGCTTCAGGTGGAGATCACCGAGATCGATCAGCGCGGCAAGATCAGCCTGATCCCGGTTCGGGACGAGGCCGCCGCCGAGCCGGCCCCGGCCATCGCCCCGGGGGAGTAACCGCGGTCCAGCTTCATTAAGTCGCGATCTTCATAAACTTCGGTCGCCATAGCGACCAGAACCTATGAAGATCGGCCCGAGCAGTGCCGGCGGGCGGGGGGAGTTCCTCCCCGCCCGCCGGCTTTTGCTTTTCGGCGGCATTACGAGCTAGCGCCGCCAGCGGGGCCGAGCTATTGTCGAGTGCGCCGATAGAAATAATCGGAGCACTGGAGGTACTCGGCTATGACCCGCAGCCAAGCCCGTAGCACCCGCGGCCTCACCCTGCTGCTGGTGGCCGCACTCGGCGTGCTGGGCCTGTCGGGCTGTACCTCCTCCTCGGCCGACACCGGCAGTGCCAACAAAGTAGCCATCGTTGCCTACTCAGTGCCCAAACCGGCCTACGACGCACTCGAAAAGGCGTTTGCCCAATCCAGCCAGGGCAAAGGAGTCTCCTTCAGCGCGTCCTACGGCGCCAGCGGTGACCAGAGCCGGGCGGTGGCCAACGGTCAGCGGGCCGACTACGTTGCCTTCTCGATCCTGCCCGACCTGACCAAGCTGGTGCCGGCCTTCGTGTCCGACGGTTGGGACGCCGGCCCCACCCACGGCCTGGTGTCGGACTCGGTGGTAGTGATCGTGGTTCGCAAGGGCAATCCGAAACACATCACCGGCTGGGACGACCTGATCAAGCCGGGTATCAAAATCGTCAGCCCGGATCCGGGATCGTCCGGGTCAGCGAAGTGGAACCTGCTGGCGGCCTTCGCGCACGGCTACCTCAGCGGTGGCGAAGCCGGCGGCCAGGCCTACCTCAAGCAGTTCGCGGCCCACCTGGTGAGCAAGCCGTCCAGCGGCTCGGCCGCCACCCAGACCTTCCTGTCCGGCACCGGCGACGTGCTGATCTCCTATGAGAACGAGGCGATTGCCGCCCGGCAGAAGGGGCAATCGCTGGATTACCTGGTACCGCGGGACACCGTCCTGATCGAGAACCCGGCCGCCACCACCAAGAATGCACCGCAGGCCGCGAAGGACTTCCTGAACTTCGTGCAGAGCCCGGCCGGCCAGCAGGTGTTCGCCAGCAAGGGATACCGACCGGTGCTGCCGGGTGTGCAGGTTGGCGAAGTGCCGGGTGCCAATGACCCGAACAACCCGTTCCCGACGGTGCAAACGCTGACCACGGTGGCTGACCTGGGTGGCTGGTCGGCGGTGAACAAGAAGTACTTCGACAAGACCGACGGCATCATCACCAACATCCTGAAGGACGCTGGGTGAGCGCGCTCGCTACCCTGCGCCCGGCGCCCACCGGCCAGCAGCGACTCGGGCCGGCATCCGCCACCGGCCTGGGAATCGCGGTGCTCTGGCTCAGCCTGCTGGTGCTGCTGCCGCTGGCCGCGGTGATCGCCAAGGCCGCCGGCGCCGGCTGGTCCGGGCTGGCCGCGCCGCTGACCGACGGCGAGGCGTACTCGGCGATCCGGTTGACGCTGCTCTGCTCGCTCGCGGTGAGCGTGCTGAACGCGGTGATGGGCACCCTGATCGCTTGGGTGCTGGTGCGCGACGATTTTCCGGGCCGGCGGTTGCTGGAGATCCTGATCGACATCCCGTTCGCGTTGCCGACCATCGTGGCCGGCTTGGTGCTGTTGAGCTTGTACGGCCAGCAAAGTCCGCTCGGCATCAATGCCTACGGCACCCGGCCGGGCATCCTGCTTGCCCTGCTGTTCGTGACCTTGCCGTTCGTGGTCCGCACCGTCGAGCCGGTGCTGCTCGCGCTGGAGCCCGATGCCGAGGAGGCGGCCAGGTCGCTCGGCGCCGGCCCGCTCACCACCTTCCGCCGGATCGTGCTGCCGGCCATCTTGCCCGCTGTGCTGTCCGGGGCCGCGTTGGCCTTCGGCCGGGCGATGGGGGAGTACGGGTCGGTGGTGCTCATCTCCGGCCAGCTCCAGTTCCGCACCGAGGTCGCCTCCAGCTACGTCTACAAGCAGGTGCAGGACGATGACCTGGCGGGCGCGGCGGCCACCGCCGGATTGCTGCTGCTGGTCAGCCTGCTGGTCATGCTGTTGATCGGTGCCCTGCAACGCCAAGTGGGCCGACGTGGTTAGGCCGGCAGGTTCGACGAAGGCGCGCTGGCTGCTGCGACTGGTCGCGGCCGGCTATGTCGGGGTGCTGGTGGTGCTGCCGCTGCTGGTGGTGCTCTGGCGAACCGAACAGCAGGGGCTGGGCACCTTCGTGCGCACCATCAGCTCCGCCGATGCGGTGCATGCCTACCGGCTGACCGCCGAGGTGGCGAGCGCGGCGGTGCTGTTGAACACCGTGTTCGGGGTCGGCGTGGCGCTCCTCCTCGCGCGTTTCCGCTTTCCCGGAAAGGGCATTCTCAACGCGCTGATAGATCTACCGGTGTCGGTGTCACCGATCGTGGTGGGGCTGGCGCTGGTGCTGGTGTTCGGTTGGCAGACCGGCTGGTTCGGCCCGGCGCTGCACCGGCTCGGCTGGCAGGTCATCTTCGCCCCGCCCGGCATGGTGCTCGCAACCGCGTTCGTGTCGCTGCCGCTGGTGGTCCGGGAGGTGCTGCCGGTGCTGGTCGAGGCCGGCGTCGAGCAGGAGCAGGCGGCCCGTTCGCTCGGCGCCGGCAGCCTGCAACGGCTGCGCCGGATCACGCTGCCGACCATCAAGTGGGCGTTGGCCTACGGCGTGGTGCTCAGCGTCGCCCGATCGCTCGGCGAGTTCGGCGCCGTCCGGGTGGTGTCCGGCAATGTGCTGGGCAGCACCCAAACGGTCACCCTGCTGGTGGACGAGCGGGCCGAGCAGTTCGAACCGGGCGCCTATCAACTGTCGGTGGTGCTGATCGCGGTGGCGGCGCTGGCGATCGTGGCCATCTCCGCCATCCGGCCGAAGGAGCAGGGACGATGAGCATCGCGGTGCAGGGACTCAGTAAGGCGTTCGGCAGCTTCCACGCGCTGGATGACGTCAGCCTGGCGGTCGGGGACGGGCAGCTGACCGCACTGCTCGGGCCGAGCGGTGGTGGCAAGTCCACCCTGTTGCGGATCGTCGGTGGCCTGGAGGAGGCCGATCGCGGCTCGGTGCTGATCGACGGGGTGGAGTCCAGCCGGGTGCCGGCGCAGCGGCGCGATGTCGGCTTCGTTTTCCAGCACTACGCGGCGTTCCGGCACCTGTCGGTCTATCGCAATGTGGCGTTCGGCTTGGAGATCCGGCGGCGACCGAAGGCCGAGATCCGCAGCCGGGTGCACGAACTGCTCGAGCTGGTGCACCTGAGCCAGTTCGCCGATCGGCTGCCGTCCGAGCTGTCCGGCGGCCAGCGGCAGCGGATGGCACTGGCCCGGGCGCTGGCGGTCCGTCCCAAGGTGCTGTTGCTGGACGAACCGTTCGGCGCACTCGATGCCCAGGTCCGCCGCGAGTTGCGGGACTGGTTGCGCCGGCTACACGACGAGGTGCCGGTGACCACCGTGTTCGTCACGCACGATCAGGAGGAGGCGCTCGAGGTCGCCGACTCGATCGCGGTGATCAACCACGGCCGGCTGGAGCAGGTGGGCAGCCCGGCCGAGCTGTACGACCGGCCGGCCAATGAGTTCGTGATGGGCTTCCTCGGTCCGGTGACCAGCCTCGCCGGTCAATTGGTTCGCCCGCACGACATCGAGATCCTCACCGACGCTCGCGAGGGCGCGGTACCCGGCACGCTGATCCGGCTGGTTCGGTTGGGCTTCGAGGTCCGGGCTGAGCTGATCACGGAGTCCGGATCCAGTTGGGTGCAGCTCACCCGCGGCCAGGCCGACTCGCTGGATCTGCGTGTCGGCGAACCGGTGTGGCTGCGGCCGGCCGGTCGAGCAGTAGTCGCCGCCGTGCGCTAAGTCCCCTGAATTCCTGGCAAGTTTGCGAGGATGGCCGGGTGGAGATCTCAGCGAAGAGCGACTACGCGGTGCGTGCCCTGCTCGCGCTGGCCGCCCACGCCCCGGATCTGGTCAAGATCGATGTGGTGGTGGGCGAGCAGCAGCTTCCGCGCAAGTTCGTCGAGGCGATCCTGGGCGATCTGCGTCGGGCCGGGATCGTCCGTTCGATGCGCGGTGCCGACGGCGGTTACGCGCTGGCCCGACCGGCGGCCGACATCTCGATCGGCGCGGTGATCCGGGCGGTGGACGGCCCGCTGGCCGAGGTGCGTGGCCTGCGACCGGACGAGATGAACTACTCCGGCCTGGCCGAGCACCTGCCCGGGTTGTGGGTGGCCGTCCGGGCCAGCCTGCGCAGGGTGCTGGACGAGACCTCCCTGCAACAACTGCTGACCGGCAAGCTGCCACCGCACGTCCGCAAGATGGTGGACGACCCACAGGCCTGGGCTCGGCGGATGCCCTGACGCGCTAATCCTGGGCGAGCAGCCGCGCCGGTGGCAGCCGCCGAAGGGCCACTATCGGAATGACGCCGGCCAGCGCCGCGACGGCTACCGACACGGCGCCGGCAATGACCGTGGTGCTGATCGTCCCGCCGGGTAGCCGGTTGGCCAGCTCCGCCGTTGCAGCCAATCCAGCCGCGGCGCCGATGAGAGCGCCGAGCGCCGCTATCCCGACGATCTCGGTGACTATCAGCCGAGCGATGGTGGCCTCCTGCCAGCCCGTGCAGCGCAGCACGGTGTACTCGGCGGCACGTTCGCGCACGTTCAGGTATCCGATGTCAGCAACGGCGAGGGCGCCGAGCAGGATGATGCCGACGACCGCGGCCAGGTCGGCGCCGCGCACCTGAAGGGTGACGGCATCGCCGAGCAAGCTCCCGACGACGGTCCCACGGAAGCTGTTGGTGATGGCGAGGATGATCGTCAGCGCCGCGGTACCGACCGCGACGGCTGCGGCGCCAAGCGCGGATCGGCCAGGCACCCGCATCATCGCCGCGATCCCCATGCCGGTGACGGAGTGGGTGTGCCGGCCCCGGCGTCGGCCGGCAGCGACCGCCGGCGACAGCGCTGCGCCCGGATAGCCGATCGGAGCGGAGAGCGCCGGGCGGAGGCCTGCCAGCAATGCGACCACCAACGCCCCGGGCACGGCGAGCGCTGTGACGAGCGCCGACACTTTCAGCCCGGTGGCGTCGGCAGCCAACACCGAGATGACCGCACCGCCGGCCCCGGCGACCAGCCCGATCGCGGCAAGTTCGTACAGCGCTGCCGCGGCAATCCGGCCGCGCGACCAACCCAGCGCGCCCAATAGGGCGTACTCAGTTCGGCGGGCTCGGGTCGCGGCGCTTGCCGCATTGCCCACGAACAACCCGCACACCGCAATGACCAGCGCGAACAGAGCGACGCTCTTGCGGTCCACGGCATTCAGGATCGCCAGCGCGACGCCCTTGTGCACCCAGTTCTCGTTCAAGGTGAGTGCCGGGCGTCCGTACCTGCCGGCGGCCAGCCGGATCTTCACCGCCGACGGCGACGATCCGGTGGTGATATCGACCGAAAGCCCGGTGCGATCGTGGATCAGCTGCGCGAGGACGCGCACCCGCTCGCGGCTGACCGAGTCCACGCCGGTTACGTCTGCCGCGCGCACCCGGATCGCGGTGATCGGGGCACCCGCCGTCGTCACATCGGTGAACGCCTTGACGTTCTGGAATGCGGGCAACGCGGACAGCGTGGTCAGCATGAGCGGTGGGTCGGGCAGGTAGCCGGCAATGTTGGCGTTGGGCAGCAGGTTTGCTCCGCCGAGCAGGCGATTGCTGGTCGCGTCGCCCGGTTGCGCCTGCGGTGCCCCGTAGGTGCCGAGCGGGAGGTAGTTCAGCGCGCTAAAGCCGGGGATGCGATTCGGGTCGAAGGTTCCGACCCGGTACAGGTCGATCAGCGGGCTGTCCAATACCGCGCCGATGTGCCGGTGCTGGGTCAGCGCCCGGAACGCGGTGTCGCTGGCATCGATCGGCAATTGCGCCCAGCCGTTGGCCTCGGCGTCGCTCGCCCAGGTCGAGTCCGGGACGGTGGTAGTCCGCGGGGTCAGCGCACCGGTGCCATCGCGGGCGGACTGGGTCGGGCCGGCCGTCCAGTAAGTGAGGACGTACCCGGCGTCCGAACGTGGTGCACTGGCCTGGGCGGGCAGCTGCTGGATCAGCGTGTGCAGCGTCTGGGATGCCGGGATCTCGGTCGTCTGCAGCGCAACCCCGGGTAGGGCGGCGAGCCGGGCCAGCCCGGCGTTGTCGAAGCGGCTGCCGGCGACTTGGCCGCCGTTGCCGGCAAGCCGAGTGACGGTCACCTGCAGGCTGTCGTCGGTATACGGCCGGCTGGCGAGCACCACCGGCACCGACAGGTTTTGTGGTCCGCCGACCTGCCCGAGCCGGACGATCCCATCGCTCTGGCTCAGGTACCGACCGCTATCGATGGTGCTGTCGACCCCGGCCAGTTGCGCCTCTGCGCTCGGATCGACGGCGGCGAGCAGGAACGGGTAGGACACCGGCACCATCACCACCACCCGCGGGTGGCCTGCCGTGCTGACGCACTGTCGAGTGGCCCGACTGGCCGTTACGAACGGACCGCCCGGCACTCGACCGCCGGCAAGAACGGAGCACTGCGGGTGCGCTGCCGCGTAGACGTAGCCGGTGCTGTCGATGGCTTCGGTCAGCCCGTGATCGGTGCGAGCGGCGGCTGTGATGCGTAGTGCCTGCGGCTGCGCTCCGGACAAGTATCCGGTGACGTCGATGGGAATCGTCGCCGTCTGCAATACATATCCGACCACCGCGACCGGTGCCGCGACCTGCACGCCGGGCAGCGCACGGATCTTCTGGTACTGGGCCAGCGTGATGCCTGCTTGTGAGTCGGCCAGGAAGTTCGGCTGCACCAGCCCGGACGATTGCTCGAGCGCGGTTTGGGCACCCGGCGGCCGTACCAAGATGTCGTAGGCGGCACGGGAATTGCTGCGTACCGTGCCCACCGTCTGAAGGCGCGCGGCCTTTGCCGACGCGGTGAGCAAGATAAAGCCGCAGGTGGTGAACAGAATGGCCGCCAGGAGCGCGAACGCCCGTCCAGCCCGAAACCGCAGCTCGGACCAGGCCCACCTGAGCACGGTTGCCTCAGACCGACAAGCCGGCGATGCGCCGCAACGTCTGATCCATGCTGGCTCCGGCACTGATCTTGCGATCGTCCACCAGGGTGCCGTCGAGTAGTCGGATCAGCCGATCGCAGCGTGCCGCAACCTGCATCGAGTGAGTCGCGATCAGCATGGTCATGCCGTATTCGTCGCGCATCTCCAGGAGCAGATCGAGCACGTCCGAGCCGGACTGGGAGTCCAGATTGCCGGTCGGCTCATCGGCAAGCAGCAGGGCCGGCCGGCCGATCAGCGCCCGGGCGATGGCGACCCGTTGCTGTTCGCCACCGGACAATTCCGATGGCAGTGCGCGCTCGCGTCCGGTGAGTCCGACTCTGGCCAACAGTTCTTGCGCGCGGGACACCTTGTCGTAGGGGCATCGGTACGGCAGGACCGGCGCGATCACGTTGTCGAGTGCGCACAACGCCGGAAGCAGGTGGAAGCGCTGAAAGACCAGACCGACCGAGCGGCGGAACTCGGGCAATCGCCGTGCCGATAGGCCGGTGACGACGGTGTTTCCGACCTGGACGGTGCCCGAGTCGGCACGCTCGATCCCCGCTATCAGGTGCAGGAGGGTTGACTTCCCCGATCCGGAGGCGCCGGTGATCGCGACCACCTCACCGGCCGGCACCTCGATCGTCAGGTCGTCCACACCGATCGCGGAGGGCCGGCCGGAGCGTCCATAGCGTTTGGTCAACGCCGCTGCCCGTACTTCCACACCTGGGCTCACGAGCAGCTCCCTACTCGGTGACTATGTACATAGTGACAATGTATACACTGAGGTTCGCTCCGACAAGCGTCCCGCGAGCCGAAAGCAGGCACCGATGCCGATACACCACGCCGTGCTGGCACTGCTGACGGACGGCCCGAGCCACGGGTATCAGCTCAAGGCTGAGTTCGAACGGTCCGTCGGCCCGCAATGGGGCACCTTGAACATCGGCCACCTGTACCAAGTTCTGGCCCGGCTGTCCGATGACGGATTGGTCAGCTCCGAACGGCAATTCCAGTCCGCCCGTCCGGATCGGGTGGTGTACGCGCTCACCGATGAGGGGGCGGCCGAGCTCGACCGCTGGCTCACCGAACCCAGCGAGCGGCAGGCCGGCTATCGCGACGACTTCTTCCTCAAGCTGATGGCGGTCACCCGCCGCGCCGATCCGGCGGCGCGCACCATGCTGATCGATCGTCAGCGTGGCCACCTGCTCGGCGAGTTGCGCACCCTCGGCGAGTTAGCCCGCTCCGCCGCCGACGACCTGGTGGTCAGCCTGCTCATCGACGCCGCACAACTGCATGTCCAAGCCGAGCTCACCTTCCTGGACCGAGCCGAGGCCCGGCTCGCGCGCGGCACCGAGCTGAGTGCTCCGGCCGAAACCGAGGTGACTGGTACCGATCGGCGGACCGCGACCGGCTAGCGGTCTGGTCTGCCAACTGGTGGCGGTACTGGCCCGGTGAGCGAATAGAGTGTCCGGATGAGTCCGCGCGCACTGACCCGCACCTTGCCGGTGAACGGCGGCGGGGTCATCCGGCGAACGGTGCTGCCCGGTGGGTTGCGGATCGTCAGCGAAGCGATGCCCGGCGTCCGCTCGGCCAGCGTCGGAATCTGGGTCGGCGTGGGCTCTCGCGACGAGCAGCCGTCGGTCGCCGGAAGCAGCCATTTCCTGGAGCACCTGCTGTTCAAGGGCACCCGCAACCGGTCCGCGTTGGACATCGCCACCGCGATGGACGCAGTGGGCGGGGAGTTCAACGCCTTCACCGAGAAGGAGCACACCTGCTTCTACGCAACCGTGCTCGATCGCGAACTTCCTTTGGCTATCGACATGATCTCCGACGTGGTACTGAACGCGACGATCGCCGCCGGTGACGTGGACGTGGAACGCACCGTGGTGTTGGAAGAGATTTCGATGCGCGACGACGACCCGTCGGACCTAGTGCACGACGAGTTCTCGCTGGCCCTGTTCGGCGACAGCGCATTGGGCCGGCCGATCCTCGGCTCGGAGGAGTCGATCAACCGGCTCAGCCGGACCCAGATCCGCGGCTACTACACCCGCCGGTACCGGCCGGCCGAGATGGTGGTGTCGGTGGCCGGCAACGTCGAGCACAGCAAGGTGGTCAGCCTGGTGCGCAAGGCGTTCGCCGGCCGGTTGGACGAGGAGCGGACCGGCGTCGTCCGGCGTCCGGACCGTCGCCAGCACCTGCGGCCGGTCCGCCCGATCCGGGTGATCGACGACGACACCGAGCAGGCCAACATCGTGCTGGGGACGATGGGGCTGTCCCGGTTTGATGAACGCCGGTTCTGCCTGGGTGTGCTCTCGACTGCGATCGGCGGTGGCACTTCGTCCCGGCTGTTCCAGCAGATTCGTGAGCAGCGCGGGCTGGCCTACTCGACCTACGCCTTCACTTCGTCCTATGCCGGCGACGGCTTGTTCGGGCTGTACGCCGGCTGCCAACCCGGCAAGGCCGACGAGGTGGTCTCGATCATGACCGCGGTACTCGACTCGATCGCCCGGGACGGCCTGTCGGCGGACGAGGTCGAGCGCGGCAAGGGCCAGCTGCGGGGCAGCATGGTGCTCGGCCTGGAAGACTCCAGTTCGCGGATGAGCCGGATCGGAAAGGCGGAACTAAGCTTCGGCGACGTGCTAGGTCTGGACGATCTGCTGGGACTGGTGGACGCGGTGAGCCTCGAGCAGGTGAACGAGTTGGCTGCTGAACTGACCGGGCAGGCCCGTTGCCTGACCGTGGTAGGTCCGTTCGGTGAGCACGACTTCGATGCGGCCGTCTGAGCCGATGGACGATTCACTAATCCGGGTCGGCGTGCTCGGCGCACGCGGCCGGATGGGCCGGCAGGTGTGCGCGGCGGTCGAACAGGCGCCGGACCTGGAACTAGCCGCGCAGGTCGATTTGGGCGACGCACTGGCCGACGTCCTGGCGGCCGAAGTGCAGGTGCTGGTCGACTTCACCCATCCGGACGCGGTGCTGGCCAACCTGCGGTTCGCCGCCGACCACGGCCTGCATGCCGTGGTCGGCACCACCGGTTTCACCGACGAGCGGCTAGCGACGGTTCAGGGTTGGTTCGACGATCAGCCGGGGCTGGGCGTGGTCATCGCGCCGAACTTCGGTATCGGTGCGGCGCTGGCGATGCGGTTTGCCCAGTTGGCGGCGCCCTATTTCGAGTCGGCCGAGGTCATCGAGCTGCACCATGCGGGCAAGGTGGATGCACCGTCAGGTACCGCCGGCCGGACCGCGCAGCTGATCGCGCAGGCGCGCGGTTCTGCTGGCCTTGGCCCAGCGCCGGATGCGACTACCGCCGAGTTGGCCGGGGCCAGGGGAGCGGAGGTGGATGGCGTCAGGGTGCACTCGGTGCGGCTGGCCGGCCTGGTCGCCCACCAGGAGGTGCTGTTCGGGACGGCGGGGGAGACCTTGACGATCCGGCACGACTCGCTGGACCGGTCCTCGTTCATGCCGGGCGTGCTGCTCGCGATCCGAGAAGTGGTCCGGCGCCCAGGCCTGACCGTCGGCATCGATTCGCTACTGGGCCTATAGGCCCACCGGCGCGCCTAGCGCGTTCAAGAATGCCGACTGCATCGCCGGCGAAGGAGCTTGGTCTGCAACAAGATTGCGATCTAGGTGTATCTGCCGGGTCCCGAGTCTGGCGCCGACTAGACCGAGACCACTCCTCAATTCGTCGCGAACGCCGAGGACTCCCTATGCCGGGGGTGGGTGAGGGGCTTGGTGCCATCGGACCGGACCGGCGATGATAGGCGGCTGGCCGTAGCCGCCGGCGCGGTTCGATGGCTGCTGCGGTCGTCGGCGGGCTTGATGTAGTGGTGGCCTGGTTCCCCGGTCGTAGTCGGCTCGCCGGGCAGGGTCGTGCAGCACCGTGTAGGCGGCGAGGATCTGTTGCAGTGTCGTGTCGGACACGGCGCTTTGTGATTCGTCATCCGGGGCGCGGGTGTCCGGGTGGTGACGGCGCAGCAGCGCGCGGTAGGCGTGGCTGATCTCGGCCTGGGTGGCGCTCGGCGCAATTCCCAGGATGGCGTAGAGGTCGGGCCGCTTGGCGGTCATGGTCGAAGGTGGCTCGAGGCGGTGATGGTCGTGGCCCCGGCCGGAAGGGTGGCCGGGGCCCACGGTGCGAGGAGTGCTGTCGCCTGGCCCGCGGTGAGGGGGCGCCGTTCGGGCGCGGGCGTCGCGCAATCTGCGTCAGACGCTCGGGGGTGGAACGTGCGGGCGGGGCGAGCAGTCACCTCGTGAGGGTTCACGTGTGGCGATCACCTGCCTTCCTGCCTGTCATGCGTCGGGTGTTCGGGTCGGGGGTGAGCGCTGCCGTGCCCAACCGCCGATGCCGGGGTGCCGGGGGCGATCAATGAGGTCGCGGACAGGCTCGGCCGCGCGGCCGGCTGCTCGCCTGCCGGGGTGCCCGCCGGCGGCGCCGCTACCAGGCCGGCCGGCCGGCGGGTCGGGCCATTCCGCGGCGATGATCGCGTCGAACTCGGCCGCGAGCAGATCCGCGTCGCGGCAGATCAGGTCGACGAACTGCTCATCGACGCTCCGAGCTGGCGTGCCACTGGTGGCGGGTGCGCTGGGCATGACCGGTCTCTGCCGGGTCAGGCGTCGATGGCCTGCCGGTCCTCACCCTTGCTGGTGATGGAGATCCTGCGTGGCTTGGCCTGCTCGGCGACCGGGATCTGCAGGGTGAGCACGCCGGCGTCGTAGCTGGCGCTGATGTGTTCGGTGTCCAGGTTGTCGCCGAGGATCAGCTGCCGGCTGAACACCCCGCGCGGCCGCTCGGCGGCGATCAGTTCGGCGTCGCTGGCCCGCGGCGGGCGTTCGGCCTTGACGGTGACCAGGTTGCGTTCGACGTCCAGGTCGATCGAGTCCGGGTTGACGCCGGGCAGGTCGAATTCGACGTGGAAGGTGTCGCCGTCGCGCCAGGCGTCCATCGGCATCACCGACGGACGGGCCAGGGTGCCGTTGGTGCCGAAGACCTGCTGGGTGAGGCGGTCCAGTTCGCGGAACGGGTCGGTGCGCATCAGCATCGTGTCCACCTCCATGACTCCTGTTCTCTCGGATGCTTATTGGCCTCAGACCCTTCAAGGTGGGATCTGTGGTATGCGCTGTAGATTTGATATAGCACTCGTGGCATGCTGGTGCAAGAGGGAAATGTAGAGAGTTGAGGTGGAAGGGACGTGGTGCGGTGGCCGGGGTAGAACCGGACGCGGCGCGCGGGGTGTATGCCATCTCGGTTGCCGCGGAGTTGGTAGGCACCGGGGTGCAGAACCTGCGGGCCTATGAGGCGCGCGGCCTGCTCGAGCCGAAGCGCACCGAGGGCGGCACCCGACGCTATAGCGCCGACGACTTGGACCGGCTGCGCCGCATCGGCGACCTGCTCGAGGCCGGGCTCAACCTGGCCGGCATCGCGATGGTGATGGACCTGCAGGACGAGAACAGCCAACTGCGCGCGGAGAAGGAGGAACAGCAATGGCTGCCGACCGGAGCACTCAAGGCCGTATCGATCCCAGTGAGCAGATCCCCGAAGCGGACCACCTCGAGCAGCAGGTCCCGCTCGACCCGGCGCTGAGCGACGACGAACGCGGCTCGGTCGATCGAGTTGTCGGTGCGGCATCCGCCGAACCCGTCAATGACGCCGACCGTTGGGAGCAGCAGCTGCCGGTGCCTTCAGCGGACGACGACTACCCGCATGACTATCCCGAAGACGTATTCGAGGTTGGATGAGCGCTGATGGCCGACCCCGTTGGGCGTGGTCGCGGTGCGGTGTATGCCGACTTCGCCGACCGCGTCACCCTGGCCGAGGTCCTCGCTGTCGCGAGCTGGTGGATGATCGCCGGCGGCATGCGGTAGGGATATCTCCGCGGCCATTAGGCGAAGTCCACGCTTAGGTGCCGCGGCGCTCTACCGGCCGGTCGGAGGCACCGACGTACTTCTCCAGCCAGTCGATCAACGGCTGCATGGCCCGCCAAGCCTTGCGGATCTCCGTCTTGGCCCGGGTGGTCTGCAACCAGTCCGGGCAGCCGAACTCCCGGCTGGCGTACACCGACTTGTGCCGCAGCAGGTCCTCGCGCGGGTGCTCTTTGCCGTAGCCGGGCGGTATCCGGCTGAGCCGCTCGCCGTTTATGGTCAGCTTGGCCCGGGTGCCGGTCGCGATCGCGGCCTCCAGCGCATGCCCGGACAGATCCTCGGCGACCGAGCGGCGATACCGGGCCACCTGGTCGGAGGCCATCTCGTAAATCCCGCCGCTGACATACATGCCGGCCGCCGAGATCTGCAGGTAGCGCCGGCACTCGCTGAAGTAGACGCCCTGGTGGTTCTTGTATAGCGACTTGTCCTTGGCGAACCGGACGTCCCGGTAAGGTCGGAAGAACTTCGCCGGGCCGAACTCGTCGGCCAACTCCAGCGCCAGTTCCTGCAACGGCAGCCGGACCTGCTCGTCGTAGATGTGCTTGTGCGCCGTCCAGAACACCTTCGAGTTATCCGCCTCCAGATCCTCGTAGAAGTCCAGCGCGGCGAACGGGATTCCGGTGAAGGGCACGGTCGAACTTTAGTCTGTCCATCCAGGCTCGCGAGTGGGCGATTGCGCGTCGAGTGGGCAGTTGTAACCGCCCACTCGCGCTAGAACTGCCCACTCGCGGACGTCGCGGACGACGCGGAGCCGATCTACTCGGCGAGGGTGGCGTGCAGCCGGAGCTCGGCCACCGTGCCGGCGCCGGTGTCCAGGCCGCGTTGCGCGCCGTCGGCGGCCCAGCCGGCCGACCGGTAGAAGTCCAGCGAGGCCTGATCCGCCGCGGCTACCCAGGCGACCAGCCGGCGGAACCCGTCGGCCCGGGCCAGGTCGGTGACCGCGGCCAGCAGCCGGGAACCGTGCCCGCGCCGTCCCCACCGAGGCTCGACCAGCAGCGGGCCGATGGCTGCGGTCGCCTCCGGCTCCGGGTCGGCTGGCAATCGGTCGGCGTCCGGCCCGAAGGCGGCGAATCCGACCCGATGCGCGCCCTCGGTGGCGATCAGCACCCGGTGCCGGACGGATGGCGGCGCGGCGATGGCGTCCCGCCAGGCGGCCTCGAACTGAGCGACATCGAGGTCGGCCAGCACCTCGGCGGGTAACACCGATTGGTAGGCGATCTGCCAGGTCTCGGTCTGCATCCGTGCGATCTCGACCGCGTCGGCCACCGACGCCGGCCGGACGCTCACATCTGCCACCGTCACAGCCTACGATCCACCGAGCTTCGCACCAGGTGCACCGAGACGACGACCACCACCAGCACCAGCAGGGCTATCAGCGGCGCCCAGGTCAGGTACTGCTCCAGCCGGTGCAGCGCCGAAGCGAACGCCCAGCCGAGCAGTACGCAACCACTGCCCCAGATGATGCCGCCGACCGCGTTCCACAACAGGAAGGTCCGGTAGCGCATCGCGCTCATGCCTGCCATCGCCGGCATCAAGGCTCGCAGCACCGCGGTCAACCGGCCGACCAGCACCGCCTTGCCGCCGTGTCGGCGCAGAAAGCCATCGACCGTCCGCCAGCGGTCGGCGCCGATCCAGTTACCCAGGCCACTGTTGCGGAAGGATGGGCCGAACTTGCGACCGAACTCGAAGCCGACCGAGTCACCGCCGATTGCTGCCACGATGGCCAGCGGAATCATGATCGATAGCCGGAGCACTCCCTCGTGACAGAAGTATCCAGCCACCAGCAGCGCGGTCTCGCCGGGCAGCACCATCCCGATCAGGATCGCCGCCTCGGCGAAGGCGAGTAGCGCGGTGATCAGGTACAACCAGCCGCCGACGTGGCCGCCCAGGTGCTTGAGGAATTCGGTCACCGAGGAATGGTCGCACGCCGCGTGCGGCAGCTGTCGGGCCCGCATGATCCAATGACGCCGTGCCGAGCCCGGACCTCTCCCACGCCGCCGCCCGCCGGATCGCGCTGGCCGCCCAGGGCTTCGGCGCGCCCCGACCGGCCGGCCGGATCACCGCGCGCCAAATCCGCAAGGTCGTCGACACCATGGGGCTGCTTCAGCTGGACTCGGTGAACGTGTTGATCCGCTCGCACTACCTGCCGGTGTATGCCCGGCTGGGTGACTACCCACGCGAGATTCTGGACCGGCTGACCGGCCACACCGCCGGCCCGCTCCAGCGTGAATACATCGAATACTGGGCGCACGAGGCGTCGCTGATGCCGCTGACCACCCACCCGCTACTGCGCTGGCGGATGGCCCGGGCCGGCCAGGAGGCCTGGGGCAGCATGCAGCGAATCGCCCGGGACAAGCCCACCCTGGTCGACGACGTACGCGACTTGGTGCGGCGGAAGGGTCCGATCCGCAGCAACGACCTGGGCATGCAACGCGCGCCGAAACAACCGGGCCAGATGTGGCAGTGGCACGACGGCAAGGTGGCGTTGGAATACCTATTCTGGGCCGGCGAGATCGGCGCCAGCCGGCGGATCAACTTCGAGCGCCAGTACGACCTGATGGAGCGGATCCTGCCGCCGGCCATCTTCGATCAGCCCACCCCGGACCCGGACGACGCCCAGCGCGAACTCGTCCGGATCGCCGCCCGGGCGCTCGGCGTCGCCACCGAACCCGACCTGGGCGACTACTTCCGGCTGCCGCGGGCCGCCTCCAAGCTCCGGGTCGCCGAACTGGTGGACAGTGGCGAACTGCTTCCGGTGTCGGTACAGGGGTGGCGGGCGCCGGCCTACCTCTGGCCGGCTGCGCGTCGACCACGCCGGGTCGAGGCCAGGGCATTGCTCAGCCCGTTCGACCCATTGATCTGGTACCGCGACCGCGCGTTGCGGCTGTTCGGGTTCCACTACCGGATCGAGATCTACACCCCGGCGGCGCAACGGGTGCACGGCTACTACGTGCTGCCGTTCCTGCTCGGCGACGAGCTGGTGGCCCGGGTGGACCTGAAGTCCGACCGGCAGAGCAAGGCGTTGCGGGTCCAGGCCGCCTGGGCCGAACCGGACGAGCCGATCGGCCCGGTCGCCGAGCAGCTGGCCGAACAACTGCGTGACCTGGCGAGCTGGCTCGGGCTGGACCGGGTGGTGCTGACCGGCCGCGGCGACCTGTCACCGGCCTTGGCCAGCAACCTCCGCTGAGCTAGGTCAGCTGACCGGCACCTCGGCGACCATCGCACGGCGTACGGTGATATCGCCGCTGCCGGTACGGGCCCGCAACTTGATGGTCGGCCCGTCGCCGGCCGAGTTCTCCAACGGCATCTCGGTACGGACCTGACCGCTGCCGGTTCGCACATCCAGCCGTGCCCGCACACCGGCGGCCAATCCGATGGTGAGCGAGCCGGAACCGCTGGTCAGGTCGGCGTCCTGCGACAGCGATCCGATGTCCGCGGTGCCCGACCCGGACCGCAGCCGCACCGAACCCCGGGCGGTGCCGAGCTGCAAGTCACCACTGCCGACCGTGACCGCCAGATCGCCGCCGACGGTGTCGATCTCGACATCTCCGGAGCCGCCCTTGCAGGTCGCGGCGCCGGTCACCAGCCGGGCCCGCAGGTCTCCGCTGCCGGTACGCGCGGACAGCTCACCCTCGACCTCATCCAGGTTGATGGTGGACGAGCCGGTGCGCACATCCATCGCACCCGACCTGCCGTGCACTGTGATATCGGCGGAGCCCGCGGCCAGCCGCATCGCGGTGGTAGCCGGCACCCAAACCGTCAAGTCCACGTTGTCGCGGTCGGAGTGGCCGAAACTGGAACCCTCATCGGGGACGTGCACGATCAGCTGGCTGCCGCGCAGTTCGATGGTGCCGCGCTCCAACACATCGGAGCGTGGATCCCGAGGCTCGGCCACGACCTGAGCCACCTGCCGTCCGGGCTCGGCGTGAATCTCCAGCGAGCCACCGCCGAGCCGGCAGGACAGGCTGATCGGACCGTCCAGTCGAAATTCGTAGTCTGCCACGTTTCCTCCTTTAGTTATGAGCGAATCGTTATCAAGATCGAGGTGGGTCAGCCGGTGACCCAGCCGGAGATCCGCTTGCCGCCTCGGCCGCCCTGCCGGGATGCCCAGCCGTCGGCGCCGGTGCGGCTCGGGTCCTCGTGCAGTGCCGCGGTGGCGACCCGGACCAGCCAGCTGTTGACCGAGATGTCGGCGCGATCGGCAGCCTGTTCGATGCCGGCCTTGAGGGCTTCGGTCAGCCTGAGTGAGATTCGGGCGGTGGCCTCGGCTCGGTCCGGTCCGGCTGTACCGTCGGTACCCGCTGCGGTGTCGGCTCGGGTGTCGGCCGGCTCGGCGGCGACCGTGAAGCCGAGCCGATCGCCGTCCAGCTGCACCGAGATCTCCGGGATCCAGGTGAGGCCCCGGATCGCGGCCGCGTCGCTGAGCGCATCGGCCAGCTCGGTGCTGGCCCGGGTCAGCGCCTGAAGCACCGCCAACCGGACCGCGGAGTCGGCCGCCTGGGACAGCGCGGCGGCGATCTCACGGGTGCGGTCGTCGCCGAGCGCAGCGGCGGCAAGAATCTGGTCGCGGACCTGGTGACCTGCGTCAGCGAGGTTCATGCCGCCATTATGACATCATCATGATGTCATAGCAACAGCACCATGGTGTCATCGCGGTGTCGGCACCGGATCGGTGTCCGCGACTCGTTAGGTTGGCTGCACGCCCGCCTTCGGGCGAAGGAGGTTGTCACCCATGCCCGTCGTCGTCGAACCCGCGGTCCGGCTGATCGCCTGGACGCAGTTCCAGCCGCCGCCGGAGGTGGATTGGCACAGTGACGCCGACGGCGGGCAGGCGCTGGCCGAATTTGCCGGCCGGGCTTGCTACCAAGCGTGGGAACGGAACAATCCCGCCACCGCCGACAACCTCGGCTACCTGCGGCACATCCTTCAGGTCGGGCACCTGGCGGTGCTCGAGCACGCCAACGCCACCTTCTACCTGACCGGGATCTCCCGCGCGCTCGGGCACGAGCTGACCAGGCACCGGCACTTCAGCTTCTCCCAGCTCTCGCCGCGACACCTGCCGACCGAGGCGAGCTTCGTCGAGCCCGCGGTGTTCGCCGAGGATCCGCAATTGCACGAGGCATTCCTGGCCGCCATGCACTCGGCCGAGGACGCGCATCAGCAGGCGCTGGCGGCGCTCACCGAACGACATGCCGAATCGGAGCAGGCCGGGCTGCGGCGCAAGCAGTTGCGCCAGGCGGCCCGGGCCATCCTGCCCGGCGCCGCGGAGACGCAGTTGGTGATGACGGGCAACTACCGGGCCTGGCGGCACCTGTTGGCGATGCGGGCCTCCGAGCATGCCGACCGGGAGATGCGGCTGGTAGCGGTCAGTTGCCTGCGCCAGTTACAGCAAATAGCACCGCACGTCTTCGGCGATTTCACTATCACCAGCTTGGCGGACGGCTCCGAACTGGCCGCCTCGCCGCTGGTGACCGAGGTCTGAGCCGGCCGGATGAGCAGCCTGGCCGAACTGGTGGCGCGTGCCGCCGAACTGGCCGGCGCCGGTAGACGGCAGATCCTCGGCATTACCGGACCGCCGGGTGCCGGCAAGTCGCGGTTGGCCGACCGGATCGTGCACGGCCTCGGTGCCGATCAGGCCATGCTGGTCGGCATGGACGGCTTTCACCTGGCCCAGGCGGAGCTGGTGCGGCTCGGGCTGGCCGACCGCAAGGGTGCGCCGGAGACCTTCGACCGGGCCGGCTACCTGGCACTGCTCGGCAGGCTGCGGGAGAACGCCGGCACCGTCTACGCGCCGGTGTTCGACCGGCGGTTGGAGGATTCGATCGCGGCCGCCGTCGCCGTCCCGCCCGAGGTGCCACTGGTCGTCACCGAAGGCAATTACCTGCTGCACTGGCCCGAGGTGCGGCCGCTGCTGGATGAGGTCTGGTACCTCGACCCGGATCCAGCGGACCGGGTGGCGGCGCTGATCGCTCGGCATGTGTCCTTCGACAGATCGGTCGAGCAAGCTCGGGAATGGGTGCTGCGCACCGACGAGTGCAACGCCCGGCTGATCGCGCGCGACCGCGACTTGGCCGACCGCGTGATCGATTGGGGGACGTGGTGAAACGCCCGCGCGGAGGCCGGGAAAGGTAGCGTTGAAGCCATGCCGACCCAACCTGCGCAGCCGCCGTTCGGCCGGCTGCTGACCGCGATGGTCACCCCGTTCTCGGTGGCCGGTGAGCTGGATCTGGACGGTGCGGTGAGCTTGGCCAGGTACCTGGTCGACGAGCAGCACAACGACGGCTTGGTGGTGAACGGCACCACCGGCGAGGCGCCGACCACCAGCGACTCGGAGAAGGCGGAGCTGGTGGCCGCGGTGGTCGACGCGGTCGGCGACCGGGCCCGGATAGTGGCCGGGGTGGGCACCTTCGACACCGTGCACACCATCCAGTTGGCCGAGCAGGCCGCGAAAGCCGGTGCCAACGGTCTGCTGGTGGTGACGCCGTACTACTCCAAGCCACCGCAGACCGGCCTGCTCCAGCATTTCCGAGCGGTGGCGAATGCGACCGACCTGCCGGTGATGATCTACGACATCCCGGGACGGGCAGCCGCCGCGGTGTCCACCGAGACGATGATCGAACTTGCCGGGCATGAGCAGATCGTCGCGGTCAAGGACGCCAAGGGTGACCTGGCCGGCTCGGCGCGGGTGATCGCCGAAACCGGGCTGGCCTACTACTCCGGCGATGATGCGATGACCCTGCCGTTGCTGGCGGTGGGCGGGGTCGGCATGGTCGGCACGTCCACCCATTTCAGCGGCGCGCTGACCCACCAGCTGATCGAGGCCTACCTGGCCGGCCGGACAGTCGAGGCGCTGCGGTTGCACCAGCAGCTGCTGCCGATCTACACCGGCATCTTCCGCACCCAGGGGGTGATCCTGGTCAAGGCCGGTCTGGCCATGCAGGGACGATCCGCCGGGCCGCTCCGGTTGCCCATGGTCGAGGCAACCGAACACGAGATCAGCCACCTGCGAGCCGACCTGGCCGCCGCCGGGCTGGGCTGAGCGGCCGCGTCGGTCCGCCCTCAAGGTGGACCTGAGCGTTACCGTGACCGAGTGGCAGGAACCAGTGGTACCAAGACCCGGCAGGCGCCGGCGCGAAGGCCGGCATCCGGCCGCTCCCGAACCACCCGTCGGCGTCCGCGCGGTCGGCGCGCTCCGCTGGCGGTGCTGGCGCGGCTGATCGGGCGGATCTGGTCCGCGCTCGGGCTGCTCGCCGGCACCCTGGCCCGGGCGGTCGGCCGCAATGCCGCCACCGCCCGCGAGCTTGATCCGGCACACCGGCGGGACGGCGCGGGGCTGGCGGTACTCGGCGCCGGCCTGATCTCGGCGGCCGCGGTCTGGTTCACCGCCGCCGGGGCGCTGGGTCGGTTGATCACCGGATTGCTGCGCGCCCTGGTCGGCAACGCGGCGGTGACTGTGCCGGTGCTGCTGGTGTGCTGGGCGGTGCACTTGCTGCGCCAAGAACCACAGCCGGAACGACGCGGTCGGTTGCTGGTCGGCTGCACCGCGATCGGGCTGGCGGTGACCGGCCTGCTGCACCTGGGCGCCGGCTCGCCGACCCGGTCGGGTTGGTCGCATGCCGGCGGTCTGGTCGGCATGCTGGCCGGGCAGCTGGAGCGGGTGCTGCCGGCCGGCCTGGTGATCCTGGTGTTGTTCCTGCTCGGCGCGTTCGGGGTGCTGGTGGTTACCGCGACGCCGCTCCATCAGTTGTCCGACCTGGTCCGCGAGCTGTTCGCCGGTCGCGGCGAGGGCGATGAGTCCGAACCGTCCATGCTCGATCGGCTCCGCGGCCGGCGGTCGGCTGGCGACCCCGACCCAGCGGACGAGGCATTCCTGGACGATCCGTTCCCGGACTCCGATCCGGCCGCCGCGGACACCGAACTGCTGCCGGAGCCGACCATCCGCCGTCCCCGCAAGCCCCGACCGGTCGAGCCGGAGCTGCCGCCGATTACCCGTCCCACCCAGCTGGAACTCAACGGCGGCGCCGGTTTCTACACGCTGCCCTCGACCGACCTGCTCGGCGCCGGCTCGCACCACCTGGCGCATACCCGGGCGAACGACGAGGTGATCGCCGCGCTGTCGCAGGTCTTCGAGGAGTTCAGCGTCGACTGCGCGGTGACCGGCTTCAGTCGCGGGCCCACCGTGACCCGGTACGAGGTCGAGCTCGGCCCGGCGGTCAAGGTGGAGCGGATTACCCAGCTGACCCGCAACATCGCTTACGCGGTGAAGAGCCCGGACGTCCGGATCATCAGCCCGATCCCCGGCAAGTCCGCGGTCGGCATCGAGATCCCCAACAGCGACCCGGAGATCGTGATGCTGGGTGACGTGCTGCGCTCGAGCGTGGCGCTGCGCGACCACCACCCGATGCTGGCCGCGCTCGGCAAGGACGTCGAGGGTGGCTTTGTGGTCGCGAACCTGGCTAAGATGCCGCACCTGCTGGTCGCCGGTGCCACCGGTGCCGGCAAGTCGTCCTGCATCAACTCGCTGATCCTGTCCATCCTGACCCGGGCCACGCCGGACGAGGTGCGGATGGTGCTGATCGATCCGAAGCGGGTGGAGTTCGCCGCCTACCAGGGCATTCCGCACCTGGTCACGCCGGTGATCACCAACCCGAAGAAAGCCGCTGACGCGCTGGCCTGGGTGGTGCGCGAGATGGACCTACGCTACGAGGACATGGAGGCCTCGGCGGTCCGGCACATCGACGACTTCAACCGCAAGGTCCGCAACGGCGAGCTGGTCGCGCCGCCCGGCAGCGAGCGGGTGTACCAGCCGTACCCGTACCTGTTGGTGATCGTGGACGAGTTGGCCGACCTGATGATCGTCGCGCCCCGCGACGTGGAAGACGCGGTGGTCCGGATCATCCAGCTCGCCCGGGCCGCCGGCATCCACCTCATTATCGCCACCCAACGGCCGTCGGTAGACGTGGTAACCGGCCTGATCAAGGCCAATGTGCCGTCCCGGCTGGGCTTCAAGACCTCGTCGGTGACCGACTCCCGGGTCATCCTTGACCAGGCGGGCGCGGAGAAGCTGCTCGGCAAGGGGGATGGGCTGTTCCTGCCGATGGGAGCGTCCAAACCGGCCCGAATCCAGGGCGCGTACGTGACCGATGCCGAGATCCACGCGATCGTGAAGCACTGCGCCGGACAGCTCCAGCCGACCTACCGTGACGACGTCACCATCCCGGTGACGACGAAGAAGGACATCGACCCGGACATCGGCGACGACCTCGATGTCTTCCTGCAAGCCGTGGAACTGGTGGTGTCCACCCAGTTCGGCTCCACCTCGATGCTGCAACGCAAGCTGCGGGTGGGCTTCGCCAAGGCCGGCCGGTTGATGGACCTGATGGAATCGCGCTCGATCGTGGGACCGTCGGAGGGTTCCAAGGCGCGCGACGTGCTGGTGAAACCGGATGAGCTGGCCGGGCTGCTGTACGCGATACGCAACGGCGGTTCGGCCGACGACCTGGTCGGTGACGATTCGGCTGGTTACGACGGGGACGACTACGACTCGGTCGAGCAGGATGCCGCCGCCCCGTTCTGATCGTCATTGACAAACAACAGGGCCCTGGTCACCGGCGGTGACCAGGGCCCTCAGGCGCGGAATTCGTCAGCGCATCGCGTGCCGAGCGGTGTAGAACATCCGCCGCAGACCGAGTCGGGCGCGCTGAACCGATGCGTGGCGACCGACAGCCGGCACCTTCGCGGGCTCGGTCCACTGCGCTACCCGAGTACGGGTCAACTGAAATCCGGTCATGACCACCTCCTCCGCATGCCACCGTAAGTGGTGATATCCATGTGATGCATGAGGCTCGCGGGACCGATGATGAAATTGTGATTGCTGGTATTGATGTGACGGTTGAGGTGTCACGAAGGCTCGCCGGTAGCCCGGCTACAGCGTTAACAACATGCGGGAATTGCCCAGGGTATTGGGCTTGACGTATTCCAGGTCGAGGAATTCCGCGACGCCGGCATCATACGAACGCCGCATCTGCAAATAGGTCGCCGGATCCACCGGGGTGCCCTGGATCTCCACGAAGCCATGCCGGCCGAAGAACCGGGTTTGGAAAGTGAGAGCGAACAGCCGGGCCAGACCGAGTTCCCGGGCGCCGGCGATCAGTTCGGATAGCAGCCGGTCACCGATCCGCCTGCCCCGGTATTCCGGAGCCACCGCCAGTGTCCGGATCTCGCCGAGGTCCTGCCAGAGCACGTGCATCGCGCCGCAGCCGACCACTCGGCCGGCTAGTTCGGCGACCCGGAATTCCTGCACGTGTTCGTACAGCGTGACGATGTCCTTCGCCAGCAGCACCCGCTGCCGGGTATAGCTGTCGACCAGTTGCTTGATGGTGGCCACATCCATTGTCCGGGCCCGCCGGATGGTCACCTCCTGCGCATTCACACCGAGCAGGGTATCCAGCGGTGGCGCTGCGCACCTTTCGCTAACAATGCACAGTCGGTAGGTCCTTCAGCGATACCAGGCTCAGCCCGCCGTTGCCGAGCTTCGTCGCACCGGTACCGATCAGCACCTGGTCACCGAGCACGGCCTGGACCGTCAGTCCGGTGGGCACGCTAAGCCGGGCGCTGGTCCGCAGGTCGAGGATGGGCGACGGCGGCGGCAGTGTCTCTTCGATGAACGGCCAGCTGCTCACTCCGGTCATGTTCGTGCCAGCTAGCGGTAGCCGGTTGACCTGACTGCTGCCGGGTCGGTTGGCGTACAGGAATGTTTGGCTGCTGCTGCCGGACGAGTAATTCCACCAGCGCAATGTCGAGCCGTCGAAGGTGAAGTAGCCGGCGTCGGCGGCGGCTCGGAGCGCGGCCGGCGCGAGGGCCTTACCGATGTAGTTGACAAGCCCGCTGCCCTGGTCGGATTGGGTGATGACGGCCAGCCCGGTGCCGTAGTAGACCAGAGCGGTCGCCGCGGTGACCGGTGTCGAGGTGCGGGTACCGCTGGCCAGGTCATAGCTTTTCACCAGACCGCGATGCTGACTGGGGAACTCCTCCAGCCAATACGCCTTGCCGTCGAACAGGATGGGTCCGCCATTCAACTGGCCGGCCGTGTCGGCCGCGGTCAGATCGTCAAGCGTGATGCTCTGCCCGGTGTGCCGGTTGTAGAGCATCGCGGTGCGGTAGCCGTTGTTTCCGCCCCGCTGATGCAACCCGTAGCCGATCCAGTCCGCGGTGACGGCTGCGCTGCCATCGGCCAGCGGCTCGGTGGTGCCATTGAACTGCGCCACGTCCTGTCCGGTCTTGCCGTGGAACACCGCCAGCGTCACCTGCTCCGGACGGACCTGCTCCACCAGGTAGTCACCGGTGCCGGCGTTCACGCTGATCACGTTGTTGATCGGGTGGTCCAACGGGATCTGTCCGGCGGTGATCGCCCGCTGCCAACTCTGCGGCATGTTCGCCCGGCACACCGCGATCTCGCTCGGTGACGGAGCGGAGGAGGTCGGGGTGGCGGTCGTGCTCCGGTCACCGCCGAGCGGTGGTGACTGGTGATGAACGGCCCGGATGCCGACCACCGTGCCGCCGACCGCAACCAGCACCGCGGCAACCGCGGCGGCCACTGCGAACGGAGCCGGGCTGGTCCGGGTCCGGATCTGGTCCGGCGGGGCGAACCGGATCGGCGGGACGGTCGTAATGCCGGCCGCCCGACGTTCGAACATAGTTGCCAGCCGGTCTTCGAGTTCGGTGTCGGTCATGACGGTATCCCCTCGTCGAGAGTGCGGAGGCGGTCCCGGAGTTCGGCCAGGGCCCGCGCCGCCAGGCTGCGCACGGTGGCGCGGCGGCAGCCGAGGGCCTCGGCGATGTCAGCGTCGGGATAGCCGAGGTAATAACGCAGCACCAGAACCGAGCGCCGGCGTTGGCCGAGCGTGCTCAACAACTGCCAGAGCTGGTCATCCGGCGGATCGGATCCGATGGCAGGTTCGGGCAGCTGATCGCTGGGCACCTCCCGCCGGGCCGGCCGCCGGCTCCAGCTGACGTTGGCGTTGATGATCGCCCGCCGGGCGTAGGCCAGCGGGTCCGCTACCGGCAGCGTCGAGCCGAATCGGCGGTACATCGCCAGCAGCACGTCCTGCACCAGGTCCTCGGCACGATTGCGGTCACCGCAGATCAGGTAGCCGAACCTGACCAGATCCAGGCCGTGAACCGAGGCGAGCTCGGGCAGCGTCCGCGGGGTGACGGACGGCAGTCGGATGTCGGCCAATCCATCGCCCTCCTCAAGACTTCGCCGCTCCGGCACCGGAAGCGGCCGAGCAGTTCGGAGCGTCATGACCGATACGACGCGGCCCACGCAGTATCTGTTGCGCACCCGGCCGCACCACTGAGGCCGGCGGGTAGCCTTGGCCGGTGTGACCGAACGGCAGCCTGGCAGCGTCGCCATCGTGACGCTCGGCTGCGCCCGCAATGAGGTCGACTCCGAGGAACTCGCCGGCCGGCTGTCCGCCCGCGGCTGGCAGCTGAGCGACAGCACCGAGGCCGACGTGGTGCTCGTGAACACCTGCGGTTTCATCGATTCGGCCAAGAAGGACTCGATCGACACGCTGCTCGCCGCGTCCGACGGTGGGCGCAAGGTGGTCGCGGTGGGCTGCCTGGCCGAGCGCTACGGCGAGCAGCTCGCCGACGCGTTGCCGGACGCGGACGCGGTGCTCGGTTTCGACAGCTACCCGCGGATCGCCGAGCGGCTGGACGAGGTGCGCGCCGGTCGGCGGATCGCCGCGCATGTTCCGCGGGACCGGCGGGCGTTGCTGCCGATCAGCCCGGCCTGGCGGCCGGCGGCCGCGGCCGAGCTCGCGGTGCCCGGACACCAGTGGGGACCTACCCCGATGCGCCGGCGGCTGGCGGACTCGGCGGTCGGCTACCTCAAGCTCGCCTCAGGCTGTGATCGCCGGTGCACGTTCTGCGCCATCCCGTCCTTCCGAGGCGCGTTCGTCTCCCGGCCGCCGGCCGATGTGCTGGCTGAGGCGGCCTGGCTGGCCGCCCACGGCGTGCGTGAGCTGGTGCTGGTCAGCGAGAACTCCACCTCCTACGGCAAGGATCTCGGCGACCTGCACGCGCTGGAGGCGTTGCTACCCCAGTTGGCCGCGATCGATGGCATCGAGTGGATCCGGGTGTCCTACCTTCAGCCGGCGGAGCTGCGGCCGTCCCTGCTGCGTGCCATCGCGGGCACGCCGGGCGTGGTGCCGTACTTCGACCTGTCGTTCCAGCACGCCTCGACGCCGGTGCTTCGTCGGATGAAGCGGTTCGGTTCCACCGAGTCGTTCGTGTCGCTGATTGCCCAGGCCCGGCAGCTGGCGCCGGCCGCCGGGGTGCGCAGCAACGTGATCGTCGGCTTTCCCGGCGAGACCGAGCAGGACGTGGCGGAGCTGGAACGGTTCCTGACCCTCGGCATGCTGGACGTGGTGGGCGTCTTCGGCTACTCCGACGAGGACGGCACCGAGGCCGAACGACTGGACGGCAAGCTGGCCCCGGAGCTGATCGCCGAACGGGTCGCTCGGGCGAGCGCGCTGGCCGAGGAGCTGATGAGCCAGCGTGCCGAGGACCGGATAGGTGAGTCGGTCGAGGTGCTGGTCGAATCGATCGAGGGTGCCGAGGTGACCGGTCGGGCCGCGCACCAGGCCCCGGAGACCGATGGCGAGCTGGCCCTGACCGGCGAGCTTGCCGGGCTGGCACCCGGACGGTTCGTGCGTGCGGTGGTCACCGGCAGCTCGGGCGCTGACCTGGTGGCCGAGCTGGTGCCCGGGTCGATGCGATGACCGGCCTGGATCCGGTGGCGGGCCGGGCCCGGCCGGTAGCCATCGGCGAGCAGCCGATAGACCACATCGCCGATCCGGTGCAGCCGACGGCGTCGGCGTGGAACGTGGCCAACGGGTTGACCATGCTCAGGTTGGCGCTGGTGCCTTTCTTCGCGCTTGCGCTGTTCGCCGACAGTGGGCATTCCCGCGGCTGGCACGTGGTGGCCTGCACGATCTTCGTAGTGGCCAGTGCCACCGACCGGATCGACGGCGAGCTGGCCCGCAAGCGGGCGTTGATCACCGAGTTCGGCAAGCTGGCGGATCCGATAGCTGACAAGGCATTGATCGGCACCGCGTTGGTCGGCCTGTCCCTGGTTGACGGGCTGAGCTGGTGGATCACGGTGGTGATCCTGGTCCGCGAGGTCGGGGTCACCCTGCTGCGGTTCTGGGTGATTCGGCACGGGGTGATGCCGGCCAGCCGGGGCGGCAAGCTCAAGACGCTGGTACAGGCGGTGGCGATCGGGTTGTACGTGCTGCCGTTGACCGGCGGCTGGCATCAGACCGCGGTTGTGGTGATGTGGCTGGCGGTGGCGCTCACCGTGCTGACCGGTGTGGACTACGTCTTCCGCGCGCTCAATCTGCGGCGGGTGCATCCGCGGCTTGGCTGAGCGGCATACCGTCCCGTGCTCGGAACACCAACCGGTCCCGTATCGTTGAAGAGGTACCGCCTGCCAGCGAAAGCTGGCTACCACCCAGACCCAGAGTTCGCTCTGAGCAAACACCGATCGTCGCACGGCGGCTATGTCAGTAGGCCGACTAACATCGAGGCTGGCTGAGCCGATGAACTCACCGAACAGCCCGGCATTTCTCCGGTACTAGCTCCGGTAACAAGGAAAGGGGTGTCGCGAGATGGCAGTTTTGCGCCATGTGGTCGGCGAAACCCTGCGGGCTGTGCGGCTCCGGCAGCGGCGAACCTTGCGTGAGGTTTCGGCAGCGGCCCGGGTCAGCCTCGGCTACCTGTCCGAGATCGAGCGCGGTCACAAGGAACCATCGTCCGAACTGCTGGCGGCCATCTGCGATGCGCTGGACGTGCCACTGTCCGAGGTGTTCACCACGGTGTCCGACACCCTGCGCCGGCAGGAGCTGATGGCCGAGCGCGCGGCGGTGCTCGGCGCCCGGCGCGGTTCCCCGCTGCTCACCGCCACTCCGCCTCGTACCGTCGAAGGTCCGCAGGTTCGCGCGCTGCCCAACGTCGCCGCCTGATCTTCTATCTGACGACACCGGTCGACATACCCTCAGGTTGGGGTTGAGACCATGGGCGTGTCGCGGCAAGGTTTCCAGCGGTCGGTGTGTATAGCGGCCTAGCGTCGCGTGCATGAGCCTGCATGGATCCACCCCGCGGCGGGACCCGCTCACCGAGATCGTGCTGTGCCCCACCACCGGGCGCGCCCAGCCGGTCGTCGAGCGGACCGAGCCGGTCCTGCCGACCGGCAACCGGGTGACTGGTTCCCGAGCCGCTACCGGTCTGCGCACCCGCGCGGTCATCATCGACGGCGCCCGAAAGGCGGTGGCCGCCAGCGGAGCCCGGATCACCATGGCCGAGATCGCAGCCCGGGCCGGTGTCGCGAAGGCGACGCTCTACAACCACTTCCGTACCCGGGAAGAGGTGCTGGCGGCGCTGCTGCTGGCCGAGATCGATACCCAGATAGCCGCGGTGTCGCACCTGCGGCTGGCCGACGCGTTGACCGCCGCCGCGCTGGCGGTCTCTGAGCATCCGCTGCTGGAAGCACTCGGCGAGCAGGACGGCACCGCGCTGGCGGTGCTGGCCCGGGTGGATGTCCGCAGCGCCGGCTGGGCCCGGGTAGCGCAGGCGACCGATCGGCTGCTGGCCGGCAGCGGCCGGCGCGGTACTCCGACCGTGCTGCGCTGGCTGTCGTCGTTCGTCATCGGCCCGGCAGGCGTCGAGGACATCGCCACCGACGTGGCCATCCTGATCGCGGGCCTGCCACCGGCCCGCTGACCCGCGGGGCTGGGGCCGGCCCGGCAACCGCTGGGCCCGCGAGGCACCGATGAGGCAGACTGGACCGGACAGCCCGGCGCTCTGATTGAAAGGTCGTAGATCAGCGATGGCTAACGGGTTCGCGAAGGCCTGGAACTACATCTCGGCCTGGTTCAGCGCCAAGGTCGACGAGAAGGCCGACCCGAAGATTCAGATCCAGCAGGCGATCGAGGACGCCCAGCGGCAACATGCCAAGCTGACCCAGCAGGCGGCCAACGTAATCGGCAACCAGCACCAGTTGGAGCTCCAGCTCGACCGTAAGCTGGCCGAGGTTGAACAGCTTCAGGAACAGGCCCGGCAGGCGCTGGTGCTGGCCGACCAGGCCCGCGGCCAGGGCGATGACGCCAAGGCGGCCGAGTTCGAGGAGACCGCCGGTGTGGTGGCCAACCAGCTGGTGGCCGCCGAGACGTCGGCCGCGCAGCTCAAGCAATTGCACGACCAGTCACTCGGAGCCGCCCAGCAGGCCCGGCAGGCGGTACGCGACAACGAGCTGCGGATGCAGGAGAAGCTGGCCGAGCGCACCAAGCTGCTGAGCCAGCTGGAGCAGGCCAAGATGCAGGAGCAGGTCGCCGCGTCGCTGAGCCAGGTGAGTGAGATCGCCGCGCCTCGAAACACTCCGTCACTGGAGGACGTCCGCGACAAGATCGAACGGCGGTACGCCAACGCACTGGGCCAGGCCGACCTGGCCGCCGGCTCCACCCAGGGCCGGTTGATGGAGGTCAAGAAGGCCACGGTGGATATGGCGGCGCAGGCCCGGCTGGCCGAGATCCGGGCCGAGCTCGGGCAAGGCCCGGCCGGCTCCGCCCGTGCGGTGCAGGGCGGGTCGCAGCCTGCCATCACTGACAAGCCCGCGTCGGCCGACGCCCAGCCGGCCCAGCCCAACCTGCACAAGGCCGAGCCGCCCAGCTGATCTGCTCGGGCTGACCGTCCAGCCTGGTTACTCGACCTGTTGGCAGCGCGGGCAGAAGAACGTGATGCGCTCGTCCGGAGCCAGCTGCCCGCTCGGCTGGCCCTCGTCCCGGCGGATGGCGGTGCCGCAGATCCGGCAGGCCTTGCCGGTTCGTCCGTAGACCCAGAACTGCTGGCCCGCTTGCCGCCAACCGGTAGTGCTGCGGCTGTAGTCACCGAGATTGCCGCGCAGCAGCCGTACCGCGTCGTCCAGCAGCCCGGACAGGTCACTGACTTCGCTGACCGGCGCCCACGGGTTCAACCGGTGCAGAAACAGCAGTTCGCACTTGTAGACGTTGCCGATGCCGGCGACCAGCCGTTGATCGAGCAGCGCCTGACCGATCTCGCGGCCCGGCTGATCGGCGAACCTGCGCAGCGCGGCTGCCTTGTCGAAATCCGGCGCCAGCAGATCCGGGCCGAGATGGCCGACCAGCCCGTCCTCGTCGGTACTCGCCACCAGCGCCAGGTCATGCAACCGGAAGCCGGCCGCCAACCACTGGCTGTTGCCGACCAGCGCCCGGATCTCGAAGTCCCGGCCGCGCGGCCGGCTGCCGGCAGCGCCGACCCGCCAACTGCCGTCCATCCGCAGATGACTGTGCAGGGTCTGGCCGGTGTCGAACCGGATCAGGATGTGCTTGCCGCGAGCCACCACCTCCCGCACGGTGGAGCCGGTCAGATCGGCCAGCGCCAGTGCCGGCACCCGAAGGTCGAAGCGGGTTACCTGCCGGTCGGCGAGTGCGGCGTGCAGTCGCCGGCTGGTGATCAGTACCGTGTCGCCCTCAGGCACCGGCCACCCCGCGCAGCCGCAGTCCGCGGGGCGACGGGAGGAAGCCGGCGCGCTCCAACGCCTGGCCCAGTGGCGCCCGGGCTATCGGATCGCCGTCGGCGGATTCGACGTGCAGCTTGCCCAGGGCGCCGGCCTTGACGCTGACCGCGAGCGCCGAGGCTGCCTCGCCCAGCCGCTGCGGATCCTCGGTGAACGACAGCAGCGTCTTGCCACCGCGTTCGACGTAGAGCACGCACTCGCCGCCGACCAGTACCACCAGCGCCCCGGCCTTACGGGCCGGCTGATGCCCCCGGCGGCCGGCTTCGAGCTCGGGCTGGTGGATCCGGTCGGGCCAGGGCAGCGCGGCGCCGTACGGATTGGCCGGGTCGGTCGCGGCCAGCACCAGCGCCGGGGCCGGCCGGTCGCCGCGCTCCAGCTCAGCCGACAGCGACCGGAGCCGGTCGATCGCGCCGGTCAGGCCGAACTGGGCGGCGCCCAACCCTTCGACGAAGTAACCCCGGCGATACCGGCCGGCGTCCTCGCCCTGGCGCAGCACCGGATAGACGGCCGAGAACCCGCCGCTGATGTCCTCGGCGGCGACCGCGCCCCGGGTGACGATCCCGTACCGGTCGAGCAGTACCTCGGTGCGCAGCAGCGCCCGGCGGGTCTGTTCCTGGCTGCGCTCGGGCAGCCGGGACCATCGACCCGGCAGCACGGACGGGCCGGCTCGGGCCGGCACCGGCAGCGCCACCCGGTGGTAGCGGCTGTACCTGGCCCGGGGCGCGCTCCGGTTGCGGGCGTGTGCCGTCCGGCCACCGCCGAGCCGGGACCGGACGGCCGCCAGCGTGTCGTTGGTGAGATATCCGGCGAAGACCAGATCCCACACGGCGCTGGCGATCTCGGATTCGGTCGGCGTCGACTCTCCGGAGCCTGCCGATGCATGGTTCGGATCGGTGGGCATGGACAGCCGTTCGACAATGCCCCGGAAAAACAGCGCCTGGCCGGCGTCGAGGCAATCCAGGATCGCCTGGTGCACCGGGCTGAGGTCGAGTTCGGTCGGCGGACCGAGCAGCTCGGCCGCGGCCTCGCTGGGCACCAGGGTCAGCCAGCCGTCGTTGCCGGCGAGCGCACCGGCGCCCGCCCATAGCACCTCACCGGAAGTGGTCAGCTCGTCCAGCATGGCCGGCGTGTAATCGGCGACTCGAGCCGGCAGCACCAGGCTTTCCAGCGCGCTGGCCGGCACCGCGACCCCGGCCAGCTGCTCGACCGCTCTGGCCAGGCCGTCCACGCCCCGGCTCCGCCGGCTGCCGCCGACGCCCTGCCATTCCGGCAGGAACCGCGCCAGCACGCCCTGCGCGACGGGTTCCACCTCGCGCCGGAGCGCGGCCAGTGACTTGCGTCGGATGGTGCGGAGCATGCTTGCGCCACAGAACTGCCGGCCGAGCTCGCCGGGGCTGAACTCGCCGGCCACCACCTGCCCGGTGGCGACCAGTCGCTCCAGCCCGGCCAGCACTACCGCCACGCCCAGGCCGAGCCTGCTCGCCGGCTGATCGGGGGTGAACGGCCCGTGGGTGCGGGCGTACCGAGCCAACAGGTCACCGATCGGGTCGGCCACCAGCTCGGTGAACGCTTCCGGGATGCCGACCGGCAGCGCGACACCGAGCGCGTCGCGCACCCGGCCGGCATCCTCGATGGCCAGCCACCGTTGGTCGCCGCCGATCCGGACCACGATCGCCCGTCGCTGCGCCCGCAGCTGTTCCAGGTCGGCCTCGCTGGCGCCGCGGGCGACCGCCTCGGCGGTGCTGAGGTCGCCGACCTCGCGCAGCAGGTCGTGGGTGTGGTCCAGGCCGCTGACCCGGCGCCCCTCGGACAACCGCTGCGCGTCGGCGACGGACTCGGCGATCGCGTTCTCGTCCAGCAGATCGCGCAGATCCGGCGAGCCCATCAGCTCCGACAGCAGCGAGGTGTCCAGGGTCAGCGCCTGCGCCCGGCGCTCGGCCAGCGGGGCGTCGGTGTCGTAGAGGAACATCCCGACGTAGCTGAACAGCAGCGACTGGGCGAACGGTGACGCGCTGGCCGTCTCGACCTCGACCAGCCGAATCTCTCGGCTCTGGATCTGGCGCATCAGTTCCGACAGCCCCGGCAGGTCGTAGACGTCCTGCAGGCATTCGCGCATTGCCTCTAGCACCACCGGGAATTGCCCGTAACTCCCGGCCACCTGAAGCAGCGAGTTGGCACGCTGGCGCTGCTGCCACAGTGGCGCGCGCCGACGCGGATCGCGCTTGGGCAGCAGCAGTGACCGGGCGGCGCACTCGCGGAACCGGGAAGCGAACAGTGCCGAGTTGGTGACCTCACCGGTGACCAGGTCGACGATCTCGGACGGTTCGAACACCGCTATCTCCGAGCCCGGCGGCTGAGCGGTGGTGTCGGCCAGCCGTAGCACGATGCCGTCGTCGGAGTGCATGGACTGCACCTCGATGCCCAGCCGTTCTCGCAACGCCGCCGAGATCGCCAACGCCCACGGCGCGTTGACCGGTGCGCCGAACGGCGAGTGCACCACCAGCCGCCAGTCGCCGAGCTCGTCGCGGAACCGCTCCACCACGATGGTTCGGTCGGTGGGCAGCTGGCCGGTCGCCGCCCGCTGTTCGCCGAGATAGCCGACCAGGTTGCCGGCCGCCCACTCGTCCAGGCCGGCGGCGCGCGCCCGCTCGACGGCGGCCGGTGGCTGGCTGTTGCCCAGTTCGCGCACGAACGCCCCGAGCGCCCGGCCCAGTTCGACCGGGCGGCCGGGAGAATCGCCTTTCCAGAACGGCATCTTGCCGGCCATCCCGGGTGCCGGCGTCACCAGCACCCGGTCATGCGTGATGTCCTCGATGCGCCAGGACGAGGAGCCGAGCAGGAAGACTTCGCCCACCCGTGACTCGTAGACCATTTCCTCGTCCAGCTCGCCCACTCGGCGTCCCGGGCCTTCGGCCGAGGCCAGGAAGACGCCGAACAGGCCACGGTCCGGGATGGTGCCGCCGGAGGTGACCGCCAACCGCTGGGCGCCGGCTCGTCCGGTCAGCGTGCCGGTCACCCGGTCCCAGATCAGCCGGGGGCGCAATTCGGCGAACGCGTCGGACGGATAACGGCCGGCCAGCATGTCCAGCACCGCCTCCAGTGCCGAGCGAGGCAGCGTCGCGAAGGACGCGCTGCGCCGCACCAGCGCCTCGACCTCGTCGACGCTGACCACGTCCAACCCCACCATGGCCACGATCTGCTGGGCCAGCACGTCCAGCGGGTTACGGACGTAGCGGATCGCCTCGATCTGACCGGCCCGGATCCGCTCGGCCACCACGGCACACTCGAGCAAGTCACCGCGGTACTTGGGAAAGATCACGCCTCGGGAGTGCCCGCCGACCTGGTGACCGGCCCGGCCCAGCCGCTGCATGCCGGCAGCCACCGACGGCGGCGATTCGACCTGTACCACCAGGTCGACCGCACCCATGTCGATACCCAGTTCCAGCGACGAGGTGGCCACCACCGCCGGGATCAGGCCGGCCTTGAGCTCCTCCTCGACCACCTGGCGCTGCTCGCGCGAGACCGACCCGTGGTGTGCCCGGATGTCGGCCACCCGAACCGGATCGCGCTCGTGGGCCAGATCGTTGAGCCGGGACGTCAGCCGCTCGGCCAGCCGGCGGGAGTTGGCGAAGACGATGGTCGATCGGTGCGCATCGATCAGGTCGAGCACCCGCTCCTCGACGTGCGGCCAGATGGACGAGCGCCGCTGCGGGTCCCCGGCCGGATCCGGAGCGCCCTCGCCGAGCTCGGACAGGTCCTCCACCGGCACCACTACCGACAGTTCCAGCTGCTTGTCGGCCGGCGGTTGGACCACCGTGACCGGCCGGCCGCCGGCCAGGAAGGTCGCCACCTCGGCCACCGGCCGGACGGTGGCCGACAGCCCGATCCGCTGTGCCGGCTGGGGCAACAGCGCGTCCAGGCGCTCCAGGCTGACCGCCAGGTGCGCGCCGCGCTTGGTCGCCGCCACCGCGTGCACCTCGTCCACGATGACCGTCTCGACACCGGCCAGCGCCTCCCGAGCGGCCGAGGTCAGCAACAGGAACAGCGATTCCGGCGTGGTGATCAAGATGTCGGCGCCGCGCCGGGCGAAGGCCCGCCGGTCCTCCGGGCTGGTGTCGCCGGACCGCATCGCGACCTCGATCCGGGGCTCGGCCAGGTGCAGCCGGCGGGCGGCCTGCGAGATGCCGACCAGTGGCGAGCGAAGGTTGCGCTCGACATCGGCGGCCAGCGCCTTGAGCGGGCTGACGTAGACCACCCGGCAGCGCAGCTTGGGGTCGTCCGGCGCCGGCAGCGCGGTCAACCGATCGATCGCGGACAGGAACGCCGCCAACGTCTTGCCGGAGCCGGTCGGGGCGATCACCAGGGTGTGCTCACCCTTGCCGATCGCGGCCCAGGCACCCAGCTGGGCCTCGGTCGGTTGCTCGAAGGCACCCTCGAACCAGGCGGTGGTGGCCGGGCCGAACGGGCTGTCCATGCGTTCAGTGTGCGCGATGGGTACGACAGGTTCGCGACCGCTCGGGTCGGTGCGGGTCAGCGATCCAGCGCGGCCCGCAGCCGGTCGCGAGCCGCCGGCCAGTCTTCGTCGGTCATGGCGAACTGTGCGGTGTCTCGCCAGCTGCCGTTGGCGCGGATTCGGTGCTTGCGCAACACGCCTTCCATGGTCGCGCCGAGCCGAGCGATCGCGGCCCGGGAGCGTTCGTTGAGCACATCGGTGTGCCACACCACCCGGGCGGCGCCCAAGGTCTGAAAGGCGTGGCTGAGCAGCAACAGCTTCGAATCGGTGTTGTGCCCGGTGCGCCACCACGGCGTGCCCAGCCAGGTGTAGCCGATCGCCAACGCTCGAGCGGCCGGCGCGACTTCGTAGTAGCTGGTCGTTCCGATGAACTGGCCGGTGTCGGCGTCCAGCTGGGCGTACGGGAACCGCTGGCCGGCCGCCCGCTGGGCCAGCGCGGCCCGGATTTCGGCGCGAGCCTGCTCGACGGTGGTTGCCGGGGTGCTGCCCAGCCAGCGGTGCACCTCATGCGCGCCGTCGGCTGCCCATAGCGCGGCGAGGAAGCCTTCGGCGTGTTCGACGGTCAGGGGCACCAGTCGAACCTTGCGGCCGAGGAGTTCTTCCTGGGCGTACCAGCGGGCGGGATCCGGGGCGGGAGTGGCCGGTACCGGTTGGACCGGGTTGAGGTGGGACATGCCCACATCCTGCCGCAGCCGCCGGCCGGCGCATCCGGATTACCCTGGCGAGGTGCGATTGAGCGAGTTCTGGCAGCGGATGGAGGCTCGGTTCGGCGCGGGTTATGCCTACTCGGTGGCCGCCGATTACCGGGTGACCGGCCTGGCCGCGACGGTCAACGAAGCGATCGAGCGTGGCGATCCACCCAAGGCGATCTGGCGGGCGGTCTGCCAGGAGTTCGAGGTTCCACCCCGGCTGCGCTGACTGCGGCGTGTCGGTGCGCCCAATCGAACACCTGTTCGTTAGCCTGTGCACAGGGCGGCCGGCTGTCCACAGATTCGCGTTCGTTCGCGGAACTGTCGGTGCACGGATCTAACGTCGCAGCAGGTAGTCACACGAAGGGGTCGTCCGGCAGATCACAGCCGGCACGGCACGGCTGAAACGAGAGAGGTACCAGAAGATGGCCGCAGCATTCGATCGCAACAAGGCGCTGGAAGTCGCGCTCAGTCAGATCGACAAGCAATTCGGCAAGGGCTCGGTCATGCGACTGGGGGAGCGCCCGTATGTGCCGATCGAAGTGATTCCGACCGGCTCGATCGCCCTTGATATCGCGCTGGGCATCGGCGGTCTGCCGCGAGGCCGCATCATCGAGATCTACGGCCCCGAGAGTTCGGGTAAGACGACGGTCGCCCTGCATGCGGTGGCAAACGCCCAGGCGGCCGGTGGGGTCGCGGCGTTCATCGATGCCGAGCACGCCCTTGACCCCGAGTACGCGCGGGCGCTCGGCGTCGACACCGACGCACTGCTGGTCAGCCAGCCCGACACCGGGGAACAGGCGCTGGAGATCATGGACATGCTCATCCGATCCGGTGCGCTGGACATCATCGTGGTGGACTCGGTCGCCGCACTGGTTCCGCGTGCCGAGATCGAGGGCGAGATGGGTGACAGCCACGTCGGCCTGCAAGCCCGGTTGATGAGCCAGGCACTGCGCAAGATCACCGGCGCGCTGAACAACTCCGGCACCACCGCGATCTTCATCAACCAGCTTCGCGAGAAGATCGGCGTCATGTTCGGCTCGCCCGAGACCACCACCGGTGGCAAGGCGCTGAAGTTCTACTCCTCGGTGCGCCTGGATGTCCGGCGGATCGAGACGCTCAAGGACGGCGGGGACGCGGTGGGTAACCGCACCCGGGTGAAGGTGGTCAAGAACAAGGTGGCGCCACCGTTCAAGCAAGCCGAGTTCGACATCGTCTACGGGCAGGGGATCAGCCGCGAAGGTTCGCTGATTGACGTCGGTGTCGACCAGGCGATCGTGCGCAAGTCGGGTGCCTGGTACACCTACGACGGTGACCAACTGGGTCAGGGTAAAGAGAATGTCCGCAGTTTCCTGCGTGATAATCCCGAGATCGCCGACGAAATCGAAAAGAAGATCAAGGAGAAGCTCGGGGTGGGGGCTCGGCTCACCGAAGAGGAACCGCTGCCGGCCCCGATCGACTTCTGACCTAATTCATGGCTCGACAACGACCGGCACAGCACCGGGACGGGTCGGGCGGCACGCACCTTGAGCCGCCCGACCATCTGCTGGCGGATCCCGACGCAGATCCGGAATCGGTGGCACGCACGATCTGCCTGCGGCTGCTGACTGCCCGGGCCAGAACCAGGGCCGAGCTTGCCGAGGCGCTGGACGGGCGTGGGATTCCCCGAGACACCGCTGATCGGGTGCTCGACCGGCTCATCGACGTAGGTCTGGTGGACGACCGCGCCTTCGCTGAGCAGTTCGTGGTGGCACGCCACCAGGACCGAGGGCTGGCTTGTCGGGAACTGGCCCGGCAGTTGCGCGACAAGGGCGTCGAGGATTCGGTCATCGCCGATGCCGTCTCCGGCCTGGATAGCGAACAGGAGATCGAGACCGGACGCCGGTTGGTCGAGCGAAAGCTGCGGTCGATGGCCAGGTTGGAACCGGCGGTCCAGACCAGGCGCTTGGTGGGAATGCTGGCTCGCAAGGGTTACTCGCCCGGATTGGCATTTCAGATAGTCCGGGACTTCGTGGGTGCCGAGCCGGACGAAACCGGGCCGGAGACTGCATGGCTGGCTTGACCGGCCGCCCGTTCGTTCTTAGCCTCGAAGGATCAGGAACCGGATTACGCAGCCTGCACACCGTGCAGCGAAATATATGGAATTTATCGGATATTTATCTGTCGAATGAGGAGGTTCTTTCACCCCGAATCATGGGGTGATAACAGCTCTCCCTGAGCGATGCCGGCGGTTTCGGCTTCCTGTTTATGCCGTTGCGATGGGTCTTGATTGGCGCGTCGCCTCGCGAGAGGGGGACGTTGTGAACCACCTTGTACAGCTCACCGCGATAGCCGCCGCCGTGGTCGTCGTGTTGGTGCTGGGCCTGAGGTTCATCTCGGTGTACTCACGTCGAACCGTCGTCGAGTTCGACCCGTCGCGGCACGGGTTGCCGGAGGCGGGGGATCGGGCCGCCCTCAGGCTGACCGAAGCAGAGGCCGAGGCGGAGGCGGTCCGGCTGCGCGCTCAGCGCGATGCCGAAGCCTCCCGGCGGGCCGCCGACACCGAGATCGACGCGCTGCGTCGAGCGGCCCAAACCGAAGCCGACAATGCCCGGGCGAACGCCGAGGCGGCCAAAGCCCGCGCCCAGGCCATCGCCGACGACCTGATCGCCGACGCCCAGCGGGACGCCGAGCGCCAGGCCCAGGCCACCCGAGCGACGCTGTCCAGCGAAGCGGCCGAGTTGCAGGCCCGCGCCGACCGGCTCGACCAGCGCACCATAGAACTCGAGGCCGCCGAGCAGGCCCTGCAGCAACGGCTGGCGGAGGCCGAGGCAGCCACCGAGCAGGCCCAAGCCAGCCGGGCGGAACTGGATCGGGTCCGCCAAGACCTGGAACAGGAGCGGCTCGACATCCTGGAGCGGTTGGCCGAACTGACCCCCGAGCAGGCCCGGGCCGAGCTGTTGGCCACCGTCGAAGCCACCGCTCGCCGGGACGCCCTCGCGCTGATGCGCAGCATCGAGTCCGAAGCCCGGGCCGAAGCCACCGACCGGGCCCGGGCCGTCGTGGTCGAGGCGGTGCAGCGGGTCGCCAGCGAGCAGACGGCGGAGACCGTAGTCAGCGTCCTGCACCTACCCGGCGATGAGATGAAGGGCCGCATCATCGGCCGGGAGGGTCGCAACATCAGGGCCTTCGAGTCGGTGACCGGGGTGAACGTCATCATCGACGACACTCCGGAAGCGGTGCTGCTGTCCTGCTTCGATCCGGTCCGGCGCGAGATCGGCCGGATCACGCTGGAGAAGTTGGTGCTGGACGGCCGGATCCATCCACACCGGATCGAGGAGATCTACGAGGCAGCCAAGGTCGAGGTCGACGAGCTGTGCCTGCGGGCCGCTCGGGACGCGCTGGCCGACGTGGGCATCTCTGACCTGGACGAGCGGCTCATCCCCACCCTGGGACGGCTGAAGTACCGCACCAGTTACGGGCAGAACGTGCTCGGACACCTGATCGAGACCGCACACATCGCCGGCATCATGGCCAACGAACTGGGCCTGGAGCCGAGCCTGATCAAGCGGTCGGCATTCCTGCACGACATCGGCAAGGCGCTCACCCACGAGGTGGAGGGCAGCCACGCGATCGTGGGCGCCGAGCTGCTGCGCCGCTTCGGTGAGGGTGAGATCGTCGCGCACGCCGTCGAGGCACACCACAACGAGGTCGCACCGCGCACCATCGAGGCGGTACTCACCCAGGCTGCCGATGCCTGTTCGGCCGCCCGGCCGGGCGCTCGCCGGGAGTCGCTGGAGGCTTACGTCAAGCGGCTGGAGCGCATCGAGGCGATCGCGTCGGCGCGTCCGGGCGTGGAGCGGGTGTTCGCCATGCAGTCCGGTCGGGAGGTGCGGGTGATGGTGCTTCCGGACGAGGTCGATGACCTGGCCGCCGGCGTCATCGCTCGGGAGGTGGCCAAGCAGATCGAGGACGAGTTGACTTACCCGGGCCAGATCCGGGTGACGGTGGTCCGGGAGTCACGCGCTACCGAGGTTGCGCACTGAACCGCCGGCGGTAGACCGCGGTCGGTCCCACCGGGTGCCCTTCGGCCTCCAGCTGCACCACCCGGACCAGGTGAAAACCGTTCTTTTCCAGAACCCGGCAGGAGGCCCGGTTGCCCTGCTCCGGGTCCACTACCAGACCGGCCACCGCCGGCCAGGCCAGCCGCACCTGCTCGATCAGCGCGCCGACCAGCCGGGTGCCGAAACCCTGGCTGCACCGCGCCGGGTCGGCTACCAGGTAATCGATGCCGGCCTCGTCCTCGTCCGCACCGAGCTTGCCGGCGTGCTCCGGGTAGTCGGCCCATCGGTACCACTGGGCGAAGCCTACTTCGATGCCGTCGAGTTGCGCCACCAGGGCGTGGGTGGGTTCGGTGCCGTGGACGCACGGCAGGTACTCGGCCCGCACCGCTGCCGACCCGACCGGCTCGTACCACCAGCGGGCCACATGCGGCCGGGCGATCCACTCGGCCAGTAACGGCAGATCGGACTCGGTAAGCGGCCGGAACGCCAGGGTGTTCCCGGTGGTGGTGTGCACCGGCACACGGTATGCCTCGTACCCTGGAGCGGACATGACTACCTCAGCCGCCGCCGAAACCGCCGCCGGCCGGACCTACGCCATCCGGACCTACGGCTGCCAGATGAACGTCCACGACTCGGAGCGGTTGGCCGGCCTGCTGGAACAGGCCGGCTATGTGCGCAGCCCCGATGCCAGTGGCCGGTCGGCGGACCTGGTGGTGTTCAACACCTGCGCGGTTCGGGAGAACGCCGACAACCGGCTCTACGGCAACCTCAGCCAACTCGCCCCGGTGAAGAACGACCGTCCCGGCATGCAGATCGCGGTCGGCGGCTGCCTGGCGCAGAAGGACCAGGCGGCGGTGTTGGACAGGGCTCCCTGGGTAGACGTGGTGTTCGGCACCCATAACCTGGCCAGCCTGCCGGTGCTGCTGGAACGGGCCCGGCACAACCGCAGCGCCCAGGTCGAAATTCTCGACGCGCTGGCCGGCTTTCCGTCCGACCTGCCGAGCCGGCGGGACTCGACCTTCTCGGCCTGGGTGTCCATCTCGGTGGGCTGCGACAACACCTGCACGTTCTGCATCGTGACGAGCCTGCGCGGCAAGGAGACCGACCGCCGTCCCGGTGACGTGCTGGCCGAGATCCGGGCGCTGGTGGCCGACGGCGTCACGGAGATCACCCTGTTGGGGCAGAACGTCAACTCCTACGGCCGCTCGTTCGGCGATCCGGGAGCGTTCGCAGGTTTGCTGCGGGCCTGTGGGCAGGTTGAGGGCCTGGACCGGGTCCGTTTCACCAGCCCGCATCCGCGGGATTTCACCGACGACGTGATCACGGCCATGGCCGAGACACCCAACGTCTGCCCGCAGCTGCACATGCCGCTCCAGTCGGGTTCGGACGCGGTGCTGAAGGCGATGCGCCGCTCCTACCGGCAGGCTCGCTACCTGGAGATCATCGCCGCGGTCCGCGAGGCGTTGCCGACTGCCGCGATCAGCACCGACATCATCGTGGGCTTCCCCGGCGAAACCGAGGACGACTTCGAGCAAACCATGGCGGTGGTGCGGCACGCCCGGTTCGCCAGCGCCTTCACCTTCCAGTACTCGCCGCGACCGGGCACCCCGGCCGCGAGCATGCCCGGACAGGTGCCCAAACAGGTCTTGCAGCAGCGCTACGACCGATTGATCGAGCTCCAGGAGCAGATCAGCTGGGAACAGAACCTGAAGCTGGTCGGCACCGAGGTCGAGGTGCTGGTCAGCTCCTTCGAGGGCAAGAAGGACGCCGCCAACCTGCGGGTATCCGGCCGGGCTCGAGACGGCCGCCTGGTGCACGTGACGCCGGCCGGGTTGCCGGTGGGTCCGGGCGATGTGCTGATGGCGACGATCAGCTACGCGGCCCCGCATCATCTGGTGGCCGATGGCGGGATAGGCGTGCATCGACGGTGGCGAGGTCACAGCGCTCCGGCAGCGGTTCGGCCGCTGCTGTCGATCGGCCGCGCACCGGCCTAAGCGCGACCGGCAGCAAATTCAGCTGTCCGGGATTAGCGACCTGCGCTGGGCGACCTCGGCTTCGGCCTTGGCGATCCGAGCTTGGTCGCCGGCCGCTCGAGCTCTGGCCAGCTTGGCCTCGGCCTCAGCCAACCGCTCCTTCAGCTGAGCCAGGAACGGGTTCGACTCGGTAGCACCGCGCTTCCAGTCCGCCTCGACCGCCTCGCGGACCCGCTGCTCGGCGGCCCGCATCTTGGTCTCCACCCGCTGCATCGCCTCCCGCGGGACGTGCCCGAACGATTCCAAGCGTTCCTGAAGGTCACGCAGCTGGATTTGGGCTTGCCGTGGATTGCTGATATCGATCGCGGCGGCCTCGGCGACGATGGCTTCCTTGTTCTTGAGGTTCTGCATTTGCTCGGCATCGCGTTCAGCGAATACCCCGGAGCGCCGTTCGAAGAACGAGTCCTGGGCTGCTCGGAACCGCTTCCACAGCGCGTCCTCGGTGGCCCGGTTGGCTCGGGGCGCGGCCTTCCACTCGGCCATTAGCTCCTTCAAGCCCTGGGCGGTCGCGCGCCAGTCGTCGGAGGAGGCCAATTCTTCGGCCCGGGCGACCAGCTTTTCCTTCGCCGTCCGGGCCGCTTCCCGTTCGGTGTCGAGGTTGGCGAAGTGGCTGCCGCGGCGCTTGCCGAACGCATCGCGGGCCGCGGCGAACCGCTTCCATAACGCGTCATCGGTCTTGCGGTCGACCTTGATGAGCTTCCACTCGTCGACGATCGCCCGAAGCCGGTCGCCGGCGGCCTTCCATTGCGTGGACGATTCGGCGATCTCCTCAGCCTCGGCAGCGAGCTTTTCCTTCTTGGCGATCGCCTCGGCCCGGGCGGCCTCCCGCGCCTCGGCCTGCTCGCCCATCCGGGCGTCGGCGGCGGTGATCAGGGTGACCAGCCTCGCGTCCAGGCTCGCGACATCGCCGACCACGGCGGCCGTGGGCAGCGAGGCGTGCAGGGTCATCGCCTGCGACTTGGTCTGCCGAGGGTCACCGGCGCCGGATTCCAAACGAGCAGCGAGCAGCTCCACCTCGGTCTGCAGATCCTCGAACCGGCGGACGTAGTAGGCAAGCCCGGCCTCGGCATCGCCGGCCTGCCAGGAGCCCACCTCGCGCTCACCATCGGCAGTCCTGAGATAGACGGTGCCCGTCTCGTCGATACGTCCCCATTCCGAACTCATATCGTGCATTAGACACGACCACCTAGGCCGACGGTGAATGCGGTTAGCCTCTTGCAACGTGACTGTCACCCGGGCGTGTGCTGGCTCCCCGCCCGTCTTGGTGCTGACCGGTCCTACCGCAACCGGAAAATCCGACCTTGCGGTCAACCTCGCCGGCCGACTTGGCGGCGAGGTGATCAACGCCGATTCGATGCAGCTGTATGTCGGCATGGATATCGGCACCGCCAAGCTGCCACTCGCCGAACGGCGACAAATCCCTCATCACCTGTTGGACGTCTGGCCGATCACCAAGTCGGCCGCGGTCGCCGAGTACCAGCGGTTGGCCCGGGCCGCCATCGAAGACATCCGAGCCCGGGGCCGGGTCCCGGTGCTGGTCGGCGGGTCTGGGCTATACTTGCGCGCCGCCATCGATCGGCTGGATTTTCCTGGGGAGTCACCGGCGGTACGGGCAGAACTGGCCGCCGAGCTCGACCGGTGGGGACCCGCCGAGATGCACCGCAGGCTCACCGAACGCGACCCGGCAGCGGCCGCCTCGATCCTGCCCAGCAACGCCCGCCGGATCGTTCGGGCCCTGGAGGTTATCGAACTCACCGGCGGGCCGTTCACCGCCCGGATGCCGCCGTTCGACTCGATCTACCCATGCGTGCAGCTGGGCCTGGACCGGCCGGATCTGCCGGAGCGGGTGCGGCTGCGGGTGGATCGGATGCTCCGGCTCGGCTTCCTGGACGAGGTACGCGGCCTGCTGCCACATGGCCTACGAGACAGTCCGACCGCGGCGAAGGCGCTGGGCTATCAGCAGCTGCTGGCCGTCCTCGACGACGACGGCAACCTGTGTGGTGAACTGGCTGAGGCCGCCGAGGCGACCGTGCGCGGCACCCAGCGATTCGTCCGGCGGCAGCGGTCCTGGTTCCGCCGAGACCCGCGAATCCGGTGGTTGGACGCCTCGGCAACCGACCTCACCGAACAGGCGTGGTCCCTTGTGGCGCCTAGAATGACCGGATGAGTTCGGCTAGCGCAGCGCTGGGCGGCTCGGGAATCGTGGCTCTGAAGGGGCACGGTACCGAGAACGACTTCGTGCTGCTGCCGGACCTGGACGCGGTACTGTCGCTGTCCCCGTCGCTGGTGCGGGCGTTGTGCGACCGGCACGCCGGGGTCGGCGCCGACGGGGTGCTTCGGGTGGTCCGGACCGAACTGGCCACCGAACCGGACGTCCGGGCCCAGGCCGACACCGCCGAATACTTCATGGACTACCACAATGCGGATGGCTCGATCGCCGAGATGTGCGGTAACGGCGTGCGGGTGTTCGGCCGGTATCTCCAGCAGGCCGGCCTGATTGACGGCTCGGCCGTGATCGCCACCCGCGGCGGCACCCGCTCGGTCAGCTTCCAGGGTGACTCGGTCGCGGTCGGGATGGGCCGGGCCACCCTGCTAGACCAGCAGCCGACGGTCAGCTGCGGGCCGGCCGGACCGTTCAAGCCGGTGGCGTTGGCGTTGCCGAATCCGCATCTGGTGGTCGAGCTGGACTCGGAGTCGGAGTTGGCGGCACTGGATCTCAGCAGGCCGCCGCTGGTGCAACCGGGCCTTCCGGACGGGCAGAACGTGGAGTTCTTCGTGCGCACCGGGGCCGATCGGGTACGGATGCGGGTGCACGAGCGGGGCGTCGGGGAGACCCGGTCCTGCGGCACCGGCATCTGCGCGGTGGTGGTGGCTGCCGCCGGCGCCACCGCGGGCTCCGGCCGGTGGCAGGTCGACACCGCCGGCGGCCGCTGCGAGGTCTGGTGGGCCGAGGACGGGGACTTGGTGCTGTCCGGACCCGCCGTTCTGGTGGCCACCCTGACCATTGCCGAGGAGTGGCTGGCCGCTCACCGATGAGTGCTCTCGCTGAAATTGTTTGGCATCGCCGCCGGTTCGACTGTCACCATGGACGTAATGACCGCACACAGAGCATTTGACGAGTCCCGCGATTTGGCGACGACCGGCCGACCGGCTGAGAACCGGTCGGCCGCCGAGCTATTGGACGACAGCTCGAACGACTTGCCGACCGATGCCCCAGCCGTCGACGACTCGGGCGACGACCTCGAGCTGACCCTGGGTGACTACGACCTGTCCGAGCGGGCCGCGCTTCGCCGGGTCGCCGGACTGTCCACCGAACTCACCGATATCACCGAGGTCGAATACCGCCAGCTTCGCCTCGAACGGGTAGTGCTGGTAGGGGTGTGGACCGGCGGCACGCTCACCGAAGCCGAGAACTCCTTGCGGGAACTGGCCAGGCTGGCCGAGACCGCCGGCTCTGAGGTGCTCGACGGTGTGGTCCAGCGCCGGGACCGTCCCGACCCGGCGACCTACATCGGATCCGGAAAGGCCAAGCAACTGCGCGACATCGTGCAGGCCACCGGCGCCGACACGGTGATCTGCGACGGTGAGCTCGCGCCCGGTCAGCTGCGTCAGCTGGAAGAGGTCGTCAAGGTCAAGGTGGTTGACCGCACGGCGCTGATCCTGGACATCTTCGCCCAGCATGCCCGGTCCCGAGAGGGCAAGGCCCAGGTGGAGTTGGCCCAACTTCAATACCTGGTGCCACGGCTTCGTGGTTGGGGTGAGTCGCTGTCCCGGCAGGTCGGTGGTCGTGCCGCCAACGGTGTGGGCATCGGCGGTCGCGGCCCCGGTGAAACCAAGCTGGAGATCGATCGGCGCCGGATCACCGCGAGAATGGCCAAGCTTCGCAAGGAGATCTCGGGCATGAAGACGGCCCGTGACGTGAAGCGGGCGCGTCGGGACACCAACCGGGTGCCGTCGGTGGTGCTGGCCGGTTATACCAATGCCGGCAAGTCGTCGCTGCTCAACCGGCTGACCGGAGCCGGCGTGCTGGTGGAGAATGCCCTGTTCGCAACGCTGGATCCGACGGTGCGGCGGGCCGAGACCTCGGACGGTCGGGTGTACACCCTGTCGGACACGGTGGGATTCGTCCGGCACCTGCCGCACCAGCTGATCGAGGCATTCCGCTCGACGCTGGAGGAGGTTGCCTCGGCCGACCTGATCCTGCACGTGGTCGACGCCTCGGACGAGGATCCGGAGGCGCAGATCCGGGCGGTACGCGAGGTGTTGGCCGACCTGGACGCACTCGATGTGCCGGAACAGATCGTGTTCAACAAGGTGGATGCCGCTGATCCGGAGACCGAACTCCGGTTGCGCACCCTGGTGCCCACCGCGCTGTTCGTCTCGGCGCACACCGGTGTCGGCCTGAGCGCGTTGACCGCGACCATCGAGGCCCGGCTGCCCAGGCCGGATCGTTCGGTGCACGCCCTGATCCCGTACACCAGGGGGGATCTGGTGGCCCGGATCCATTCCGACGGCGAGGTGCTGTCGGAGGATCACACCGGCGACGGCACGTTGATCAGCGCCCGGGTCGGCTCCGAACTGGCAGCCGCACTGACCGAGTTCGCGGCCGGCTGAGCCGCCGATCCGGTTGATCCGCGTACCCTGAGGGCGTAGCCACCCGTGCAGCCGTACGAAGGAGACAGGTCATGGGCTTCGACTCGCCGTCACACTGGCTGATCGTGGCGCTGGTAGTGCTGGTTCTCTTCGGATACAAGAAGCTGCCGGAGATGTCTCGCTCGGTCGGTCGTTCGTTGCGAATCTTCAAGACCGAGATGAAGGGCATGAGCGAGGACGACTCGGCTCGCCAGGCTGAGGCTCAACCGGCCGCCACCGCACCGCCGGCCGCTGCCCCGCCTGCGGTCCCACCGGCGCCGGTGGTGGCGGGTACCCAGCCGCCGCCGGTGGTGGCGCAGCCGGATGAGCAAGCTGACCAGGCGACGAAGCCGGCCACCGAGGCGCCGTGGGAATCGCAATGGGACGCACCCAAGTAGCGGTGAGCCGGCCGATCCGCGGCTAACCCTCGGTCGGCCGGCTTCGCAGCCGTAGTTACATCTTGCGGAGGACGGCGACGACCCGGCCGAGGATGCTGGCGTCGTCGGCCGGAATCGGCGAGTAGGCCGGGTTCTGCGGCAACAGCCAGGCATGCCCGTCGCGCCGGCGGAAGGTCTTGACGGTGGCTTCGCCGTCGATCATGGCCGCGACAATCTCGCCGTTGTCGGCGTCGGGTTGCTGCCGTACCACCACCCAGTCGCCGTCGGCGATGGCCGCGTCGACCATCGAATCACCCTGTACCCGCAGCATGTACAGCGTTCCGTCGCCGACCAGCGTGCGCGGTAGCGGGAACACGTCCTCGACCATCTGCTCGGCCAAGATCGGGCCACCGGCGGCGATCCGCCCGAGCACCGGGACCAGCACCGGGGCCGGCGAGCCGGCGTGCAGCGCATCGTCCTGCTCGGGACGGAACTGGCTGCCGATGAGCTCCTCCGCCTCGCCCGGCACCCGCACGTCCAATGCTCGCGGCTTATTCGGGTCGCGCCGGATGTAGCCCTTGCTTTCCAGCACGGCGAGCTGGTGGCTGACGCTGGAGGTCGACTGCAATCCGACCGCGTCGCCGATCTCGCGCATGCTGGGCGGAAAGCCCCGGTCTTGAACGGCGTCCCGGATCACGTTGAGGATGGTGCGCTGCCGAGACGTCAGCCCATCGCCTGGATCGTGGCCGGGAAACTCCGCGATGGTGCTGTTTTTGGGACGTCCTGGCCCGCGCCGGATCGGGGGCTTGCCGTTCTTGGGCACCGAGGCCTCCTCGTGTGGTCGACGAATCCCGCTGGGGGAAATTCGTCCGAAACTTAGCCTGAATCGAATAACGATTCAAACACCCGTTCGAATCGGCGTGTCGGCCAGCTGGTTTCTGTCAGACCCTTGTAGTAGACATTCGTACGGACGTTCGATCGAATACACGTTCGAACGAATCCTACCGGTTCCACCGTAGGTACGGACCGGCGCAGGTACGAGGAGGACGCCATGTCAGTCGCAACGGAGTTCCCGCCCACGGTCTACATCCCCGAGCGGGCCCGGCCTGCGGTTCGCGCCGTCGAGCCGGCAGTCGATGGGGTCGCCGTGCCGGTGCGCCACTTGGCACTGGTGCCGTCGCCGGCCCCGGTCGGCAGGCCGAGCCGGCGGATCGAACGGCTGGCGGTTCGGCCGGCCGGTGACCGCGTGCTCGGCCGGCCGTTGGCCGACAGCACGGTCGACTGGCCGCTAACGGTGCCGCTGTCCTCGGCCCCGATGCGCATCACCCGGCGCGGTGTCGCGGTGCTGCTGGTGACCGTGGTCGCCGTCGGGCTGCTGTTGCTGGCGGTCGCCCGGGCGTCGGCGCCGCACCCCGCCAAAGGAACAGGCTCGATGCCGGCCAACGCCACTGTGCAGGTGACCACCGTGCAGGTGCAGCCGGGGGACACGCTGTGGTCGATCGCGCAGCAGGTCGCACCTCAGCGGGATCCCCGCCAGGTGGTGGACGAACTGCGGCGGCTGAACCGGCTCCGCTCGGTGTCGCTTACGCCTGGCCAAACCCTCAAGGTCGGCTAAACGTTCATGGTCTGCGACGCCGCACAAAATTTTCGGTGTCGCAGCTTGCGGAACAACAGCCGACGCTCTACCGTTCACCCCTACATGTAGTAGTTACACGCATGTACTTCGTCCACAGTTAGGGTTTTACCCGTCCACACGTCATCAACAGCATGCGGACCGCCATCCACCGGTCGTCCCCAGGTTGTCGACAGATTCAGCCGAGGACCGGGCCGAACTGCGAGCCGAAAACTGACAGTTGCTATACACCGCGCGCACAGTCGCATGGTCGGCCGACTCGGTAGGGAGTGAGTACCAGTGAGGTGTCCCTATTGCCGTCATCCGGACTCCCGTGTCGTCGATTCCCGCGAGCAGGACGAGGGCCAGGTCATTCGACGCCGTCGGAGCTGCCCGGAATGCGGTAAGCGGTTCACCACCGTCGAGGAGGCGACGCTCGCGGTGATCAAGCGCAGCGGGGTCACCGAACCGTTCAGCCGGCAGAAGGTAATCAACGGGGTTCGCCGAGCCTGCCAAGGCCGTCCGGTCGACGAGGATGCGCTGGCCCAGTTGGCGCAGACGGTGGAGGACAGCATCCGGGCGACCGGGGCCGCCGAGGTACCGGCTCCCGAGGTCGGCCTGGCCATCCTCGGACCGTTGCGGGAACTCGACGAGGTGGCCTACCTGCGGTTCGCAAGCGTCTACCAGTCGTTCAGCTCCATCGAGGATTTCGAGAAGGCAATCGGCGACCTGCGCGCCGAACATCGCCGGCAGCAGGACCCCCAACCCCCGCCGCCATCCCGGCCGGCCGGCGCGGCATAGCACAGCACTAACCCGGCCGCCGGCAGCAGCCCGGACGCGCTGGCACCACCGTGACGAATACATCGAGAGGGGAACTGCGGAACATGACCGAAGTTGTCGAAAGCGGCTCAACCGGCGACGCCGGCACCGGCGGCACTGCCAAGGGTGGCGGCAAGCTCGGCGAAACCGCCAAGCACTCGGGGGAGCGCTCGGCCAAGGCCACCGCCAAGACGGGCCCGGTTTACCCGGCCAACGGCCTGGTCATCGAGCGCGTTTTCAGCACCGCGGGGATCCATCCCTTCGACGAGCTGGACTGGGAGCGTCGCGACGTCGTGATGACGAACTGGCGCGACGGTTCGGTCAATTTCGAGCAGCGTGGCGTGGAGTTTCCGACCAGCTGGTCGGTGAACGCCGCCAACATCGTCACCACCAAGTACTTCCGTGGTGCAGTGGGCACCAGCCAACGGGAATGGTCGCTCAAGCAACTGATCAACCGCGTGGTGCAGACCTACCGCACGGCCGGTGAGGAGTACGGCTACTTCCGCTCCGCCGAGGATGCCGAGATCTTCGAGCATGAACTCAGCTGGATGCTGGTGCACCAGTTGTTCTCGTTCAACTCGCCGGTGTGGTTCAACGTGGGCACCAGCTCGCCGCAGCAGGTCAGCGCCTGCTTCATCCTCGCGGTCGAAGACCGGATGGACTCGATCCTGAACTGGTATCGCGAGGAGGGGCTGATCTTCAAGGGCGGTTCCGGTGCCGGCCTGAACCTGTCCCGAATCCGCTCGTCCAAGGAGCTGCTGTCTTCCGGCGGCACCGCCTCCGGTCCGGTCAGCTTCATGCGTGGCGCCGATGCCTCGGCCGGCACCATCAAGTCCGGTGGTGCCACCCGTCGCGCCGCCAAGATGGTGGTGCTGGATATCGACCACCCCGACATCGTGGAGTTCGTCGAGACCAAGGCCCGCGAAGAGGACAAGATCCGGGTGCTGCGCGACGCCGGCTTCGACATGGATCTCGGCGGGGCGGATATCACCTCGGTGCAGTACCAGAACGCCAACAACTCGGTGCGCGTGTCGGACGAGTTCATGCGCGCGGTCGAGCAGGGTTCTGAATTCGGGCTGCGGGCCCGCACCACGCACGAGGTCGTCGAAACCATCGACGCCCGGCAGCTGTTCACCAAGGTTGCCGAGGCGGCCTGGTCGTGTGCGGATCCGGGAATCCAGTACGACGACACCATCAATGACTGGCACACCAATCCGGAGTCCGGCCGGATCAACGCGTCCAACCCGTGCTCGGAGTACATGAGCCTGGACAACACTTCGTGCAACCTGGCGTCGCTGAACCTGATGAAATTCCTCGGCGACGGCAACAGCTTCGACTCGACCCGGTTCGTCAAGGCGGTCGAGCTGATCATCACCGCGATGGACATCTCGATCTGCTTCGCCGACTTCCCGACCGAGCCGATCGCGGTGAACACCCGCGCGTACCGCCAGCTCGGAATCGGCTACGCCAACCTCGGTGCGTTGCTGATGGCCTCCGGTCTGGCCTATGACTCCGACGGTGGCCGGGCGATGGCCGCAGCCATCACCTCGCTGATGACCGGTACCGCCTACCGGCGATCGGCCGAACTGGCCGGCGTGGTCGGCCCGTACGACGGCTTCGCCCGCAACGCCGAAGGGCACGCCCGGGTGATGCGCAAGCATGCCGCCGCTAACGACTCGGTGCGCTACCTGCACGACACCGACAAGGCAGTGCTGGCGCACGCCGGCCGGGAGTGGGCCGAGTGCCTGCGGATAGGTACGGTCAACGGCTGGCGCAATGCCCAAGCATCAGTGCTCGCGCCGACCGGCACCATCGGCCTGATGATGGACTGCGACACCACCGGGATCGAGCCAGACTTGGCGCTGGTGAAGTTCAAGAAGCTGGTCGGCGGCGGCTCGATGCAGATCGTCAACCAGACCGTGCCACGCGCGCTTACCGCACTGGGTTACCAGCAGGAACAGATCGAGGCGATCGTCGAATTCATCGGCGAACACGGCCATGTGCAGGATGCACCCGGCCTTCGACCTGAGCACTACGAGGTCTTCGACTGCGCCATGGGAGCTCGCGCGATCAAGCCGATGGGCCACGTGCGGATGATGGCCGCGACCCAGCCGTTCATCTCCGGGGCGATCTCCAAGACGGTCAACCTGCCGGAGTCGGCCACCGTGGACGAGATCAAGGACGTCTACTTCCAGGGTTGGAAGCTCGGCCTGAAGGCGCTGGCCGTCTACCGCGACAACTGCAAGGTCGGTCAGCCGCTGTCGGCCGGCAAGACCGCTCGCAAGGACGAGCAGGCGGTGGCGGAGAAGGTCATTGAATATCGACCGATTCGCAAACGGCTGCCGAAGTCGCGCCCGTCGCGCACCGTGTCGTTCACGGTCGGCGGAGCCGAGGGTTACCTGACTGCCGGTTCCTACCCGGACGACGGCCTGGGCGAGCTGTTCCTCAAGCTCGGCAAGCAGGGTTCGACGCTGGCCGGTGTGATGGACGCGTTCTCGATCGCGGTGTCGGTGGCCTTGCAGCACGGTGTGCCGCTGGAGACCTACGTTGCCAAGTTCACCAACATGCGGTTCGAACCAGCCGGCTTGACCGATGACCCGGATATCCGGATGGCGCAGTCGATCGTCGACTACATCTTCCGCCGGCTGGCACTGGATTACCTGCCGTTCGAAACCCGTGCGGCGATGGGCATCTACACCGCGCAGGAGCGGGCCAGGCAGCTGGAGACCGGTAGCTATGCGCCGGCCGAGGTGGACGATGACCTGGAATCGTTGGCCCAATCGGCTCCGGTGACCGAACACAAGCTGTCCGAGAAGCCTCCGGCCGACCCCAAGGTGCACAGCTCGGCCGAGCTGATCGACTCGCTGCTCGGCGCCTCCTCGGACGCGCCGCTATGCATGGACTGCGGTACCAAAATGCAGCGCGCCGGATCCTGCTTCGTCTGCGACGGTTGCGGATCTACCAGCGGCTGCAGCTAAGCCGTCGGCAAGCCGGGCACCGGCCGGCTCGACTGAGCCGGCCGTCGTAGCACTCGGTGTTCCACTTGCCGTGGTTCCGAATGCCAGTGCCGATAATGCGGGCAAAGGGCAGTCGTGCGCCTGCCTTTTGCGTAGGTCGCCATCCTCGCAACTCGGGAGTCTGTCTTGTCAGAGGGTGAGTCTATGGTCCAGACATGGCACCCCTTGCTACTCAGCTCGGAGCGGCTGTCGAGTTTGCCTCCCGCGGGCCGAGATGGAACGCATCTGAAGGACGAACATGCTAGCGACAGAGATAATGCACGTGGCAACGGCGCACAAGATCGAGCTGAAGGCGTTGCCAAGAGCTGCCGAGGAAACTGACAAGACTCTCCAACGATTCAAGGAGAACGTACTTCACGAGCTCAACGATCAGGTTCCAGCTAACCTCGACGTTCTGCTGTTCGGTTCGTTCGCTCGTCGGGAGTTGACGACAGAAAGCGACTGCGACTACCTCGTCGTACTCGACGGCACACCTCGACATCATGAGATACAACAAGTGGTTCGTGCCGTTGAGAGCAGCAGAAAGTTGTTGCTGCTGAGCGAGGCAGGCCGCACTGGCGCCTTTGCCGACTTCGCTACGGCCACAGAACTGTTCGCCCGTATCGGCCTGGAAAGTGACAGCAACGCCAACACAACCCGTCGGTTGCTTCTGCTGTGCGAGAGCGTTCCCGTGCTCAACGAGGCGGTCACGAGCAAGATCAGGAAGACGATAATCGAGCGCTACCTCGGTGACTATGCGCCAGACGTAGAGCGAAAGAGGCCGGTTCGCGTCCCACACTTTCTTCTTAATGACGTGATCAGGTACTGGCGGACTATCGCGGTCGACTTCGGAGCCAAGCAGTGGCGATCTCTGTCGAGCGACTGGTACCTGCGCTATGCCAAACTACTGACTACCCGAAAGATCCTCTTCGCTGGCACCTTGGCAGTCTTGCTTGACAGCGACAATGCGCTGTCTCCGCTATATCACAACGGCTCAGTCGACCGGTCGCAGATATTGAACGTACTCAGCGATCATATCGAAACGGGGCTGGCCCGCACCCCGCTAGCTCGCCTACTAGCCTTGCACGACAGGTTGAGTAACGACGGGCAACGGGCGCTCGCGCAGTTGCTTCAGGCATACGACCGCTTCATTGAGCTATTGGACGACCGGTTCGCGCGGGTCGCCTTGGCACGGCTAGGTACCGGTAGCGAACAACCGCGCGCTGTGGCTGAAGAGTCCGCCCGAATCATCCACGAGCGGCTGCTGTTCTTGTTCAATGATGAGCCGTTACTGAAGGGAGCGACCCGAGAGTTCGGGTTGTTCTGACCACGTGGCGGACGCACTCGCCAGGAACGGGTTTGGTTGCCAGCTACGAATGCTAAAGGAGGAATCCGATGGAACTCACGAAATATGCGCAGAGCCTACTCGACTCGGTATCCAACGATCGAGGTGTGCGCACGTGGGCTTATGAGGCTCAGCGGATGGTTGCCTGGCACGCGCTCTGCCTAGTGCCATTTCAGTCGGATCTGCATGGTGACCAGCGCCGTGAATACTACGACTTACTGAGTGATGTGCTCTCGATGATCGATCCTCGTGAACCAATCGAGGTTCCGGTAGTGGTTCGCGAAACGCTGCTACGCAGCTGCGAGGAGCCGTTGTTGCAACTGGTGGTTGATCGGACCGCCGTGCATACAGCGGCATGAATCACGATTGCGAGCGTGCCGCCGCAGGCCTCTCTCAGCCGAGCCGCGTATGCGCTCAATGCGGCTTCATGCTATGGCTACCGCTTGCCTCCTTACGGGTCAGTACGGCAGGTCTTTACAACGATGGTCGTTTTCCCGGTCGCTCCCTGCTCGCGCTTAACGAGCATTACCTAGATCTACTTGACGTTCCGGACGATGTCATGCGGCTGTATTTGCAGGATCTACGTGACCTGCGGGCAGCGCTCACCAAAGCCACGGGCGCCGCGAGAATCAACTATGCCGTGCTCGGCAATGCCGAACCGCACGTCCATTGGCATGTCATACCGCGCTGCCCAGCTAACGAGCCGTTACCCGCGAAGAGTCCATGGCAGGATCCCCGGCCTAGACATCCAATGCCGCCGGCAGAACTCGTGCGACTAAGTACAGATCTGAGAGCCTGTCTCGGGTGGCCGCCGCGAGCCGTGGTTGCTCAGCCGAAAGCCTGCTAGCCCGTTATTACTAACTGAGAAGCTTCTGAAGGGTCTGGACTAGGTCGCGGACTGTCTTCGAATCGAGCTCCTCAAGTGGACGGCTGTCGCTCCAGGGTGGCCGCGTGGGCAGCGGTTCGACCTCGGGCTTGCGTGGAATCAGCTGTAGGTGCAGATGGGGTTCAGCGTTACCAAGCACGGCGTAGTTGATCCGTCTGCTTCCCGTCACTCGCTTGATCGCTGCACCGACCTTGACCCCGTCGGCCCAGAAAGCGGCGCGGTCGTCAGAGGAAAGTTCCTCCAGTTGCTCGGCATGCTGGTTGAACGCGAGGATTGCTCGGCCTGGAAAACGTGCGTCGCTATAAAGACCGAGTTGGGACGTTGTCAGCGACGCGGGAACTGGGATGTAGAGCGTGAAGCCACAGGTATGGCATCGCCACTGTGGGCCGTCGGTCATGGACGTGCACCAGTATGACCAAGGCTGTCCACGGACGGCCATAGCAGGTGCGCCGGCTCAGAGCAGGCTCCTAACGGATGACTGACGGAGCGCTTCATAGCTCAGAAGCTATCAGCCATCAGCGGTCAACCCATTCAGGGAGCCGCGGTATCGAGCCGGCGCCAGCGGGGACAGGACAGTGGCGCTATCGTGCTCACTACGGCTAGTCCTGTACGTGTGGAGGTCGATCCTGCTCGAGATGCGCGATTCATGTGAACGGTGCGAGCAGTCGCTCGGCCAGGACGCGGTGGCCTTTATCTGCAGCTATGAATGCACATTCTGTGCCGACTGCGTCAACGACGAACTCGCCGGCAACTGCCCTAACTGCGGTGGCGAGCTGGTGCGCCGGCCTCGGCGGTCGGCGGCGCAAGCCTGACGGCACCCTGCCGATGTGTCCCCGGTTTTGTGCGCCATGGTCCACAGAACCCGGGACACTTTTGGACGACATGACTCGACCCGCCGACCGACAGGCCGGCGGGTCGAGCTGCCTGAGCTATTCGGTTCTGCCGGACCCAAGGTCCGGGTCGTTGTCACGAGCTCCCAGGTCTGGGTCGTTGTCAGCCGCTCCCAGATCCGGATCGGCCGCCGCGCCTCGCTCATGCAGCCGCGGATCGAGTTTTGCCGCCCGTTCCTGCAACTCCTGTGCCGCGGTACGTTCGCGTTCGGCATCGGCGATCCGCGCCTGAGCCTCCCGCTCTGCTTCGGAAGCTCGCAACTCCGCGTCGGCCCGAGCACGCTGAGCGGCGGCAACCTGCTCCTCCGCGGCCGCCTGGACCGCGTCGGCTCGAACTGCTCGCTGCTGCGACTCGGCGAGGTGTTCCTGAGCCCGCGCCTGTCGCTGTGCCGTCTGGCGCGCTCGCATTCGAGGCAGCACGAACAATGCGAGCAGCACCAGCACTACCACGATGATGATGAGCACGATGATGAACGTCTTCATAGCAACCTCCCGAACCTGGAGGCTACGCGCATAGCTAACAGCGTCAGCAGGCAGCCACGCTCAGCCTTCCTGGAAGACGATCTGCTCGGGTGGCAGGGTGAGCTTCAGGGTCTGTCCCTTGCGCTGAACCAGGGTGTCCAGGTGGGTCGCCTGACCGGCCGGCACGGTGAACAGCTTGTCGTCGCTGGTTTGCAGGAATGCCGGGAAACCGGCCAGGCTGACCTTGTTCGGCTCGTCCAGGGTCAGGTATCCGGCCAGTCGCCGGAACAGCTTCGGCAGGATCACCAACTGGTCGCTCAGCTGGGCGCGGGAGGTGAGCTTGAAACCGGGCAGGGTCGCGTCGTGCTCCCAGACCCCCTTGCCGGCATGCCGGGCGGCGATCGCGACATCGGCCAAGGCGTTACGCAGATCCACGAACAGCTGGGAGTAGAACGTCGGGTAAACCCAGCCGTCGGCCAGCAGGCGGTAGTTCACCGACCGCTTCAGCTCGGCGACCTCGACGTATACCGGCTTGCCGGTGCCGCCCCGCCGCTGGCCGCCGTAGGCGAAGGCGACCGCGCGGCCGTACTTGTCGGCGAACTTGGTGAGGATGTAGCCCGGTACCTCGGCCGGCATGGAGGACGTGACGATGTTGCGGTTATCGCGCTGGACGTCGGTGAAGCCGAGCAACTCCAGCAACGCAGTGGCCGCTCCGCCGCCCAACGCGGCCGGTTGGTGCCACGGGTGCGCCGCACCTGGCGGGGTGTAGTGGGTTTCCAGCGCGTCGATGGCGTCCAACCGAAGTTGGGCGCCGCCGGACGCGTTGGTCCGTACCTTCAGCCCGGCATCGGCGAAGGCCGTCGGCACATCGGGATAGAAACGAACCGAATCTCCGTCCGGCGAGGCCCCTATCAAGCGGTACTTGCCGGCAATTGCGATCAGTGGCATGGCTACCTCCGGTCGGGAGCGTAATACGACGGTCAGCCGAAAGGAGCGCGAAACCAGCCGGTTGGTACACCCGGCGATAGTTCGGTGCGGTACAAAGGGCTCGTGCGTGCCGTGCTGATCTCCGCCTTCGCAGATACGCCGTCGCTGGTCACGGTGGCCGATCCGCAACCCCGACCCGACGGCGCGGTGGTAAAGGTCGAGGCGACCGGCCTGTGCCGCAGCGATTGGCACGGTTGGCAAGGGCACGACCCGGATATCGTGCTGCCGCACGTGCCTGGCCACGAACTGGCCGGCACCATCGCGGCCGTGGGTAGCCAGGTCAGCTGGTGGCAGCCGGGTGACCGGGTGGCGGTGCCCTTCATCTGCGCCTGCGGCCACTGCGCGCAGTGTCGCGCCGGCCATCAGCAGGTGTGCACCGAGCAACTGCAACCAGGCTTCAACTACTGGGGATCCTTCGCCGAGTACGTGGCCATCCCATTCGCCGAAGTGAACCTGGTGGTACTGCCACCGCAGGTGTCGTTCGACACCGCGGCCGCGCTGGGCTGCCGGTTCGCCACCTCGTACCGAGCAGTCGTCTCGGTAGCCGCGGTACGTCCGGGGGAGTGGCTGGCGGTCTTCGGCTGCGGTGGGGTCGGGCTGTCGGCGGTGATGATCGCGGCCGCGGCCGGTGCTCGGGTGATCGCGGTGGATCCGCAGCCGGCTGCCCGCGAGCTGGCCGGCCGGCACGGTGCCGAGCAACTGCTGCCGGTGGCGCCGGATATCGCCGACCAGATCGTGGAACTGACCGGCGGCGGCGCGGATGTGACCATCGACGCGATCGGCGCCGAATCGGTGGTACAGGCCTGCCTGCGTTCGCTGCGGCCGCGCGGGCGGCACGTCCAGATCGGCCTGCTGCCCGAACCGGTGCGGCTGGACCTGTCGATGCTGGCGTTTCGGGAACTGAGCTGGCTCGGTAGCCACGGCATCGCCGCGCACGACATGCCCCGGTTGTTGGAGCTCGTCGGCTCAGGAGCGCTGCGGCCCGACCAGCTCATCACCAGCCGGATCCCGCTCACCGGTGTCGGGCAGGCGCTGGCCGACATGACCACCTCGAACAGCCCCGGCATCACCATGATCCGTCCCGAGCTGACCGAACCGTCGGCCTGACAGCTCGACTCCGGCGATCGAGCCGGCAAGCAGCACCGCGGCCACGATGCCGTCCAGCCAGAAGTGGTTGGCGGTGGCCACCACCACGAAGCAGGTCAGCAGCGGATGCAGCAGCACCCACCAGCGCAGCCGCCCGGTGCCCACCGTGAGCACCGCCCAGGCCACCAGCAACGCCCAGCCGACGTGCACCGACGGCATCGCCGACAACTGATCGACCGAAATTCCGCTTATGCCATAGACGGATTGCCCGTACTGAGCGGCGGTGTCGACGAAACCCAGCTGCGGTAGCAGCCGCGGTGGGGCCACCGGGATCAGTTGGATCAGCAGCGATGAGGCGGTCAGTGCGACCAGCACGTTGCGCACCCGGGGGTATCGATCGCGATGGCGGACGAACAGCCACAGCAGCAGCAGGCCGAGTGCGGTGAAATGCATTGCCGCGTAGAACCAGTTGGCGCCCTGCGCGAGCAGCGGATGGCCGGTGATCGTTCGTTGGACGGTTCGCTCGGACGGCAGCGGCAGCCAGCGCCGTTCCCACTCCGCGATCCAGCGACCGCGGCTCAACGCACCGGACGGGCCGAGCACCGAGACCGACGCGGCGAGCTGCCACAGGCTGTACAGCGCGGCCACCAACGCCGACTCTCGTAGGTACGGTGCCAACCGTGCGGTGCGGCCGCCGCGGTAGCCGGCCACCGATCCCACGGCCAGCCCGAAGGACAGTGCGGCCGCCGGCTGCCAGGCCAGTTGCAGGTTCTGCATCCGCCCCCGATCTCCGTATCCCGACAGGTTAAGGTCCGTCCGAGTCACTCGACGGAATGCTGCTCCTCCAGTGCGATCACATGCATGACCGCGTTGATCAGCGCCAGGTGGGTGAACGCCTGCGGGAAGTTGCCGAGGTGTTGCCCGGTACGCGGATCGATCTCTTCGGCATACAGGTCCAGCGGCCCGGCGAAGGACAGCAGCTTGGCGCATAGCTTCCGGGCCCGGTGGTACTCGCCGATCTCGCACAACGCCGACACCAGCCAGAACGAGCAGATGGTGAATGTGCCCTCTTCACCGGTGAAACCGTCATCGGTCTGCTCGGTGCGGTAGCGCAGCACCAGCCCGTCCTCGGTCAACTCGTCGGCGATGGCCAGCACGGTCGCCCGCATCCGCGGATCGTCCGGCGGCAAGAAACGGACCAGCACCGCCAGCAACAGCGAGGCATCCAGCGCGGTGCTGCCGTAGTACTGGGTGAGCACGCCCCGCTCGTCCACCCCGTGCGCCAGCACGTCCTGCCGGATCTCCTCCGCGGCCTGCTCCCATTCGGCGGCCTCGGCGTCCTGACCGATCATGCTGGCCAGCCGGGCGCCACGATCCACCGCTACCCAGCACATGATCTTGGACGAGGTGAAGTGCTGCGGTTCGCCACGCACCTCCCACATGCCGGCATCGGGCTCACGCCAGTTCTTCAGCGCGGCGTTGACCTGCTTGCCAAGGATCGGCCAGATCCGGCCGTCCAAGTGATCGGCCGCCTTCGAATGCAGGTACACCGAGTCCAGCAGGGCACCCCAGACGTCGTGCTGACGCTGGGCGTAGGCGGCGTTGCCGATCCGGACCGGCCGAGAATCCTGGTAGCCGGCCAAGTGGTTCAGCTCGTGCTCGTCCAGATCCCGCTCACCATTGATGCCGTACATGATCTGGAGGTCCGGGTCGCCCTCGGCCAGGTCGGCGATGAAGGAGAAGAAGTCGACCGCCTCCCAGTCGAAGCCGAGCGAGTACATGCCCCACAGCGCGAATGTGCCGTCGCGGATCCAGCAGTACCGGTAGTCGTAGTTGCGCCCGCCGCCGATGGTCTCCGGCAGCGAGGTGGTGGCGGCCGCGCAGATCGCCCCGGTCGGCGCATAGGTCAGCCCCTTCAGGGTGAGCGCGCTGCGCTGTAAGTAGTGCCGCCACGGGTGGTCGGGAAAGTCACCGCGAGCCAGCCAGTGCTGCCAGTGATGGGCCGTCCATACCAGCCTGGCGTAGGCCTGCTGGTAGTCGGTGGGCGGCGGCGGGCCACCCCAGGACAGCGCCACGTAGCGGACGTCGCCCTCCTTCAGCAAGGTTCGGCTGGCGGCCTGACCGCCCTCGAGCCCGAGCCGCATGTCAGTGGTCAGGGTCAGCATCAGCGGGCTGTGCTCGGCGTGCGCCTGAGCCTGGTGATAGACCAGATCGGTGTATTCCCAGCGGACATAGCTGCGGCCGTAGTCCAGCACCGGCTCGCATTGCATGACCACCTGCACTTCGCCGGACACGCACCGGATCGTGCGCAGCAGGGTGTGTTCGGCGTCGTAGTCGGTGGGCGTGCGCCGCTGGCTCCGGGACAGCTCGGAGTCATGTCGCCACGGACCGATCAGCAGCACATCCCGGACGATGATCCAACCGGTCGCAGTGCCCCAGCTGGTCTCCAGGATCATCGTGCCCGGTAGGTAGCGGCGGGCCGCCGGCACGCTGATGTCGTCCGGGGCCAGCACGAAACTGCCGGCGTGCCGATCGAGGATCGTGCCGAAGACGCTGGCCGAATCCATCCGCGGCAGGCACATCCAGTCGACGGAGCCACCCGGTGTCACCAGCGCGGTCACCTCACCGTCACTGAGAAAGCCGTAGTCACCGATCGGGACGGTGCGGGCGCGGGTTTTGCGTCCGGGACGATGACCGGTCAGCCGGCTCGGAGTCGTCATGGCTGCACCACCTTCGGCGAACGGGCGTCGCCACCTAGCTGATTGTGCCTGTTGGTCGGCCCCCGGACCGCTCGATCGGGTGCCGGCAGGTGATCGGGTTGATGGACGTGCCGGCCCGGACATGGTGCAGGCCCCGCCGGAAGCTTCCGGCGGGACCTGCAACTCCAATCGGTGTTACGGGGTGACGCTCTGGATCACCACGTCACCGGAGCCGACCAGCACATTGCTGTCGGTGGCCACCCGCACGTTGCCGAGTAGCACCCGACCGGCAGCCGGCGCCGAGTTGGCGGTCACCGTGGCCGGCACCGTCCACTGGCCACCGGCCGGCCGCAGCGCGTTCGCGTCGGTCACCGAGATCGAGCCGAACACCGGGTTGGTGAACACGTCCACGTAGTTGTACGCAGTCGAGCCGGTCGGTGCCGCGAAGCCGTCCACCAGGGTCACCCAGGCGCCCGGCGCCGGGTTGCTGATGGTAACCGACTCCTCGGCGTCACCGTCCGCCGACTGCCCCGCCAGCACGCAGCTACCGGTCGTGCAGTTGTAGACGTACAGATCCAGGTCGGCACCCGGATCGCTCGGGCTGCCGATGGTGGCCCGCAGCGACGTCGAGCCCGCTGCCACGTTCACCACCCGCTGCTGCTGGATCCCGACGGCGATGGTCGGGTTGGCTTGCAGCGCGCTGCCGAAGGTGGAACCGACCGCCCGGCCGGTGAAGTTACCGAACAGGTTGGTCAGCGTGTAGCTGCGGGCGATCGGCGTCCCGACCGTCGCCGAGGCGATGGTGTCCGGGTTCGGCGAGACCGAGGCACCCAGGATCGAGGTGGTCAGGGTGTACGGCGCGTTCTCCACATCGGAGGTGCGCCGTGCCTCGACCGTGACCTCCCAGACGCCGGCCAGCGGGTTGCTGGTGGTGCGGCTGGTCGGCGATCCGGAGCAGGAGCCGGAGGACGGGTTGTAGCAGCTGAGCGAGGAGTTGTCCTCCAGGCCGACGCCGTACGGGTGGAACCGCAGGAACCGGATCTGGCCGGCGCCCGGGGTGTTGCCGCCGCCTACCAGGTCGACCTTCAGTGCCGGCACCCCGGCCGGCACGGTGAAGAAGTAGCTGATGGCCTGGTTGCGCCCGATCGTGCCGGAGTGGCTGATCGAGTAGTTGTTGCCGGCGGAGAACTGCTCGGCGGCGACCACCGTGTTCAGCGTCTGCTTGTCGATACCGGTGGTGGCCGGGTCGTCGAGGTTCAGGATCGCCGAGTGCGTGCCGACGCTGGTCGGGTGCACGGTCACGGTGAGGGTCTTCGGGGAGTTCAGCGGCAGCGCGATGGAACCGGCCGTCGAGAAGGTCCCGTCATTGCCCACCCAGCTCAGGTTGTAGAGGGTGGTACCGCCACCGCCCGAGGTGCGGATGAAGGTGTAGGTACGGGTGTAGCTGTCACCGGCGTTGACACCCTCCCGGTCGTAGATGCCCTCACCCTTGCCCGGCGTGGCCAGGAAGCCGGAGAGGACGGTGTGCACGTCCACCGAGGAGCTGATGTCGACCGGCTTGATGTTGGTCTTCAGCTGGTTCCAGGCGGCGTTCACGTCGATCAGGCCGTTGCCCTGCTCGTAGGCGCCGTAGCGGGGCAGGAACCGAGCGGTGGAGGTCAGCGCCTCGCGAACCTGGGCCGGCTTGCTCTGCACGCCGGCCTGCTTGGCGGCACTCACCAGCAGCGCACCGGCGCCGGCGGCCTGCGGAGAGGCCATCGAGGTGCCCTGCAGCATCGAGTAACCGGCCGGCAGCGCGTAGGTGCCGGGCACCGGGCTGGACTCCTCCCACATCGGGGTGGTGGAGATGGCCGAGCCGGGTGCGACGAAGTCCGGCTTGAAGCCGCCGTCCTCCCGCGGTCCGCGCGAGGAGAACGGGTGCAGGTTGTCGGCGTAGCTGGAGTCCGAACCGTAGTTCTTCTGCCAGCTGTCCTTGCTGATGTAGGAGCCGACGGCGAGCACGTGCGAGGCAACCGCCGGGTCACCGATGGTGTTGAGGCCGTTGCCGTTGTTGCCGGCCGAGATAAACATCTGCACGTTGTACTGGTCGATCAGCCGGTTGTAGAGGACCGTCCGGGTGTTGTTGCCGTCGTTGAGGGCCGGCAGGCCGCCGATCGACATGTTGATCACATCGACGTTGCCCTGCTTGGCGATGAAGGTCATGCCCTCGATCAGCGCGTGCGAGGTGCAGCCGGTGATGAACATGCAGACCCGGACCGCCTTGAGCTTGGCGCCGGGAGCCGCGCCGGACATGGCACCGCCGAACATGCCGTTCGCCGCGGTGATGCCGGCCACGTGGGTGCCGTGCTCGCCGGAGACGATGCCGATGTTCACGGCTTTGTCCTTGCCGTCGGTCTGCACGACGAACGGCATCGACTCGTGCGCCTGGGTGGCCGGGTTGTCGGTGCCGAAGTGACCGATGTCGAACTTCTTCGCGTAGTCGGTCATCGCGGCGTCATCAGTGAAGTCGTTGTTCTGGTTGGTGTCGACGCGCACCGTGTTGGCTGCGGTGTCCCAGAGCACGCCGAACTTGTCGTTGCTGTCGCCGTCCCGGTTGACGTCGCTGCCGACCTCGCCGCCGAGCCGCGGGTCGCCTTCGTTGAAGACGGCCACCCGGTAGTTGCCGGCGAGTGCGGTGTAGCTGACGCCCTGGTAGCTGAAGCTGGGCCCGCTCACCTGGGTGGACATGTTCAGCCAGGTCGGGTCGTCATCGGTGAACGGGTCGGTCGCGGTCACCCAGTCGGTGATCTTGCGCTCGCCGGTCGTGGTGGTGGCCAGGGCCGGGTGGTCCAGGTCGATGCCGGAGTCCACGATGCCGATGGTGACGCCGCGACCGTCCCAGGTCGGGTGTGCGGCGGTGAAGGCGGCCGCACCGGTGTCCCGGATCGGCATGTACGGGTTGTCCCGCGGGGTGCTCGGGCCGGGCGGCGTCTGCGGCGTGGGCGCCTGGGTACCAGCCGGCTCCGGCTGGTCCAGCGGAATGACCTCGTCGAGGTCGGCGGCCACGATGTCGGTCAGGTTCGCGGCGGCCTCTACCTTGCCGACCGGTACGACGGCGCGGACGTAGCTCACGTCGCTGTCGCTCTTGCTGATGACTGCGCCCAGCGCCTGCAGGCCGCTGATAACCGAGCTGGTCTTGCCCGGCGTGGTCGCGATGAGCAGCGTGACGGTGGACGAGCCCTTGGCGATCGCGGCGTCGAGCAGTTCTCGATCATGCTTGCCGATCTGGGATTTCTTGGCCGCGGCGGCCGGCGCTGCGCCAGCGGCGGTTGATACAGCGAGCCCGGTGGCGACCAGCGCACCGAGCGCGGTCACCGCCATGGCGGCACGACCGAATCTGCTGGGACGGGATATCTGCATGCGGATACCTATGGTTTCTAGCGCGGGAAGTAGAGAAAGGTCGCGCTATTTATTCATAGGAATTTCAGAGAGTCAAGTGCTTGTCAAAGATATCCACAAGTGCCTAAAGCAAACCGTCAGTCGATGACGCAGACACCGCGGGGCGAGGTGAAGTGAGCAGCGACGATGCCGGTCTCGCCGTCGTTGTCTTCGACCGGCAGCCACCTCACCTTCAGATCGTCCAGCGCTCGGGTGGCCTCCTCGCCCAGGAATCCGGCCACCGTGGGGCGGTCACCGGCGATGTCCAGCCGCTCCAACCGGACCTTGCCACCGGGTGCGGCCGGATGCTCGGACTTGTCCGACTCCCAGTGGATAAACCAGGGCAGCTGTGGATCGTCGGTGGTGTCGTTGATGCCGATCTGCTTCCAACGCAGGTCGTAGCCGTCCGGTCGGACCCGGTGGCCGGCAGCCGCCGGTCGGCCCAGCCGGCGTTCGACCGCGGCGAGGTCGGTGACTCCCACTACCCAGCTCAGCCAGCCACCGCCGGCCTGCTTGCGGGCCTTCACCGCGCGGCCGAACGGCGCGGTGTCGACCGCGGGGTGATCGAGTGCCTCGACCACTTCGAGGTAAACCCCGCCGGCCAACGGCAGCACGAAGTTGCGGGTGCCGAACCGCGGATGCAGGCCGCCGTCGACGAAGCCGGCGCCCAGCTGCGCACCCAGGCGCTGCACGCACGAGGCGAGCCCCTCCGGGCCGGCTGCGTAGGAGAGATGATCCAATCGCATCAGTCGATACTGGCTGAGCCGGAAATCCCACCTGCCACCGGGGTCACCGGCACCGGTCAGGCTCCGAGCCGCTCCAGCGCGTCGGTATCCTCGGCCAGCACGACCTGGCCCAGCCGGCGGTAATGCTCGATCGCGGGTGCGGTTCCGGCAGTGATCGGGTGTGGCAGCAGTCGGGTCAGGCCGCCACCGTCGATGTCGGGTGGCAGCCGGTGCACCGGGATGCCGGTCCTGGCCAGCATCGCCGGCAACGGATGTCCGGCGAGCGTCGGGTGCAGGATCAGGAACAGCGGCCGGGGAACGTTACGCAGATGCTGCCAGGCGGCGGCGAAACCCCGGTGCAATCGCAGATCGGCAACCTCGGCGATCCGGTGCCAGCGCACCGACACGCTCTCGGCATTGGCGGCGATCGGGTGCACCGACCGGGTAGTTCGGCCCACCACAGTGGTGTAGGTCCAACCGTCGTGATCGTCGATGTACAACCCGATCGGGTCGATGTCGCCGGCTTGCAGCGCGGCCTCCTCGCCGGCCTCGCGGACCGCCGCGGCCAGCGCGTCCTCGTCGCTGTTGCGAGCCCCACCGGGCACGCCCCAGCTGTCTCCCTCATGGGTCCAGGCTGCCCGATGCTGCAGGATGACCCGGTCATCGTCGACGAGCAGCAGGCCGGCCGCACCGAACCGGCCCCAGTGCCGGTGGCCGGCGGCGCAGCTGGTCCAGCCGTCGCCTGATGTCATCGTCGTGCCCATCGGTGGCCCGCTCGGTCGCCGGCCTGTTCTCGCCGAGCCCGGCAGGGCAGGCCGGCCGGGGTGTGGTGGCGCCGGCCCGCCAGGTCGCCTCTCGGCAAGGGGCCGCTCGTGGCGGCTGGTTTGGGTCCGGGGGCCATGGATCGAGCCGGCACCAGCGATCAGCTTACCGGGCTGGTGGCAGCACGCGGCCCTTCCTGGGTGTCACGGTGCGGTGTTGCATTCGGCCGGGCGGCCTCGCCTACCCTGGACGGGTGTCAGCTGCAGATCGCCCGCACCGTCCCATTCGGCGTGCCGACCTGTCCGGTATCGCCGGGGCTTCCGACGAGCTGGAGCCGTTCGCGCGGGCGGAACTGGCGGCTGCTACCGCGGCGGCGGTCATCACTCACGGCCGATCCGGTCCGTCGGAATCGATGGTGGATCTGGCTGATCGGGTCGGCCTGGATACCCTGGCCGAACTGTGGCGGATGGAGCAGCCGTCCAGCCTGCCGGGTGCGCTGTGGGCGCTATACCTGTTACGCCGGTGGTGTCAGGACAACGGTGAGGAAGTGACCAGGCTGTGGCGGGCGGGCCGGCCGTACGCCCCCGCCGACGAGGTGGTAGCCGGGGTAGCCGACGACGCTGACCCGGCAGCCATCTCGCAACTGGCCGATGCGGTGTTGCGTGGCGCCTACGACGGTGACTTCGCGGTGGCTCTGGAACGCGCGGCCGCCTTCTTCCGGGTCATCGCCACCGGCCGACGGGAGAGTGCCGGCGCGGACGCGGCCGGTGACCGGGAACGCCGGCTGGCCACCCGCAACGACGAGGTCGCCGATGGGCTGACCCAAGCCGCCGCCGGTTGGCGACGACACCCGCTCTGAGCGAGCATCGCAGGCGCGTCAGCGCCGAGGAGCGGAGCGAAGGGCGCGATGAGCGCTTGCGCGAAGAGCCAATCGACGTCTGAGCGAGCATCGCAGGCGCGTCAGCCGGCCAGCTTAACCGACGGTTCCGACTTTTCAGCTCAGCCTGTGGACGAAGTCAGCGTCATCCACAGATTGCCGGCGGCCCCGCCAACAGGGCCTAGATAGCCGCAGGCTGTCGGCATGACTACCTGCGACGTCCCGCTGATCCGCGTCAGCAATCCGGGCGACCTGATCGAGACCGTGCCGTATCTGATGGGCTTTCACCCGACCGAGAGCCTGGCGCTGGTGGGTTTCGCCGGCGACCCGTCTGGCCGGCTGCATCAGGTCACGGTGACCATGCGGCTGGACCTGCCCGACGATCTCGAGGAGTTGACCGACCTCGGCGCGCCGGTCGAGGCGTTTACCGCGTCGCAGACCGAATCGGTGGTCGCGATCGTGCACACCGAACGGGTAAGCGGCGATCCGCGGACCATGCCGAAGCTGTGCGCATTGCGGGATCTGTTCTTCGACGAGCTGGCGGCGATGGGCCTGCAGGTCGCGGACGTGCTGGTGGCCACCGGCAGCCGGTGGTGGTCGATGTGTTGCGATCGAGTCGAGTGCTGCCCCGCCGAGGGCACCGCCCGGAGTCCGGGTTCATCCAGCGTGGCGGCCGAAGCCACCTATGCCGGACTGGTGGCACTGCCCGACCGGCAGGCGCTGGCGGCCACCTTGGTCGGCGCGCCCATCGAGGAGCGGGCCCGGCTCGAGCCGCTGCTGGGGTCGGCAGTCCGCCGGCTCGATGCTGCCGCCCACCCGGCCGGCAGGCGGCGACTGCTACGCACCGACTTGGCTGCGATTCTGCGGAGGGCGCGCAAAGAGCAGCCCACCGTGCCGGACCGGCAACTGGCTCGTTTCGCGGTGGCGCTGACCGAGTTGGCGGTCCGGGACGCGGTATGGCTGGCCGTCGACGACCGCACGATGGATGGCGGTTTGCTTTACCAACTGCACACCCGGCTACCGGTCGGCTACACGGCAGCACCGCTGTTCCTGTACGGCTGGGTCCAGTGGCGTGCCGGAAACGGGACGTTGGCGGTGATGACCGCCGAACGTGCGCTGGCCGCCGACCCCGGCTACTCTGCCGCGGAGCTGTTGATCGAGACGGTGCAGCGCGGGCTGAACCCGGCCAGCACGCCACCACTGTCCAGGCTGGCACCGGCCGGTCGGTGGCCGGGCAGGCGGCGGTGAGCAGGTCAGGCCGGTATCGGCAGCGACACGAAGATGTGTTCGGCGACGGTATCGCTCACAATCTCCGACTCCGCCGTGCCGTGGACATGCAGGCCGGCCTCGTCCCGGCTCACCGATGCGGTCAGCCCGGGCGTCAGACCGGCGACGCTAAGTTGACGCATCAGCTCGGCGTCGGGCTGAAGCACCTCACTGATCCGTTCGATGCGCACCTGCACCGGTTCCCGAAGCACCGTGGCCGCCAGCGTCGGCAGCTGCCTGGTGTCGGCCGTCGGCCCAGACGGTTGACCGAACTCCGCCAGGCCGAGTTCGGCCAGGCCCGGGATCGGATTGCCGTGCGGGCACACCAGCGGCCGATCCAGCATGGCGATGATGCGACGTTCCACCGCCTCACTCATCACGTGCTCCCACCGGCACGCCTCGATGTGCAGCTGCTCCCATTCCAGGCCGATCACGTCGTTGAGCAGCCGTTCGGCCAGCCGGTGCTTGCGCATCACCGACACCGCACGCCGGCGGCCAGCCGCTGTCAGCTGGAGGTGCCGGTCGCTCTCCACCTGGACCAGCCCGTCACGCTCCATCCTGGCGACGGTCTGACTGACGGTCGGCCCGGATTGGCTCAACCGTTCGGCGATCCGGGCCCGAAGCGGGGTGACGCCCTCCTCCTCGAGCTCCCAGATGGTGCGCAAATACATCTCCGTCGTGTCGATCAAGTCAGTGTGGTGGTGGTTCACTGCCGACCTCTTCCGGTGAAGTTCGTCGCAGCGTGGCGTCGGCGCCGCTACCGAGAGCTTTGCTGCCATGTTAGAACCGAGCGCATGAACCATGCCTCCGAGCGAGCCCTGGTGTCGGTTTCCGAACTTGCCGGCCTGCTGTCCGGCGACCGGCCGCCGGTGCTGCTCGACGTCCGCTGGCAGCTCGGCGGCCCGAGCCAGCGGCCGGCATACCTGGCCGCTCACATTCCCGGCGCCCAGTGGTGCGACCTGGACCGGGACCTGGCCGACCCGCCGGGCGCCGGCGGCCGGCACCCGCTGCCCGATCCGGCCCGGCTGGAGGCTGCGATGCGAAGCTGGGGGATCAGCGCCGATACCGACGTCGTGGTCTACGACGGTGACAGCTCCATCGCGGCAGCCCGGGCGTGGTGGGTGTTGCGCTGGGTGGGTCATCATCAGGTCCGGGTGCTCGACGGCGGTTTCGCGGCATGGGTGTCGGCCGACCAACCGGTGCAGACCGAGATCGACCAGCCGGCCGCCGGGGATGTCGTGGTGCGGCCGGGCAGCCTGCCTACCTTGGACGCCGACGCGGCCGCTGACTGGGCCGCCGCCGGCCGGCTGGTCGACGTCCGAGCACCCGAACGGTTCCGGGGTGAGATCGAGCCGATGGATCCGGTGGCCGGCCGGATCCCGGGGGCGATCAACCTGCCGACCACGGACAACGTGCTGGCCTCCGGGCAGTTCGCCCCGGTGGAACGGTTGAATGCCCGGTTCGGGGAGCTCGACCGGTCGGCGCCGGTCGGCGTGTACTGCGGCTCGGGGGTGACCGCGGCGCACACCGTGCTGGCGATGAACGTCGCCGGCATCGACGCCGTGCTGTACCCGGGCTCCTGGAGTGAATGGATCACCGATCCGAGCAGGCCGATCGGCACCGGCTGACCGCTCCCGCCGCGAAAACGCAGCCAGCGCTCAGCGCGCGCTGCGCGCAGCCCGGCTGGAGCGAGCCCAATCCAGCATTTGCTCCACCGGCCAGCTGTTCACGATCCGCTCCACCGGAACCTCGCATTCGGCGGCCAGCGCGCAGCCGTAAGGCTTCCAGTCCAGCTGGCCGGGGGCGTGCGCGTCGGTGTCGATGCTGAACAGGCAGCCGGCATCGACGGCCAGCCGAAGCAGGTCCGGCGGCGGGTCGAGCCGCTCCGGCCGGCTGTTGATCTCCACCGCGACCCCGTTGGCGGCGCAAGCCTCGAAGACCGCCACCGCGTCGAAACTGCTCTGGGCACGTTTCTTGCCCCCGACCAACCGGCCGGTGCAATGGCCGAGGATGTTGGTGTGCGGATCACCGATGGCGGTCAGCATCCGCCGGGTCATCGCCGGAGCGTCCATCGCCAGCTTCGAATGCACTGACGCCACCACCACGTCCAGCCGGGACAGCAGTTCCGGCGTCTGGTCCAGCGAGCCGTCCTCGAGGATGTCCACCTCGATCCCGCTGAGTAGCCGGAACGAGCCGAGTCGGTCGGTCAAGCCGGCCAACACCTCGAGCTGCCGACGCAGGCGCTGCGCGGTCAAGCCGCGGGCGACCGTAAGCCGGGGCGAGTGGTCGGTGAGGGCCTGGTACTCGGTGCCGAGTTCGATGGCGGTAATCGCCATCTCCTCGATAGGGCTGCCGCCGTCGCTCCAGTCCGAATGGGTGTGCAGGTCACCCCGCAACGCCTGCCGGACCGCGAGCCCGGCCTCGTCCAGTTCCACCAGCGGGCCGGCCGTCTGTTCGAGCTTGACCAGGTACTGCGGGACCTCGCCGGCCAGCGCCTCGGCGATCACCGCCGCGGTCACCTTGCCGATGCCGGGCAACTCGGCCAGCGTGGCCTGGTCGGCGCGCTGCCGAATCGCTTCGCCCTGTTCGACCACCACATCGGCGGCGCGGCGGAAGGCCCTCACCCGGTAGGTCGGCTCCAGCCTGCGTTCCAGCAAGAACGCGATCCGGCGCAGGGCGGTCAGCGGCTCCACAGGCCCCACCGTAGAGTGCCGACGGCGCCGGTCCCAGTCGGGACCGGCGCCGTCGTAGTTAGGGCTCAGGCCTCCAGGTAGTCGCGCAGCGACTGGGCCCGGGACGGGTGACGCAACTTGGCCATCGTCTCCCGCTCGATCTGCCGAATCCGCTCGCGGGACAGGTTGAACTTGCGGGCAATGTCATCGAGGGTGTGCGGGTTGCCATCGGCCAGGCCGTAGCGCAGCCGAACTACCGCCGCCTCGCGCGGCTCCAGCGAGTCCAGGATGTTGGCCAACTGGCGCCGCATCAGGTCGAACTCGACCGCCTCGGTGGGCTTGGTGGCCTCGCCATCGGCGATGAAGTCACCCAGCGACGAGTCCTCGTCGGTGCCGACCGTCTGGTCCAGGCTCACCAGATCCCGGGCGTGGTCTACCAGCTCGTGCAACCGCTCGACCGTGATGTCCAGCTCGACCGCCAGCTCCTGGTCAGTGGCGTCGCGGCTCAGGCTCTGCCCGAGCTCCCGGCGCATCCGCTGCATCTTGTTGATCTGCTCGACCAAGTGCACCGGCAGCCGAATGGTGCGCGACTGATCTGCCATGGCGCGGCTGATGGCCTGCCGAATCCACCAGGTGGCATAGGTGGAGAACTTGAACCCCTTGGTGTAGTCGAACTTCTCCACCGCGCGGATCAGGCCCAGGTTGCCCTCCTGGATCAGATCCAGGAACGGCATGCCGCGGCCGGTGTAGCGCTTGGCCAGCGACACCACCAGGCGCAGGTTGGCCCGCAACAGCAGATCCTTGGCCTTCTCCCCGTCCGCAACCAGCGCCTGCAGTTCCCGGCGGCGGGTGACCGACAGTCGCTTGCTGGCGGCGAGCAGGTGCGAGGCGTACAAACCGGCCTCGATCCGCTTGGAAAGCTCGACCTCTTCCACCGCGGACAGCAGCGAGACCTTGCCGATCTCGTTCAGGTAAGAACGGACCAGGTCGGCGGCCTGCACGACCTCGTCCAGGTCAGCGGTGGCGGCGATCGGGTTGACCTCGTCGGCATCCGCCGGGTCCAGTAGCAGTTCAGCCTCGGTTGTCGGGTCGAGCAGTATCTCGGGGTCCGGCTGGGTGTGGTTAGGCTGCGTCTTCTTCGGCTTCGTGCCGGCTACCGAGGTAGCTCGGCTGGCCCGGTGCCCGGGCAGCGCACCTGGCGCCGACTTGCGCCGCGGCGTGGTGGTTTTGGTTGCCGACTGTGTCACGATGGAGTCCCGTCCACTGATGGGGTCTGTTTCTCCCTACCTGTACAACGATTCGAGACCCCGCTTGTTCCCGGATTGGGCGGCGCGCAGGCCGCGCGAGCGCCCCGTTCCGACGGTCACGGCGGGTGCCCGTCAGAACTCCAGCAAGATCGTGAACGGGCCGTCGTTAATGCTGTGGACGGCCATCATGGCGCCGAATCGGCCGGTTTCGACGTGCAATCCGCGGGCCTGGAGGCTGTCGGCGAACGCCTGCACCAGCGGTTCGGCGACCGGGCCGGGGGCCGCCTGTTGCCAGCTGGGTCGCCGGCCGCGGGCGGTGTCGGCATACAGTGTGAACTGGCTCACAACCAGTGCGGGGGCGCCGATCGCCTCCGCCGACGCCTCGTCCCGCTGACCGTCACGCAGGATGCGCAGGGCAGCCACCTTGCCGGCCAGTTGGTCGGCGGTGCGCACCGAATCGGTGTGAGTCACCCCAACCAGGACGAGCAGACCGGCCGCTATCCGCGCGATCTCGCTGCCGTCCACCGACACCGCAGCCTCGCTCACCCGTTGCACCACGGCACGCATCTAGCCACCCACCGGCAGCAGGGCATCGCCGAGCGCATCGACCCCGATGTCCAGCGCCGCCGCGCCGGCCGGGCCGAGCACATCGGCCAGCTGCGCCGAGCCGTACCGTTCCCGCACCGCCTCGGCCAACCGGTCGACCACCGGGGCCGGCACCACGCCGGCCGGCTCGTGGGTCATCCGGCCGCCAGCAGCGGCGCCGCGAAGTGGGCGACCAGTTCGGCCACCTCGGCCGGCCGGCTCAGCTGAAGATCGTGCCCGCCGTCGACCTCGTGTCCGGACGCGTGCGGGATCGCCGCCTGCAACGCCCGCGCAGTTCGTCCCGGCATCAGTTGGTCCTGTCGGCCACTGATCACCTGGGTCGGTGCGGTGATCCGGTCCAGCGCGCCCGTAATATCCGGCAACTCGCGGATCAGCGCTCGCTGCTCGGTGAGAAAGCTCCGCCAAACCGGACGGCTGAGCATGGCCATCCCGCTGGCCAGCGCGTGCGGCTGATCCAGCGGCGACTGGCCGTCGACGACCAGCGCGCGCACCCGCCGGGTGATCCACGGGCGCCCCAGCCGAAGGGTGCCGAACGCGATCAGGTCACCGATCACCGGCGCGGCCAGCACCGGATCGATCCGGAGCAGGCAGGCCGGCCCGACCGAGGCCAGCAATACCAAGCCGGCCAGCGGGGCGATCCGGCCGCCGGCCGGCGAATCCGATTCCGCCCCGGCCCGATCCGCGAACTCGGCGGCCGCGAGCGCGGCGACTCCGCCGGCCCAGCTGTGGCCGAGTAGCACCGTCGGACCCGGTCGCAGCTCGGACAGCCAGCGCCGAAGCCAGGCGACATTGCCCGCGAAGTCGGTGGCCGGTGCGGGATTGGCGCCGTAGCCGGGGCGGTCCGGCGCCCAGATCTGGACTCCGGCCGGCAACCGCTGGCGCAGCTCGCGGCGAAGCGACCAAAAACTCGCGGAAGAGTCCGGTTGGCCGTGCAGCAGCACGATCGTCGGTGAGCCCACGGCTCCATCGTGCCGACCGAGCGGCGGCTGCGCACCAACGGGTACGGCTGACCGAGGCCGCGGCATGATCGCCCCCCGGTCGGCGCTCGGCGGTGGCACGATGGAGCGGTGCTGCGCGCAAACCGTCACCGTTCCCAAGCACCGATCCTCATCACCGAGGCACCGGTCAACGGCGACGACGAATTCGACCGCCGGCGCAAGCGATATCTGATCATGATGACGATCCGGGCGGTCTGCATCGTGGGCGCCGCGTCGACCTTCCACCTGTCCGGCTGGCTGGCCGCCGCGTTCGTGGTCGCCGCCCTGGTGCTGCCCTGGTCGGCGGTGCTGATCGCCAACGACCGACCGCCCAAGCAGGAGCTGCGCTTCCGCCGGTTCATCCCGGAGGCGCGACGGCCGAAGCAGCTCCAGCCGGCCGAGCCACCCGGCAAGCAGGAACCGTCCGCGCATCGAATCATCGATCTGTAGAACCGGCAGCGCCCGGTGGCACAATCGACGGGTGACTACCCAGACCTTGGACGCCCCCAAGACCTCGGATGCCGATCAGGACGACAAGTTCTTCCACTACGTGCGCAAGAACAAGGTCGCTGAGAGCGCCGTGCTCGGCACCATGGTTCAGGCGCTGTGCGGCGAGGTCTTTCCGGTGACCCGAGCGGCCAAACCCGGCTCGCCGGTGTGCGCGCGGTGCAAGGAGATCTACGAGTCGTTGCCGGCCGGCTGATCGGGCTCCGGCGCCAGCCGTCGCCAGCGGCCCCGCTCCCGGACCGGGCTCGGTGAGCGCTGCTCGATCTCGGCATTCAGTTCCGCCCCGAGCAGCACGCCGAGCGCCAGCAGGTAGAAGAACAACAGCGCCGCGATCGGCGCCGCGAGCGCGCTGTAGGCATGGTTGTGCGCGACGATGAAAGTGATGTACTCCCGCAGGCCGGTCGAGCCGGCCAGGAAGATCACCAGCGCCAGCACCGCGCCGGGCAGCCCCCGCCGCCAGGGCAGCCGACGGGGTGGCGCCAGGTGGTACAGGCTGGTCAATCCGAGCAGCAATAGCACGATCACCGTCGGCCAGTAGGCGGCGCTGATCACCTGGTCGGCCGTCCGCCGGGCCCCGGTCGGGAACAGCTTCGGCAGCACGGTCGGACCGAGCACCAGGGCGGGCAGCAGGATTACCCCGCCCACCACCGATCCGAGATAGATCCACAACGCCAACAGCCTGCTGCGGACCGCGCCGCGCAAGTCACGCATCCCGTAGGCGATGGTGATGGTGTTGACGAAGGTGGCGGTCGCCGACGATCCGGCCCACAGCGCCAGCACGAAGCTCACCGAGACCACGCCGGCCCGTCCCTCGCGCAGCACCTGCTGAACTATCGGAGCGATCAGCTGGTCGACGACCTCGGGCGAGAACGCCCGGGAGAAGGTTTTCAACAGGTTCTGCTGCACCTGGTCGACCGTGTCGCTGCCGGCGAGCGCCGAGAAATAACCGAGTGCGGCCAGCACCGCCAGCAACAACGACGGCATCGACAGCAGCTGCCAGAACGCCGCCTCGGCGGACAGGCCGAGCACCCGGTCGTTCCAAGCCCGGGCCACCGTGCGGCTCGCCAGGGTGCGGGCGCTCCGATGGCTCATCACAGAGAAACAGTCTGCCTATCCGAGCGGGCTGCCGGCTCACCGGACACGCCGCCGCCTCCCGGACTGATAGTTCACCTCTCGTCCCGCGGGTCGGATCGAAGCCGCCGGGACCCGGACGGTTAACCTGGCCAGGCGGTCGCCGGTGGACCGAGATGCCAGCACGGACGAGAGGAGCGGCGTCGATGTCAGAACGCCGCTCGTCGGGTAGTCGGCTGCGCCGTTGGCAGTGCGAGGCGCTGGCCAAATACCGCGGTCAGACCGGCAAGGACTTTCTGCTCACCGCCACCCCCGGCGCCGGCAAGACCACCTTCGCGCTGACACTGGCGGTGGATCTGCTCGGCCGGCGGGTGGTTGACCGGGTGATCGTGGTGGCTCCGACCGACCACCTGCGCAGCCAGTGGGCGGCCGCTGCCGAGCGGTTCGGCATCGCGCTGGACCCGTCGCTGTCCAACGCGGTCGGCCCGGTGCCGGCAGACCTGCACGGTTACGTGACCACCTACGCCCAGGTGGCCGGCAAGCCCACCCTGCACGCCGCCCGGGCCCGCGCTCGCCGCAGCCTGGTGATCCTGGACGAGATCCACCACGCCGGCGACGGCCTGTCCTGGGGGGACGCGGTGGCGCTCGCCTTCGACTCGGTTGCGCGCCGGCTGTGCATGACCGGCACTCCGTTTCGCACCCGGGCCGACGAGCGGATCCCGTTCGTCCGGTACGAGCCGGACGGCGCGGGTGGCCTGGTGTCCAGCGCCGACTACAACTACGGCTACGCCGACGCGCTGCGCGATCACGTGGTCCGTCCGGTGGTGTTCGCCGCCTACACCGGGGTGTCCCGCTGGCGTAACTCGGCCGGCGAGGTGATCGCGGCGTCGCTCACCGAGGCGGGCACCCAGTCCACCGAGCAGGCGGCCTGGCGTACCGCGCTGGATCCCAAGGGTGACTGGGTGCCGCACGTCGTTGCCGCGATGGACGAACGGCTCGGCCAGCTGCGCGCGGCCGGCATGCCGGACGCGGCCGGCCTGGTGCTCGCCTCGGACCAGGACGACGCTCGGGCCTACGCCGAGATCGTGCATCGGGTCACCGGCGAGCGGCCGTACCTGATCCTTTCCGACGACCCGAAGGCCAGCGCCCGGATCGGGGAGTTCGGCGCCGGGGGCCCGCGGATCGCGGTGTGCGTCCGGATGGTCTCCGAAGGCGTGGACGTGCCGCGAGCGGCCTGCCTGGCCTGGCTGACCAGCTACCGGACCCCGCTGTTCTTCGCGCAGGCGGTCGGCCGGGTGGTCCGGTCCCGGGGCCGGCACGAGTCGGCGACGGTGTTCCTGCCCGCGGTGCGGCCGCTGCTGAAACTCGCCGCCGAGCTGGAGGACGACCGCAACCACGTGCTGCCGCCACCGGCGCCGGCCTCGGACTCGCTGGACCTGGTGGACGACCTGGCCGGCGAGCGACCGGAGCAGGCCGAATCCAGCCTGCTGCTGGAGTGGGAGGCGCTGGAGGCCGAGGCGCAGTTCGCTCACGTACTGCATGCCGGCCGGGCGGTCACGCCGGGCGCGCCGAGCGACCAGCCGGCCGAGGACTACGACGACTTCATCGGACTGCCCGGCCTGCTTAGCCCGGAGCAGACCGCGGCCCTGCTCGCCCAGCGCGACGGCGAGCTGCGCAAGCGGGCTACCCGGTCTCGGCAGCGGCCGACGGATCCGGAACCGGTGCAGCCCACCGACGATCCAATCGGTGGGCGGCCGGCCGCTGGCGGCTGGCGAGCGGCTGCCGAGCTGCGGCGGGAGGTCAACCGGCTGGTCTCGGTGCTGGCGGCGCGCACCGGTACCCCGCACGGCTCGCTGCACGCGAAGTTGCGGGCCGCGGTGCCCGGACCACCGTCCGCCTCGGCGTCGGTGGAATTGCTGGAGGCCCGCCGCGAGCACCTGATGGCGCTGTTGTGAGCGCTGCAATCTACCCGGCAGGAAGATGTTTCCGGCAGGTTTCGGCGTTCGCTGGCGGCGAAATGCTGCTGGATCGTGCCGGATGTGGAACGTCGGCGCGCCTGAGCTGGTTGTATGGGATGAGCGGACACGATATGCCTCTGAGCCGGTGGGGATCGAGTCGGCGTGAAGAAAGCGATGATTTCGCGGAAATCGAGGGGACCCTGTGACAAGCACTATGACCGCTGAGCCGCTGACCGCAGCTGACCGCTGCGACCGGTGTGGAGCTCAGGCTTATGTGCGCGTCACCTTGCCGGCCGGTCACGAGTTGCTGTTCTGTGCTCACCATGGCCGCGAGTACGCGCCCAAGCTCCGGGAGCTGGATGCCCGCATCGTGGACGAGTCGGTACGGCTGGACGAGTCCCAGCCCAGTCCGGCCGCCTCGGCCGGATTGCCCGACTGAGCGCATCCAGCAGCGAGCCTCGCGCAGGCCGGTCCCGAACGGGGCCGGCCTGTGTCGTCGTTAGGCACCCGCGACGACCGCCGATGGCGACCCACGGTCACCGCGGTGCGGACCCCTCGAGGGCGTCCCAGCCGGGCAAAATCGGCACTTAGCCCGCTCGCCACGCAGAGTGTCGCCGAAAGGTTATGAATACTGTCCGTAACTGATTGTCACGGCAGTGTGACGGTCGATCAGCACCCGGGCTACCGGACGGTTATTCCGAGGCCGTTGCAGCTGCAATCGACGTTTCGGCCGCGCGCGAAGTTTCGCTCCGGCGCGCCGTCCGGTGTCTGAAACAGCCAGCAATTCAGGCCCCCATATCGCCCCCGAACGTCGGACTCGCACCAGGGGCGGTTCAGCTGCTATCTCGCCCCAAATCGACTTTGCCCTTGCTTTAAAGGGTAGTTGCTAAAGAAAACCGGACGGTCGGTAGCCGGCCGTTCGAGAATGCCCAATGTTTCTAAGGGTGAATACGGTCCGTAGTACAGAGGTCACGTAGCGTAGAACGCTCGTTAAACGGCTGTGAAGATGGCGTTTTGTAGCCGTGAAGTTACTGGTGGTGATAGTTTCCAGATTGCTTAACATCCATATCACTAAAGGTCTTTCGCGCCTTGTGATCTTCGTGTAGCTTTCGTTTCGCGGACGGGGTGCAGGAGCGCAGATTGGCCACGGTTGGCCGACCGGACGTAGCCCTTTTACCCACCGTGGCACCCCGTAGCTCGATGTCTGGCGTAGCTTCAGACGTCAGTCAAGGCAGCAAGAAAGGTTGTCGGTCATGGCAGCGTACGGGGTCCTGGTCGATGCGGTAGTCAGCCGCGGCGCGGTGCCGGTGGGCCCGCCGTGAGGTTCGACGCCGGTCAGGTGCACTGGAGCCCACCCAAGACGTTCCGAGCCCAAGCCTCCGGAAACCGCAAGGGCCGGTTACCGGTCGCCGCGGTGCGACCGGACTACGAGCTGACCGAGCTGAACGGCTCCCGACTGAGCACTCCCGGCCATCCGCGACCGACTCCGGCCGGGGCCATCTGCGCGGTGTCCTACCGAGCCGAGTTGCGACCGACCGCCTGGGAGATCCTGAGCCACCTGGTCGACCCGCATGCCTCGGTGGTGGCCCGCTCCCGGCTGACCGGCCGGCGGCGGCCGGACGACTTCGAAGCCGGTGGCTTGGACGAGGCGGCCTGGTCGATGGACTCGGCGGCCGCGGCGGCGGCCCGATTGCTAGGCCAGCCGGTGACCGAGACCGGCGCCGGCGCCCAAGTTGAGGCGCTGCGCGACGACACCGTCGACCTGAAACTTCAGGACATCATCACAGCGGTGAACGGCCGGCCGGTGATCACCGCCGTCCAGCTGCGGGCAGCGCTGGCCGGCTTGGATGATGCCGAGCTGGTGATCGAACGGCAGCCCGGGCCGGCAGATCCGGCGGCGCCGGTCCGCATGGTGGTTCCGATCAGCCGGCATGACGACGGCGCCTGGGGGATCCGGGTGGTAACCGCGCGCCGACAATTGCAGCACGGGCTGACCGCTACCTTCGACCTTCCCGAGGACCTGCGCGGCCCATCGCTCGGCCTGTCCTGCGCGCTGAGCATCCTGGACGCGTACACCGGCGGCCAGCTCGCCGCCGGCGGCACCGTGGTCGCCACCGGGACGGTGGATTTGGCTGGCCGGGTCGGGGGAGTCGGCGCTATTCGATACAAGGCCCGGGCGGTGCGTGCTCACCCGCACGTCCGGCGATTCCTGGTACCCGCGGATCCCACCAGCGACGTCGAGGACGCTCGTCAGATGCTCGGTAGCCGCGTGGAAGTCGTAGCGGTCGCGACGCTGGCCGAAGCTGCGGAGATCCTCCTCGGCTTCAGCTTGCACCGTACGAGCGGTCAGCATCGATCTTCGGATCGGCTGGGGCTCAGCACCGCACGGTAGGGCGCCCCGGCCGGGCCGTCCGTGGCATCTCACACAGAAGAGGAGGGGAAATGCGTCACACCACAAGCAGCCGGACCAGCCGTTGGTCGGCCGGCAGCTGGGCGACCAGTCGTTGGTCAGCCAGGAGCTGGGCGACCAGTCGTTGGTCGGTCGGTCGTTGGGCGACTAGCCGCTGGTCAGCTGGTATCAGCGTCTCGGTCGACAGCATCGAGCTGTAGTCGGTAACGCACCTGACCACGGGGGCTTAGCGGAATCGGGTGGCGACAGGTCATTCGCCACCTGGTCCTGCTAAGCCACGCTGCTGTTCCGGCGCCGTTATCCGCTAGTGATTGCTTTTAGCTAGTGGTAGCGGCGCCGGGACAGGCTTGCGTGCACCGAGTTCGTCAAGGTGACGATGTCGAAGACCGGCACCCCCAGCCGCTGCTGGATCGGCTGGGCGAACGGCACCACGTCAGTGCATTCGAGGATGAGCGCCCCCAATTCCGGGGTGTCGCGAGCCAAGCCATCGATCACCTCCAGCACCTCAGCCTCCAGTCGCTGCTCATTCAGCTCGACCCGGCGGCCTTCGAGCATTACCTCGCGGAACTCAGGCTGATCCGCCAGGCCGACGACGCTGATCGGCACGTCCTGTGCGCCGATCGCCGCCAGGTGGCGGGCCGTCAACGCCTCCTTCTTGGCCACCAGCAGGCCGACCCGCTGCTCCGGCAGCAGCATCCGATGCACCATCGGCAGCTGAATCAGGCTGGAGGCGAACACCGGGATGGATACCGCCGCGGCCAGCTGCTGCTGGAACAGCACCAGGAAGCCGCACCCGGACGTGATCGCGGCCGCGCCCCGCGCCTCTAGCTCTCGCGCGGCCTGGCAGAACGGCTCGATCAGCCGCGGATCGCTCTGGCTGACCACCCGCTCCGGAGTAGCGCCCTGGACCACTTGGTAGAGCACCGGGAAGTCGAACGTGCGCGGGTTGCGGATGTGGCCGGGGATCTTGGTGAACCTGGTTTCCAGGCAGAGCACACCGATGGTCGGCGTCTCGTGCCGGGCGGGTCGGGATTCGGCTGCCGTCATCGTCGCCCCCTCGCGATGCCGCCGAACCGGTCCGTCCGGAACGGCAATGCGTCCATCGAGGTCGGCTTGCCGTCCAGCAGTTCGGCCACCAGCCGGCCGGCGGCCGGGGCCAGGCCCATCCCGTTGTGCCCGTAACCGGTAGCGACGGTCAGGTTGCGCCAGCCGGGCACCCGTCCCAGCAGCGGCAGGCTATCCGGGGTGCACGGGCGCAGGCCGGCCCACACCTGCGGCGAACCGGTGAGGGTCATCGCCGGCAGGTGCGCCCGCACGGTCTGCCACAGCCGGTCCACCCGCCGTTGCACGATCGAGCGGTCGGCGCCGGCCAAGGTCAGATCGCCGGCGAAGCGCAGGCTGTTGCCGGCCGGCCGGATCGCGACGGTGCCGTTGACCAGGTGCACCGGCCCGCGTGGTCCGTCGGCCGGTCGAGGCACGGTGACCGCGTAACCCCGGATCGGCTGAAGCGCCAACCGCACGCCCAGCGTGCGGGCCAGCGCGGTCGACCAGGCGCCGGCCGCCAGCACCACCTCGGCCGGTCGCAGGTCACCGGCACTCGTCCGGACCGCGGTCACCGCATCGCCGGCCACCTCCACCGCCCGTACCTCGGCGTCGGTGACGATCTGCACGCCGAGCTCGGCCAGCAGCCGGGCGAGCGCGCGGGTGAACTCCGGGGCCGGCAGGAACCCGCCGCTTTCGTTGTGCAGCGCGCCGGCGATGTCGAACTCGCAGTCCGGTTCCAGGGTGCGCAGTTCGTCCGAGCTGATGATGCGCACTCCGATTCCGGCAGCCACCGCCGCCGGCACCGCCTGGCAGGCCCGTTCGAAGGTGGCCGGCAACCGATAGACCTGAAGGACGCCGGTCGAACTGAGGCCGGAGCCCGAGCCGATGCCGGTGTGGAGCTGGGCCAGGATCTCCAGGCTCTGCCGCTTCATCTCCCGCATGATCGCGGCCACGCGGCGAACCTCGTCCGCACCGCCGGCCCGGCGCAGCTGGAGCAGCCAGCGCAGCCGGTCCGGATCGAAGGTGGGCGGCACCGCCAGCCGATCGTTCGGACGCAGCCAGGACCGCAGGCCGTTGCGCAGGGTGCCGGGTTCGGCCAGTGGCAGGCCACCGAAGCCCACGAACCCGGTGTTGCCGGAAGAGCTGGCCAGCGGGTCGCCGACCGTGGTCCGTTCCACCAGGGTCACCGCATGGCCGGCCTGGCGGAGGAAGTACGCGCTGAACAGCCCGGCGATGCCGCCGCCGATCACCAGCACGTCGGGGTCGGCGGTCGACCGCGACGCCGGCGGTGAGCCCGGTGGCCCGCTCATCGGCTAGAGCTTGACCAGGTGGAAGGTGAATGGCAGGTTCACCACCACCCGCTCGTAGATCTCGGCCTTGATCGCGACGCCGGGCTCGACAAAGGTGCCCGGTGGCGGCTCGGCGAACTGGATGGTGGAGCGGCCGGCGTCGAATAGTTGGGCGCCGTGCCCGAAGTCGCCGACCAGCGCGAGACCGGGCTCGATCAGCCTGGTCCGGACGATGAACACCCCGTTGTCGTCCAGGGTCTGCATCAGCCGACCACCCTCCAGGTAGCGGTAGTAGTCCAGCGGGTTGATCACCAGCCCATCGGCGGTGCAGCCCATCTGCTCGACCTCGTTACACGCAGCGACCAGGCTCGAACCGAATCCCGGCCCGGCGCTCAGCCGGCCGATCTGCGGCAGGTTCAACAGGCCGTCCTCCCCGCAGAGCAGGGTGTGGTTCTCGGCGGTGCCCACTCGAAAGACCAACCGCGCGTCCAGGAAGGAGGCAAATGCCGCCGGGTCGTCGGCCAGCCCCGGTGGCAACTGCACCCAGCCGGTGGTGGTGAGCAGGTCCGGGACCGGCGAGGCATGGAAGTGGTTGGCCAGCTCCTTGCGATTCTCGCCGTGCAGCACCGCTCGGTCGCCGGGCCGGCTGGTGCTCTCGTGCCAGTACGTGTGCTGCGGCTGCTCGGACAGGTACACCACGTTCTTCAGCAGGTAGCGGGTCGGGCGACGCGGCTTGCGGCGAAAGCTGCCCACCGAAGCGGTAATGGTGTAGTCGAGCTCGATCCGCGCGTCCCGGCCGTCCCGCTGGTAGGCCTCGGCGAACTGACGGCCGGGTGAGGCCTGCTGGGTGGGCTCGGCCGACAGGCCGGTGATCGAGTCAGGCATGGGATCCCTTCGGAGTTGGCCGGGTGTGCGGGCGACGGGTCGGACGGCTCAGGCGGGTTTGCGGGCCAAGAACATTCCCCAACCGAACTCGCCGCGGTCGATCGCCAGTTCGATCTCACCGCAGGACTCGGCGAAGGCCAGGATCCAGTCGCGGGCTGCCTGGTCATCCGTCACCGCGGCGCGGGTGGTGGCCATCTTGCCGATCACCCGGTAGGTCTGGCGGATCTGGGTGAGCAGGTTGCGGGCCAGCACCAGCTCGAAACCGGCGTCCTGCAATGCCTGCTGGTAGTCGAGGTAGGAAAACCCGTCGTTCCAGCGGACCCGGTCATAGACGTGTGTCCGCCCCCGCGGGCTGATGTCGGGCCGGGGTTGTAGGAAGTCGGAGAAGGCGAAGATGCCGCCCGGCCGCAGCACCCGCAGCACCTCGGCTTGCGTCTTGGCCTTGTCCGGCACCAGGAACAGCGCGTCCTGGCTGACCACGTGGCTGAAGGTGTTGTCCTCATACGGCATCGCGGTGGCCGAGCCGTGGCTGAAGTTCACCGGCAGCTCCGCCCGGTCACCACGCAACTGCCGGCGGGCGAAGTTGATCCGCTCGAGGCTGAGGTCCAGGCCCTCGCCCCGGCAGCCGCGCCGCTCGGCCAAGTCGATCAGGAAGTTGCCGCACCCGCAGCCGACGTCCAGCACATAGCTGGAGGCATCGATTCCGGCTTCGGCGGCCAGCACGTCCGACGTGCGCTGGGCGGCGGCCCGGTAGTCGTCATCGTCGAGGCCGGTGAAGTAGCCGGTGTGCAGGACGCCCTCGCTATCCCAGAAGTCCAGGTAGGTCTGGGTGGTCTGGTCGAAGAACCCTTCGACGTCCTGCTCGGTGAAAGCCGGCCGTGCGGTGGTCATGGTTTTCCCTTCTGACATTCGATTACTCAGCTGTAGGTGTCAGGACGGACCCGCAGCTGCGGCAGGTCGGGCCCGACCACATGTGCGCCGCCGTCGACGAGATGCACCTGGCCGGTCACGAACGAGGCCCGTTCGCTGGCCAGGAAGGCCGCGACCGCGGCTATCTCGTCCGGTCGGCCGATTCGGCGCAGCGCGCTGTGCTCGCCCATGGCGGCCAGCCACTGCTCGACCTGGCTCGGGTCGCCGCCGGCCAGCTGGGCCGCCGCCCGCTCGACCGGCGGGGTGCGTACGGTGCTGGGTGCCAGCACATTGACGGTGATGCCGACCGGACCGAGGTCGGCCGCCAGCCCTTCGGCGAACCGCACGATTGCGGCCCGGGTCATTCCGGACAGCGTGAGCGGTGCGATCGGCGCGACGGCGGTCTCCGACGCCACGAAGAGCAGCCGTCCCCAGCCTGCGGCGCGCAGGTGCGGCACCGCCGCCAGCGCCAGCCCGACCGCCGGGTACAGCACCTTCGCCACCGCTGCCTGGTAGGCGGCTGGCTCGAAGCTGGTGGCTCGGCCCATCGGTGGGCTGCCACCGCAGACCACCAGCACATGTACGGCACCGAAGTCGGCGGCGACCTGGTCGATCCAGCGTCGGCCGGCGTCGGGGTCGGTCAGGTCGACGGTGCTCGCGCTGATCCGGCCGCCGCGGGCAGTCTCCTCCAGGCTGCGGGCCGCCTGCTTGAGCTGGTCGGCGCCCCGCGCGCAGATCGCGACATGAGCGCCTTCGGCGGCCAGTTCGGTCGCGATCGCCAGCCCGATCCCACTGGAGCCGCCGGCCACCAGGGCCACCTTGTTGTCAAGACCCAGATCCAACGGTGCCGTCCTCTCGCTGCGTGAAGCCGGTCGTGGATTGCGCCGGTGGTCGACTGAGCACGCCCCGGCCCAGCAGCGCACCGGGATGGCGGTAGCCATACCGCCAGGACATCGGCCAGGACAGCAGCATCGCAGCGAACCTGGCCGGCTTGCCGAGCCCGGTGGTCCACCGGCTATCCGACGGGCGGACCACGGTATCCCCGGTATGGAACCGGTCCGGGTTGCCGGTCACGGTGTGGTTGGTGTGCAACCGAACGGTGCGGCCGGTGACCGGGTTGCCGGCCGGGTCGGCGCCGGCCAGCCGCATCAGCTCGGCGATGGTCGACTCCGGATCGGCGATGAAGTCCTCGTACCGCAACAGGATCGACCGGTCCGGGTAGCGACGCAGGATCGCCCGCGAGGCGAGGTTGAACCCGCGCCAGTACCCGGTGCTCTTCGACGCCGACATCACGTAGACGTAGTCCTTGGGCGCCTGCCAGGAGTCGGCCACCGCGACCGGATCCCGCACCAGGTGTACGAACACCGGCCGGATGCCCTCGACATGGGGCAGCAGCGCCGCCTCGCCGGGGATCTTGGTGGTGTCGACGATGATCCGGGCGCCGGTCCGGTCGGCGATCGCGCGGTAGGTGTGGCCCATCAGCGTGGCGTGCTCGCGCAGGCCGGCCGAGTCGATGCCGCGCCGCAGGATGCGCCAGGTATGCCGAGTACGGGCGTAGGCCAACTGCCGGCTGATGATCAGGTCGGCGTGCTCGGCCGCCGACATGCCGGCCGGCCGGTCGACCGGCAGGATCTCCGACCAGATCGGGCACTCGGTCAGCACGGCGCCGCACCCGCACAGCTTGTTGACGCCCCGGCCGGCGCCGTTGCGCCAAAGGAAGTGCAGTTCGCCGACGTGAAAGAAGCCGTCGGCCTCATTGAGGATGTTGCCGATGATGGTGCTGCCGTTGCGGCACCACCCGGTGATGCACAGCACGGTGATTGGCGGACGTTCCTCGCTGCGATGCTCGCTCATCAGGCCACCTGCTCGCTCATCGGGCCACCTGCTCGCTCATCAGGCCACCGCAATCGGGCGGGCGATGGGTTCGGAGATCAGCAGCGCGATTCCCCCGGATACCAGGGCGCAGCCGGCGGCGACCACGAACACTGCCTGATAGCCGGGCCCACCTGCGACCAGGCCACCCAGCGGACCCCAGGCGGCGACTCCGAGATCCCAGAACGAGGTGTAGGCACCCAAGGCAGCTCCCTGCTGGGACTTGTCGGTACGGTTCATCACCATCAATGCCAGCGACGGGTGCAGCAGCGAGAAGCCGGCTCCCAGTACCACGCTGCCGGCGATGGCCACCGCCAGGTTCGGCGCCACCGCGATGATCAGCAGGCCGCAAGCCTCGCTGACGGCGCAGCTGGTGGCCACTCGGCGCGCGCCGTACCGGTCGGGAAAGCGACCGATCACCAGCCTGGTGCCGGCGTACACGGCGCTGAAGCAGCTCAGCACCAGCACCCCGGACGGAATGTGCCGAGCCTGCAGGTGCAGTACTACGAAGGCGGCCAGGCCGGCATAGCCACCGGCGGCCAGCGCCAGCGCCACCCCGGGCGCCACCGTGGAACGGGGCAGCAGGCTGCCGTGCCGGTGCGTCCCCGCCTGGTGTGCTGTCGGTGCCACCGAGCCGATCAGGGCCATGCCGAGCAGCGGTGCGGCGACGCACAGCGCCCAGACCGCGTGGTAGCCGAAGTGCTTCAGCACCGCGCCGAGGAAGGTGCCGACCGAGATGCCGCCCCACATGCTCACGCCGTACAACCCGATCAGCTGGCCGCGCCGATCGTGCGGGGCCAGCGATACCGTCCAGACCGCGCCGGCGGTGAATAGCGCGGCCTCGCCGACGCCGAGCAGCAACCGGTCGGCCACCAGCCCGGGCAGACCGAGCGGCAGAAAGTAGCCGGCACCGCCGACGGCCAGGATCAGCGCACCGGCCCGCATCACCAGGCGATGCCCGTGCAGGTCGGCCCGGCCGCCGGCGATCGGTCGGACCAGCAGTGCGGTCAGGGCGGGGGCGGTGACCACCAGGCCGACCGCGAGGTCCGAGGCGCCGTAGCGCTCCCGCACGAAACCGGGTAGCACCGGGATGGCGGCGGTCAGGCCGACGTAGCCGCAGAACAAGCCGCCGAAGATCCCGATCAGCGCCGCGCGCGGGATCGCCTGCGGACCGGGCAGTGCGGTCATGGTTGCCGCTGGACCACAACGTCCGCGGTCATCGCCCGGACGATTCGGCGGACCGCGGTGACCAGCTGGTCGCAGTCCTCGGTGCACAGCGTCGAGGACAGCGCCACATCGACCGTCTGGCGCAGGTAGCCGGTGGTGACCGGCAGCTGCGCCTGGATCTCGCTGACCGATGCCGATCCGAACAGGAACCGCCAGTTCCAGAAGGCCCGGACGTTGGTGTCCCGGGCCGAGCCGAGGTTGCGCGCGTCGATGCCTTCGGCGCACAGCGCGTCGGCGAACCACTGGGCGTCAGCGTCCGGCACCCGGAAGATCAGCGCCTCGCCCAGGTAGGCGCCCGGTGCCACCGGTTGGCGCAGCTCGATGCCGGCCAGGTCGGCCAGCCGACTGCGCACGTACTCGTAGTTGCGGTGGAAGGCGGCCAGTCGAGCGGGCAGCCGTTCCAGCTCCGAGCGCAACAGGGCGGCCCGGATCTCATCCATCCGCAGGCTGAACAACGGCAGGTTCAGGTCGGTGTCGATCGGTGCCGGCTCGCCGTCGAAGTGCCGGTCGCAGCGGCCCTCGTAGGCGCCGGCCAGCACCACCGCGCGGGCGTACAGATCGCTGTCGTCGGTGAGCAGGAAACCACCCTCACCACTGTTGAGCGACTTGTCGGACTGGGTGCTGAAACCGCCGGCAAGCCCGTAGGTGCCGAGCTTGCGACCGTTGAGCTCGGCACCGAGCGCCGGCACCGCGTCCTCGAACAGCGGCACACCCATCTCGGCGGCGAAGTCGGCGAGCGCCGGCAGGTCACTGGCGAACCCGCGCATGTGGACCACCATGATCGCCTTGATGTCGGGGTTCCACCGCCGGCGTAGGTCGGCCAGATCCAGGTGCAGGTTGGCGTCCACCTCGACCAGGAACGGTACGCAGCCGGCCAGCACGATCGCGCTCGGCGTCGCGACGAAGGTGAAGCCGGGACAGGCGATCAACGAACCGGGCTCGATACCGGCGGCCATGATCGCCAGCGCCAGCGCGGCCGTCCCGCTGGACACCGCGAGCGCGTGCTGGCTGCCGAAGTAGTCACACAACGCCCGTTCGAACTGGCCGCACTCCGTCTCGGCGTAATCCCGGTAGTCGTAGCGGAAGTACAGGCGGCTGCGCAGCGCCCGGATCGCCGCCGCCTCATCTTCGGGTCCGATGCAGACCGCGCCCTTGTCGTAGGTCGGCCAGGCCTGCGAGCGGATCGGGACGCCACCGTCGATGGCAAGCCGGTCAGCGGTTCGAACCGGGGCAGCATCGGCCACTGCGCGGCCGGAGTTGATGGTCACCGGAGTGCTCCTTCATGGTCGGCGCCGATCGGCGGTGCCGAAAGGTTCGGCACACTCACGGAGCCGGACAACCGCCCAGGAACTTCGGACGATCGGGGTGCACGACGCGCCGGCGCGGGTTCGGCTCGACGGTTCGTTCCACGGTCGGGAAGCTGGCGGACGTCTGATGCGGGTTGATCAGGAACGACGGTCTGGTCGGACAGCGGACAGGCGGCCCGGTAGCAGGTGTTTACCGGGTAAAACTGGCTAAGCCTACGTAAACTCTGGGATCCTATTAAACGAGTCCGCTCATCACATACTGCCGAGAAGGGACGAGCTGGTCAACGTCCGGGCGTGCTCGGCAGCGGTGGCGGTCAGACACCGGGCCGGCCCGGCGGCGCTGTTTAGCTATGCTCGTCCAGCCTTCGTCCTCGGGGAGAGCCGTGTCCGCATTCGCGCTGACCGATCAGCAGCAGGGCTACCTGCGGCAGGTACACGAGATCGCCGAGCGCGAACTGCTCCCGTTGACGGCCGAGGGCGGCTCGGCTGCCGAAGGTGTACTGAACCGGCCGCTGCTGCGGGCGCTGGGCAGCCACGGGCTGTTGGCCCGGTTGTTCGGCCCGGACGGCCGATCCGCCGCCGCCATGGAGCTCTGCCTACTGAGGGAGGCGCTGGCCGCGGTCAGCACCGAGGCGGAGACGGCACTGGCCCTCCAGGCGCTAGGCAGCTACCCGTTCGTGCTGTTCGGCACCGCGGAACAGGCCGGTCGGTACCGGGACGGGGTGATCGACGGCAGCGTGGTGGCTTCGTTCGCGTTGTCGGAGTCCGAGGCCGGCTCGGACGCCGCCGCACTGCAGCTGCGCGCCGAACCGGACGGCGACGGCTGGCGGTTGTTCGGTGAGAAAACCTGGATCTCCAACGCCCCGGATGCCGATGTGTACGCGGTGTTCGCCCGAACCACGCCGGCGACCCGGGCCCGGGGCATCACCGCTTTCATGGTGGCGGGGCAGGCGCCGGGGCTGTCCGGCGAACGGCTGGAGATGCTGTCGCCACATGCGATCGGCCGGTTGGTCTTCGACGGCGTCCGGGTGGAGCGCGCCGACGTGCTGGGCGAGGTCGACGCCGGTTTCAAGATCGCCATGCGCACGCTGGACGTGCTTCGGCCCAGCGTGGGTGCCTTCGCGGTGGGCATGGCGCAGGCCGCGCTGGATGCCGCGATCGAGCACACCGTCGGTCGGCAGGCGTTCGGTGGGGTGTTGAGCGACCAGCAGGCGGTCAGCCACCTGCTCGCCGAAATGGCCACCCGGGTGGAGGCCAGCCGCCTGCTGGTGTACGCCGCCGCCGCGGCCAACGACCGTGGTGCGCCGCCGGCCCAGCTCACTCGGCAGGCGGCGATGGCCAAGCTGTTCGCCACCGAAAGCGCTCAGTTCGTGGTGGACGCGGCGGTGCAACTGCACGGCGCCCGGGCGCTGCAACGCGGGCACCTGCTCGAGCGGTTGTACCGCGATGTGCGGGCGCCGCGGATCTACGAGGGTGCGTCTGAGGTGCAGCGCACCATCATCGGACGCTCGCTGGTGCAGGCCGCCACCGGGCGGGAGGCAGCGAAAAGCAGAAGGGCTGATCCATGACACACCGGTTCCGGGCCTCGGTCCCGCTCACCGACGACTGGCAGCACTTCGACTTCGCGGTGGCCGACGGGGTCGGCACGGTCACCCTGAACCGGCCGGAGAAGCTGAACCCGCTGACCTTCGAAAGCTACGCCGACCTGCGCGATCTGGTGCTCCAGCTGCCCTACCGCGAGGACGTCCGGGTGCTGGTGATCCGCGGCGCCGGCAAGGCGTTCTGTGCCGGTGGCGACGTCAACGAGATCATCGGCGAACTGATCCGGATGCGGCCGCGCGAGCTGATGGCCTTCACCAAGATGACCGGCGACCTGATCCGGGCGATGCGTGAAGTGGCGGTGCCGATCGTGTCCGGCATCCAGGGCATCGCGGCCGGCGCCGGCTCGGTGATCGCGCTGGCTTCGGACTTCCGGGTGGTGACCTCCTCGGCGCGGTTCGCCTTCCTGTTCACCAAGGTCGGCCTGTCCGGCGGTGACATGGGAGCCGCCTACCTGCTGCCTCGCGTGGTCGGCGCGGGCCGGGCGACCCAGCTGCTCATGCTCGGCGACACCATCGACGCGGCCACCGCGGACCGGTACGGCCTGGTCAGCCAGCTGGTTGCCGACGACGAGTTGGACGAGGCGGTGACCGCGCTGGCCGCCCGGCTGGCCGCCGGCCCGACGCTGGCCTACGCGCAGACCAAGGCGCTGATCACCCGTGAGCTGGACATGTCGCTGGCCGGGGCCGTGGAACTGGACGCGATGACCCAGGCGCTGCTGATGACCAGCGAGGATCATGCCGAGTTTCATGCGGCATTCAACGAGCGTCGGCCGCCGCGCTGGACCGGGCAGTAATGCCGATGACCGACCGGGTCTGCCTGGTCACCGGCGCGAGCCGGGGCATCGGCGCGGCGGTGGCAGCGGCGCTGTCCGGCGACGGGCACCGGGTCGCGCTGCTCGGTCGGAATGCTGGCGCGCTGGACCAGGTCGGCGCGGGACTGCCGGGTCCGACGCTGAGCGTCGCCGCCGACCTGACCGATGCCGAGGCGGTGCCGGCTGCCTTCGACCGCATCGAACGGGAATGGGGGCCGGTCGAGGTGCTGGTCTGCAATGCCGGCGCCGGGATGGCCGCACCGCTCCCGGACACCACCGACGAGGACTGGGCCCGGATGCTCGAGCTGAACCTCACCGCGCCGTTCCGGCTGATGCGCCGGGCCTTGCCGGCGATGGCCGAGCGAGGTTGGGGACGGATCGTGGTGGTGGCCTCGGTGGTGGCCAAGCGCGGTGAGTCCCAGGTTGCCGCCTACACCGCCGCCAAGCACGGGGTGCTCGGCCTGGTACGGGCGGCCGCCGCCGAGTTCGCCCGGTCCGGGGTGACCGTCAACGCGGTCTGCCCGGGCTACGTGGATACCCCGATGACCGACGCCACCGTGGCGGCCATCGCCGAGCGCACCGGCCGCAGCTCGGACGAGGCGCGGGCCACACTGGTCCGCCGGCAGCCGATCGGTCGGCTGATCGCCCCGGCGGAGGTGGCCGAGGCGGTCCGGTTCTGCCTGGCCAACGCGGCGGTGACCGGTCAGGGCATCAACGTGGACGGGGGAGCGGTGCAGTCGTGAGTGAGCATCGAGCGAGGGACGACCGAGGCGCGGAGCGAACGCGCGATGAGCGCTCGCGCGAAGAGCCGGGTGGGATATGAGCATCGAGCGGATCAACCCGGAAACGCTCGGCCGGCCGTCCGGCTTCGCGCATGCGGTACGGGCCACCGGCACCAGCCGGATCTACCTGGCCGGCCAGACCGCGCTGGACTCCGACGGCATCATCGTCGGCGACGGCATCGTCGGGCAGTTCGAGCAGGCGCTGCGCAATCTGCTTACCGCGCTGGCCGCGGCCGGCGGCAGGCCAGATCAGTTGGTCACCGTCACCATCTACATCGTCGACGTGCCCGACTACCGGGCGCATGCCCGTGCGATCGGCCAGGTCTGGCGACGGCTGGCCGGCACCGACTATCCGGCGATGGCCGGCATCGGGGTGGCCCGGCTCTGGGACGACGCCGCCCTGGTCGAGCTTCAGGGGGTCGCGGAGATCCCCGCCGGACCGCCGGAGGAGTTGCGCACCAACGCTCGTTGACCGCGTCGTCCGGCGCGGCATACTGGCGAAGGTTCGCCGGAAGGGGGTTCACACCGTGGAGCTGTCGCCGTCCGCCCATGTGGACACGTTCTGCCGGGACAACCTGCCGCCGCTCGAGCAGTGGGCCGAGCTCTGCTGGGATCTGCCGGAGCTGCACTACCCGCAGCGGCTGAACTGTGCGGCGGCGCTGTTGGACGACGTGGTCGCCACCCTGGGTGCCGACCGGCCGGCCCTGCACACTGCCGACGGCAGCTGGAGCTACGGCGAACTGCTCGCTCGCGCCAACCAACTGGCCCACTACCTGAGCGAGGATCTGGGCCTGCTGCCGGGCCAACGGGTACTGCTGCGGGCGCCGAACAACCCATGGTTGGTCGCCTGCTGGTTCGCGGTGCTGAAGGCCGGCGGGGTGGTGGTGGCGACGGTGCCGCTGCTGCGTAGCGCCGAACTGGTCCCGCTGGTCGAGCTGACCCGAACCGGCCTGGCGCTGTGCGACCACCGCTTCGCCGCCGAGCTGGCCGATGTCGGCTCGGACACCGGCCTGCGGACGGTGTGCTACGGCGCCGGCGATGCCGACGACCTGATCGTCCGAAGCGCTGACAAGCCGACCACGTTCAGCAATGTGCAGACCGCCGCGGACGATGTGGCGCTGCTGGCGGCCACCTCCGGCACCACCGGCCGGCCCAAGGCGACCATGCATTTCCACCGGGACGTGCTGGCCGTCGCCGACACCTTCGGCAAGTACCTTGTGCAGGGCCGGCCGGACGACATCTTCACCGGCACCCCGCCGCTGGCTTTCACTTTCGGCCTCGGCGGGTTACTGATCTTTCCGATGCGAGTGGGCGCCAGCACGCTGCTGATCGAGCGGGCCACCCCGACCGAGTTCGCCGAGGCGGTCGAGCGGTTCGGCGCGACGGTGCTGTCCACCGCGCCGACCGCCTACCGGGCCATCCTGCGGGCCGGCCAGCAGGACCGGTTGCGCAGCGTGCGCCGAGCGATCTCGGCCGGCGAGCATCTGCCGCAGGCGGTCTGGCAGGAGATGTTCGACAAGACCGGGATCCGGCTGATCGACGGCATCGGTAGCACCGAGATGCTGCACGTCTTCATCTCCTGCGCCGACGACGACATCCGGCCCGGCGCGACCGGCCGCGCGGTGCCCGGCTACCGCGCCGCCGTGCTGGACCCCGACGGCAAGCCGGTGCCGGACGGCACGCCGGGCCGGCTGGCGGTGATCGGCCCGACCTGCTGTCGCTACCTGGCCGACGCGCGTCAGGCCAACTACTCCCAGCACGGCTGGAACATCACCGGCGACACCTATCTGCGCGACGAAGACGGCTATTTCTGGTACCACGCCCGCAGCGACGACATGATCGTGTCGTCCGGGTACAACATCGCCGCACCCGAGGTCGAGCATGCGCTCGAGCAGCACCCGGACGTCGTCGAGTGCGCGGTGGTGGCCCGTCCGGATCTCGAACGCGGCTCGATCGTGCATGCCGCTGTCGTATTGCGCGAAGGCGTGCCCGGGGATCCGGCCAAGGTGGCCGAGTTGCAGACCTTCACCAAGCAGAAGATCGCACCGTACAAGTACCCGCGATCCATCGAGTTCGTCGCGGCATTACCCCGAACGCCCACCGGCAAGCTCCAGCGGTTCCGGCTGCGCGAACCGGCTAACTGATGCGCATTGCGGTGATCGGCGGCGGCCCGGGCGGCCTGTACTTCGCCGCGCTGGCCAAGGCACTGGATTCGCACACCGAGATCCAGGTCTGGGAACGCAACGCGCCGGATGACACCTTCGGCTTCGGGGTGGTGTTCAGCGACGAAACCCTCGGCGGCATCGAGCACGCCGATCCGGTGATCTACGCCCGGATGGCCGAGCAGTTCGCGCGCTGGGACGACATCGACGTGCACTTCCGCGACACGGTGACCACCGTCGGCGGGCAAGGCTTCGCCGCGATGAGCCGGAAGAAGTTGCTGCAACTATTGCAACAACGCTGCGCCGAATTGGGTGTGCAGGTGCTGTTCCGCACCGAGGCGCCGGACGTCGACACGCTCAGCCGCGACTACGACCTGGTGATCGCCTCCGACGGTGCCAACTCCGCGGTCCGCACCAAGTACGCCGACGTCTACCGCCCGGCGCTGGAACACGGGCGCAACAAGTACATGTGGCTCGGCACCGACCTGGTCTTCGAGGCGTTCAAGTTCTACATCTGTCAGACGCCATACGGCCTGATGCAGGTACACGGCTATCCGTACGACGCCACCGGCAGCACCTTCATCATCGAGATGCACACCGACGTCTGGCAGCGGGCCGGATTCGGAGACTCGGCCTCGACCGCCTTTCCACCGGGTGTCAGCGACGAACGCTCGGTGGCCCGGGTCCGCGAGTTGATCGGGGATCTGCTGGCCGGCAGCAAGATCCTCACCAACAACTCCAAGTGGCAGAGCTTCGTCACGATCACCAACGACACCTGGCGCAACGGCAACGTGGTGCTGCTCGGCGATGCCGCACACACCGCGCACTTCTCGATCGGTTCCGGTACCAAGCTCGCCATGGAGGACGCGCTGGCGCTGGTCGCTTGCCTGCACGAACAGCCGTCGGTGGCCGAGGCGTTGGTCAGCTACGAGGCCGAGCGGCGGCCGGTGGTGTTGTCCACTCAGCGGGCCGCGCGGGCCAGCCTGGACTGGTTCGAAAGCATCGGCCAGTACGCCGACCAGCCACCCGAGCAGTTCGCGTTCAACATCGTCACCCGCAGCCGGCGGATCACCTACGACAACCTGCGGCTGCGCGACCCGGAGTTCGTGGCCGGCATGGACGGCTGGTACGCCAGGCAGGAAACCGAGCGGTATCAGGCGGGTCAGCCGGTTGCCGGCGCGCCGCCCGCCGTCGATCGGCCGCCGATGTTTCACCCGTTCCGGCTCGGCAACCTGGAGCTGAAGAACCGGGTCGTGGTCTCGCCGATGGACATGTACTCGGCCGTCGACGGCCTGCCTACTGACTTTCACCTGGTGCACCTGGGCGCTCGCGCACTCGGTGGCGCCGGGCTGGTGATGACCGAGATGGTGTGCGTCTCGCCGGACGGACGGATCACGCCCGGCTGTGCCGGCATCTACACGCCGGAGCAGGAGCGTGCCTGGGCCCGGGTGGTCGACTTCGTACATCAGCAGAGCACCGGCCGGATCGGCATCCAACTCGGCCACTCCGGCCGCAAGGGCTCCACGAAGCTGATGTGGGAAGGCATCGACGAGCCGCTGCCGGATGGCAACTGGCAGGTCTGCGGCCCCTCGGCGCTGCCGTACTCGCCGGCCAACCAGCTGCCCCGAGAGCTGGATCCGGACGAGTTGGCCGCGATCAAGGACGAGTTCGTGGCGTGCGCGCAAGCCGCCGCGCGAGTCGGTTTCGACATGCTGGAGTTGCACTGCGCGCACGGCTACCTGCTGTCGTCGTTCCTGTCGCCGCTGTCCAACGTGCGTACCGATCGCTACGGCGGGACCCCGGCCAACCGCATGCGCTTCCCGCTGGAGGTCTTCGACGCGGTGCGAGCGGCCTGGCCGGCGCAGCGTCCGATCAGCGTGCGGATATCAGCCACCGACTGGTATGAGGGCGGCAATGACGTCGAGGCGGCGGTCGAGATCGCCCGGGCGTTCGCCGAGCACGGCGCGGATGCCATCCACGTCTCCACCGGGCAGGTCGTCAAGGACGAGAAACCCGCCTACGGACGCAGCTACCAGACGCCGTACGCCGACCGGATTCGCAACGAGATCGGTGCCCGGTACGGCACGGCGGTGATCGCGGTCGGTGCGATTTCGTCCTATGACGACGTGAACTCGCTGCTGCTGGCCGGTCGGGCCGATCTGGTGGCGATCGGCCGTCCGCACCTGTACGACCCGCAGTGGACGTTGCATGCCGCCGCCGAGCAGGACTACCAGGGTCCGGGCGCGGACTGGCCGGTGCAGTACCAAGCCGGCCGGCGCAAGCCACCGACCGGCCGCACCGACGGCCCGCGGCCGCGGCTTAGCCTGCTCCGCGAACCGGATCCGGGTACTCGGCACGCGCGCTGGCGTCCGGGCCGCCTTCCTACCGAAAGGTTTTCCGCCGATGGGTGACTTCGACTTCCTGATCGGCAGCTGGCTGGTCGCCAACCGCCGGCTGCGAGAGCGCCTGGTCGGGTGCACCGAGTGGGAGGAGTTCGATGCCACCTCCCGCGCCTGGCAGCTGCTGGATGGCGGCGCCAACATCGATGAGTTCCGGTTCCCGGACGGTAGCTCGGCGCTCACGCTGCGGCTGTTCGACCCGGCCCGCCGGCAGTGGTCGCTGTACTGGGCCACCAGCGTGTTCGGCGTGCTGCTGCCGCCGGTGCACGGCAGCTTCGTCGACGGCGTCGGGACCTTCTACGGCGATGACTTTCACGAGGGCACACCGGTGCGGGTGCGCTACATATGGTCCGGGATCACCGATACCGCGGCGCGCTGGGAGCAGGCATATTCGACCGACGGCGAGCAGAGCTGGGAAACGAACTGGACTATGCAGCTGCGGCGGTCATGAATAACCTGCTAAAGGTATTCGAGCGCAGCTGATCGGGCATCGCTCGACCGCTCTGTGTGCAATTACCCCGCGTAACGAATCAATTACGCTGGCATTACCAATAATGGTCACTGGGATATCCGATCGGTAGGCTCGGTTCTCCTCAGGAGCGGGTCATATTTTAACAGCCAGCTCTCTTTCCTCTGGGTTCACTCTTTACTATCCTGCACTTTCCCCGGGCGCACTGACTACGGTCGACTTTCCGGTGCTTTCACCGCCGCTTTCAAACTTGAGCCACTGAACGAGGAGCCATGCACGATTTCAGATTCGGATTCACCCTGGCCACGCCGCGTTCGCCGGCAGAACTGGTCGAGACCTGCCGGCTGGCCGAGGCCTACGGCTACGACATCGCGGTAGGCGTGGACCATCTCGGGCCGGATCGCACCGCGCCGTTCCAGGCCGCGGTAGCGGTGGCGTACTGCTGCGGGCGGATGCGGGTCGGCAGCTACGTGCTCGACATCGGCTTCTGGAACCCGATGTTCCTGGCCCGCGAGGTGGCGACCGTGGTTCGGCTGACCGGCGATCGGTTCGAGCTGGGGTTAGGCACCGGCGTCATCAAGGCCCAGTTCGACGCGGCGCGACTTCCCTGGCAGTCCTTCGGTGGCCGGGTGGAGCGGGTGGCCGACACCCTCAGCGAACTGCGCGAGTTGCTAGCCACCTCACCCGGGGTAGTGGCGCCGCCGGTGCTGCTCGGCGGGCTGGGCGAGCGGATGCTCCAACTCGCCGCGAAGGAAGCCGACATCGTCAGTTTCAGCGGCCGGTTCCAGGTGCCCGGCCAGCCACCGGCGACCCTGCGCTACGCCACCTCGGTCGAGACCGAGGGAGCGGTCGAGCAGTACGTCGGCTTTGCCGGCAGTCGGGCCGAGGAGCAGGAGCGCAACGCCTTCATCCTCGACGTGGTGGTCACCGACGACCGCCGGGCTGCCGCGGCGGCAGCGGCCGAGGACTACGCGCCCTGGGTCAGCGTCGAGAACGCGCTGGACTCACCGTTCCTGCTGTATGGCACCGAACAGCAGATCGCCCGCCAAATCCTGGACAACCGGGAGCGGTTCGGCTTCTCATACCTCACCGTCCAGCGGCCACACATGGACGTGCTGGGACCGGTGATAGAGCAGGTCCGCCGGCTCGCCGGCTGACCCGAGGCCCTGCACCCGAGGGTCGAGCCGGGCGGCGTCGTTCCGGTGCCGGCGCATCCGGCGCCAGGCCGCCCGGCGGTCGTCGTCGGAGTCGATTCCATCGCTCAATTCGGCCGCGAAGGCTCGTAGCAGCGGATGAACCGCGTAGCAACCGGCCAACCGTTCGGTCACTAGGTGGGTATTGACCAGTTCGCCTAACAGGTCGCGGATCGCGCGGTTATCGCTGTTTGCCAGACTCGCTATAACGCCGATGGACAGATTCTCCTCCGGCGGCAGCGCGAGCAGCCGGAATAACCGGGCAGCCGGCTCACTCAGCAGCCGGTAGGACCAGTCGAACGCGGCCCGCAGGCTGGTCAACCGGTCGCCGCCGTCCAGTGCCGCCAGCCGGGTGCGTGGCGAGCGCAGATCCTCGGCCAGCTCGGACAGCGGAAAACCGCGAGCCGCGCGGACCGCGACTACCGACAGCGCCAGCGGCAACCTGGCGCAGTAGGCGATGATCTGGTCGGCGGCAGCAGGCTCCGCGGCGACCCGCTGCCGGCCGAGCCGATGCTCCAGCAGTTCCCGAGCCGCCGCGGTGGGCAACGGTTCCACCGGCAGCGGGTGGGCGCCGTCACCGGCGGTCAGGCCGGCCAGCTGGTTGCGGCTGACCGCGATCACCAGACAGCCGGGCGCGCCGGGCAGCAACGGCCGCAGCTGCTCGGCGTCGCGCGCGTTGTCCAGCACCATCAGCATTCGCCGGCCGGCCAGCAGGCTACGCAGCAGCGCGGATCGTCCCTCCAGCCCGATCGGCTGCCGCTCGGCCGGCACCCCGAAGGTGTCCAACATCAGCTGCACCGCCTCGGCCGGCGGCAGCGGGGGCCCGGCCGGATCGAAACCACGCAGGTTCAGGTACAGCTGGCCGTCCGGGAACCGTTCGCTAACCCGGTGCGCCCAGTGCAGCACCAGGGCCGACTTGCCCACGCCCGGCATTCCGGTCACTGCCACGATCGGGGTGCAGACGGCCAACGTTGCGACCGGGTCGTCGAGCACCGCGTCCAACCGGGCCAACTCGGCCTGGCGTCCGACGAAGGCAGCCAGTCCGTGCGGCAGTTGGGCCGGCGCCAGCGTGCCCGCCGGCGCCGCGGCGGCCGGTCGAGCCCTGGTCACCCGCACCCGCGGCGCCGGCACCGGCGCCCGGGCCAGCGTCGGGTCGGCGGCCAGGATCCGTTGCTGGAGTCGTTGCAGCGGGGCGGCCGGCGCGACCCCGACCTCCTCCAGCAGGTACCGCCTGGCGTCCTGGTAGGCGGCCAGCGCCTCAGCCTGCCGACCGGACCGGTACAGCGCCGACATCAGCAACCCGCGCAAGCGTTCCCGCAGTGGCTGGTCGGCGACCAGCGCGCGCAGCTCCGGGATCACCTCGGAGTCCTCGCCGAGTTCGATATCGAGCTCGATCCGGTCCTCCAGGGTGCTGATGTGCCGTTCGGCCAGCCGCTCGCGTTGGGCATCGAGGTCGGGACTGAACAGGCCCTGGCAGACCGGCCCACGCCACATCCGCAGCGCCGCGTGCAACTCACTGGACGCCCGAGGCAGGTCACCGGCCGCCCGGGCGGCGCGCGCGGTGCTGACATGCTCGTCGAATCGGATCAGATCCAGCTCATCCGGCGGCACCGTGCACAGGTAACCGCCCTCGGTCCAGGTCAGCCGATCGGAGCTCGATCGAGCCGGCCGGCCCGGTTCCAGCACCCGACGCAGGCCGGACATGTGCCGCTGCACCAGGTTCACCGCGTGGGTCGGTGGGGCGGTACCCCAGACCGCGTTGATGATCTGCTGCCGCCCGACGTGCTGGTTGGCGTGCAGCAGTAACAGCGCCAGCACCACCCGTTGTTGGGCTGGACCGAGATCGACATTGGCGCCATCGCGCCATGCCGTCAGCGGGCCCAGCACCTCGAATCGGATTGTCGCTCCCCGTACGTCGCCCATTGTTTGCCTCCTGCCGCGCGTAGCGCAGCAATTCCAAACAAAGTAGAGGTGTCAGTCGGCGAGGACAACCATTTACAAATCCTCACAGAGTGCTGCAGCCATTAGTGCAGCGTGTCGTGCAACCTGTACGGCGAGGATGGGGCCGCCTGGCGGTAAAGGGTTTAACCGCCCGTAGCAGCTAATCCGGCCCCTATGAGAGGCAAAGCCGCACATGACCGAGACTACGGACGCCATCGGAACAGAGCGATCTGAAAAAGAGGACCTCAGAAATTCATTTACCGGGTCAGCGCTTCCAATCGTCAATTTTGGTATCGCCGGGTTCGGCTACGCCTTCGGCGTCGACCAGGACGTCAGCGACAGCGCGGCCACCTTCGTGACCGACCCGGAGCGGGTGATCCGGTGGGGGTACCAGACCTTCCACCGCGCCGAGCCGCAGGTGAGCGCCACCATGCTGGCCGCCGACGCGGCGCGCGACGTGCTCAAGCAGTTGGACATGGCGCCGACCGAGTTGGACCTGGTGGTGCTGGCCACCTCGGAGATGCCGGACTACCTGCACTGGGACACCTCGGCCGGCCTGGCCCGGGAACTGGGCATCGAGCGCACCCAGACCCTGCTGCTGAACGAAGGCTGCGCCTCCGGCGTGACCGGCCTCGGTATGGTGGCCGGTCACCTGGTGGTGCAGCCGGAGTTGCGCAATGTGCTGTTCGTCGCCGTGAATCGGGTGAGTGAGTACCACCGCAACCGGATGAACGTCAACAACGCTGTGCACAGCGACGGTGCGGTGGCGGTGGTGTTGCGGCGCGGCCACGACCGGTTCCGGTGGCTGTCCACCGACCAGTTCACCTACCCGGATCTATGTGACTTCTTCCGGACCGACTACGGCGGCGCGATCACCCCGGTCGCGCCGGCGGATTGGAGTACCGCCACCGCGCCGAGTGGCCTGGAGCGGGTGCTGGCCCATTTCGACAAGGATCCCAACCGGCTGCGGGTGTTCCAGGAGCAGCTGAGCAATCGGGTAACCGAGGTCATCCAGCGCGCCTGCGAGCGGGCCGGAGTGGACCAGAGCCGGCTGACCCACGTCATCTACATCAACGACAGCGCGGACACCATCGAGGAGGCCGCGGCGCCGTTCGGCATCTCGATCGAGCACACCAACGCAGAAATCTCCGCGCAGCACGGGCACATGGGCGCCGCCGACCAGCTGATCAGCCTCGGCGAGTTGCAGCAGCGCGGTGACCTCAAGCCCGGTGACGTGGTGGCGCTGTCCGGCATCTCGATCGGAATGCGCTGGTACTGCACGTTGATCGAGGTCTGATGGCTGTCGAGTTCCCAGCTGTCGAGGTCGCCGATCTGGAGCGGTCGGTACGCGCCGCGGTGGCCGAGCAGCGCTCGCCCGAGCCGCCGATCCGACGGTTGCTGGCCGGGTTGACCGATCCGGCCGCGGCTCGCAAACTCGGCCGGCTGCTGGCCGGACTGCAACCGGTCGACAGCGAGCTGGCCCCGGTCCGGGTGGCGGTACAGGCCACCTGCACGGTAGGCCCGTTCGAGCATCTGCTGCGCACCGCACTGATCGGGGTCGGCCTGCTGCCGACCGTCACCCTGGGTGCCTACGGCAGCTTCGAGCTTGCACTGGCGACCGAGGATGCCGCCGAACAGGACCTGCTGTTGCTGCTGCTGGACGACTCGTACTTCCTGCCGGAGGACTGGAGCGGGGCCGAACCGGAGCAGCTGGCCGACTACATCAGCTCCCGCTCCGCTGAGCTGGGCACCTTGCTGGAACGGTTATTGGCCCGTACCGGTGCCACCGTGGTGCTGCACACCGTGCCGATGCCGGCCGTACTGCGCACCGGCTTCGTCAGCTGGCGGGCCCGGGCGGTGCTGGCCGAGAGCTGGTACCGGTTGAACGCCGAACTGCTCGCGTCGGCCGGCCGGCAGCGGCAGTTGGTGGTGACCGACCTGGCCGGGGCACTTGCCGAGTTGCCGTTCACCGCCCGGGACGCCCGGCTGCACAGTTACGCCGATCTGCCTTACACCGACGCGGTATTGCACCTGCTGGCCAACCAGTTCGCCCGGGTGGCGCAGGCGCGGGCCGGCCTGTCTCGCAAGGTGCTCGCGCTGGACCTGGACAACACGCTGTGGGGTGGCGTGCTGGGTGAGGTCGGTGCCACCGGGGTGGAGCTCGGTGGGTTGTACCCCGGCCGCTGCTACCTGGAGCTTCAGCGCACCGCCCGCCGGCTGCGTGAACAGGGCGTCATCCTGGTGCTGGCGAGCAAGAACGACCCGGAGGCGGTGCAGGAGGCGCTGGCAAACCACCCCGAGGTGCTGCTGCGCTCGGACGCCTTCTCGGTCACCGCGGTGAACTGGTCGGACAAGGCGGCCAACCTGCGACAGGCTGCCGACACCCTGGGTCTGTCGATCGATTCCTTTGTGTTCATGGACGATTCGAGCTTCGAACGGGGCCTGGTCAGCGCTGAGCATCCGGGCGTGGCGGTGCTGGCGGCGGACGGGGATCCGGCGCAGCTGGCCAGCACGCTGCTGGCCGGTGGCTGGTTCGACGTGTTGGAGCTGACCGACACCGACCGGGAACGGCCGGCGCTCTATCGCACCCGGGCACTGCGCAGCGACTTCCAGGAGGGCTTCGGCTCGTCACAGGATTACCTGCAAGCACTGGAGATCACGCTGCGGATCGAGCCGGTCACCGATTTCACGGTGGGACGAGCGGTGCAGCTGGCCGCCCGCACCAACCAGTTCAACCTGACCGGCATCCGGTTCGACGAGGCGGCTACCAATGCCATGCGGGCGGATGCGGACCAGCAGGTGCTGCTGCTCAGCGTGGCCGACCGGTTCGGCGACGAGGGAATCGTCGGGGCGCTGTGGGTGGACGGTCGGGAGCCCGCCTGGCGGGTGCTGAACTTCGTGCTGAGCTGCCGGGTGCTCGGCCGCGGCATCGAGTTGGCGGCGCTGGCCTGGCTGGCCGACGAGGCGGCCGGCGCCGGAGCCACCGCGCTGATCGGCAGTTTCCAACGGTCGGCCAAGAACGCGGTGTCGGCCGACGTCTGGCAGCGGGCCGGTTACCTGCCCGGTCCGGTGGACGGCATGTTCACCCTCGACCTCACCGGCGAGCGTCCACCGGCGCCGGCCTGGATAACGACATCGGACAGAAAGCGAGCGCTCACGTGACAGAAGCAACAACGATCGAGGACACCGTGCTGGATGTCCTGTCCGACGTCCTACGCGAACCGGTGGCCGGCCTGCGCCAGCAACCGATCCTCGCGGTTTACGAATGGGACAGCCTCAGCTCGCTCGAGGCACTCAGCCAGCTGGAGAGCCGGCTGAAGATCTCACTCGACCTGCGTTCCTATCAGGCCGTGCGCACCGTCGCGGATCTGGTGGCGCTGGTGTCCGAGATATCCGGCCGAACCGGTGCCGCCCAGCTGTAACGCCTCAGCCCAACGAGATAGGAATCTGCCTTGGACAGCGAAGAAGTCGAAATCCTCGCCATCGGAGCCGGCCCAGCAAACCTTGCGCTGGCCGTGGCGCTGGAGGAGATGGCACCGGACCTCGCCCGCAGCACACTGATCGTGGATCAGCACGAGACGGTGCTCTGGCAACGAGGCATGCTGCTGCCCTGGTCGCAGAGCCAAGTCTCGTTCCTGAAGGACCTGGTGACGCTGCGCAACCCGTGCAGCCCGTTCTCCTTCATCAGCTACCTGCACGCGGTCGGCCGGTTGAACGAGTTCATCAACATGGGCAGCTTTACCCCGTACCGGTTGGAGATCTCCGAATACCTGCAATGGGTGGCGGCCGGCCTCAGCGCGGTACGGGTGCAGGGCGGCCGGCGCTGCGTGTCGATCGAGCCGGAGTTCGACTCCGCCGGCGAGGTGCGCGAGTGGCTGGTCCGGATGTCCGACGGCGGCGAGATCCACTGCCGTAATCTGGTGATCGGCAGCGGCCGGGATCCGCACGTCCCGTCGGTGTTCGACAAGTTGCCGTCGTCGCGCTGGATCCACAGCACCCAGTTCTCCGAGCGGATCACCGCATTCGACTCCGACGGCGCGCACCGGATCGTGGTGCTGGGCGGCGCGCAGAGCGCAGCGGAGATGCTCTGGGCCAGCCATCAGCAGTTCCCCAATGCCGAGTGCACGATGGTGATGCGCTCGATCGGACTGAACTGCTACGAGACCAGCCGGTTCACCAACGAGCTGTTCTACCCCTCGTTCGTGGACGAGTTCCACGCCGCGCTGCCCGAGGCCCGTGAGCAACTGCTGCGCGAGATGCACCGGACCAACTACTCCGGCCTGGCACCGGCCCTGCTGGAGGTGCTTTACCGGCAGATGTACCTGGAACGGCTGACCGGTTCGGAGCGGATGCGGATGCGGACCATGGTCGAGGTGGCCGACGCCGAACTGTCCGACGGCGAGGTCGTGCTGACCCTGATGGACCGCAAGACCGGCAAGACCGAGCAGTTGTGCTGCGACGTGGTGCTGCTCGGCACCGGCTTCGCCCGCCGGATGCCCAAGCTGGTCCGCGACCTGGCCGCCTCGGTGCTGCTGGACGAGATCGCGGTCAGCCGCAACTACCGGCTGCAACTGCCCGCCACCGTGCAGGCCGGCTGCTACCTGCAAGGCGTCAACGAGGCCACCCACGGCATGGCCGACACGCTGCTCAGCGTGCTGGCCATCCGGTCGGAGGAGATCGTGACCGACCTGCTCGAGCACCGGCAGGCACCGCAGTTGGTGGCCACCGTGCCGGTCCCGCTCGCCAACTGAGCCGCATTCGAAGAAGAACTGTCCGCCCGAGGAACGGAGTACCGACCATGATGGAGATCCGCAACCTGCGCCGGGATGACCTCAAGCCCGATAACGGTCTGCGCGCCCAGCGGCTGGTGCCGTGGCCGGCGTTGAATGCTCCGTTCGAAGGTTCCTGGTGCGTGGTCGAGCCCGGCGCGCAGTCCGGGCGGCACAGCCACCACGAATACGAGATCTGGATCGCGATGACCGGCGAGTCCGAGATCGAGTGCGACGGGCAGCGGCGGCCGTTCGTCGCCGGCGACGTCGTGCACTTCACCCCGGGCTCGGCGCACCAGGTGGTCAACGACGGCACCGAGAAGTTCGAGATGTACTCGATCTGGTGGGACGCCGAGCTCGCTGCCCGGTTCGCCGAACGGCACGAGCAGGCCGACCGGCAGGAGCAGCCGGTATGACCGATCGGCCGGCCATCGTCATCGCCGCCACCCCCACGCCCAACGGTGACCTGCACGTCGGGCACCTGGCCGGTCCGTACCTGGCCGGTGACATCTTCGCCCGGTACCTACGCGCCATCGGACGTCCGGTGCGCTATGCCACCGCCACCGATGACAGCCAGACCTACGTGCTGACCACCGCCGCCCGGCAGGGCATCAGCCCGGAGCAGCTGTGCGCGAAGTCGACCGCCGCGATCCAGCGATCGATCGAGGCCATGGGCATCTCGATGGCCCCGCTGCCGCCGATCGACGAGGGCTACCGCCGCTGGGTGCTCGAGTTCGTCAGCAACCTGCACACCGCCGGCGCGCTACACACCCGCACCGTCCGACTGCCTTACTCCGAGACCGCCGGTTACCTCTACGACGGCTTGCTTTCCGGCTACTGCCCAACCTGCCTGGCCGGCAGCTCCGGTGGTGCCTGCGAGGACTGCGGGCACCCGAACAACTACGACGAACTGCTCGAGCCCACGGCCGTCCTGGACCCGGACGGACCGCCGGTGAGCTACCGGGAGCACACCATCCTGACGCTGCCGATGGAGAACTACCGGGACCGGCTCACCGAGTACTTCACCACCCGAGCTGGCAGCTGGCGGCCGCACCCGATGCAGTTGGTGCGGGAGCTGCTGGCCGGACCGCTGCCGGAGATCCCGATCACCGTGCCGGGCAACTGGGGGATAGCGGCGCCGTTCGCGCCGACCCCGGGCCAGGTGCTTTATCCCTGGGTCGAGGGGGTAGCGGCGGCGATCTATGCCAGCTGGTATGCCGGCGCGGACCGCAGCGGACCGGTGGACGCCGGCTGGCGCGCGGACGCCGGTGTCGAGCTGGTCTACTTCCACGGCTTCGACAACACCTACCACTGGTCGGTGATGGACCTGGTCATGCTGATGGCGCACGGCGAGCGCTACCAGCTGCCCGAGATCACCATCTGCAACGAGTTCTACGAGCTGGACGGCGCGAAGTTCTCCACCAGCCGCAACCACCTGATCCGGGGCATCGAGCTACTGGCCGAGGTGCCGCGGGATCTGGTGCGCTTCTACCTGGCGCTCACCGCGCCGGAGAACCAGCGCACCAACTTCACGGTGGACGAGCTGTGCCGGGTCACCGAGCAACGGCTGGTGCAACCGTGGAACAGCCTGGCCGACGCGGTATCGCTGCTGGGCATGTCCGGGGTCCGGACGCCGCTGCCGATCAGTCCGGACGGCCGACGCCGTGCCGCCGCGCTGGCCGAACGGATCACCAGCTGCTATCGGCTGCCCGGTTTCAGCATCGCGCGAGCGGCCCGCACCGTCGCCGAACAGCTGGCTCGGCTGCGGGCCGAGGCCGACGCCGACCGTCCACCCGGTGACCTGCTGCTTCAGGCGCGCACGCTGCTGGCCTGTGCCGCACCGATTCTGATCGACCTGGCCGAACAGGCCACGGCCGGCGGCATCGACCTGCGGCCGGCAGTGGAGCAGCCCACCAGCATCACCGCCTTCGAACTGCCTCGGCTGGCCTACCCCGCGGGTGCCGGCCAGGACACGCCAACCCGCAGTCCCGCCCTCGACGGCGCTGTCTAACCGGAGGTCCGCCATGAAACTGCTCGCCATCGAGCCCCTGCAGTACATGCACTACTACGCGCCCCGCTACCAGCAGGTGGAGACCTACGGCCACCAGGTCTACGTCCTCAACGGCATCGGCACCGATGACTTCTGGCCGACCGAGCGGTACCGGATCGTCGGGTCCCGCAACATCGACCAGATCGTCGAGCATGCTCGCGCGTGGCACGCCGAGGAGCACTTCGACGGCGTGATCACCTTCGCCGAGTTCGGTGTCATCGCGGTCGCGGTGGTGGCCGAGAAGCTCGGACTGCCCGGCATCCCGGTGCCGGCCGCCATCGCCAGCCGGAACAAGCTGCTGATGCGCCAGGCCTATCAGCAGGCCGGTGCGCCGATCCCGTCCTTCCGCTTTGTCGAGGACTTGGATCAGGCGCTGGCCGCGGCGGAGGACTTCGGGTACCCGGTGATCCTCAAGCCGACCATGGGCGCCGGCAGCTACTACGTGTTCCGGATCGACACGCCGGAGGAACTGGCCGCGAGGTTCCCGGATGCCGTGGAGGGCATCAGCCACCTGTCCGATGTGCTGTCCGACGCGACCGGCATGGACCTGGGACCGCAGGGCCTGCTGATCGAGTCCTTCCTCAACGGCCACGAGCACCTGATCGAAGGGGTGGCCTGGGACGACGAGGTCTACCTCGGCTCGGTGGTGGACCGGATCACCGTCGAGGGCGGCACCTTCGACGACGACGTGCACCACGCGCCGACCTCGATGAGCCCGGAAGACCTGGCGAAGGTGCACCGCGCGGTGACCATCGCCGCGCACGCGCAGGGCCTGCGGCGCAGCGCGATGCACGCCGAGGTGCGCTTCCACAACGGTGAGCCGTACCTGCTGGAGATCGCAGCCCGGGTCGGCGGCGGCGGGCTGGAACACATCGCCCGGATCACCGCCGGGCACGACCCGATCAAGGCGGTTGCCGACATCGGACTGGGCCGGCGCCCGGACGTCCGGCAGTTCCAGCCGACCGGCACCCACATCACCGCCATGTGCCTGATCAGCGAGGCCGGCATCGTCGAGCAGGTGCACGTCCCGGAAGAAGTCAGCAGCTCGGACAAGGTGTTCCTGCTCAAGATCACCGCCGAGCCCGGTGACCGGATCAAGCGGCCACCGGAGGGCAACACCATCCTCGGCTTCCTCGGCACTACCGGCTCGTCCATGGATGACGCCTTCGCCACCATGAACGACTTCGCGGCCAAGATTCACGTCACCTTCGCGGAGCCGGCCAAACAACTCTGACCCCCTCGCCGAACCGGCGTAATACCTCTGAACCGATTGGGAACACGCGTGTCACTCACGAGCATCGCCGCTCGCACCGAACGCCCGGTGCGGGTGGCCCGTCCCCGGCGATACCTCATGTGCCGGCCGAATCACTTCGACGTCTGCTACTCCATCAACCCGTGGATGGAGCCGGAGAAGCCCACCGACCGGGAGCTGGCGCTGGTGCAGTGGGAACGGCTGGTGAACCTGTTCCTGGGGCTGGGCCACCAGGTCGAGCTGATCGAGGCGCTGCCCGGCCTGCCGGACATGGTGTTCGCCGCGAACGGCGCCGTGGTGGTGGACGGCAAGGTGCTGGCGGCCCGGTTCCGCTATCAGGAACGGGTGCCCGAGGGCCCGGCGTACGCCGACTGGTTGCGCGAGCACGGCTACCAGGTCACCGTCGCCGAGCACATCAACGAGGGCGAGGGTGACTACCTGGTGACCGACTCGGCGCTGCTGGCCGGCACCGGCTTTCGCACCGACCCGGCCTCGCACGCCGAGGCGGCCCGGCTGTTCGGCCGGCCGGTGCACACGCTGACCCTCATCGACCCGCGGTTCTACCACCTGGACACCGCGTTGGCGGTGCTGGACGGCGACGAGATCATGTACTACCCGGCCGCCTTCGCACCGGCCAGCCAGGCGTTGCTGAGCGAGCTGTACCCGGACGCGATCCTGGCCGAGCCGGCCGACGCCGAGGTGTTCGGGTTGAACGCGGTGTCCGACGGTCGGCACGTGCTGCTGGCGCCGCAGGCGACCAACCTGATCGAGCAGCTCTGGGACCGCGGCTTCATCCCGATCGGGGTGGACCTATCGGAGCTGTTGAAGTCCGGCGGCAGCGCCAAGTGCTGCACGCTGGAGCTGCGTGACCCGCCGGCCGGAGGCTGAGTCGATGCGCATCGACTATGACGGCCGGCGGTTCCGGCCCACCGAGCAGGACGTCGAGGCGACCGGCCGGATCGCGGTGTACCGCCAGCAGGAGGACCTGCTCTGGGGCGAGTTCACCGGCGGCCGGGCCCGGCGCGGTGTGCTGACCGGGACCTGCGCCGATGACGGGGTGTTGGACTTCGCCTACTGCCTGGTGCTGGACAGCGGCGAGATCATCTCCGGCCGCTGCCACAGCACCCCGACCGTGCTGGCGGACGGCCGGATCCGCTTGGACGAGCAGTGGGAACGCTACGGCCCGCATGCCGACACCGGAGTTTCGACGATCGAGGAGGTCCGATGAGTGAGCATCGCAGCGAGGTACGAGCGAGGAGCGGAGCTCATCCAGCGATGAGCGCTCGCGCGAAGAGCAGGCTGGCCGGATGACCACCGTCGAGCAGGACACCGTTCAGCAGGGCACCGGCCGCCGCAAGCAAGGCGGCGTGGTGACCTGGGCCTGCGCACCTGGTTTTCCGCCTGCGGTGATCTTCCCGTTCACCCCGGCCGAGCGGGCCGGCATGCGCAACGTCATCGAGTTCCAGGCGCTGATGTATCGCACCCTGTACTACTTCGGCACCAACGGGCTGCCCGAGGTGGATTACGACAACAGCATCGGTGAACCGCCGGAGTGGAGCGAGGACGGCCACACCGTCACCATCACCGTCAAGCCCTGGCAGTGGTCCAACGGCGAGACGTTGTGCGCGGACAACGTGCTGTTCTGGGTGAACCTGATGAAGGTCAAGGGCGACCGGTACTGCGAATACGTGCCCGGCTACTTCCCGGACAACTGCACCAGCTACGGCAAGTTGGCCGAGGACAAGGTGTTTTTCACCTTCGATCGCGCCTACAACAAGCGCTGGGTGCTGTTCAACCAGTTGAGCACGATCACCCCGCTGCCCAAAGCCTGGGATCGGACGGCGGACGGTCCGGCCAACGCCTCCGGCGACCCGGCCGACGTCGAGGCGGTCTACGAGTACCTGATGGCCGAGCAGGGCGACCACATCGAGGAGGGCAACGCGCACCGGACGCGCTGGGCCGACAGCCCGATCTGGAGCATCGTGTCCGGGCCGTGGCGACTGAAGAGCTACACCGAAGAGGGCATCGTCACCTTCGTGCCGAACGAGCACTACTCCGGCCCGGTCAAGGCGACGCTGGATGAGTTCCGGCAGGTGCCGACCTTCTCCGACGAACAGCAGTATCAGTGGCTGTTGGACGGCCCGGACGCCGAACACCCCATTCAGGTCGGCTACCTGCCGCTCAGCTTCGCCACCGAGCCGACCACCGACCCGACCGTCGGCGGGGCCAACCCGCTGGCCGCCAGCCACAAGCTGATCCCGCAGATCGCCTACAACATCCGCTACTTCTGCCTGAACTACAACAACCC
>DATFHF010000034.1:0-12163 GCA_035248685.1 Jatrophihabitans sp.
CGACAGTCGCTTGACCTTCTTGCCCGGCGGCCGGGCCTCCACCTCGATGCCGGTGGTGAGCATGTCGTCCGGGTCGGTGAGCACCAGCGTGCCCTCGCCGCCGGGGAACAGCGTCGCGAACACCACCTCGAACTCGCGCGCCACGTCCTGGTAGGCGGCGGTGAATACCTCCAGGATCCGGTCGTCCACCTCCTTGACCACGGTCAGCAGGTCGCGACGGGTGTTCTTCAGATCCTCCAGCTGGCTGGCCAGGAACCGGTGCCGCTCCTCCAGCGCCGCGAACTCCTCCAGCGCGAGCGGGTTTACCTTTCCCAGCAAGGCCAAATCCCGTTCGGCGCGGGCGGCCCGGCGCTCCATGGTGCGTCGGTCGTACGGTCCGGGACCGGGTGCGACCACCTGCTCACCGCGATCGGCCGCCTGCCGGTACTCCGCGGTCTCCTGCGCCGACGGCGGCACCGGCTGGTCGGTGCCGTACTCGGCCAGCAATGCCGGCACCTCGATGCCGTACTCGTCGACCGCGCGGGCCTCCAGCTGCTCGATCCGCAGCCGCTGCTCGGCCCGCGCGACCTCGTCCCGGTGCACCTCGTCGGTGAGCTTGGCCAGCTCGCCGCCCAGTTCCCGCACCGCCGACCTGGCCGCCGACAGCGCCTGCTCGCGCTCGGCGCGGGACTGCTGGATCCGGTCCCGGTCAGCCGCGGCCCGCTCCAGCGCCTGACCGAGGTGCTCCAGACCGCGCTCGGCCGCCGTTTGAACCGCGCCGGCCACCACCGCGGCCCGAGCCCGGCGCTGCCGGGCGGCCTGCTCGCGGGCCCGCAGCTGCCGCTCCTGTTGGGCCGCCCGGAGCAGCTGTTCGGCGCGGCCGCCCAGCGCCCGGACCCGCTCCTCGTGGGTGCGCACGGTGAGCCGGGCTTCCATCTCCGCCTGCCGGGCCGCCGCCACCCGGGCGGCCTGGGCATCCCGCTCCTCGACCGGCGGCTGCTCCTCGGTCGGCTCGGCCTCGGCCAGCCGCAACCGTTCCTCCAGCTCCACCAGGCCGGCCAGGTCTTTGTCCCGGGCCTGCTCGGCCGCCACCCGCGCCAGATCCAGCCGGTCCGCCTCGGCCACCGCCGACCGCTCGGCCTGGGCCAACCGGGCCAGTCGCTCAGCGATCGCGTTCAGCCTGGCATCGGACTCGTTCAGGGCGGCCTGGGTGCGGGCCACCTGCTGCTTCAGCTCGCTTTCCTCGGCCCGGCACCGGGTCAGGTCGACCTCGAGCTGGTCGAATAGCGCGCTGGCCTCGTGGGCCCGCTGCTCGGCCTCGTCCACTGCCGCCCGGACCTGCAGCGCGCCGGGCGCCGACGACGAGCCGCCGACCGCCCAGTCCCGGCCGAGCAGGTCACCGTCACGGGTGACGGCCCGGACGGTCGGCTGGTGCTGCACCAGCTGCTCAGCCTCGGCCAGCTCATCGACCACCGCCACCAGCTGGAGTGCGGTGCAGATCGCGGCTTGCAGCGGCTCCGGCGCGCTGACCAGGTCCAGCGCCCAACAGGCGCCGGCCGGCAGCTGCGGCCAACCAGCGCGATCCGGGGCGCCGGGACCACCGGCCGCGATCAGCAGGCCGGCCCGTCCGCCGTCCTGTTCCTTCAACCGGCGCAGCGCCTGTCCGGCATCGGCCGGACAGGCGACCGCCACCGCCTCGGCGAGTTCGCCCAGGGCGGCCGCTAGCGCCGCCTCGTATCCGGGCTGCACACTCAACAGTGCCGACACCGCGCCGAGCACGCCGGGGTCGGCGGCGGCGTTGGCCAACAGCGTGCCGACGCCGTCCTTGCGGTTCAGCCCAAGCGCCAGCGCGTCCCGGCGAGCGGTCCAGCTGGAGCGCTCCCGCTCGGCCGACCGATGCTCGGCAACCACGCCGGCCAACCGCTGTGCTGCCGCCTCGTGCCGGGCCACCGCGGCCTCGTGCTGGGTGTCCAGGTCCACCTCGCCCTGATCCAGCGCGCCCACCTCGCCGTTGGCCGCGGCCAGCTCGGCCGCGGCCGCCGCCGCCCGCCGCCTGGCCTGCTCGGCGGCAGCACCGATCCGGGCGATCTCGTCGCCACCGGCGGATGCCCGGCTGCGCAGCGCGTTGACCTGACCGGCCAGCTTGGCCAGCCCCTCCCGCCGGTCGGCAACCGCGCGGGCGGCGGCCACCAACGCGTGTTCGGCGTCGGCCAGCGCCCGTTCGTCCTGCTGCCGCTCGGTGATCGCCTCCTGAAGATCCGTCCTGGCTTCATCCAGTTCCCCGGTCAGCCGCAGCTCGGTCTCCCGGATCTCGGCGGCCTCGCTCTCCAACTGCCGCGGGTCGATGCCGCGACGCTCCTCCTCGGCGAACTCCGACAGGTGCCGCAGCCGTTCGGCGGCCAGCGTCCGGGTGCTTCGGAAGCGTTCGTGCAGCGCCGACAGCCGGAAGTAAATCTCCTGGGACGCTGCAACCGCGGGCGCGTCGGCGGCCAGCGCTCGCTCCAGCTCGGCCTCGGCTGCCGTTGCCGAACCGAGCGCCTGCTCCACCTCGGCTCGCCGGGCTCGAACCGCGGTCTCGTCGGCCACCTCGGCTCGAAGCAGCTCGTTCAGGGTGGCCAGGTCGTCGGCGAGTAAGCGCAGTCGGGCGTCGCGTAGTTCGGCCTGCACCCCGGCTGCCCGGCGGGCGAGCTCGGCCTGCCGCCCCAGCGGCTTGAGCTGGCGGCGCAGTTCGGCGGTCAGGTCGGTCAGCCGGGTCAGGTTCGCCTGCATCGCGTCGAGCTTGCGCAGCGCCTTTTCCTTGCGCTTGCGATGCTTGAGCACGCCGGCGGCCTCTTCGATGAAGCCGCGCCGATCCTCCGGACGGGCAGCCAGGATCGAATCGAGCTGGCCCTGGCCGACGATGACGTGCATCTCCCGGCCGATCCCGGAATCCGACAGCAGCTCCTGGATATCCAGCAGCCGGGCGCTCTCACCGTTGATCTCGTAGTCGCTGGCGCCGTCCCGGAACATCCGCCGGGTGATCGAGACTTCGGCGAATTCGATCGGCAGCGCACCGTCGCTGTTGTCGATGGTCAGCGTCACCTCGGCGCGGCCCAGCGGCGGGCGGCCGGCGGTGCCGGCGAAGATGACGTCCTCCATCTTGCCGCCGCGCAGCGCCTTGGCGCCCTGCTCGCCCAGCACCCAGGCGATGGCGTCGACGACATTGGACTTGCCCGAGCCGTTCGGGCCGACCACGGCGGTGATGCCGGGTTCAAAGCGCAGGGTGGTCGAGGAGGCGAAGGACTTGAAGCCCTTCAGGTTCAGTGACTTGAGATGCACTCAGGCTCCGGTCGGGGATCGGCGACTGGTTCGGTCCGACCCGACGGCGCTGCCGAACGGCTGCTGCTCGCGGGACGCTCCGGCTTAGGCGATTACGCCAGCGCGGAGGCGTCGGAGGTAATCCGGTGCAGCTCGTGCAGCAGCTGGTCGGATTCCCGGGCGGCCTTCAACTCGGCCAATTCTGCCTCCAGGTCACGTACCCGGCCCCGGAGCCGTGCAACCTCCTCGACAAGGTAGCGATCCGCGGATGTGGGGAGGTATCCCAGCAACGCCCTGGCCATGTCGCGACCTTTCAGGGTCTCGCGGCGCTCATCGTCCGGACGGTCTGCCACGCTGCGTCCGCAGGCATGTGCCCGGCGAGCTGCCGGTGGAGAATAGATGTGGTACCCCCCATGGTCGCACCGCCGCGGCTAAGAAACAAATCCGCCTCCGGGCGCGTCGCCGACGACCGTCGTGGTCGCCGCCGCTCAGCGCTCGACGAATCCGTCCAGGTCACCGCGAGCCGGGCCGAACCGGGTGCTGACCGAGCGCACCGAGCCGGGCGTTTTACCGCTACCCAGCAGTTGGACGAGCCGCTGGCAGGCCTGCTCGCTGCCTTCCACGATCACCTCGACCCGGCCGTCGGCGAGGTTGGCAGCGCTGCCGACCAGGCCCAGTTCCAGCGCCCGGCTGCGGGTCCACCAGCGGAAGCCGACGCCCTGCACCCGGCCATGCACCCAGGCGGTCAGCCGTACCTGCTCGGTCACGCTCTCGGCGGCCGCTGGCAGCGCGGGCAGTAGTAGGACGAACGGTTCATCCAGGGCATTCTGACGATCGGCCGCCCGCAGCGACGGCACGGCTCGCCCTCCCGGCCGTAGACGTTCAGTGACCGTTCGAAGTAGCCGCTCTCGCCGTTGACGTTGACGTAGAGCGAGTCGAAGGAGGTGCCTCCGGCGCGCAATGCCTCGGCGAACACCAGCCGCAGTTCGGCGAGCAACCGGCTCAGCTGCTGCCGGCTGAGCCGGTTCACCGGCCGGTCGCCGTGCAGCCCGGCGCGCCACAGCCCCTCGTCGGCGTAGATGTTGCCGACCCCGGACAGGCTGGTCTGGTCGAGCAACAACCGCTTGATGGTGGTGTTGCGCCGGCGGGCGGCCGTGATCCAGCGGGCGTCGTCGAAGTGGTCGTCCAGCGGGTCCCGGGCGATGTGCGCCAGCGCGGCCGGCACTTCGGTGGGCGGATCCGGCACCAGCTCGTCCAGGTGCAGGCCGCCGAAGGTGCGCTGGTCCACGAAGCGCAGTTCGGTGCCGCCGTCGGTGAACCCGATCCGGGCCCGTAGGTGTGGGCCGACCGGCTGGTCCGGTTCCACCATGAGCAGCTGGCCGCTCATGCCCAGGTGCCCGATCAGGCAGTCCGGACCGTCGTCCAGCACCAACCACAGATACTTGCCGCGCCGCTGCGCCGAGCTGATGGTGTGCCCGATCAGCCGCCGGGTCAGGTCCTGCGGGCCGGGTAGGTGCCGGCGGATGGCTCGCGGGTGCAGCGAATCCACCGTGCGCACGGTCCGGCCGACCACCCACTTGGACAGCCCGGCCCGTACCGTCTCGACCTCGGGAAGTTCGGGCATCAGCCGGCCTCCCAGCTCTCCGACGGTTCGGCATCGGGCCGCGATGCCGGTGGTTGGGCGGCCTGTTCGGCGGTCAGCTGCCGCCAGGCAGCCTCGGCGGCGGCCTGCTCGGCCTCCTTCTTGTTCCGGCCGGGCCGGACGGCGAAGATTGCCTCACCGATCACCGCCGCCGCGGTGAAGGACTTGGCATGGTCGGGGCCCTCGGAGGTGATCCGGTAATCGGGTACCCCCAGGCCGCGCTCGGCGGTCAACTCCTGCAGCGAGGTCTTCCAGTCCAGGGCGGCGCCGTGGCCGGTGGCGGCGGCCAGCACCGGGTCGAACAGCCGGAAGATCACCGAGCTTGCCATCTCGATGCCGTGCTGGAGGTGGATCGCGCCGAGGATCGCCTCCAGGGTGTCGGCCAGGATCGAGGCCTTGTCCCGGCCGCCGGTGGCGTCCTCGCCCCGTCCCAGCAGGATGTATTTGCCGATGCCCTCGGGCCCGATGCCGCGGGCCACGTCGGCCAGTGCTCGCATATTGACCACCGAGGCCCGCAGCTTGGCGAGCTTGCCCTCGGCGAGATCCGGGTGGCGTCGGTAGAGCGCCTCGGTGACCACCACCCCGAGGACCGCGTCCCCGAGGAATTCCAGCCGCTCGTTGTGCGGCACATCGCCGTTCTCGTAGGCGTAGGAACGGTGGGTCAGCGCACGCCGAAAGAGCTCGGCGTCCATGTCGACACCGAGCTCGGCCGCCAGTTCAGAGGCATCGGCGACGTGCGGTTGCTTGGACGCCACGGCTACCCGTCTGCTAGCTGGTAGGTCATATGGCCGCCCCGATCAGACGGTCAGAACCTGCCGACCGTCGTACTGACCACAGTTGCCGCAAGCGGTGTGCGGAAGCTTCGGCTGGGCGCAGGCCCGATTCGGGCAGGTGACCAGGGTGACAGCGGTGGTCTTCCACTGCGAGCGACGCGCCCGGGTGTTGGAACGCGAGGTCTTGCGCTTGGGCACGGCCACGGCGGGGACTCCTATTTCTCGATTTCTCGGTATCTGAAGGGGGGAAGGTCTCGGTCAGTTGGTTCCGACGTCGGTGCCGAACCGCTCGGCCAGGGCGGCCCAGCGGGGATCCGGTCGGTCGTGTGAGTGGCCGGCGGGTAGCTCCTCCAGCCGTTCGCCGCAGTCCGGGCACAGCCCGGCGCAGTCGGGACGGCACAGCGGGGTCAGCGGCAGGCTTAGTACTACCGCGTCCCGCACCACCGGCTCCAGGTCCAGGTGGTCACCCTCCAGCCGGGGGATCTCGTCCGACTCGGTGGTCTGGGTGGTGGTGCTGTCCGGGTAGGCGAACAGCTCCATGAATTCGACGTTCAACGGTTCGGCGAACTCGACCAGGCAGCGACCGCACTGGCCGGCGAGCTCGCCGGCCACGGCACCGGTCGCCAGCACGCCCTCGCTGACCGCCTCGAGGCGGATATCCACGGTCAACGGGCTCCCGATCGGCACGCCGATCATGTCCAGGCCGAAATGCTCGGGCGCCGGCAGCTCGCGCCGGTAGTCACGCCGCATGCCCGGTCGGCGTCCGAGTTCCCGGGTATCCAGGACGAGCGGGTTACGCGGGTTCACTGAGGACCTTCACCGGTTGTGTCGAGGCTTGTCGGAAGCTGACGAGCAGGCTGGTAGGTGCTGACCCGAACATGGATTTGGGCCGTTGTTCAGATTACCCGAGCCCGCTGTGCCCCGCGAAATCGTGCCGGTAGCAGGCCGCCCTGTCCCTGCCCTCGTCCGTGCCCTGCTTCGCCCCCCTGCCCTGAGCGCGATCTTGAGAGATTTCGGTCGCCATAGCGACCGGCGCTTATGAAGATCGGCAGGTGAGGGACTGAGGCAGGCGAGGCGGCGGATTAGTCGCCGTGCATCAGCGCGTCCCGGCCGTTCTCGGCGGTAGCCAGCAACCGCTGCAAATTAGCGACCAGCTCCGCCAACGTCCTGGTGGCGTATTCGCGGGCGTCGCCGGTTAGCTTGCCGGCATACCGATCGGCCTCGGCACGCACCTGGTCGGCCTGCGCCAGGGACTGCTCGCCCAGCCGGACCGCCTCGGCCACCGCTGCCTGTTGAACCCCGGATGCCGACACCAGCGCGGCCTGTTCGGCCCGCGCCTCCTCGACGATCTGGTGCGCCTGGCCGCGCGCCTCGGCCAGCAGCGCGTCGGCCTCCTCGGTGGCATCTCGGCGTCGCTGCTCGGCCTGCTCGGTTGCCTCGGCCAGCAATCGGTCGCGCTGTGCGACCAGCCGCCTGGCCTCGACCAGCTCCGGTGGCAGCACCTCGCGCAGCGCGTCGAGCAGGTCCAGCGTGCGCTCGCGCGGAATCACACAGGACGAGGACATCGGCAGCGTGCGCGCCGTCTCGACGAGCTCGACCAGTTCGGTCAGCACCTCGTCGGCCCGGGCCAGCGTGTGGTCGGTCACCGAGCCACCTGCTCACTCACCGAGCCACCTGCTCACTCATCGGTTCGCCCTGCTCTTCGCGCGAGCGCTCATCGCGGCATTCGCTCCGCTCCTCGCTCGCTGGCGCTCGCTGCGATGCTCACTCATCGGTCCTGCCCGGCGTTGAGCTCGGCCAGCCGTGCCAGCAACTGCTTGTGCACCACCTCCGGCAGCAGGTTCGACACGTCGCCGCCGTAGGTCGCGATCTCCTTCACCAGGCTGGACGCCAAGAAGCTGTATTCCGGGTTGGTCGGCATGAACAGCGTTTCCACGCCGGCCAGGCCGCGGTTCATCTGCGCCATCTGTAACTCGTAGTCGAAGTCGCTGACGGCGCGTAGGCCCTTCACGATGACCGGGATCTGGTTGCGGCGGCAGTAGTCCACCAGCAACCCGTGGAACGAGTCGATCCGGACGTTGGGATAACCGGCGGTCACTTCGGTCAGCGCCGCGATCCGCTCGGCGACGGTGAACAGGCTGGACTTGTTCTTGTTGACCAGCACCGCCACCACGACTTCGTCGTAGAGCCCGGCGGCCCGGGTGATGATGTCCAGATGGCCGTTGGTCACCGGGTCGAACGAACCCGGGCAGACGGCCCTTCGAACTACCGACATGCTCATCGACACCTTCGGCATCGGCTCGGTCCGCGGACGGACGTCGCTGCTGGGGCTGCACTGGGCTGCTGCGGTTCAGTCACCGTTGTTTGCCCGGCGACCGTACCAAAGGCAGCCTTCGCCGTAGCGGCGGTGCTTCATGGCACGCAGGCCGGCCGGCCATTGCAGGTCCGGATCGCGCGCCGAGCGTTCCACCGCCACCACCGCGCCGGGACGCAGCCAGCGGTCGTCGGCCAGGGTTTCCAGCAACCGAGCCATCGAATCCGCCGGCAGCACGTACGGCGGGTCGGCGAACACCAGGTCGAACGGCTGGTCCGGTCCGTCCCCGGCCAAGTAAGCGGCCACCGTGCTCCGCTGGATCCGCGCGCCGGGCAAACCCAGCGCCCGGACGTTGTCCTCGATCACCGCGCAGGCCCGCCGGTCGGACTCGACGAACACCGCGGCGGTGGCGCCCCGGGACAGCGCCTCCAGCCCGACCGCGCCGGATCCGGCGAACAGGTCCAGCACCCGAGCGCCGGTCAACTCCAGCTCGACCGACAGCGTGTTGAACAAGCCCTCCCGCGCCCGGTCGGAGGTGGGACGGGTGCCGCGCGAGGGAATCGCGAGGTGCCGACCGCGCGCCTGACCAGCAACGATCCGCGTCACGGCAGAAACCCTAGTCGGTCACGGCAGAAACCCTGGGGCGCCGGACGTACCCTGGGCGGATGACCGGGCACGAGCCACCGGAGTTTCGGCTGCTGCCGGACTCCGATGAGCCGGAGCCGAGCGCGGAGCCAGTACCCGAGCCGGCCGGATTCAGCCGGCGCACCAGGTTCGCCGCCGCGCTGCTGGCCGGGGTGCTGGTGGTGGCCGGCGCGAGTTTCCAGCTGCACCGGGCTCGGCATGCCGGGCGGTTGGCCCAGGCCGCGCAGCCGGTGCGGACCGCGCCACCGGCCGTCACTGCCGACGGCCAGCAGGCCAGCGAGGAGGCACAGGACTGGCCGCACGCCTCCAGCGGCAGATGCGGTGGCCCCGGTGGCCTGCTGCCCATCCTGACCGCCAAGCCGCTGGCCGAGCCGACCCGGGTGCGGTTGACCGTGGGCAGCTTCGGCATCCGCACCGTCGACGTCGACACCGGCGTGGTCAGTCTGACGCCACAGGTCGCGCTGCGGGACGGCAACCTGGTGCTGGACCGGCGCTCGGTAGGCAACACCAGCTACCTGTTGGTGGGCAGTTGCGGAGGCAGCATCCGAGTGCTGTCGTACGCGCCGGGTCGGCCGTCCGTGAACCTGGGCAATGACATCGCCGCCGACGTGCTGTTCGGCAACCCCGCCGACGGGGTGTGGATGGCCTCGTTCGTCCCCGGCACCCAGACCCCGGCAGCGTTGCAGGTGCAGTTGATCCGGCTGGACCGTCCGGGCAAGGTGCTGCTGCCGGCGAATAGTTTCCCGTTGGCCTTCAGCGGTCAGCTGGTCGTGTGTGAGGTGGTCTCACCCATCGGCAACGAGCCGACCCGGTTGGTAGTCTTCGACCGCAGCCGCAATCGCGTGGTGCGCGACCTCGGCCCGGCAAGCTCCTTCAGCCACAGCCAGGGCGTGGTGATCTGGACGTCCCAGCCGTGCTCGGCGGCCAGCTCCTGCCAGCTGCACACCTACGACGCCAGGACCGACTCGGACACCAACCGGGCCTACGCACTGCCGGTCGAGTCCGGGGTGAGCGGCGCGGTACTCAGCCCGGATCGCAGCCGGCTGGCCTTCCAGCTGCCTAGGATGTCGGGCGATCCGCGGTACTCGACCGAGATCCCGGGAACCCCGTCGGACCTGGTGGTGCTCAACCTCGCCAGCGGCATCCTGGAGCCGGTGCCGAACCTCGAGCTGCCGCCGAACTCCCAGATATCGATGACCTTCAGCGCGGACAGCCGATGGCTCATCACCGCGGTCGCCGGCCAGTACAGCACCCAGCTGCTGGCCTGGCGATCCGGGCTGAGCGAGGTGCTGGCGTCCTCGGCGCGGCTGCCCGGCCCGACATCGGATCCGGTGCCGCTGCTGGGACCGGCCGGCTGACTGTCCGGGGCTGCTCAGGACTTGTGCAGGAACTCCGTCCGGTCGGAGTCGAAGGCGTCCCAGAGAAACTCCTGTACCTGCGGATGCCCGGCCAGCGTGGGATCCGCCGCGACCAGCTGCTGAGCCTCAGCTCGGGCGAGCTTGATCAGGTCCAGGTCGGCCAGCAAGGACAACAGCTTCAGCTTCGACCGACGCCCGGACTGGGCGGCGCCGAGCACGTCGCCCTCCCGGCGCTGCTGAAGGTCGAGTTCGGCCAGCTGGAAACCGTCGGTGGTCTTGGCCACCTCGAACAGCCGCTGAAGGGACGGATGACCGCCCGGTAGTTGGGAGTGCATCAGGCACAGCCCCGGGTAGCTGCCGCGGCCGATCCGCCCGCGCAGCTGGTGCAGCTGGGAGACGCCGAACCGGTCGGCGTCCATGATCACCATCAGGCTGGCGTTCGGCACGTTGATGCCCACCTCGATGACCGTGGTCGCCACCAGCACGTCCAGCTCGCCGGCGGCGAACCGGGTCATCACCCGGTTCTTGTCCTCGGCCGGCAGCCGCCCGTGCAACATGGCCACCCGCAAGCCGGCCAGCTCACCGGACTCCAGCTCATCGAACAGGCTCAGCACCGTGGCGGTCTGGACGGCCTCGTCGTCGGCGTCGGCACCCACGTCGTCCGGATCGGCCTCCTCCCCGATTCGTGGGCACACCACGAACGCCTGCCGGCCCGCCGCGACCTGCTCGCGGATCCGCTGCCAGACCCGGGGCAGCCAAGTCGGATGTTCGGCCACCGGCACCACGGTGGTGGTCACCGTGGCCCGGCCGGCCGGCAGCTCGTGCAGCTCGGAGACCTCGAGGTCGCCGAACACCGTCATGGCGACGGTGCGCGGGATCGGGGTGGCTGTCATCACCAGCATGTGCGGTGGCGCCGGGGCTTTGCCGCGCAGTGCGTCGCGCTGCTCCACCCCGAACCGGTGCTGCTCGTCGATCACCACCAGCCCCAGCTCGGCGAACTGGACATGGTCCTGGATCAGCGCGTGCGTGCCGATCACGATGCCGGCCGCACCCGAGGCCGCCTCCAGCAGCGCGGCCCGCCGGGCGGCGGCCGACATGGATCCGGTCAGCAGCACCACCCGGGTGCCGATCTCGGCGCCGCCGAGGGTGCCGGCCTGGGCCAGTTCGCCCAGCAATTCATTGATGGTCACCGCATGCTGGGCGGCCAGCACCTCGGTCGGCGCCAGCAGCGCGGCCTGCCCGCCGGCGTCGACCACCTGGAGCATCGCGCGCAACGCCACCACGGTCTTGCCGGAGCCCACCTCGCCCTGCAGCAGCCGGTGCATCGGATGGGCGGCCGCCAGCTCCTGTTCGATCTGGGCGGCGACGGCCAGTTGCTCGCCGGTGAACCGGAACGGCAGCCGGTCGGCGAAGGCGTCCACCAGGCCGCCGCTGATCCGGGGCCGGGACACCGCCGGGTTGGCCGCCAGCTCGTGCCGGCGCTGGGCCAGGATCAGCTGCACGCCGAAGGCCTCGTCGAAGGCCAGCCGGCGACGGGCCTGCCGGTACTCGACCATGGTGTCCGGCCGGTGGATCCGGCGCAGCGCGGTGTCCAGATCCATCAGGCCGGCCCGGGCCAGCACCTCGGTCGGCAACGACTCGGGCACCTCGTCCAGCTGGCTGAGCACCAGCGTCATGCAGTGCGCGATGGTCCAGGACGGCAGGTTGGCGGCGGCCGGGTAGACCGGGATGAGGCTGCCGGCGAAGTCGGCGGCCTGCAGGTCGTCGTCGGCGTCTTCGTCCAGCAGCAGGTAGTCCGGTGAGTTGAGCTGCAGTCGGTTGCGGAACCGGCTGACCTTGCCGGCAAACATGCCGATGCGACCGGGTTGCAGGTCCCGTTCCCGCCAGGCCTGGTTGAAGAAGCTGAGCGAGGCGCGGTGCCGGCCGGAGGCGATCACCACCTCCAGGATGGTGAGCTTGCGACCGGGGATCCGGCGCGACTTGGCCGACTCGATCCGGGCCTGCACGGTGACCTCGTCGCCCTCGACCAGCTGGGACAGGTCGGTGAGTTCGCCGCGCTCGTTGAACCGGCGCGGGTAGTGCCGGATCAGCTCGCCGACGGTGGTCAGCCCCAGCGCCTTCTCGATCGCCTTCGCCGACCGGCCGCCGAGCACCT
>DATFHF010000035.1:0-55013 GCA_035248685.1 Jatrophihabitans sp.
TGCCGTTCATCTCCAACGGCGGCACGTCGCTGATCCTGACCTGTGCGGTGCTCGGCATGCTGGCCTCCTTCGCCCGGCACGAGCCGGCCGCGGTGCGAGCGGCGCGGCAGGCAATGGCGGCCGGCAAATCCGCCCGCTGGGTGCGCTGGTTGCGGCTGGCCACCCCGAGCCCGGCGGTGGCAACCCGGACCAGATCGGCGAGCGCGGTAGCCAGGACCGCACGGACGTCAGCCAAGGCCGGGACGACCAAGGCCGCGCCGGCCAAGGTGGGCATGGCTAAGGCCGCGCCAGTCAAGGCTCGGCCGGCTAAGGCCGCGCCGGCCAAGGCCGCTTCGAGGCGGGCCGAGCCGCCGACGAGCCACCACCGGTCGGCATACCGGCCGGTCCGCGCCGATGCCCGCCGCCGGGGCGCATGAGCGAGCAAGGCACCGTGGGCACTGTGAGCGTGGTCGTCGCGGGCGGGCACTCCGCCGGACACATCGAGCCGGCGATGAACGTCGCCGACGCCATTCGGCAGCTCGAACCGCAGGCCACCATCACGGCACTGGGTACCGTCCGTGGCCTGGACACCGTGCTGATCCCGGCCCGCGGCTATCCGCTGGAACTCATCCCGCCGGTCCCGCTGCCGCGCCGACTCAACCTGGCCCTGCTGCGCGCCCCGGCCCGGGTGATCGCGTCGGTGCGCGCGGCCGGAGCCGTGCTCGATCGGGTACACGCCGACGTGGTGGTCGGATTCGGCGGCTACGTCGCGGTACCGGCCTATCTTGCCGCCAAACGCAGGGCAATCCCGATCGTGGTGCACGAGGCCAACGCGCGGCCGGGGGTGGCCAACCGGCTGGCCGCCCGGCTCACCCGGCGCGTCTACACCGCCACGCCGGCGGTTCGACTGGCGCACGGCCGTCCCATCGGCATTCCACTTCGTCCCGCGATTACCGGCCTAAACCGGATCGCTGAGCGGCCGGCGGCCCGGGCCGACTTCGGGCTGTTGCCGGACGCGCCGACCCTGCTGGTGACCGGCGGCTCGCAAGGCGCCCAGCGAATCAACCAGGCGGTGCTCGGCGCCCAACGGGCGCTGGCCGATGCCGGCATCCAGGTGTTGCACATCGCCGGGCCGAAGAACCCGGTACAGCCGCCGGACCGGTTACCCGCCGAGCCGCCGTATCGGGTGTTGCCCTACCTGGACTCGATGGCGGCCGGCTACGCCGCTGCCGACCTGGTGCTATGCCGGTCCGGTGCGATGACCTGTGCCGAGCTGACCGCGGTCGGCTTGCCGGGCGCCTACGTCCCGCTGCCGCTGCGCGGTGGTGAGCAGCGGCTGAACGCCGAGCCGATCGTGGCGGCCGGCGGCGGGCTGTTGGTGGCCGACGCCGACTGCACGCCGGCCTGGATCGCCGGTGAGCTGGTCGGCCTGCTCAGCGATCCGGATCGGTTGGCGAGGATGGCCGAGGCAGCCGGTCGGACCGGGATCCGGGACGCTGCCGCGGTGCTGGCCGGACATGTGCTGGAGGCCGCCGGTGGCCGATAGTCCCGCATCCTTCGGCACGGGCGGGCGGTACCAACGGCCACCCGGTTGGGCCGCACCCGGCGCGGCGCTGGTCAGCTCGGCGGCGTCGGAGCCCATCCCGGACGCCGGCCAGCTCGGCCGGGTGCACATCGTGGGCATCGCCGGCGCCGGCATGAGCGCGCTGGCCCGGATCCTGCTGGCTGCCGGCGTGCCGGTAAGCGGCTGTGAGATGCGGGACTCGGCCACCGTCCAGGCGCTGCGCGAGCTGGGTGCGCAAATCTGGATCGGGCATGCGGTGGAGCACCTGGACGAGACGGACACCGTGGTGCACAGCACGGCGATCAGCCCGACCCACCTCGAGCTGGCCGCTGCTCGGGCGCGCGGCCTGCCGGTGTTGCGCCGGGCCGCCGCGTTGGCGGCGATGATCACCGGACGCCGGACGGTGGCCATCGCCGGCACCCACGGCAAGACCTCGACCACCTCGCTGCTGACCGTCGCCGCACAGGCGGCCGGCCTAGATCCGTCCTATGCGATAGGGGCAAACCTGCACTCGAGCGGTAGCAACGGGCAGCTGGGAAGCGGCCCGGACTTCATCGTCGAGGCGGACGAAAGCGATGGCTCCTTCCTGCTGCTGCGGCCGGAGCTGGCGCTGGTCACCAACATCGAGGCCGACCACCTGGAAAACCATGGCGACCTGGAAGGGGTCTTTCGGGCCTTCGAGCAGTTCGTCGACCGGATCGTGCCCGGCGGGTTGCTGCTGACCTGCGCCGACGACCCGGGCGCCCGCCGGATCGCCGATTACGCCCGGGCCGCCGGCGCGCGGGTGCGCAGCTACGGTGAGTCGGCCGACGCCGACGTGCTGGTCGGGGGCATCGAGGAGCACCCGGACGGGGTGCGGCTGACCGTGCGTGGACTGGCCGCCGAGCCGATCGCCGTCCAGGTGCGGGCATTGGTCGGCCGGCATATGGCGCTGAACGCGGCCGCCGCGCTGGTGCTGCTCGACGAGCTGGGCGGCGACCTTGCGGCCGCGCTGTCGAGCTGGCCGGAGTTCGGTGGCGTGGACCGCCGGTTCGAGTTCCGGGGCAGCGCCGCCGGGGTGCGGGTCTATGACGACTACGCCCACCACCCGACCGAGGTGCAGGCCCAGTTGACCGCGGCCCGGCCGGTGGCCGCGGCTGCCGGCGGCCGGCTGATCGCGGTGTTCCAGCCGGGCACCTTTAGCCGGACCCAGATCTTTGCCCACGAATTCGGTCTGGCACTGGCCACCGCCGATCTGGCGGTGGTGCTCGACATCTACCCGGCCCGGGAGGAGCCGCTGCCCGGGGTGACCGGCGCGCTGATCGCCGAGCAGATCCCGCTGCCGGCCGACCGGGTGGTGTACGAACCTGACCGACAGGCGGTCGCCGGCCGGCTGGCGGAACTCGCCAACACCGGTGACCTGATCCTCACGATGGGAATCGGTGACGTGTACCTGCTGTGCCCGGACATCCTGGCGGCCCTCCAGCACCGGGCGGCCGGCAGATGACCGCGCCGGCGATGGGCGGACTCCGGCCGGTCGGCCGCTGGCGCTGGCTGATCGCCGGCTGCGCGCTGGCGCTGGTGCTGGGCGTGACGACCTGGTTGGTCGGGTTCTCCAGCGTGCTCGGGGTGCGCACCGTCACGGTCACCGGCGCCAAGTTCCTCACCCCGGCGCAGGTCGAGGCTGCCGCCGACATCCGGGCCGGCAGCCCGCTGAGCCGGCTGGACACCGCGGCCGTCCGGGCTAGGGTGGCCGCGCTGCCGGAGGTCCGAACGGTCAGCGTGCGTACGTCCTACCCGTCGACGGTACTGATCCGCATCACCGAGCGGGTCGCGGTCGGCTACCGGGCGGTCGCGAACGGAGCGGGGCTGGTCGACGCCGACGACGTCCAGTTCCGCACCCAATCCCGGCCGCCGGTCGGCCTGCCGCAGCTGGCCACCACCGGTCCGGCGGCTAGCGACCGTGAGCTGACCGCCGCGGTGGCTACCGTCGCCGGCGCCTTGCCGGCCGCATTGGCCCGCCGGGTCAGCCTGGTCAGTGCCGCCGACGCCGAGTCGGTGACGCTGCGGCTGTTCGACGGACGGATCGTGTTCTGGGGCGGCACCGACCGGGCAGCCGACAAGGCTCGGTTGATGACCGCCCTGCTGCGCCAGCCGGGCCGCTACTACGACATCAGCGATCCGAGCTCGGTAATCAGCCGCGGCGCGTGAGCCGTCCTCGCCTGCCGGCGCGTGCCGCGCACGGCGGGCCAGGGCCCCGCGTTTTTGCTGTTTCCGGCGCGCCTTGGCGGGAAGCGGGCAATGGCGAACTACTTTCGCTGATAGCGCTCAGGTTGACATAACGTTAAGGGTCTACTTGAGGCTGAGACTTGACCACACCGCAGAAGGCCGGCCAGTAAGGACAGACGCCATGGGCTCACCGCACAACTACCTCGCTGTGATCAAGGTCGTCGGTGTCGGCGGCGGCGGCGTGAACGCGGTCAACCGCATGATCGAGCAGGGCCTCAAGGGCGTGGAGTTCATCGCGGTGAACACCGACGCCCAGGCATTGCTGATGTCCGACGCCGACGTCAAGCTCGATGTCGGCCGAGAACTGACTCGTGGCCTGGGCGCCGGCGCGCAGCCCGAGGTCGGGCGCAAGGCCGCCGAAGATCACCGCGACGAGATCGAAGAAGTGCTCAAGGGCGCCGACATGGTCTTCGTCACCGCCGGCGAGGGCGGTGGCACCGGTACCGGCGGCGCGCCGGTGATCGCCAGCATGGCTCGCAAGCTGGGCGCGCTGACCATCGGCGTGGTGACCCGGCCGTTCTCCTTCGAGGGCAAGAAGCGGGCCACCCAGGCCGATCTCGGCATCGAGCAGCTGCGAGCCGAGTGCGACACCCTGATCGTGATCCCGAACGACCGACTCCTGCAAATCTCCGACCACAACGTGTCGGTGATGGATGCCTTCCGCAGCGCCGACCAGGTGTTGCTGTCCGGTGTGCAGGGCATTACCGACCTGATCACCACGCCCGGCCTGATCAACCTCGACTTCGCCGACGTCAAGTCCGTGATGAGCGGTGCCGGCTCAGCGCTGATGGGTATCGGTTCGGCCCGTGGCGAGGGCCGGGCCCGGGCCGCGGCCGAGATGGCGATCGCGTCTCCGCTGCTGGAAGCGAGCATGGAAGGCGCGCACGGGGTGCTGCTGTCGATCTACGGCGGCTCGGACCTCGGCCTGTTCGAGATCAACGATGCCGCGTCGTTGGTTGCCGAATCTGCCCACCCGGACGCCAACATCATCTTCGGTGCGGTCATCGACGACACCTTGGGCGACGAGGTCAAGGTCACCGTCATCGCGGCCGGCTTCGACTCCGGCCAGCTGCCGTACAAGAAGGTGGACATCCGCCGCGAGACCAGCGACACCGCTGCGCTTCCGTCGACGCAGATCGGTGCACAGCTCAACGGTGCGCCCAAGCCCAACGCGGCTACCGTTAATAGCGGTCTCAACGGCAGCCCGACCAGCAGTTGGTCGACCACCACCACCGGCTCCGGTAGCCATGGACGGCGGGCCGTCGAGCTGGACGAAGAACTGGATGTTCCCGATTTCCTCAAGTAATTACAGGGCAAACGCGCGGCTACCCGCTGCCGCGCCAAGTACTCCGGTGGGCGTCCGGCGATGAGCAACCCGGACGCCCACCGGAACGATGCTCGGCTGGCTGAGATCAGCCAGAACCTGGCCGCGGTGCAGGACCGGATCCAGCGGGCCTGCACGGCGGCCGGTCGGCGCTCTGAAGAGCTGACGCTGATCGCCGTCACCAAGTTCTTTCCGGTATCCGACGCCATCGCCCTGGCCCGATGCGGGGTGAGCGACCTCGGCGAGAACCGGGACCAGGAAGCCTCGGCCAAGGCCGCCGCGTTCGCCGAGCAGGCGCCGGCCGAGATCGGGCCGGTGCGCTGGCATTTTATCGGCCAGTTGCAGACGAACAAGGCCCGCTCGGTGGCCCGCTACGCCGACCTGGTGCACAGCGTGGACCGTCCCGAGGTTGCTATTGCGTTGGCGCGCGGTGCCGCCCAGGCCGGCCGCCAGCTGCCGGTGCTCGTGCAGGTCAGCCTGGACGCCGACCCGCACCGTGGCGGCATGGTGAGCCATCGGCTGCCGGCGCTGGCCAACTTTGTCGCCGATCAGCCCGCGCTCCGGCTGGCCGGCGTGATGGCCATCGCCCCGTTGGATGCCGACCCCGATGTCGCCTTCGACCAGCTTGCCCGCACCGCCCAGCAGGTGCGGGCCAGCCACCCGGACGCGGTGATCGTGTCGGCTGGCATGAGCGGTGACCTGGAAGCCGCCGTCCGGCACGGCGCGACACACCTGCGAATCGGTACGGCGTTGCTCGGCCGCCGTCCGCAGGTAATCGGCTAACGTCGGCTCGCAGCAGCGGCGGGTCTACACAGGAGGACGACATGGCGACAGCCTTTCGGAAGATGGGCGTCTACCTCGGGTTGGTCGAGGAAGACGACTACGCCGATGGCGGCGGCTCGGACTCCTACGGCGCGTTGGCCAGGGAACCGCAATACCGCCGCGAGGAGGTAGCGGTACGGGGCGGTTACGACGGCGTCGGACAGCACTTGGCCCGCCAGGTCGACCACGACGGTTATGACGACTACGAGGTGCAGTACGAGCAGCCGCCGCAGCGGATCACCACGCTGCACCCGCGCACCTACAACGAGGCAAAGACCATCGGCCTCCAGTTCCGCGGTGGCACGCCGGTGATCATGAACCTGTCCGAGATGGATGATGCCGACGCCAAGCGGTTGGTCGACTTCGCCGCCGGGCTGACCTTCGGCCTGCACGGCAGCATCGAGCGGGTCACCCCGAAAGTGTTCCTACTCAGCCCACACAACATGACGGTGACGGCGGCCGACAAGCAGCGGATCGTCGAAGGCGGTTTCTACAACCAGAGCTGAGCGTCCGCTCGGACCGAGCTGAGAGCTCGCACCTAGGTGAGGGCCGACCGTCGCAGCCGAGTGCGAGAATGGACCCATGTCGACTTTCTGGGCCGCGATCGGCCTGGTGCTGCTCGTGTTCTACCTGCTGGTGATCGCCCGGGTCATCGTCGAGACCACCCGCAGTTTTGCCCGATCCTGGCGGCCGGTCGGTGCCGCCGCCATCGGCCTGGAAATGGTCTACGTCGTCACCGATCCGCCGATGAAGTTGCTGCGCAGGCTGATCCCGCCGCTGCGAGTCGGCGGGATCAGTTTCGATATGAGCGTCATCGTGTTGTTAATCATGATCTGGATTCTGCGAATCATCGTCAGCTCATTGGCTGCCGGTTAGTGCAAACTTCCCGAAACGAGCAGGCTTCCGGTTGTTGCAGCGACAGATTAGGGAGGAGTTTGAGCCTGGTGCGATGCCTGGGGCTACGGACTCGCTATTCTGCCTAGTGCGACGCTCGCCGGGGGTGGGCCCGCCTCGCACAAGCACGCCGCTGAGCAGCAGCTGCGCCACATATGAAGTGCCATCCAAGAAGTACTGTCCGTTCTTCCTACGCTGGCGGATTCATCCGGATCCACCTAACCCTGCACATGAGGTGACCTGATGCCTTTGACACCCGCTGAAGTCCACAATGTGGTCTTCAAGAAGCCCCCGATCGGCAAGCGCGGGTACGACGAGGAAGAAGTGGACGCCTTCCTCGACATCATCGAGGTCGAGCTGGCGCGGCTGATCGAGGAGAACAGCGATCTGCGCAGCAGCGCCGGCGGCGCAGCGGTGCCGCACGCTTCGTCCGGCGCTGATGCGGCCGCGTTGGCGGCGGCGCGCGAGGAGAACAAGAAGCTCGGCGCGCGCGTCTCCGAGTTGGAGGCAGCGCTGAATCAAGCCCGGCAGTCCGCCGGTGCGCCGAGCAACGATGCGGCCGCGCTGGCCGCCGCCCGGGACGACAACAAGCGGCTGACCGCCCGGGTCAGCGAGCTCGAGGCATCGGTGGCCCAGGCCCGCCAGGCCGCCACCCAGGCCCAGCAGCAGGTCGCCCAGGCCCAGCAGGAGATCGCGGCTGCCAGGTCGGCCGGCGCCCAGGGTGGCACGGCGGCAGCGGCGGCCGGAACCGCCGCCCAGCTGGCCCAGGCCGAGCGGGTGCTGGCGCTGGCTCAGCAGGCCGCTGACGAGCAGACCGCGGCGGCCAAGGCGCACCACGAGAAGGTGCTCGCCGAGGCCAAGGCGCATCAGGACCGGGTGCAGGCCGAGGCCCGCAGCTTCCACGAAAAGACCATCGCCGACGCCCAGGCTCGGGCCGAGCAGCTGGACCGGGAATCCCGGGCCAAGGCGGTCAACACGGTGTCTGAGGCCGAGCAGCGGGCCAATCAGATCGGCAGCCAGCTGGAGCAGCGCAAGGCGGCGCTGGAGAAGCGGCTGGAGGAACTGCGTACCTTCGAGCACGAGTACCGTTCGCGGCTCAAGAGCTACCTGGAGTCGCAGCTGCGCGACCTGGATGCCAGCACCCGTGCTGAGCCGGTCGCCCAGGGCGCCGGTGACCGGCAGGGCGACAAGGGCTAGCACCGGCCGGTAGCTGCCTTCCCCGCTGGCGGGGTCCGTCCGGTAGTCACTGCAAGCGGAGCGGCTCGATGCAGTTCATCGTGGTCCTGCTGCTCGTGGTTGCCCTCGCCCTGCTCGTACTCGGGCTGATCGATGCCAGCTCGGCGCTGGTCGTCGGCTCGATCGTGGCCAGCCTGCTTGCGGTTGCCCTGCTGGTCCGGGTTCGCCGCAGCCGGATCGGCACAGCCGTAACCGTCCGTGCCGCCGACCGGACCCTGGCCCACGGCGAGGCTGAACCGCCGGCCGCCGACACCACCCCGCCGCTGACCGGGCACGGTCAGCGCCAGGTCTGGGTGATCGACGGCCGACCCCGCTACCACCTGGCCGGTTGCGACTTCCTACTGGGACGGTCCGGCCAACCCATCCCGCTCAGCCAGGCCGTCGAGGACGGCTTCACACCCTGCGCGCGCTGCGACCCGGACAACCGGCTCGGCGCCGCGCCTTAGCCTGGGTCGCCGCCGCCGGTGCGGGCCAGCCACAGGTGCAGGCCGAGCTCGTCGTCGGTCACCTGGTAACCCGACCGATCGGCCGGTTCCCCCTCAGCCAGGGTGGTGGCCAGCACCTCACGGGACAGCTCGTCCGCGTGCTCGCGGATCGCCTCGGCCGGCTCCGGCGAACCGCCGACCCGCCAGTGCAGGCTGATCCGGTCGGTGACCTCGAAGCCGGCCGACTTGCGGGCCTCCTGCACGATTCGCACCACATCGCGCAGGGTGCCCAGCCGGCGCAACTCCGGTGTCAGCTCCAGGTCGAGCGCCACCGTGTCCGTCGCGGCGGTCTCCACCGCCCAGCCGGACACCGGGGCTTCGCTGATGATCACGTCATCGACGCCGATGTCTTCGCCGAGCTGCTCCAGGTGCGCCAAGCCGTTGGTGCGCAGCGAGCCGGCCAGCAGCACCGGATCACAGCCGCTGATTGCCGCCGCGACGTCCTTGGTGCGGTTGCCGAACCGCTTGCCGAGCACCCGGAAGTTCGGTTTCACGGCCACGTTGACCAGGTCCTCGGCACTGGCCAGTTCGGCCAGGGTGGCCACGTTGAGCTCGTCGGCGACCTGCTGTCGTAACGACTCCGGCAGCCGGTTCCAGCCGGGCGCCGACACCAGGGCCCGGGCCAGCGGCTGCCTGGTCTTCACCCCGGATCCGGCCCGGGCGGCCCGTCCCAGCTCGACCAGTCGACGCACCAGCGCCATCTGGGCCGACAGCTCGTCGTCCACCGGGGCGTCGACGGCCGGCCAGTCGGCCAGGTGCACCGAGGCCACCCCGGTGGTCTCGGCGAACAGCGCGCGCCACACCCGCTCGGTGATGAACGGGACGAACGGTGCCAGCAGCCGGGTCAGGGTGTCCAGGCAGTCGTGCAGCGTTTGCAGCGCGGTCGGGTCACCGTCCCAGAACCGGCGCCGGGATCTGCGCACGTACCAGTTCGACAGGTCGTCGATCAGCCCGAACAGCGCCCGGCCGGCCCGGGCCGCGTCGTAGGCCTCCAGCGCGGCGTCCACCTCGGCCGCCACCCGGTTGGTTTCGGTACGTACCCACCGATCCAGCAGGTTCCCCCCGTCCTCGTCGGCCTGCCCGGGCTTCCAGTCGTTGGCCCGGGCGTACAGCGACTGGAAGGAGGCGATCGACCAGTAGGTGCGCAGCACCTTCGAGGCGATCTCGTCCAGCACCTTGTTGCCGATCCGTCGGGCCGACCACGGCGAGCCGTTGGCCGCCATGAACCAGCGCACCGCGTCCGCGCCGTGCCGCTGCATCAGCGGCATCGGTTCCAGGATGTTGCCGAGGTGCTTGCTCATCTTGCGGCCGTCCTCGGCGACCAGATGCCCCAGGCACACCACGTTGCGGTAGCTGGACCGGTCGAACACCAGGGTGCCCACCACCATCAGCGTGTAGAACCAGCCGCGGGTCTGATCGATCGCCTCGCAGATGAAATCCGCCGGGTAGCTGCGCTCGAACTCAGCGTTGTTGCGATACGGCGCGCCGAACTGAGCGAACGGCATCGAGCCGGAGTCGAACCAGCCATCGATCACCTGCGGGACGCGGCGGAAGGTGCCCGGCACGTCCGGCAGGGTGAAGGTCGGCTCGTCCACGTACGGCCGATGCGGGTCGAGGTCGGTCAGGTCGGTGCCGGTCAGCTCGGACAGCTCGGCCAGCGATCCGACGCAGACCAGCCTGGATGGGTCCTCGTCGTTGCGCCAGATCGGCAGCGGGGTGCCCCAGTACCGGTCGCGGGACAGCGCCCAGTCGATGTTGTTGTCCAGCCAGTCGCCGTACCGGCCGTGCTTGATGGTCTCCGGGTACCAGTTGGTGGCCTCGTTCTCGGCGATCAGCTCCGCCTTGCGGGCGGTGGTGCGGATGTAGAACGAGGGCAGTGCGTAGTACATCAGCGGCGTGTGGCAGCGCCAGCAGTGTGGGTAGGAGTGCTCGAAATTGAGATGCTTGAACAGCAGTCCACGCTCGCGCAGGTCGGCTACCAGCCGAGCGTCGGCGTCTTTGAAGAACACCCCGCCGACCACCGGCAGCTCAGGCAGGAAGTGCCCGTCCTTGCTGATCGGGTTGACCACCGGCAGTCCGTACCGGCGACAGGTCGCCAGGTCCTCGGCGCCGAAGGCCGGTGCCTGGTGGACCAGGCCGGAGCCGTCATCGGTGGTCACATAGTCGGCCAGCACGACGTAGTTGGCTTCGGCCCCCAACTCGACGTAATCGAACGGGCGCTGATAGGACCAGCGCTCCATCTCCCGGCCGAGGAAGCTGCCGACCACCGAGCTGCCCTCAGGCAGGTAGCGGCCGGCGGCGCCGTCGAGGAAGGTCACCAACGTCTGACCGGACGGGGTGTGCACGACCGAGTAGGTGACGTCCGGGTTGACGGCCACCGCGGTGTTCGACACCAACGTCCATGGGGTCGTCGTCCACACCAGCAGTGAGGCGGTGCCGGCCAGCGGTCCGGAGGTGAGCGGCAGTGTGACGTACACCGACGGGTCCACCACCGTCTCGTAGCCGAGGGCCACCTCGTGATCGGACAACCCGGTCCCGCAGCGCGGGCAGTACGGCGCGACCCGATGGTCCTCCACCAGCAGGCCCTGATCGAAGATCTGCTTCAACGCCCACCAGACCGATTCCACAAAGTCGGAGCTCATGGTCAAGTAGGCGTTGTCGTAGTCGGCCCAGTAGCCCATCCGCTCGCTCATGGCGGTGAACTGGTCGACGTTGCGCTGTACCTCCTCGCGGCATTGGGCGTTGAACTCCGCGATTCCGTACTTTTCGATATCGGCCTTGCCGGTGAAGCCGAGTTGCTTTTCCACCGCAAGCTCGACCGGCAGGCCGTGGCAGTCCCAGCCGGCGCGCCGGGCCACGTGATAACCCTTCATCGTCTTGTACCGGGGAAACAGGTCCTTGAAGACCCGGGCTTCGATGTGGTGGGTGCCCGGGATCCCGTTGGCGGTCGGCGGCCCCTCGTAGAAGGTGAAGCGGGGACCGGCCGCGGTCTGGGCGAGGCTGGCCTGGAAGATGTCGTGCGAGCGCCAGAACTCGATCACCTCGAGATCGGTGCCGGGCAGGTCGACATGCGCGGGTAGCGCTTCATAGGCCATACAAGTGCCTCCTTCGCCGGTGGTGGCGGGCTGCGGGTCAGCCCAACCGGTGAAGGGACGACGGCTCGCGCCGCCGCGGTACCACCCTTCTTGGCGTTCCGATCGTGCTGGAACGCCCGCTCGTGGCAGTGCGGTCGGTTCTACTGAGGTCAGCTGACCCGTTCTTCCGAGGCTCGGAGGTGATTTCCGCACCGGCACGCCTCCCCGGGCTCACACCATCCCCGGGTCGCTCAAGATTTGTGTCCGGCAGTACTTGTCCTCGTCGGCGCCCACCTCATCTTAGGGCTTGGAGCAAACTTGATAGCGGCGGCCCCGCCGGCAGCCGAACCGCACCCGCGGGGCCCGGAGTGGGGCGGGACGCTGCCCTCCGGGTGGCATCGGTAGGCTGCCGCCCATATTCTTGGCGCCCTTGTGGTGCCAGTTCTTGGTCGCTGTCGTACCGGTGAGGTTCCATTGTCGCCAGTACCTTTCGAGAGGGGCATGTATGGCCGGCGTACGTGGACGGATCGGTAGCGCGTTGCGCAGGGTATCCGGGCAGCCGGCCAAGGCCAGTCGATCGGCCAGCGGCACGGCTCCGGTCGCGGTGAAGAAGGCGGCCGCCAAGCCGCCCGCGGTGAAGAAGGCGACGCCGGCCAAGGCCGCGGCACCGAGCAAGGTGGCGACGCCGGCCAAGAAGGTGGCGACCGCCAAGCAGGCCGCTGCTGCTAAGACCGCGGCTAAGAAGGCGCCGGCCAAGGTGGCGGCGGCCAAGCAGGCGCCGGCCAAGGCCGCGGCAAAGGCGGCAGCCAAGACCGCGCCGAGCAAGGTCACCGCCAAGACGACGGCGAATAAGGCCACGCCCGCCAAGAAGGCAGCCAGCAAGGCGCCGCCGGCGAAGGCCACCAAGACCGTGCCGACCACGAAGGCGGCGGCGAAGAAGCTGCCGGCTGCGCAGTCGCCGTCGGCACCGGCCAAGGCAGTCAAGCCGACGCCGGCCAAGGCGACGCCGGCGAAGGCGACGCCGGCGAAGGCGAAGGCGACGCCGGCTAAGCCGGCCGCTGCCAAGAAGGCCGCGCCCAGCAAGCCGGCCGCCAGCAAGGCCGCGTCGGTCAAGGCACCCGCCAAGAAGGTGGCGGCGGCACCGTCCACCGGCCCGGCCAAGTCGGATCTCAGCGCCACCGAGTTACGCGAGATCCGGCAACGATTGCAAGCCGACTTCAGCGAGATGCAGGTCGAGTACGAGCGTTCGATACTCGAACTGAACAACCTTCAGATGGCCAACACCGACGGTGCCGGCGACGACCAGGCCGATGCCGGCAGCAAGACCTTCGAGCGGGAACAGGAGCAGTCCATCGCGGCCAACCGGCACGATCTGTTGATCCAGATCGAGCACGCCATCGAGCGGATCGACGCCGGCACCTACGGCATCTGTGAGAACTGTGGCCGGCCCATCCCGAAGGCCCGGTTGAAGGCGCTGCCGATGGCCACGCTGGACGCCGAATGCAAGTCGCGGGCGGAGCGGCACTGATCCGGCGGCCGTGATTTGGCCTGATGCGGAAGAATGACAGGGTGAGTTCCACAGCGTCACCGACCGTTCCCCGCACCAGGCTGAGGTTGTTTGTGATCATCGCGCTGACCGCGATGCTTGCCGACCTGGTCAGCAAGCTCGTGGTGGTGGCCAAGATCGACCCGAACAGCCCCGGTATCCGGCTGCTCGGTGGCGCGATCTACCTGGTGCAGGCCCGTAACAGTGGCGCGGCATTCTCGGTGGGCACCGGCGCCACGGTCATGCTGACCGCGATCTCGGTCGTGGTGGTTGCCGTCATCGCCCGGGCTGCCCGGCACCTCTCCTCCAAGGCCTGGGCGGTCTCGCTCGGCCTGGTGCTGGGCGGGGCGTTGGGCAACCTGATCGACCGGTTCTTCCGGGCACCGGCGCCCGGCAAGGGGCATGTGGTCGACTGGATCTCACTGTTCGCCGCGGACGGGCACGTCTGGCCGATTTTCAACCTCGCTGACTCGTCCATCGTGATCGGTGGCGCGATAGCGGTCCTGCTATCGGTGCTCGGGGTGGACTTTCGCGGCGGCCGGAATCCACTGCAGAAGAACGACGCCGAGCCGGGGGAGCACGCCACCGACCCATCCCAGCATGGCTGATTCGCGGCTGCTACCGGTCCCGGACGGACTGGAGGGCCTTCGATTGGACGTGGCGCTGTCCCGGCTGTTCGGCCTTTCCCGATCCGCCGCGGCCGAGCTGATCGACGACGGCGCGGTCAGCCTGGACGGTGCGACGCCGGCCCGTTCGGCAAAGGTCCGGGCCGGTGCCTGGCTGGAGATCACCATTCCGGATCCGGTGGATCTGGCCGCCGCGCCGCCGGTCGAGGTGCCCGGCCTGGCGCTGCTGTATGACGACGAGGACATCGTGGTGGTGGACAAGCCGGTCGGGGTGGCCGCGCATCCCAGTATCGGCTGGGACGGGCCGACGGTGAGCCAGGGCCTGGCCGCCATGGGGTTGCGGATCTCCACCTCCGGCGCGGCCGAACGGCAGGGCATTGTGCATCGGCTGGATGCCGGCACCACCGGGGCCATGGTGGTCGCCAAGAGCGAGCGGGCCTACACCGAGCTGAAACGGGCGTTCAAGGAGCGGGCGGTACAGAAGCTGTACTCGGCGCTGGTGCAGGGCCACCCGGACCCGAGCAGCGGCACCATAGACGCGCCGATCGACCGGCATCCTTCCTCGGACTGGAAGTTCGCGGTGGTGGCCGGCGGCCGGCCCAGCGTCACCCACTACCGGACCGAGCACGCCTATCGGGCCGCCTCATTGCTCGACATCCGGCTGGAGACCGGCCGTACCCACCAGATTCGGGTGCACCTGGCCGCGGTCCGGCACCCCTGCTGCGGCGATCAGCTCTACGGCGCCGATCCGGTGCTCAGCCGCCGGCTCGGCCTGGACCGGCAGTGGCTGCACGCCCGCTCGTTGGCCTTCGAGCACCCCACGTCCGGGCAGTGGCTGGAGGTTTGCTCACCGTTCCCGCCGGATCTGCAACATGCGCTGGACGTGCTGGAAGCCGAGTCCTAACGAACTATCCGGCGCTATCCGGCTTTGCGGCCGAACCGCCGGCCACCTGGTAGGACCAGAGCTCGCTGCTGACGCCTACCGGCCGCTGCGCTGACTGCTCATCCGAGCCGGCCGACCGGTGGCCCTGGCCGAACGCGGCCGAATTGGTCCAGGCCGTGAAGGCGGCCTCGTCCCGCCATCTGGTTACCACCAGCCAGGTGGTCCGGCCGTCGGTCGGCTGGAGCAATTCGAAGCCCTCGAAGCCGTCCTGGTTGTCCACCGCACCGGCCCGGGCGGCGAAGCGCCGGGCGAGCTCGTCCCCGCTGTCGGCGGCGACCGTGATTGCGTTGATCTTGATGACGGACATCCGCCGATGCTGGCACACGCCGGCCGCGTTCGACCACTTCCGGCGGGCTAGGAGTAGTCGCGCAAGGTCATCAGCACACCGGCGCCGGCAGCGGCCAGCGCCAGCAGGTACACCACGAGTCGAATGCCGAGCGGCGCGGACGTCTCGGTGACCACCGTCGCCGCGATCATGGCCAGCACAATCAGCACGCCGCCGTAGAGCGGAGTGCGCCGAGGATCGCCGCGGACCACCCTGCCATTCTCGCTCGATCCGGCGACACACGGGGCGGCGGGCGAACAGACACGCAGCGACACGCCGTTCCTGCTCGCTGTTGTCAGTGGCTGGGTGCAGAATCGGAAGCCGCTGGCCAGCCCGTTCGATGGGCGCCACCTGATCCGGAGCGAGGGCTGCTGCATGTCCGTTGGTACCACCCGATGAGCGGCCCGAGCGGCTCCGGTAGCACCGACTCGTTCGTGCACCTGCACGTCCACACCGAGTACTCGATGCTGGACGGAGCGGCCCGGCTGAAGGACCTGTTCGCCAGCACCGCCGAGCTGGGCATGCCGGCGTTGGCGATGACCGACCACGGCAACGTCTTCGGGGCCTACGACTTCTACAAGCAAGCCACCGTGGCCGGCGTGAAGCCGATCATCGGCATGGAGGCCTACCTCACCCCGAACACCCACCGCTCCGACCGCAGCCGGGTGAAGTGGAACAACGGTGGCGACGACGACGTCTCCGGTGGTGGCGCGTTCACCCACATGACGCTGCTGGCCGAGAACACCCTGGGCATGCACAACCTGTTCCGGCTGTCCAGCCGATCCAGCACCGAAGGGTTCTTCTACAAGCCGCGGGCCGACCGCGAGTTGCTCAACAGCTATGCCGGCGGCCTGATCGCCACTACCGGCTGCCCGTCCGGCGAGATCCAGACCTGGCTACGGATCGGCAACTACGAAAACGCCCGCCGAAGCGCTGCTGAATTCAAAGACATCTTCGGCAAGGACAACTTCTTCCTGGAACTGATGGATCACGGGCTGGACATCGAGAACCGAGTCCGGGACGGCCTGCTCCGGCTGGGTCGCGAGCTGGACCTGCCGATGATCGCCACCAACGACCTGCACTACACCAAGCCGGCCGATGCCGACGCGCACGAGGTGCTGCTGTGCGTCCAGTCCGGCAAGACCATGGCCGACCCGGGCCGATTCAAGTTCGATGCCAAGGATTTCTACCTCAAGTCGCCGGCCGAGATGCGCTCGCTGTGGGCGGACAAGTACGACCTGCGCGAGGCGTGTGACAACACCCTGTTGATCGCCGAACGGTGCCACGTCGCCTTCAACGAGTCCGCCAACTACATGCCGGTATTCCCGGTGCCCGAGGGTGAGACCGAGCAGTCCTGGTTCGTCAAGGAGGTGGAGGCCGGCCTGCTTCGCCGGTATCCGGACGGCGTCCCGGACGAGGTCCGCAAGCAGGCCGACTACGAGGTCGGCGTCATCGTCCAGACGGGCTTCCCCGGCTACTTCCTGGTGGTGGCCGACTTCATCAACTGGGCCAAGGAGCACGGCATCCGGGTCGGGCCCGGCCGCGGCTCCGGCGCCGGGTCGATGGCGGCCTACGCGATGCGAATCACCGACCTGGATCCGTTGCGGCACGGGCTGATCTTCGAACGGTTCCTCAACCCGGACCGGGTTTCGATGCCCGACTTCGACGTGGACTTCGACGAGCGCCGGCGCGGCGAGGTAATCCGTTACGTCACCGAGAAATACGGCGACGACCGGGTCGCTCAGATCGTCACCTACGGCACCATCAAGGCCAAGCAGGCGGTCAAGGACGCCTCCCGGGTGCTGGGCTACCCGTTCGCGATGGGCGACCGGATCACCAAGGTGATGCCGCCCCCGGTGATGGGCAAGGACGTGCCGCTGGCCGGCATCTTCGATCCCCTGCACAGGCGGTACGGCGAGGCCGGCGAGTTCCGCGCGCTGTACGAGTCCGACGCCGAGGTGCAACGGGTGGTCGACACCGCCAAGGGGTTGGAGGGCCTGAAACGGCAGTGGGGGGTGCACGCGGCCGGCGTGATCATGTCCTCGGCCCCACTGCTCGACGTCATCCCGATCATGCGCCGGGAGCAGGACGGCGCCATCATCACCCAGTTCGACTACCCGTCCTGCGAGAGCCTCGGGCTCATCAAGATGGACTTCCTGGGCTTGCGGAACCTGACGATCCTGGACGACGCGGTCGACAACATCAAGGCCAACCAGAACCTCGACCTGGTGCTGGAGGAATTGCCGCTCGATGACAAGCCGACCTATGAGCTACTGACCCGCGGTGACACGCTGGGCGTGTTCCAACTCGACGGTGGTCCGCTGCGCGCGCTGCTGCGCTCGATGCGTCCGGACAACTTCGAGGACATCTCCGCCGTCATCGCGTTGTACCGGCCGGGTCCGATGGGCGCCGACTCGCACAACAAGTACGCCAACCGCAAAAACGGCCGCGAGCCGGTCGTCCCGATCCACCCGGAACTGGCCGATGCGCTGGCCGACCTGCTCGGCGACACCTATGGCCTGATCATTTATCAGGAGCAGGTGATGGCGATCGCCCAGCACCTGGCCGGCTACACGCTCGGCGGCGCGGATCTGCTGCGACGCGCAATGGGCAAGAAGAAAAAGGCAGAACTCGACGCGCAGTACGAGACGTTCTCCTCCGGCATGGCCAGCAAGGGCTATTCCGCGGACGCGATCAAGACGCTGTGGGAGATCCTGGTCCCGTTCTCCGACTATGCCTTCAACAAAGCACATTCGGCTGCGTACGGCATGCTGTCCTACTGGACGGCCTACCTGAAGGCGCACTATCCCGCCGAGTACATGGCCGCGCTGCTGACCTCGGTGAAGGACGACAAGGACAAGATGGCCGTCTACCTGGCCGAATGTCGTCGAATGGGCATCCGGGTGCTGCCACCCTGCGTCAACTCCTCGGACGCGAACTTCACCCCGATCGGGAACGACATCCGGTTCGGGCTGTCCGCGGTGCGCAACGTCGGCGGCAATGTGGTGGCCTCGATCACCACGTCTCGCAAAGAGAAGGGTCCGTTCGCCGATTTTGCCGACTACCTGCGCAAGGTCGACGCGGTGGCCTGCAACAAGCGCACGATCGAGGCGCTGATCAAGTCCGGTGCGTACGACTCGCTCAACCACACCCGCAAGGGATTGATCCAGGTCTACGAGCAGTCGATCGACTCGGTAGTCGGGACCAAGCGGGCCGAAGCCATCGGCCAGTTCGACCTGTTCGGCTTCGGCACCGAAGAACCGGCCACCGAGACCGACGTCTTCGCGGTCCGGGTACCCGACGGGGAATGGGACAAGTCCATCCTGCTGAACTTCGAGCGGGAGATGCTCGGGTTGTACGTCAGCGACCACCCGCTGCTCGGCGTCGAGCACATCCTCAAGGCGGCCGCCGAGATCAGCATCGCCGACCTGCAGTCCGACCTGGTCAAGGACGGCGAACGGGTGGTGGTTGCCGGCATCATGTCGGGCGTCACCCGGCGGATGACCAAGGACGGCAAGCCATGGGCCCAGGTGGTGCTGGAGGACCTCGAGGGTTCGGTGGAGGTGCTGTTCTTCCCGGCCGCCTATGCCCAGGTCGGCATGCAGATCGCCGAGGACGCGATCGTGGTGATCAGCGGTCGGCTGGACGGCCGCGAGGAGACCATCCGGATCATCGGCTCCGACATCACCGTGCCGGATCTGACCAAGGGCCAGGACGGCCCGCTCCGGCTGGCGATGAATGAGGATCAGTGCACCGAGGCGGTCACCACAAACCTGCGCGAGATCTTGGGATCCCATCAGGGCACCACGCCGGTTGAGATCCACCTGACCTTCGGCCAACGGTTGAAGTACACGCTGCCGAGCTATGCGGTCACCCCGTCCCAGGCGTTGACCAGCGACCTCAAGGCACTGCTCGGCCAGAGCGCGGTAATCGGCTGAGCCGGTTTCGGCGCACGTGTCGGTTCGCGGAAACCCGGCTGTCCGGCCGTTCGTTGGGTTGGCATGAGTGAGCATCGCAGCGAGGAACGAGCGAGGAGCGGAGCTCATGACAGCGATGAGCGCTCGCGCGAAGAGCAGGTAGGCACATGAGTGAGCACGAGCACGATCAACCTCACGACGGCTCATCGCCGGCCAGGCCGGCTCGGCCTGCTCAGCCGGTCGGGAAGGTCTCGTTACACAAGACGCCGGCCGGCGGTGGCACCGCCTCATTCCACCGCCTCTCGTTCGACGGGGAGACGTTCCGGCCGGGGCGGTTGACCTCCGAATCGGCGTTGCGGCGGTATCTGCTGACCAGGGCGCTGGGCCGCTCGGTGATCAGCACGGTGCAATGGTCGGCGGTGGCGATCCTGCTGATCGCCGTGCTGTGCTGGCTGACCGGTGTGAAGGTGCTGGCCGTGCTCGTCGCCATCGTCGCCGTCGTGGTCATGCTGGTGCGCGCCGCGCTGTCTGGGTTGGAACGCCGGCTGTCCGGCGCCGCCCGGCTCGGCGCGATGGAGCCGCAAGTGTCGGCGATGGTGTCGCGAACCGGTCGTGGCCTGCGCCGTGAGCTGCGTCGGGTGGGCCTGCCCGGCGTCCCCTGGGCGCCGCTGCTGATCGCGCTGCGGATCATTCGGCCGGTACGGCGGGCTCAAACGCTGCGCGCGCTGAGCCGGGTCGAGCTGGCCAGCGTGGTTCCGGCCAGCCAGCTGGACGAGCTCCAGCTACTGCTGCAAGCCGCCCGGCGCTGACGGCCGGCTGGCTCCGGGTACTCACTCGTGCGACAACGCGACTGCTGACAGACAGCGGAAAGGACCGGACACCTGAGCAGCGGTCCGAACCGGCCGGCCTTGACACAATGGCAGGGTGAGCCCCGATCCGACCGAGCCGACCCGCGCCGTTCGCGCGCTGCGCCGAGCGGCCGCCGGCCCGGCCCGGGTCGGCCGCCGGCTCACGGTGCTGGCCCGATCCCGCCGCCCTACCACCGGCCGGGCGCCGAACCGGGGGATCGCCTTCGCCGGCACGGTGTGGCTGGGTGGAGATGCCGAGCCTGAACCCGGCCTGGTGATCGTGGACGGCGCGGGCCGGATGGTGGACCTGCGACCGAACCCGGCCGGCCTGCCCGCCGACTTGCCGGTGCTGGGCGGCCCGGACCACTGGGTACTGCCCGGCCTGGTCGACGCGCACGTGCACCTGGGCTTCGACCCGGGCGCGATACCGGATCCGTACGGCCGGTTCACCGTGTCCGGCGAGCGCACCGGGCTGGTCGGCGTACGTGACCTGGGCGCCCCGATGGCCTGGGCCGCTCAGTGGCGCACCGGGCACCGGCCGGCTCGTCCCGGCTCGCCGTTCGTGGCGGTGTCCGGTCCGATCCTGACCGCTGCCGGCGGCTACCCGTCCCGCAGCTGGGGTGCTCAGGGCTACGCCGAATTCGTCAGCTCGCCGGCCCAGGCCCGCTGGGTGGTGCAGCGGCTGGCCGCGGCCGGGGTGGATCTGGTCAAGGTCGCGCTCGAACCGGGCTCGGAAGGCTGGCCGGTCCCACAACCACAGGTGGTGCGGGCCATCGTGGATGCCGCGCACTCCGCCGGGCTGCCGGTGGTAGCGCACGCGATGTCGCCCGACCTGGTGCTGCGGGCCCTCGAGGCCGGGGTGGACGAGCTCGCCCATACCCCGACCCAGCGGTTGCCGGCCGCCGTGATCGACCGGATCGTCGACAGCGGGGTGAGCGTCACCTCCACCCTGCAAACCCATTACTCGTCCGGGACGGGCCGGGACGCGGCCGCCAACGCCGCCGACCTGGTGGCCGCCGGCGTCCGGCTGCGCTACGGCACCGACCTGGGCAACGCCGGGACCAGGCCGGGGGTCGACCCGCGGGAGCTGGACCGGTTGGCCGCCGCCGGCCTGGGTCGGCTCGGTGCGCTCCGGGCCGCGACCGAGTGGGCGGCGACCGCGCCCGGGATGCGCCGGCGCAGCGGTCGGCTGGTGCTCGGTGAGCAGGCGGCGCTGGTGCTGCTGCCGAGCAGCCCGCTGGTCGAGCCTGGGGTGTGGCGCACGCCGAGTGCGGTGTTCGTAGACGGTCGGCTTACCGTGGTTCCCGGTGAGCCGGATGCCCAGCCGGCCACCACCGTCAGCCAGCAGGGGAGCGTGCCGTGACCACACCGCGCCAGCCGTCCGGTCGGCCGAGCCGGTGAGCGCTACCTCGACCGACCTGCCGGCCGCGACCGTGCCGGCGGTGCCGAGCAGGCGGCGGGGACTGGTGCCGCTGGCCGTCCTGCTGACGGCACAGCTGGTGGCCGGCGTCCTGATCGGCCTGATCTGGCTGTGGTGGTCGCCCAACCCGGTGTCCTACCTGCTGTCCGACGGAAGCGGCCGGTCGGTGGTCATCCCGGACGAGAGCGAGGCGCAGATCGCCGGTGACGGCCGGTTCGTGCTGCTGACGATCCTGGCCGGCCTGCTGTTCGGAGTACTGGGCTGGACGCTGCGGCGACTGCGCGGTCCGCTGACCATCGCGGTGCTGGCGGCCGGCAGCCTGCTCGGCTCGGTGGTGGCGATGGCTATCGGCCGGTGGCTGTCCAGTAGCACGGTGGCCGTCGTCAACCAAGCGTTCCGGCCGAAGCTGGCGTTGCATGCCTCATCCGCGCTGTGGTTGCAGGCGCTGGCGGCGGTCCTGGTCTACACCTCGCTGGCCGGGCTGTCCGGCGACCCGGCGCTGGGCAGCCGGGACGAGCAGGCCACCGGCCAGTCACCGATCGACGACCCGAGCCTCGAACAACCGAGCTAGCGGCCGGTGCGGAAGGTGGCTGCGGTGACCGGCACCGCATGTAGCTGGATCAGCAGCTCGTTCTCCCGCCGCAGGATCGCGCGGGCCGCCCGCAGCCGGCTGGCGGTATCCGGAATCGCCAGCAGCGTCTGCCGGTCCGGCAGCGGCAGCGAGGCCAGCCCGGCCACCGCGTAGGACAGCGGCGTGGCCTGCGGGCTGGCCCGATCCAACTCGTCCACTGTCTCGGTATCACCGAAGTCGACCGCAAGTTCGGCCAGTGCCTGCAAGTGCGCGTCCAGCGAGTGCAGCGTCGCCGCGATGAGGCCGGGACGCAGTTCCCCGTCCGGCTCGGGTAGCCGGCGCACGGTCGCCATCAGGTAGGGCTGGGCGGTGGTGTCCACCGACTCCACCGCGAAGCGCTGCTCACCGACCGCGGCCAGTTCACAGCGGCCGTCCGGATGCGGCAGCACGTCGGTCACCCGGGCGGTGGTGCCCACCGGATAGATGTCGCCGAGTTCACCGACCTCCCAGCCGTGCCGCAGGGCGACCACGCCGAACTCCGGCGCGCCCGGGTCCTCGGCATTGAGCAGATCGGCCACCAGCTGCCGGTACCGCGGCTCGAAGACGTGCAGGGCCAGCCGCATCCCCGGCACCAGCACCGAGCCGAGTGGGAACAGCGGCAGTTGCTCGGCTGCGCCGGGCCCCGCTGTCACCGCTTCACGGTACGACGCGGAACCGGTGCCGGCACACCGGTCGGCTCGATTGCCGCGCTCTTTAGACTGGGCGGGTGCTCCGCCGACTGGATCTTCGCGCCGACGACCAGGCCGTGCCGGTCAGCGCCCGGACGTTGCGCCGGGTACTGCCCCGCGCCGTGCTGGACATCGACGCGGCCGTCGGCGCGGTCGTCCCGATCGTTGACGAGGTGCGCCGACGCGGATACCCGGCCGTTCGCGAGCTGACCGGACGGTTCGACGGGGTGGACGTGCCGGATCCCCGGGTGCCGGCGGCTGCCCTCAGCCGGGCGTTGTCCGAGCTGGATCCGGTGGTGCGGGCCGCATTGCAGGAGTCGATCCGGCGGGCCCGATTGGTGCACGAGCGGCAGCTCCGGTCGGTCACCGAGGTGCAGGTGGTGCCGGGTGGCACGGTTACCGAGAAGTGGCTGCCGGTGGAACGGGTCGGCCTCTACGTCCCGGGCGGCTTGGCGGTGTACCCGTCTTCGGTGGTGATGAACGTCGTTCCGGCGCAGGTGGCCGGCGTCGCCTCGCTGGTGGTCTGCTCGCCGCCGCAGCGTGATTTCGACGGGCTGCCGCATCCGACCGTGCTGGCCGCCTGCCAGCTGCTCGGCGTCACCGACGTGCTGGCGGTCGGTGGTGCGCAGGCGATCGCGCTGCTCGGTTACGGGGATCGAGAGCTCGACCTGGAACCGGTCGACCTGATCACCGGTCCCGGCAACCGCTACGTCGCGGCGGCCAAGCGGCTGCTACGCGGGGTGGTCGGCATCGACGCCGAGGCCGGCCCCACCGAGATCGCCATCCTGGCCGATGCCGGTGCCGATCCGGTGCAGGTCGCCGCCGACCTGGTCAGCCAGGCCGAGCACGATCCGTCGGCGGCCGCGGTGTTGGTCACCGACTCGGCCGAGTTGGCCGACGCCGTCGCCGAGCAGGCGGCCCGGCAGGCGGCACAGACCAAGCACGCCGAGCGGGTCAGCACCGCGTTGACCGGCCCGCAGTCGGCGATCGTGCTGGTGCGCGACCTGGAACAGGGGCTCGCGGTCGTCAACGCCTACGCGGCCGAGCACCTGGAGGTGATCACCGAGAATGCCCGGGCCTGGGCGGACCGGGTGCGCCACGGGGGCTGCGTGTTCGTCGGTGGGGATTCGCCGGTGTCGCTGGGCGACTACTGCGCCGGCTCCAACCACGTGCTGCCGACCGGCGGCACCGCCCGGCACTCGTCGGGACTGTCCGTGCAGTCCTTCCTGCGCGGCATCCACCTGGTCGAGTACGACCGGGCAGCGCTGGCCGAGGTCGCACCGCACGTCGTCGCGCTTGCCGAGGCCGAGGACCTGCCGGCGCACGGTGCCGCCGTGACCGCCCGGGTCAGCCGATGAGCGAGCAATGACGGCGTTCGAACTGCCGCTGCGTCCGGAACTGCGCGGCCAGCAGCCGTACGGCGCACCCCAGTTGGACGTGCCGGTGCAGCTGAACGTCAACGAGAACCCGTACCCGCCGTCGGCCGCGGTGGTCGCCGCGATCGAGGCGGCGGTCGCCGAGACCGCGACCGGGTTGAACCGGTATCCAGACCGGGAATGCCTTGCGTTGCGGGAAGATCTCGCCCGCTACCTGGCCACCGACGCACCGGTCCGGCTGACCGCGTACCAACTGTGGCCGGCGAACGGATCGAACGAGATCATGCAGCAGCTGCTGCAGGCCTTCGGTGGACCGGGACGTACCGCGCTGTCGTTCGCCCCGACCTACTCGATGTATCCGGAATACGCCCGCAACACGCACACCGATTGGGTGACCGGGCCGCGGACGGCTGAGTTCGACATCGACCTGCCGGCCGCGGCCGAGCTGATCGCCCGGGCACGGCCGTCGGTCATTGTGCTGGCATCGCCGAACAATCCGACTGGTACGGCGCTGCCGCAGTCCGATCTCCGGGCGCTGCTCAAGCTTGCGCCGGGGCTGGTCGTGGTGGACGAGGCGTATGCCGAGTTCCGGCGGGCCGGGGTGCCGAGTGCCCTGGAACTGCTCGCCGACCACCCGCAGCTGGTGGTGACCCGGACCATGAGCAAGGCGTTCGCGTTCGCCGGTGGCCGGTTGGGCTACCTGGCCGCGTCGGCTGCGGTGGTGGACGCGGTGCGGCTGGTCCGGCTGCCGTATCACCTGTCCGCGCTCAGCCAGGCCAGTGCCCGGGCTGCGCTGGCGCACAGTGCCGGATTGCTCGGCAGCGTCGAGGCATTGCGCGCCGAGCGCGACGCCACGGTGGAGTGGTTGCGGACCATCGGGTTGCAGGTCGCCGATTCGGACGCCAACTTCGTGCTGTTCGGCCGGTTCGCCGACCGGCACGCGATTTGGCAGCAGTTACTCGACCGTGGCGTGCTCATCCGCGAGACCGGTCCGGACGGCTGGCTACGGGTCTCGGTCGGCACATCGGCGGAGATGCAGGCGTTTCGGCAGGCATTGCAAGAAGTTCTCGCCGTTAGCGCCGCGAGTGGGCGATTCCGGCACGAGTGGGCAGCTACTACCGCCCACTCGTCGCACAACTACCCACTCGCGAAAGGGGACTACCAGGGATGAGGAGTAGAGCATGAGTGAGCATCGCAGCGAGCGTCAGCGAGCGAGGAGCGGAGCGAATGTTGCGATGAGCGCTTGCGCGAAGAGCAGGAGTCAGCCATGAGCCGGCTTGGACGGGTCGAGCGGCAGACCGCCGAAACCAAGGTGCTGGTGAGCATCGACCTCGACGGCGGCGGCCGATCCGACGTCGCCACCGGCGTCGGTTTCTTCGACCACATGCTGGCATCGTTCGCCAAACACGGCCTATTCGACCTGACCGTCACGGTCGAGGGTGACCTGCACATCGACGGACACCACACCGTCGAGGACGCGGCCATCGCGCTCGGGCAGGCGTTCGGGCAGGCCGCCGGTGACAAGGCGGGCCTGCGCCGGTTCGGCGATGCCACCATCCCGATGGACGACGTGCTGGTCTCGGCCGCGGTGGATCTGTCCGGTCGGCCGTACCTGGTGCATCTGGAACCGGACGGTGCGCCGCACTACCTGCTCGGCCAGGGCGTGGCCTATGCCAGCACGCTGACCCGGCATGTGCTGGAATCCTTCGTCCAACACGCCAGAATCGGCCTGCACGTCACCGTGCATCGGGGACGGGACTGGCACCACATCACCGAGGCGCAGTACAAGGCGGTGGCCCGGGCGTTACGCGCGGCGGTCGAGCCGGACCCGCGGCAGCAGGGCGTGCCCTCGACCAAGGGTGTGCTGTAACGGGTGAGCACCGTCGTTGTCCTCGACTACGGGTCGGGCAATGTCCGTTCGGCGGTGCGCGCATTGCAGCGGGCCGGCGCCGAGGTCGAGTTGACCGCTGACCCGTCGGCCGCGATCGCAGCCGACGGCTTGGTGGTGCCCGGGGTCGGTGCCTTCGGAGCGTGCATGCAGGGCCTGTTAGCCGTGCAGGCACCGGATATCCTGCGACAGCGGTTGGCCGCCGGACGTCCGGTGCTCGGCATCTGCGTGGGCATGCAAGTGCTGTTCAGCTCAGGTGTCGAGCACGGCCAGCGCACTCCGGGACTTGACCTGATCGACGGCACCGTCGAGCGGCTGAACGCCCCGGTGCTGCCACATATCGGCTGGAACACCGTGCTGCCACCGTCCGATTCGGTGTTGTTTGCGGGTCTGGACGGGGCCAGGTTCTACTTCGTGCACTCCTATGCGGCGCGTGAGCCGGTGCCGGCCACGCTGCGGGTCGGCACCGCCGAGCATGGCGAACGGTTCGTGGCCGCGGTGGAGTCCGAGCTGTTGTCGGCGACCCAGTTTCACCCGGAGAAGTCCGGTGATGCCGGCGGCCAGCTGCTACAGAACTGGCTAGGGACGCTATGAGCGAGCATCGCTGCGAGCGCCAGCGAGCAAGGGCGAGTGAGCATCGAGCGAGGTACGAGCGAGGCGCGGAGCGAGTTGGCAATCAGAGCGGAGCGAATCCAGCGATGAGCGCTTGCGCGAAGAGCCAGATGCCTATGAGCGAGCATCGCAGCGAGCAATGCCAATGAGCAAGGAACGAGCCCGGCGGCGGGCCGAACGGGAACGGCTGGCCGAGCGTCGGCAGCTGGCTGACCAGCTTGCTCGGCAACGCCGGCTGGCCAAGCAACGCCGCAGCCAATGGCGCAGACGGAGCCTGGCGAGCCTGAGCCTGCGCATCGGCCGGGCCGCATCAGCCCGGACCAGGGAGCGTCGGGCGATCATCGCCTCCACGCTGCTGGTGGTGCTGGTGGTGACCTACCTGATGACCCGATCGGTCGGGATTGTGATCGGGGTGCTGCTGATCGCCGCGGTAGTGACGCCGGCGCTGGTGGCCGTCCTGTCGAATCGGAGCAAGCCGTGAGCCTGGTGCTGCTGCCCGCGGTGGACGTGGCGGACGGGGTCGCGGTGCGCCTGATTCAGGGCGCGGCCGGTTCGGAGACCGCCTACGGCAGCCCGCTGGCGGCTGCCCTGAGCTGGCAGGACGGCGGCGCGGAATGGATCCACCTGGTGGATCTCGATGCCGCCTTCGGCCGTGGTGACAACCGGGAACTGCTCGCCGAGGTGGTCGGCCGGCTGGACGTGCAGGTGGAGCTGTCCGGTGGCATCCGGGACGATGCGTCGCTCACCGCCGCACTGGCCACTGGCTGTTCCCGAGTCAACCTGGGCACCGCGGCGCTGGAGTCACCGGACTGGGTGCGCTCGGCCGTCGCCCGCTACGGCGATCGGATCGCGGTGGGCCTGGACGTGCGCGGGACCCGGTTGGCCGCCCGCGGCTGGACGACCGAGGGCGGTGACCTGTACGAGACGCTCGCCCGGCTGGACGCCGACGGCTGTGCCCGGTACGTGGTCACCGACGTGCACCGCGACGGCACCCTGACCGGGCCGAACCTGGACCTGTTGCGCGGGGTGTGCGCGGCGACCGACAAGCCGGTGGTGGCCTCCGGCGGGGTGTCTTCGCTGGCCGACCTGATTGCGCTCGCGGGCCTGAGTTCGCTGGGGGTCGAGGGGGTCATTGTCGGCAAGGCGCTGTATGCCGGCGCGTTCACGCTGCCGCAGGCGCTGGCCGCGGTCGCGCAGCCGATGGATGACCGCTGATGGGTTTGGCGGTGCGGGTGATTGCCTGCCTCGACGTGGACGCCGGCCGGGTGGTCAAGGGCGTCAACTTTACCGACCTGCGCGATGCCGGCGACCCGGTCGAACTGGCCCGGCGCTACGACGCCGAGGGGGTAGACGAGCTCACCTTCCTCGACATCACCGCCTCGGCAGCCGGCCGGGAGACGACTTATGAGGTGGTGCGCCGGACCGCCGAGCAGGTCTTCATCCCGCTCACCGTCGGCGGTGGCGTCCGGTCGGCAGCCGACGTGGACGCGCTGCTGCGGGCCGGGGCGGACAAGGTTGGCGTGAATACCGCGGCGGTCGGCCGTCCTGAGCTGATCCGCGAGATCGTGGATCGGTTCGGCTCCCAGGTGTTGGTGCTATCGGTGGACGCCCGCCGGCTGCTCGACGCCGGCCCCGGCGTGCCCAGCTTCGAGGTGACCACCCACGGCGGTCGCGAGGGTACCGGCATCGACGCGGTGCGCTGGGCGGCCGAGGCGGCCGAACTGGGGGTGGGTGAAATCCTGCTCAACTCGATGGACGCCGACGGCACCCGGCAGGGGTTCGACCTGGACCTGATCAGCCGGGTACGGGCCGCGGTGTCGGTGCCGGTGATTGCCAGTGGTGGCGCCGGCACCGCCGAGCATTTCGTGGCCGCGGTGCAGGCCGGCGCCGACGCGGTGCTGGCGGCCGGCGTCTTCCACTACGGCAAGGTAAGCGTCGGGCAGGTCAAGGCCGCGCTGGCAGCAGCCGGCATCACCGTCCGCTGAGGGAACATCTTGATCGATCCAGACGCTGGGCTGAACGTGACCCCAGCCCCGCTGAATGTGACCCCAGCCCGCCGGCTGCTCAGCCACGGGCTCGGTTACCAGTGGCCGAGCCGGGTCGGTGGCCTACTGGCCATCGCCGGGCTGCTGATCGCGCTCACCGCCGGTTGGTGGGAACGCCGGACCGAGGCCGGTGAGCTAGCCGAGCTGTCCGAGGCGGGCCGAGTTGCGTCGGGACCGGCGCAGGCGATGATGATCCGGTGACCGAGCCGGATCCGCATCGCACGCCGGGCGTGGTCATCGCCGCAGTGTCGGCCGCCACCGTGGTGGTGCCGTTCTTGATCGTCTACGCCTTTCTGTTCATCATGCGCGGGTTGTTCGTCCAGGTGGAGCAGCCGGACATCACTGCCACCCGGTCCGGCGAGGCGGTAGCCGGGTTCATTGCATTGGCCTTCCTGGTCTTCGTGCTGTGGGGCATGATCCGGTTGCTCAACGGCCGCAATCGGTTGGTGTTCTGGGCCGGCCAGCTGCTGGCGGCGGCGACCGCGGCGAGGTTGCTGTCGGATACCTCCTTCGGCGACCGTCAGGTGCCGGCCGGCGTGCTGGTCGCGGCCGTGCTGGCCGTCATTTTGTCCGTCCTGCCGCCGGCCACTCGATGGGTGCGCACTACGGCCGGCGAACAGCCGCTCGATGACAGGGCTAGCGCACAGCCATTCCACAGGCAAAGCTAGGGCTGTGCCTACCAGAAACCGAGATCCTGGCACCATGTCGAGCTCTGTTTCTGCTGCCCACAGTGTCCAGTCGGCCGGTTCGTCCCAGCTGGCTACCCGCGCCAAGCGCCGGGTGCTGGTGGTGGACGACGAAGAGAACGTGGTGCACCTGGTCGCTTCGGCGTTGCGGTTCGATGGGTTCGAGACGGTGACGGCGGACAACGGCAACTCCGCCCTGGCGGCGGTCGCCGAGCACGATCCGGATTTGGTGGTGCTCGACGTGATGATGCCGGGCCTGGACGGGCAGGCGGTGCTTCAGCATCTGCGGTCGGCGGGTTCGGTCGTCCCGGTGATCTTCCTGACCGCGCGGGACACCGCGGCCGACCGAGTGGCCGGTCTGCGCTCCGGTGCCGACGATTACGTGGTCAAGCCGTTCAGCGTCGAAGAGCTGCTGGCGCGGGTGCACGCGGTGCTGCGTCGCACCCAGGCCGAACTCGACCGGGACGGCGTGCTGCGGGTGGCCGACCTGGAATTGGACGAGAACAGCCATGAGGTGACCCGGGCCGGTGAGGAGATCCACCTGACCGCCACCGAGTTCGAACTGCTGCGCTACCTGATGCGTAACGAGCGGGTGGTGCTGTCCAAGGCCCAGATCCTCGACCGGGTCTGGAAGTACGACTTCCAGGGTCAGTCCAACATCGTCGAGCTCTACATCGGTTACCTGCGCAAGAAGGTCGATCACGTCGAACCGAAGCTGATCCACACGGTGCGCGGGGCCGGTTACGTGGTCAAGGCACCGAGGGGGTGAGGCCGCCGTTCACCATCGAGCCCGCCGGCGTCCCAGATCGATCACGGCGCGGGCGACGGCTGATCGGTGAGCTGGCCAAACGGTTGATCCCGCGCACGCTGGTGGGCCGGTTGGTGGCCGGTGTGCTGGTGCTGCTGATCCTGCTGATCTCCATTACCAGTTCGGCAACCTACCTGGCACTGCGCTCGTTCCTATACGGCCGGCTCGATCAGCAGGTCAGCACCAGTGCCAAGCAGAACGCGGGGGCTTTGCGGGCCCACTTCGTCGGCGTCCCCGGGGCGTTCCCGCTGGTCTACGCCGGCCAGCCGCTATGGATCGACCTGATCGACTCCGACAGCCGGCAGCCCGCTTTCACCATCGAAGGATCCGCTCAGCACGCCATCACCCGAATGCGGCTGTCGGACGAGCTGGTCCAGAAGTTCATCGCCCACCCGAACCGGACCATGTCGGTCAGCGCCAACGGTGAGCCGCTGCACGCCCAAGCGGTCGCGGGAGCGGACGGCAACTTCGTGGTGATCGGGCTGTCCACCCGCGAGGTCCAGCGCACCCTGCACCGGCTAGTAGTGCTCGAGCTCATCATCGGACTCACCGTGCTGGCGCTGGCCGCGGTGCTGACCAGCTGGGGCGTCCGGGTCGGCCTGCGCCCGTTGCGCCGGGTCAGCCGGACCGCGCAGGAGGTCACCGCCGAACTCGGTCCGGACGGCTCCGGCCTGGACCGCCGGGTACCGGTCAAGGGTGCCGCGGTGGAGATCGAACAGGTCGCGCTGGCGGTGAATACCCTGCTGTATGCGGTAGAAACCGAGTTCGGGGCGCGGGTGCGCAGCGAGCAGCGGATGCGGCAGTTCCTGGCCGACGCCTCGCACGAGCTGCGCACCCCGCTGACCTCGATCCGCGGCTACGCCGAGCTGGCGAGGTTGCGTGGCCAGACCGCCGACGACGACCCGGACAGCACGGATCCGGATGGCGGCGTCGATGACTCGATTCGCCGGATCGAGGTCGAGGGCACCCGGATGTCCCGGCTGGTGGAGGACCTACTGGTGCTGGCGCGTGGCGATCAGGGCGTGGTGCTGCGCCGGGAACCGGTCGAGGTGGACGGCCTGCTGGCCGAAGCCGCCGGCGCGGTGCACTCGGCGCATCCGGAACGCGACATCGAGCTGGTCGGCTCCGGCCTCGCTGTGGTCGGGGACCACGACCAGTTGCTGCGGGTGCTGATCAACCTGGCCACCAACGCGGCGATCCACACCCCGCCGTCCGGGCCGATTCGGCTGGAGGCGTTCCGGGCCGGCGGGCCGGCCGGACCACTGGTCGGGTTGCGGGTGGTTGACGCCGGGCCCGGCCTGCCACCGGAAGAGGCCGCGCATGTCTTCGAGCGGTTCTGGCGGGCGGACAAGGCGCGCAGCCGGGCCAAGGGTGGCAGTGGGCTGGGCATGGCGATCGTGGCCCAGATCGTGCAAGCGCATGGTGGCACCGTGCGGTTCGACTCCTCGGTGGAGCGCGGCACCACGGTCACCGTGCTGCTGCCGGCCAGCTCGCCGCCCGGACCATCGGGGTACTCAGCGCCGGCCGGCTACCCGCCCGGCCAGCCGTATTGGCCGGCACCGACGGCCGGCAGTCCACCCGGTGCCGGGCAACCTCGAATGCCTTATCCGACACTGGAATCCGGGTCCAGCGAGGCACCGGAACCGGTGCGTACCCCGGCCGCGTATCCGCCGCCGCCACCGGCCCGGCAGAATTGAGCAATGCCCGTCCCGTCCCCGTCCGAGCCTGATCGGTCCGGGCTGAATCCGCGGATAGCCGCCCGGCTCAAGCGAGATTCGGCCGGCCTGATCACCGCGGTAATCCAGCAGCACGACACCGGTGAGGTGCTGATGGTGGGCTGGATGGACGAGGAGGCGCTGCATCGCACGCTATCCACCGGACTGGCCACCTACTGGTCGCGGTCCCGGCAGCGGTACTGGGTCAAGGGGGAGACCTCGGGCAACGTGCAGCGGGTGCGGTCGGTGGCGCTGGACTGCGACGGCGACGCCCTGCTGGTGACGGTGGACCAGACCGGCGTGGCCTGCCACACCGGCGAGCGCAGCTGCTTTCACACCGAGCTGCCGGTCACCGTGCCGTGATCGTCCGAGCCGACCTCACCGAGCTGGCCAAGGTGCACCGGCTGGTGCCGATCACCCGCACGCTGTTCGCCGACTCCGAGACCCCGGTCGGGGTGTATCGCAAGCTGGGCGGCGGCCGTCCCGGCACCTTCTTGCTGGAATCAGCCGAGCCCGGCGCGTCCTTTTCTCGGTGGTCCTTCGTCGGGGTGAACGCGATCGCGACGCTCAGTGCCAACGGCGGGGCCGGCAGCTGGAGCGGTACGGTGCCGGCCGGGCTGCCGGTGCAGGGCGATCCGCTCCAGCTGCTGGCCGCGGCCTGGCGCGCGGTGCGGGCACCCCGGCTGCCGGATCTGCCGCCGCTGACCGGCGGGTTCGTCGGCTACCTCGGCTACGACGTGGTCCGCAGGCTGGAGCCGATTCCGGAGATCACCCCGGACGAACTGAACCTGCCCGAGCTGGCCATGCTGTTGGTTACCGATCTCGCGGCGGTGGATCACCATTCCTGCACGGTGACGCTGATCGCCAACGCGGTGGTACACCCGCAGCTGACCGAAGCGGAGCTGGACGCCGCCTACGCCGACGCGCTGGCCCGGCTGGACGCGATGCAAGCCGACCTGGCGGCACCGACCGAGTCCACCGTGGTGCCCAGCGTCCAGGTGCCGCCGAAGCCGGCCCGCTCGCGCACCCCACCCGGTGAGTTCGAGTTGGCGGTGGAGCGCTGCCTGGAGGCGATCCGGGCCGGCGAGGTGTTCCAGATCCTGCCCGGCCAGCGGTTCATCGCCGACACATCGGCCGATGCCTTCGACGTCTACCGGGCGCTGCGCACGCTCAACCCGTCGCCGTACCTGTACTTCCTGCACTTCGCCGACTTCGACATCGTCGGCTCCAGTCCGGAGGCGCTGGTCACCGTCTCCGGCGGCCGCGCCATCATCCACCCGATCGCCGGCACCCGGCCACGTGGCGTCGATCCGGAAGCCGACGCGGCGCTGGTGAGCGAACTGCTGGCTGACCCGAAGGAACGCGCCGAGCATGTGATGCTGGTGGATCTGGCCCGCAACGACCTCGGTCGGGTCTGTGTGCCCGGCTCGGTGTCGGTGGTGGAGTTCGGCGTGGTGGAGCGCTACAGCCACGTTTGGCACATCGTCTCCACGGTGTCCGGGCAGGTGGCGGCCGATCGGGATGCCTTCGACGTGTTCACCGCGGCGTTCCCGCACGGCACGGTGTCCGGAGCGCCGAAGGTACGGGCGATGCAGCTGCTGGAGGAGATCGAACCGGTCCGCCGCGGCATTTACGCCGGTGCGGTCGGTTACTTCGACCCGGCCGGCGACATGGACCTGGCCATCGCGATCCGCACCGCGGTGATGACCGGCGGCCGGGCCTATGTGCAGGCCGGGGCCGGCGTGGTGGCCGACTCGATCCCGGCCAACGAGGAGGCCGAAACCCGCAATAAGGCCCGGGCGGTGCTTCAGGCCATTGCCACCGCCGAGACGCTGCGACCGCCCGGGTGAGCCAGCCGTCCGATCGGCGAGAACTCGCGGGTGTCTTCGGGCTGATCGCGCTCGGCGGGTGCGGCATCCTGCTGAGCTGCTGGCAGCGCTGGCTAACGGTGACCGAACCCAGGCTGGCGCCGTTCGGCACGTTGCGGCTGGATTACTCCGGTCGTGCGCTATATCCGGCGCTATCCGGACTGGCCATCGTCGCGTTGCTGGCGGCGGTGCTGGTGCTGATCAGCGGCCGCTGGCCCAGGCGGCTGCTCGGTGCCGTGCTCTGCCTACTGGCGCTGGCCACCGGTTGGTACGGTCTGCGGACCCTTCGTACGCCGAGTATGGGCACCGTCCGGAGCCTGCTCGGTAGCCGACTGGACCAGCAGGCCGGTGGGCTACGGTTGGACTACCGACCGGCGTGGGGGGTGGCGGTCTTGGCTTGCTCCGCGCTCTTGCTGGTTGCCGGCGCAATCGTGCTTAGACAAGCTAGCCGCTGGCAAATAGGGCTTTCCTCCCGATATGCTGCCCCGGTTGAAGCGGCTAAATCGGACGATCCGTGGCGCAGCCTGGACCGCGGTGAAGATCCGACGATTTCCGACGGTTAGCATCGTGGTGCAGACACCGAAGCAGCTCGGCCGTCCGCAGTACCTAACCCGCAGGCCAGGCGGATGGAAGCGAGGTGACCGGTGAACGCCCTCGATGACATCGTCCACGGAGTGCGCGAGGAGCTGATCGCCCGCCAGGCCCGGGTCAGCCTCGACCAGGTCAAGGCCGCCGCGCAGGCGGCGCCGCCGCCACTGGACGGCTATGCCGCGCTGCGTAGCCCCGGGGTCGGGGTGATCGCCGAGATCAAGCGGCGTAGCCCGTCCCGGGGGGCGCTGGCCATGATCAGTGAGCCGGCCGGGCTGGCTCGCCAGTATCAGGCCGGTGGGGCGCGGGTGATCAGCGTGTTGACCGAGGGCCGCTGGTTCGGCGGCTCGCTCGCCGACCTCGATGACGTTCGGGCCGCGGTGTCGATTCCGGTGCTGCGTAAGGACTTCGTGGTTAGCTCCTACCAGGTGCACGAGGCGCGTGCACACGGCGCGGATCTGGTGCTGCTGATCGTGGCGGCGCTGGAGCAGAACGCGCTGATCGGGCTGCGCGAGCGGGTGGAATCCCTCGGCATGACCGCCCTGGTCGAGGTCCACGACGAGGATGAGGCCAGCCGGGCATTGGATGCCGGGGCTCGGGTGATCGGGGTCAACGCCCGCGACCTGCGCACCCTGGCGGTGGACCGGTCGGTATTCGAGCGGATCGCTCCGGGCCTGCCGAGCAATGTGGTCAAGATCGCCGAGTCCGGGGTGCGCGACGCGCATGACCTGATCACCTATGCCGCGGCCGGTGCTGACGCGGTGCTGGTCGGCGAAGGGCTGGTTACCTCGGGCAACCCGCGGCAGGCGGTCGCTGACCTGGTGACGGCCGGCGCGCATCCGGCGACCCCGCGGACGACCCGGTAGATGACCAGCACCGGCATCCCTGATCCGCGCGCTGTTCCCGATGCCGGTGGCCATTTCGGCCCGTACGGCGGGCGGTTCGTCCCCGAGGCGCTGGTTGCCGCGCTGGATGAGATCGACACCGAGTTCCGGGCCGCGCAGGCTGACCCGAGCTTTGCTGCCGAGCTGGGCCGGTTGCTGCGCGACTACGGCGGCCGGCCGTCGCCGCTGTCGGAGGCCGCCCGGTTCAGTGAACATGCTGGTGGCGCCAGGGTGTTGCTCAAACGCGAGGACTTGAACCACACCGGTTCACACAAGATCAACAATGTGCTGGGCCAGGCGCTGCTGACCAAACGCCTCGGTAAGACCAGGGTGATCGCCGAGACCGGGGCCGGCCAGCACGGGGTGGCCACCGCGACCGCCGCCGCGCTGCTCGGGCTGGACTGCGTGGTGTACATGGGCGAGGAGGACACCCGCAGGCAGGCGCTCAACGTCGCCCGGATGCGGTTGCTCGGCGCCGAGGTGGTTTCGGTCAGCACCGGATCCCGCACCCTGAAGGACGCCATCAACGAGGCGTTCCGGGACTGGGTGGCGAACGTGGACGACACCCACTACCTGTTCGGTACGGCGGCGGGTCCGCATCCGATCCCGCGAATGGTGCGCGAGTTCCACCGGGTGATCGGGCAGGAGGCGCGGGCCCAGGTGATCGAACGCACCGGCCGGTTGCCGGACGTGGTGGCCGCCTGCGTCGGTGGTGGCTCCAACGCGATCGGGATCTTCTATGACTTCATTGCCGATTCCGGTGTCCGGTTGGTGGGCTTGGAGGCGGCCGGCGACGGTGTGCAGACCGGTCGGCACGCGGCGACCATCACCGGTGGTTCGCCGGGAGTGCTGCACGGCGCCCGCTCGTACCTGTTGCAGGACGACAACGGCCAGACCCTGGAGTCGCACTCCATCTCGGCCGGGCTGGACTATCCCGGGGTCGGCCCGGAACATGCCTGGCTGCACGACCAGGGACGGGCCGAATACCGGCCGGTGACCGACGACCAGGCCATGCAGGCATTTGCCCTGCTGTGCCGTACCGAGGGCATCATCCCGGCCATCGAGAGCGCGCATGCGCTGGCCGGCGCGCTGGTGCTGGGGCGGGAACTGGGTCCGGGGGCGACCATCCTGGTCAACCTGTCCGGCCGGGGTGACAAGGATGTCGAGACGGCGTCGAAGTATTTCGGCGTGGTGTCTGAGCAGGCGTTGCACGAGGAGATCTCGCGCGCATGAGTTCGCATCGCAGCGAGCTGGCTGTGCTGCTGGCCAAGTGCGCGGCGGAGGACCGGGCGGCGCTGATCGGCTACCTGCCGGTCGGCTATCCGGATGTGGCCACCTCGATCGGTGGCATGCGGGCAATGGTGGCCGGCGGTTGCGATGTGATTGAGGTCGGCGTGCCCTACTCCGACCCCGGGATGGACGGGCCGACCATCCAGGCCGCGGTAGAGCCCGCGGTCCGCGCCGGGGTGGGCATGGTCGATGTGCTGGCCGCCGTCAGCGCGGTTCGGCAGGCCGGCGCGGTGCCAGTGGTGATGTCCTACTGGAACCCGATTTTCCGTTATGGTGTCGAGCGATTCGCGAACGATCTGGCGGCTGCCGGAGGAGCCGGGGCAATCACGCCGGACCTGATTCCGGACGAGGCAGCCGACTGGCTGGCCGCTTCAGATGAACACGATTTGGACCGGGTATTTCTGGTCGCGCCGTCCTCCACCGATGCCCGGGTGGTGTCGACCGGGGCGGCCTCTCGCGGTTTCGTCTATGCCGCCTCGACCATGGGGGTGACCGGCACCCGGGCCGCGGTCAGCAACACCGCGACCGCACTGGTGCGGCGGATGCGCACCCTCGCTCCACAGATCGCGGTGTGTGTCGGGCTGGGCGTGTCCAACGCTGACCAGGCCGCCGAGGTGGCCGCCTTCGCCGACGGGGTCATCGTGGGTTCCGCCTTCGTCCGCAGAATGCTGGATTCGCCGGACGCGGCCGGGGCGGCGGCCGCCGGCGAGCTGGCCCGTGAGCTATCCCGAGGCGTCCGCCGCTAGAAGCCGCGGAGTTCTTGTCGTCTCTGGCTTAACGGTGACGTGGGTTCGGAACCGCTCGGACGAATAGCTCGTCGATTCCGGCGAAATCAGCTGGATTGCAGGTATACAGCGGCAGACCATGGGCGATGGCTGATGCCGCGATCAAGGCGTCGTAGGCGCGGGTGGCCGGCTTGCGCCCGGCTTGGCGCAGCGACGCCACAACCCGGCCGAATGTCCGGGCAGCAGTGGCGTCGAACGGAAGGGCTTCGAAATCTGCTTCGGCTTGCTGCAGATGTGCCTGCCGCGCCGATCGTTCGCGTGCCGAGCCTGCAACGTGCGGGCCCACCGACAGCTCAGCCAGGGTTATCGCACTAATGACACACTCGTCGGGAAGCACGTTCGGATCGTCCAGCTCACCCAACAGGATCACCGTCGAAGTATCGAGCATTCCCAAAGCCGCACGGTCGTTCATACGGCGGAGTCGAGCACGGAGTCGATATCGCGGCGGAGCCGACTAGGGTCGACCTTCGGCAGGTGTCGACGACGTGCAATGAGATCGGTAGGTGCCGGGGCTGGTCGGCGTATCGGGCGCAACTCAGCCACCTCAACACCATCCCGAGTCACAATCAATTCTTCGCCGCGCGCTACCCGGTCGAGGATGGCGCCGCCCTGGTTGCGAAGCTCGCGAACCGTCACAGTCTTCACTGCTCAACTGTATCACCCGTGATACACCTGGCCCAAGTAACTTCTGCCGAGTAGCGGTCGATGTTCAGGCGCAGGCGGCTCGGCGAGTTGCGATGACGACCGGGTTGTTCGGCATGTCGGCCCAGACGATCTCGAAGTAATTGCCTTCCGGGTCGGATAGGTAGGCCGAGCGTCCGGTGAAGAAGTCCGCATCCACAGGTTCCGTGGTTATCCGCGCGCCGGCGACACGCACCGCTCGGTGAGCTGGTCAACCTCCTCAGCGCTGTCGACCATCAGGCCGACGGTGAACCGGATGCCGCCAGCGCTCGGCTCAGGTTCGGTCTTCACGTCGTGGGCTAGCTGGTCGAGCGGGAACACGGCAAGCACCAAGCTGTGAAATTCGAAAGCTGCGAACTCGCCGTCGTCCATGATCTGTGGCCAGCCCAGCGCGTTGTAGAAGTTGCGCAACGTAGGCAGATCACGCGCGCCAAGGGTGATCAGGTTGGCCAGCGGTGGGAATGCGTTCATGACATCGAGTATTCGCCGTGCGCTAGCCATCTGGATCGTCCAGATCAGCGTCTGAGGTAGTGGACGACCCGTAGGGCTGGAAGTGGTGATTGCGAATGGGTCTCTGCTCCGGATCTTTCCATTTGGGCGGCCGGTAGTAGGGCAGGCCATCGCGCATGGTGATCGTCCAGCCCTGCTGAAGGTGATGATCATGGTGGTAATCGCACACCAGGCAGAGGTTGTCTATGTTGGTCGCCCCGCCGTCTCGCCAGGCACGGACGTGGTGCTTCTCAGTCCACTCGGGAGGCATCGTGCAGCCGGGGAACGTACAGCCTTTGTCCCGTCCGATTAAGGCCAAAGTCTGACCGGGTGAGGCAACCCGTCGGCTTCGATGCAGGGTGAGCAGCCGTCCGGTCGCGTCGGTGAACAGCACGGCCAACTCGGCCTGATCAGCCAGCCGGATTGCGTCGGCCACCGACAGCTGCTGTCCGGTGGTGGTCTCGGCCAACCCATGTCCGGAACGGAACTGATCGGCGGTGAGCGTGATCAGTACGGTGGCTGGCGTGCCACCGGTTTTCGGCAGCTCGCCGGCGCGCAAGGCCAGCCGGCACACGCTGGCTAGTGCATCGTGTCGTCGCTGGGCCGGGCTGCGGTCATCGGGGCCGCCCGCCTCGGTTGGCCGAGGTGCGGACAGCGCATTGAGCACCGTCGTTGCTAGCGCGGCGCAGGCCGGGTCGAGATCTCCGGTCAGTCGATGCATGCCGTCGGCGAGCGGAGTCAAGGTTAGCCCACGCCGGCGCCGATGGTCAGCGGTGTCGGTGAGCCGACCATCCGGATCCAAAGTCGCCACCAACCGGGCAGCGATGCCACGAAGCGCCATCGGGCCGACAGAGCGAGCCCAGCCGGTTAGGAACTCCTCCGCCTCGGCCTCGGTTCCGACCGGCAACGAAGCCGGCAGCCCACGCAAGGTAGCCAGGATCAGTTCGGCATGCTCGCCGTTCACTGCGCCGGCTTCCCGGGCCGCAGCCAACGCCGGCCTCAGCGGCGGCAGCGCTTCACCGGTCAGGCTCTGTCGCACGCCGAGAGCGCGGGCATGCCGTACTCGCCGCTTTGCCTCAGCGGGCGAGGAATTCCATAACTCAGCGAGAAACCGGTCGGTCGAGGGCGCCAACTCGCGAGCCAGAATGCTGCGCCGATCAAGTTCGGCCACCAGCACATGGTCAAAGGTTTCCAGCCGTCGCCGCGCGGTTTCTACCGCACGCGCCGCCGCCAGCACCGCATCATCACCGGCAGCGCTCAGCCCGTCGTGCAGCAACGCATCGACCGCGGCAGCCAGCGATGTTACCCGTTCGGCAAGCGCCTCATCCATGCAAAGGACGCTACTGAAGGGGTACGACAGAACCGACTGTCAAACTGAGAATAGGCTTCAAGCAAGGGAGATTATTCTCGGCTTCAGGCATGGCGACTCGCTTGACGGTGTGTCGGGGTAGCGTCGCGGTATCAGCACGTAGTGGTGGCCGCTCAATCCCGAGCGCGTGTGCACGCTAGCACTCAGGGCGGTGAGCGAATGACCACAGTCGACGACGACAAGTTGCCGTTCCCGCCGCCAACACGAATGCTTTCGCCCAACGGAGCTGGGTCGAATCGCCGAAGCGGTCGGCAACTACCGTACCTGTGGAACGGCGAACTTCAGCGCCTGCAGGATGAACGAACCTACTTCCACGAGACCTTCATCCACGGATGGCAAGGGAGCCCGTCGACATCGAACTGACGACTGCTCCAGAAACTCGCGATGATGGCGAGCTCGTTCTGCTCACCATCGGACACGGCACTCACTCGGCGAGCGAATTCGGCCGGTTGTTGGCCGGTGCCGGAGCGCGGTCACTAGTTGACATCCGCATCGGCCAAGGCAGCCGCCGCAATCCCCAGTTCCAGCGAGCGTCGCTAGAAGAGGCCCTGCCGCAGCACGGCATCGAGTACCGCTGGGAGGGTAGGCTCGGCGGCTTCCGCAAGCTGCCACCCGACTCACCGGACATCGCGCTGCGCAACGAATCCTTCCGTGCCTACGCCGCGCATATGCGGACAGCTCAATTTCGTGCCGCGGTCGAAGAACTGCTTGAGCATGCCAGCAGATTACGGACCGCCATCATGTGCAGTGAAAGCGTCTGGTGGCGCTGCCATCGCCGGCTGGTCGCCGACGCAATCATGCTGCTGCACGCATGGGACGTGCTGCACATCATGCCGAACGGCAAACTCGTCCGACATCAACCGACCGACGAAGCGCGCCTCGATGGTGATGAGCTGTATTACTCAGGGAATCAGTAGTAGCTTTCCGGTGCTGCGCCGTCCCTCCAGATCGTCGTAGGCGCGAGCCGCATCGGTCAGCGGATACCGGCCGCCGATCTCCAGCCGCAAACTACCGTCAGCCAGTGCGCCCAGGATCTCCCCGCCACGCCAAAGCAATTCCTCCCGGGTGAGCAGGTAGTGCACCATGGTCGGACGGGTCACGAACAGCGATCCGCCCTGGTTCAACCGCTGGAGGTCGAACGGCGGCACCTGCCCGCTGGCGCCGCCGAACAACGCCAGCAATCCGCGCGGGCGCAGCGAGGCGAGCGAGGCATCGAAGGTGCTCTTGCCGACGCCGTCGTAAACCACCGCCACGCCCCGACCGTCCGGGGTTAGCTCACGCACCGCCGCGGCCAGGTCGTCCACCTGGGTGTAGTTGATCACCTGGTCGGCGCCTAATTCTCGGGCCTTGGCGAGCTTCTGCTCGGTCGAGGCGGTGCCGATCACGGTGGCGCCCTTGGCCTTGGCCAGCTGCACCAACAGCTGGCCGACCCCGCCGGCCGCCGCGTGCACCAGCACCGGATCGCCGGCCTGCACCGGATAGGTCGAGTTCACCAGGTAATGCGCGGTCATGCCCTGCAACATCGCCGCAGCGGCGACCTCGGTGCTCAGGCCGTCCGGCACGGCTACCGCCACCTCCGCCGGCACCAGGCTCAGCCCGGCGGCACTGCCCGGGCTTTGGGCCCAGGCCACCCGGTCGCCCACGGCGAACTCGGCGACGCCGGAACCGACCGCCAGCACCGTGCCGGCTCCCTCGCCGCAGAGCACGAACGGAGTGGGGACCGGATAAATACCCTGTCGTTGGTACACGTCGACGAAGTTGACGCCGGCCGCCGCAACGGCAACCAGCAGCTGACCGGGCCCCGGATCGGCGACCGGGCGGTCCTGCACGCTGAGCACCTCGGTGCCGCCGTTTGCGGTGACGACCAGGGACGGAGTGCTGCGCTGGGTGTCGGTCATGCCCTCGAACTTACCGCCGGGCGCCGGCCGGCTGCGCGGCCTGCTCTACCGTGTAGCGGTGCGTAGCATCCAGGCCGCGATCCCAAGTCCCACGGTCAGCGTGTGGCGGATCGGGCCGCTGCCGGTACATCTGTACGCGTTGTGCATCGTGGTCGGCATCCTGGTCGCGCTCTGGCTGACCAACCGGCGCTGGCGGGCCCGCGGCGGCCGGCCGAACGATGTCGGCGACGTGGCCGGCTGGGCGGTCGTCTTCGGCATTATCGGTGGCCGGATCTATCACGTCATCACCGACCCGGAGCTGTACTTCACCCGCGGCAAGCACCCGCTGGACGCGCTGAAGATCTGGGACGGCGGGCTGGGCATCTGGGGAGCCATCGCGCTGGGCGCGCTGGGCGTCTGGATCGGCTGCCGTCGGCATCGGATGAACTTCGTGGCCTTCGCTGACGCCGCGGCGCCGGGCATCGTGCTCGCGCAGGCGCTGGGCCGGTGGGGCAACTGGTTCAACAACGAGCTGTACGGACGGGCGACCACCTTGCCGTGGAAGCTCCAGATTCACAACCTGGACGTGGTGACCGGCAAGGCGGAACGGCAGAACGGGCACGCGGTGGTGCTCGGCTACTACCAGCCCACCTTCCTCTACGAAATGCTGTGGGACGTGCTGGTAGCGGTGGTGCTGCTGGTGCTGGACCGGCGCCGGGTGCTGGGACGCGGCCAGGTCTTGGCGCTCTACATAATGGGCTACACCCTGGGCCGGTTCTGGATCGAGGCGCTGCGGGACGACCATGCCAACCACGTGCTCGGCATGCGGGTGAATTCCTGGGTGTCGATTCTGGTGTTCCTCGGTGGCCTGGCGCTGTTCTGGCACCAGCGGCACGCGCCGCGGAGCTCGGCCACCGACGGCTCGCCGCCGCCTGAGCGCCTGGAAGGCGGGCCGGCCGAGCCGCAACGCCTAGACTCGGGGGATGCCGACCCAGCCGTCGAACCTGCGCAACGACCGGACGTCGCCGCACCGCCCGATCACTGACCTGCCCACGGTCGGCCACGAACACCGCGACGTCTCCGGCGGCTGGCTGCGGCCGACCGTGTTCGGCATGGTGGACGGGCTGGTATCCAACTTCGCGCTGATCGCCGGGGTAGCCGCCGCCACCAGCAGCGCCCGGCCGGTCGTGTTGGCCGGCGTCGCGGGCCTGATCGGCGGCGCCTTCTCGATGGGCACCGGGGAGTACATCTCAGTCAAAAGCCAGAACGAATCCATGCTGGCCGAGGTTGAGGTGGAGCGGGCCGAGCTCAGCTCCAACCCCGAGGCTGAGCTGGAGGAGCTCACCCAGATCTACATCGCCCGCGGGGTGGACGTCGACTTGGCCCGGCTGGTGGCCGAGCAGCTGTCGGCCGATCCGGTGCAGGCGCTGGAGATCCACGCCCAGGAGGAACTGGGCGTCGACATCCACGACCTGCCCAGCCCGCAGCTGGCCGCGGCTTCCTCGTTCCTGTCGTTCTCGGTCGGTGCGTTGATCCCGCTGGTGCCGTTCCTGTTCGGCAGCCGGCTGCTCGGGGTGGCCGCCGCGTTGGCGCTGGTCGGACTGTTCGTGACCGGCGCGATCACCGCCCGGTTCACCACTAGGCAATGGTGGTACGCCGGCGGCCGGCAGTTGCTGTTCGGGCTGGTCTCGGCCGCGGTTACCTACGGGATCGGGCACCTATTCGGCGCCACGGTGAGCTGACCGGACAACCTCTCAGGCCGGTTCGGTGCCGAGCAGCAGCGACCGGACGCTGTCATCCGGCGCCAGCTGTAATGGCGTCTGACCGCTCTCGTTGACCGCCCGCGGGTCCGCGCCGGCCGACAGCAGCGCCTGGATCGAATCGATGTCGGCGTTGGCCGCGGCCGAGTGCAGCGGTGTCCAGCCGTGGCGCTGGCGGGCGTCCACCTCGGCGTCGGAGGCGATCAGGATCCAGACCAGCTCGGCGTGCTGAGCCGCCGCCGCGGCGTGCAACGGTTGCACTCGGGCGTCGTTGCGGGAGGGCTGGCTCACCTGGGCATCGGCGTCCAGCAGCAACCGGGCGGCCTCGGCGCGGCCGAAGTACGCGGCCAGGTGCAACGGCTGCCAGCCGTCGGCGCTCCAGGAGTTCACCACCGAGCGGTCGGCGGTGATCAGCTCTTCCAGCCGGGTGGTGTCGTCGAAGGCGGCGGCCTCGAACACCGACAGTTCGCCGGCCCTGGCGGCGAGCTCGTCGGCCAGCCGAGGCTGGCCGGCATACAGCGCGGACAGCGGCACCGAGGCGCCCTCCGGGCCGGTTTCTTCCATCAACCGGGGTTCCCAGTCCAACATCCGGCGCACCTCATCGACATCGCCGGCGGCTATTGCGGAGAAGAACGCCCCGACATCGTCGATGCCTTGGTTCATGTGACTAACTGTGCCACGGTGGTTCGTCCGGGGCGAGATGGTTCACAGCTGCTCCGCCTTCGCGCCATCGCCGCCGCGACCGGTAGCCTGTGACCAGCTAGTCACCGTTCCAACGCCAGCCAGGGCCGACGCTGTCCCGTCACCGATCCGCCACGACAGCGGGCCCGCCGAACGCCAGTGCGCGCGGCCCCGGACCGAGGGAGCACGCGTGCCACAGCTGCCCTTTTCCGCGATCCCGGCCAAGCAGGGTCTGTACGACCCGGCCACCGAGGCGGACTCCTGCGGTGTCGCCTTCCTCGCCGACCTGACGGGCCGGCCCAGTCACCGGTTGGTACGGACCGCGCTGACCGCGCTGCACAACATGGACCACCGGGGCGCGGCCGGTGCCGAACCGTCCAGCGGGGACGGCTCGGGCATCACAGTGGCGATTCCGGACGGCTTCCTGCGCCGGGTGCTGACCGACTTCGAGCTGCCGCCGCCGGGCAACTACGCCACCGGGGTAGCCTTCCTGCCCACCGACGACTCGGCTCGGCGCCGGGTGAAGGCGCTGGTCGCCGACACCGCGGCCGCCGAGGGGCTGGCGGTGCTCGGCTGGCGAGGAGTGCCGGTCGATCCCAGCGGCTTGGGCCCGACCGCGCGGTCGGTGATGCCGGCCTTCGAGCAACCGTTCGTGGCAGCTGCCGGATCCCAACCGCTGACCGGGATCGCCTTGGAACGCAGGGTATTCGCGCTACGCAAGGTGGCCGAGCGGTTGGCCGCGGCGACCGGTGACGAGCTGTACTTCCCGTCGCTGTCGAGCAGAACACTGGTGTACAAGGGAATGCTCACCACCGCGCAGCTGGCCACGTTCTACCCCGACCTGTCCGACCCGGACTTCGCCAGCGCCATCGTCCTGGTGCACAGCAGGTTCTCCACCAACACCTTTCCGTCCTGGCCGTTGGCCCAGCCGTTCCGGCTGATCGCGCACAACGGCGAGATCAACACCGTCGGCGGCAACCGGAACTGGATGCTTAGCCGGCAGTCGCTGCTGGCCGGCGAGGCGCTGGCCGGCGCGTCCGGCAGCTTGGATCGGCTGTTTCCGATCTGCACGCCGGGCGCGTCCGATTCGGCGTCCTTCGATGAGGTGCTGGAGCTGTTGCACCTGGCCGGCCGCAGCCTGCCGCATGCGGTGCTGATGATGATTCCGGAGGCGTGGGAAAACGCCGTGGAGATGGATCCGGCCCGGCGGGACTTCTACGCGTTCCATTCCTGCCTGATGGAGCCGTGGGACGGGCCGGCCTGCGTGACCTTCACCGACGGCACGGTGATCGGCGCGGTGCTGGACCGCAACGGCCTGCGGCCGGGCCGCTGGTGGCAGACCTCGGACGGCCTGGTGGTGCTGGCCAGCGAGGCCGGTGTCATCGACATCGACCCGGCCACCGTGGTCGCCAAGGGCCGGCTGCAACCGGGCCGGATGTTCCTGGTCGACACCGCGGCCGGCCAGATCCGCGACGACGACGAGATCAAGTCCGCGCTGGCCGCCGAGCACCCGTACGGCGACTGGTTACACGCCGGCCTGCTGCACCTGGATCGACTGCCCGACCGTGAGCACGTGGTGCACACCCACGAGTCGGTGACCCGCCGGCAGCAGCTGTTCGGCTACACCGAGGAGGAGCTGCGGCTGATCATCGCGCCGATGGCGGGCACCGGCTCCGAACCGCTCGGTTCGATGGGCACCGACACCCCGCTGGCGGTACTGAGCAAGCGGCCGCGGCTGCTGTTCGACTACTTCGCCGAGCTGTTCGCCCAGGTCACCAACCCGCCGCTGGACGCCATCCGGGAGGAGTTGGTGACCTCGCTGGCCGCCAGCATCGGCCCGGAACAGAACCTGCTCGCGCCCTCGCCGGCCTCCTGCCGCCAGATCGTGCTGCCCAAGCCGGTGATCGACAACGACGAGCTGGCCAAGATCTGGCACGTCAATGCCGACGGCGACCTGCCCGGCTTCCAATGCGCGCTGATCGACGGCCGCTATCGGGTGCACGGTGGTGGCTCGGCACTGGCCGCTGGGTTACGCCGGGTGGCCGACGACTGCACGGCCGCTATCGAGGCCGGGGCTCGGATTCTGATCCTGTCCGACCGGGACTGCGACGGCGACCATGCGCCGATCCCGTCCCTGCTGCTGACTTCGGCGGTGCACCGGCACCTGGTCCGCACCGGCCAGCGCACCCGGGTCGGGCTGGTGGTGGAGACCGGCGAGGCCCGGGAGGTGCACCACATCGCGCTGCTGATCGGCTACGGCGCGGCGGCCGTCAACCCCTACCTTGCCTTCGAGACGATCGACGATCTGATCGCCCGCGGGGTGCTTACCGGCACCGATTCGCCCGCTGCGATTGCCAAATATCTCAAGGCATTGAGCAAGGGCGTGTTGAAGGTGATGTCCAAGATGGGCATCTCCACCATCGCCTCCTACACCGGCGCGCAGGTGTTCCAGGCCTTCGGGCTGTCGGCCGAGCTGGTCGAGAACTACTTCCTGGGCACCCGCAGCAGCCTCGGCGGGATCGGGCTGGACGTGCTGGCCGACGAGGTCGCCGTCCGGCACGACCGGGCGTTCGACGCCGATCCCGGCAGTCAGGCGCACCGCGGCCTCGAGGTGGGCGGGGAGTACTCGTGGCGCCGGGAGGGCGAGCTGCACCTGTTCAACCCGGACACCGTCTTCAAGCTCCAGCACGGCACCCGAACTCGGCGCTACGACGTCTTCGCCGAATACACCGCCGAGGTGGACCGGCTCAGCCGGGAAGGCGCCACCCTGCGCGGGCTGTTCGAGTTCCGCACCGGCCTGCGGCCACCGGTACCGATCGAAGAGGTGGAGTCGGTGGAATCGATCGTCCGACGGTTCGCCACCGGCGCGATGTCCTACGGTTCGATCTCGGCCGAGGCACACCAGACGCTGGCGATCGCGATGAACCGGATCGGCGGCAAGTCCAACTCCGGCGAGGGCGGCGAGGACGCCGACCGGTACACGCCGGACGCCAATGGCGACCTGCGCCGGTCCGCGATAAAGCAGGTGGCCTCCGGCCGGTTCGGGGTCACCTCGCACTACCTGGTCAACGCCGACGACCTGCAGATCAAGATCGCTCAGGGCGCCAAGCCGGGCGAGGGTGGCCAGCTGCCCGGCTACAAGGTGTATCCGTGGATCGCCCGGACCAGGCATTCCACGCCGGGCGTCGGGCTGATCTCACCACCCCCGCACCACGACATCTACTCGATCGAGGATCTGGCGCAGCTGATCCACGATCTGAAGAACGCCAACTCGGCGGCCCGGGTGCACGTGAAGCTGGTGGCCGAGTCCGGGGTGGGGACGGTAGCCGCCGGGGTGGCCAAGGCGCACGCGGACGTGGTGCTGATCTCCGGCCACGACGGCGGCACCGGTGCCGCCCCGCTCACCTCGCTCAAGCATGCCGGCATGCCGTGGGAGCTGGGCCTGGCCGAGACCCAGCAGACCCTGTTGCTCAACGGCCTGCGCGAGCGGATCACGGTGCAGGTGGACGGGGCGATGAAGACCGGCCGGGACGTGCTGATCGCGGCCATGCTCGGCGCCGAGGAGTACGGCTTCGCCACCGCACCGCTGGTGGTGTCCGGCTGCATCATGATGCGGGTCTGCCACCTGGACACCTGCCCGGTCGGCGTGGCCACCCAGAACCCGGTGCTGCGCGAGCGGTTCACCGGCCGTCCCGAGTTCGTGGTGACCTTCTTCGAGTACCTGGCCGAACAGGTGCGCGAACTGCTGGCCGAGCTCGGCTTCCGCAGCTTGCAGGAGGTCATCGGGCACACCGAATACCTCGACACCAGAAGGGCGATCGAGCATTGGAAGGCGGACGGGCTGGATCTGACCCCGCTGCTGGAAATGCCCGAGCTTGCCCCGGACGCCGCCCGCTACCGGCGGGTGGAACAGGAGCACGGGCTGGATGCGGCGCTGGACAACACGCTGATCCAGCTGTGCGAGGGCGCCCTGCTGGACTCCCGGCCGGTGCGGCTGGAACTGCCGGTGCGCAGCGTCAACCGGACGGTCGGCACCATGCTCGGCTCGCTGGTCACCCGCCGGTACGGAGCGGCTGGGCTGCCCGAGGGCACCATCGACATCACCCTGCACGGCACCGCTGGCCAGTCGCTCGGCGCGTTCCTGCCGGCCGGCGTGCTGATCCGGCTGTTCGGTGACGCCAATGACTACGTGGGCAAGGGCCTGTCCGGCGGGGTAATCGCGATCCGGCCGGACGAGCGGGCCCCGCTGGTCGCCGAACGCAACGTCATCGCCGGCAACGTCATCGGTTACGGCGCCACCAGCGGGCAGCTTTTCCTGCGCGGGGTGGTCGGCGAACGGTTCTGCGTCCGTAACTCCGGGGCGACCGCGGTGGCCGAGGGGGTCGGCGACCACGCCTGCGAGTACATGACCGGGGGAGTGGCGGTGATCCTCGGACCGACCGGACGCAACTTGGCGGCCGGCATGTCCGGTGGTATCGGCCTGGTGCTGGATCTGGATGCCGGGTTGGTCAACCGGGAGCTGGTCGACATCGAGCCGGTGACCGGCGAGTACCCCGACACGCTGCTGGCGATCCTGCGTCGGCACCGGCAGTTGACCGGCTCGACGGTGGCGGCCGGACTGCTGGCTGATCCGGCAGCGGCGGTGCGCAGGTTCAGCCTGATCATGCCGCGCGACTACCGGCAGGTGCTCGAGGCGACCCGGTCGGCTCGCGCCGCCGGCGTCGACGTGGACGCCGCGGTGATGGCAGCGGCGCGTCGATGAGCTACTACCGCGGGATGAGCTGTACTCGATCGTGCTCGACCGGTCGGCCGGCTGCACCGGAACCGGTCAATAGCAATTAAGGTTGGCTAACGTGACCCGTCGCGCGAAGATTGTCTGCACCCTCGGCCCCGCCACCGATCCACCGGAGCGGATGCGCGCACTGGTCGAGGCAGGCATGGACGTGGCCCGGCTGAACTTCAGTCACGGCCAGCACTCCGACCACGCCACCCGGTTTCACGGGGTCCGGGACGCGGCGGAGGCGGCCGGCCGCAACGTGGCCACCCTCGCCGACCTGCAGGGTCCCAAAATCCGGCTCGGGCGATTCGCCGACGGCCCGGTGATGTGGGCGACCGGCGAGCGGGTCCGGATCACCGTGGCCGACGTGGAGGGCGACCACGATCGGGTGTCCACCACGTACAAGGAGCTGGCGCAGGACGTCAAGCCCGGTGACCGGCTGCTGGTCGACGACGGCAACGTGGCGCTGGTCGTGGTCGGCGTGGAGGACGGCACCGACGTGGTGTGCGACGTCAGCGAGGGCGGGGTGGTCAGCAACAACAAGGGCCTGTCGCTGCCCGGGGTGGCGGTCAGCGTCCCGGCGCTGAGCGAGAAGGACGTCGACGACCTGGAGTTCGCGCTCCAGCTGGGCGTCGACTGGGTCGCGCTGTCGTTCGTCCGCTCACCGGATGACATCAAGCTGGTGCACGAGGTGATGGACCGGATCGGCATCCGCCGTCCGGTGATCGCCAAGATCGAGAAGCCGGAGGCGGTCGACCGGCTGGTCGAGATCGCGCTGGCCTTCGACGGCGTGATGGTGGCCCGCGGCGACCTGGGGGTAGAGCTGCCGCTGGAGCAGGTGCCGATGGTGCAGAAGCGGGCCATCGCGATCTGCCGGGACAACGCCAAGCCGGTCATCGTGGCCACCCAGATGCTGGAGTCGATGATCAGCCACTCCCGGCCAACCCGGGCGGAGGCCTCCGACGTGGCCAACGCGGTGCTGGACGGCGCCGATGCGGTGATGCTGTCCGGCGAGACCAGCGTCGGCAGCTATCCGGTGCAGACGGTGGCCACCATGTCGCGGATCATCGCCGCGGTCGAGCAGTCGACGGTGGACGTGTCGGCGCTGCTGCACGACCCGCGCACCGTCGGCGGGGTGATCGCGAAGGCGGCCAAGGACATCGGCGACTCGCTCGGCGCGGTGGCCTTGGTGGCCTTCACCCAGAGCGGGGACACCGCGCGCCGACTGGCCCGGTTGCACGCGCACGCCGAGGTGCTGGCCTTCACCCCGGAGGAGGCGGTGCAGCGGCAACTGGCGCTGTCCTGGGGCGTGCAGGCGTATCGGGTATGGACAGTGCAGACCACCGATGAGATGGTCCGGCAGGTGGATTCGGCGCTGCTTGCCCAGCGGGTGTGCAGGCCGGATGACCTAGTGATTATCGTGGCAGGGACACCGCCATCGACGCCCGGCAGCACCAACACCATCCGGGTGCATCACATTGGAGACATTCTGCGACGTGACCGCTGAGGCCGAGCGCATCGCCGGTGGTGGGCAGGCCGTGGTCGACGGCCTGGTCAAGCTGCTGGACCTCGAGCCGATCGAGCAGAACATCTTTCGCGGGGTAAGCCCCAATGTGTCGGTGCAACGGGTGTTCGGCGGCCAGGTGGCCGGCCAGGCGCTGGTGGCGGCCACCCGCACCGTCGATCCCGCCCGGTCGGTGCATTCGCTGCACTCCTACTTCATCCGGCCGGGCGATCCGGCGGTGCCGATCCTGTACCTGGTCGAGCGGGTTCGGGACGGCCGGTCGTTCTCGGTGCGCCGGGTGCTGGCGATCCAGCACGGCCAGCCGATCTTCACGCTGTCGGCGTCCTTCCAGCTCGGGCAGGACGGCATCGATCACCAGCAGCTGATGCCGGAGGTGCCGGATCCGGATACGTTGCCCACCCTCGCCGAGCGGTTGGACGGTTTCGACGAGCTGCGTTCGTTCCTGGATCGGGTTCCGCAGGCCTTCGACATCAGGTACGTGGACGATCCGCCGTGGGTGCAGCGCGGGCTCGGGCCGCGCGAGCACCAACCACACCGGATCTGGATGAAGGCCGACGGGGTGCTGCCGGACGATCCCACCCTGCACGTCTGCGTGATCACCTTCGCCTCGGACCTGAACCTGCTGGAGTCGGTGCTCATCCACCACGGCATGTCGGCTCGGCTGGACCCGATCACCATGGCATCGCTGGATCATGCGATGTGGTTCCACCGCCGGTTCCGCGCCGACGAGTGGTTCCTCTACGAGTCCAACTCGCCGTCTGCTTCCGGCGGTCGCGGCTTGGCCACCGGACGCTTCTTCGCCCGGGACGGCCGGCTGGTGGTCAGCGTCGCCCAGGAGGGCATGGTCCGGCTGCCCAACGGTTGATCGGACTCGTTCCGGTCACCGAGCAGCCTCGATCCGGCCAACCACCGGCTTCGAATCGGTATCGCCGCTGTCGCACGCTGTTAGGTCGGTGGCATAGTGGTCGCACCGATAGATCGCCGCCGGGACGGGGTCGCGATGTCGTTACGAAAACGCTGGTCCGCAGTCGCCGCAGTGGCGTTTCTGCTCGCCGTCGCCATCGCGGTAGCCGGCACGCTGCGGTATTCGCACTCCACTAGCACGTCGCCGGCCGCCGATGCGCTTGCCGGCATTGACTTCTCCACCGACCAGGCGGCCAACTACGCGGCATCGCAGCTCGGACAGAAGCTGCTCACCGATCTACCGCCGCTTGCCGGTTACGCCAGCCTAGAGATCGTCAGCTACGGAATCGAGGTGGACGTTGTCGGCCCGCCGTCCGCTGCCATGCAGGCGGCGGTGGCTCGGGATGATGTGCAATACCAGGGCACGCTGATCCCGGTCCGCTACCGCTCGGTGCGCCATACCTATCTCCAACTGCAGGCGGTGATGCGCCAGATAACAGCGGACGTCGAAGCCCATTACTGGCAGCGGCAAGGGATCCAGCTGTCGAGCTGGGGTGTAGGTCTCGATAGCAGGACGGGTAGGTACATAGATGCGGTGCAGATCACCCTGCAGCACTATACGAAGGCCTATCGGAACGCCTTGATCACGCGCTATAGCAGCGAACTGGTGACGGTCATGCCGTGGGACGGGACCGCTACCGGCTGATCCGCTGGCGGGGACGGGGGCGAGATGTCGTTACGAAAACGCAGGTCCGCGGTCGCCGCGGGGGCGTTCCTGCTCGCCGTCGCCACCGCGGTAGCCGGCACGCTGTGGTATTCGCATTCCACCAGCACGCCGCGTGCTACCCCGGCGCGGGCCGGCATTGACTTCGCCAATGATCAGGACGCCAACTTCGCGGCGGCTCAAGGAAATCTCTCTGCCGACCTTGCGCGGTTCGACAACTTCGCCATCGCGCAGATCGTCAGCTCCGGCATCGAGGTCGATCTGGTCGGGCCGCCCACCGCCGCGATCCTGGCGGTGGTGGCCCGGGACGATCCGCAATACCAGGGCAAGCCGATCCCGGTCAGCTACCGCTCGGTGCGTCACACGCGGCGGGAACTGGAGGCGCTCATCCAACAGATCGAGGATGACCGGGCCTACTGGGAGAAGCAGGGTATCCAGCTGACGAGCTGGGTCTACGGCGCCAGCAACCTGATAGAGATCACGCTGGCGCACTATACGAAGGCTTATGGCGAGGCGTTGATCGCTCGCTATGGCGCGGACTGGGTGACGGTCCACGGCTAGTGCCGTCAGCTGTTGCCCTTAAATCAGAAGGCAGAACTCATAGCCGGCTGGTCAAGCTGCGCCAGGCAGCCTCGACGTGCCGGCGCTCGGTCAGCACGCCGCCGACGGCCAGCCGAATCGCGTACCGGCCGTCCACCACGGTGTGGGTCAGGTATGCCTCGCCAGAAGCGTTAACCGCGTCCACCAGTCGCCGGCTGGCCTGATCGCCTTCCCGCAGCGCGAAAGTCACCAGCGCGAGCGGGTGCGGTGCCAGCAGCTCGAACCGGTCGTCGGCCGCGACCTGGCCGGCGAACCACTGAGCCAACTCGACGTGGTTGCGGATGTGCGAACGCAGCCCGTCCGCGCCGTACCAGCGCAGCACCGTCCACAGCTTGAGCGCGCGGAACCGCCGGCCGAGCGGCACGTGCCAGTCCCGGTAGTCGAATACCTCGCCGGACTCGGTGGCCGCGTTGCGCAGATACTCCGGCAGGATCGATAGCGCACCGATCAGCGCCGTCCGGTCGGCCACCCAAAACGCGGTGCAGTCGAAGTTGGTCAGCAGCCACTTGTGCGGGTTCGTGCAGTAAGAATCGGCAGATTCCACGCCGGCGTTGAGCCAGCGGAGCTCCGGGCAGACCGCGGCCACGCCGGCCCAGGCCGCGTCCACATGCAGCCAGGCGCCGTAGGAGTGGGCGAGTTCGGCCAGCGCGCCGACCGGGTCCACCGCTCCGGTGCCGGTGGTGCCGACCGAGGCGACTACCAGTGCCGGGGTGCGACCGGCCGCCACGTCGGCGGCGAGCAGTTCGGCCAGGTGCTCGGGACGGGCCGCTAGCGTCACCGGGTCGACCGTCAGCTTGCGCAGCGCCGCCGAGCCGATTCCCGCTATCCGGCAAGCCTTTTCTACCGACGAATGGGTCTGGGACGAGGTGTAGACGGTGTACTCGGCGCCGCCTACCCCGGTGGTCTCGGTCGCGCCGCCGCTGACCCGATGCAGTGCGGCGACCAGCGCGACCAGCGCGGCGTCCGAGGCCGAGTGCTGGATCACGCCGCCGCCGGCTGCTTTCGACCGCAGCCCGGGCGGCAGGTCGAGCAGGTCGGCCAGCCAGTCCAGCATCAGCGTTTCCAGCTCGGTCGCGGCCGGTGAGGTGGCCCAGAGCATGCCCTGCACGCCGAGTCCGGAGGCGAGCAGGTCGCCCAGGATGGCCGGCCCGGTGGCGTTGGCCGGAAAGTAGGCGAAGAAGGACGGGTGCTGCCAGTGCGTGATGCCGGGCATGATCACCCGGTCCAGGTCGGCCAGCACCCCGTCGAAGCCGGTGCCCTGTTCCGGCGGCTCGGCCGGCAGACCGGCCCGGATCTCACCCGGTGCGACCTGCGACAGCACCGGCAGCGACTCGATGCCGCGGTAGTAGTCGGCGATCCAGTCGATGACCTGGTAACCGTGCTTGCGGAACTCGTCCGGGCTCATGTGGGCGCTCACGACAAGCCAATCTAGCGCCCGCTCGTGCCAGCCCAGCATCGGCGAAAGTGGAAGATTTTGGGGCTCAGGGCCGCATAATCCGCCATTTCTCGACTGATCGTTCTCGGCAGGCCGGCAAGGTGGACTCCCCGGTGCCCCCGGTGGGATTCGAACCCACACGCCTTTCGGCAATGGTGTTTGAGACCATCATGTATGCCAGTTCCATCACAGGGGCTTGGAGCGTCCCAGAGTCTAGACCGATAGGCTCTGCTCCTGAGCGACCGGGCGTTCCGGCAGCGTCCCTGACGGCAACCCGGACCGGTCCGGCATGAGTGAGGTAGTGAGCTTCGTGAGTGACCAGTCAGCTGCCGGCGCACCGGCCACACCTCGGCGGGTGCTGATCGCCGAGGACGAGGCGCTGATCCGGCTCGATCTGCGCGAGATGCTCCAGGAGGAGGGCTTTCAGGTCGTCGGTGAGGCAGCCGACGGCGAGAAGGCGGTCGAGCTGGCCACCGAGCTGAAGCCGGACGTGGTGATCTGCGACGTGAAGATGCCCAAGATGGACGGCATCACCGCCGCCGGCCAGATCGCCGGTGCTCGGATCGCCCCGGTGGTGATCCTGACCGCGTTCAGCCAGCGCGACCTGATCGAGCGGGCCCGCGACGCCGGCGCGATGGCATACCTGATCAAGCCGTTCCACAAGCGCGACCTGCTGCCGGCGATCGAGATGGCCACCAGCCGGTTCGCCGAGATCCGGGCGCTGGAGGCCGAGGTGAGCGGGCTGCACGATCGGCTGGAGGCCCGCAAGCTGATCGAGCGAGCCAAGGGGGTGTTGATGGCCGAGCACCGGCTGTCCGAGCCGGACGCCTTCCGCTGGATCCAGCGGGCCGCGATGGACAAGCGGACCACCATGCGGGCAGTCGCCGAGCTGGTGCTGACCGAGACCGGAAACGCCGGCACCTGACCGCCGGCGCAACCCAGCAATATCGTCCGTCCCCGTATTGACGGGCCCTGCGTAGGCAAGATGTCCAGACTTTCGTCAATGGGCGGTCTCCGGGATGCGATTTGATTACGACGCGCCCGACCCTGTTAAAGAACTTAGCCATCGGCAATGAT